>NZ_DALYMP010000001.1:0-892160 GCF_031975715.1 Moraxella sp. CTOTU46711
AATTTAGCGAGACAATAGGGACAGTTAGCGCCATTGAAATTAAGGATGTTAGTCATTTACTAGCGCCTACTGCACGCAGCGATGTGCTGAGTGGTTTTGTTAAAATCATAAGCCATCAATTCAAGGCATTATTAAAACTGCAAATTTGGCTATTTATTTGGATGCTGCCCATCGTGGTCTGGTTTTTTGGCAAAGTATCAGTCATCGGCATCTTGGTAAACTTGCTAGCCGTACCATTTTTAGGCTTGGTGGTTGTACCCTTGGATATGTTGGCAGGCGTCGTTAGTGGGCTACCTGTGGTGGGCGATTGGCTGAGTCAAATCATTTGGTCGATGCTAACAACCCTGCTCAATCTATTTCACTTTTTGCTCAACCAGCTTATCGACACGGGTGTTGCCAAACAATCATTTTTCGCCTTGTCACAAACGCAGCTTGCCCTGTGTTTGTTCATTGCGTTACTGGGGTTGTTAAAAGGCTTGTTGCCTAGAATGCTTATATTGCCACTGGCTATCCTATTGATATTATTGCCACTGCAGCAGCGAAGTTTAAGTAACAACAAACCGACTCTAGCCGTTGGTGATAACCCTAAACTGGTCATCAGTTTATTAAAGAAAGGCGATGATAGCTGGCTTATTTTGTCCGACAATCAAGTCAAAGCCACTCAGGTGGATAAACCCAATTTTTTGAAAACCAAACAAGCTATCCGTAATGTTTCGGTTGATGAAGAAATCAGTTCGCTGTTGAACCATGATATTTATCCGCTGTTGGCAAATCAGCAGGTTCATCGATTAACTGCGGTGATTAGTCAAACGCCCAGTGTCCGCGTCAATGAGCTGGTACAACAACTGGCAACCCATGTACCTGTTAAAGTCTACTGGCTGGCAGGGTATGATGTCGAACACAGTAGGCTTGATGTGACAGATAAGGCTGTATCTGCAAGTTTTCGTGCGATTACACCTCGCAGCTGCCAAACCGCGCAACGTTGGCAACAAGATGGCTTGGAAGTGACAGCGGTGTCGGGATGGCACTTGGATTTAGCCTTAACCGATGAGCAAAAGCTAGCGACCCAAACCTGTTATATTCGCATCCGTTTCAAGCCACCAGCAAGCAAACCCTACGATGTACTGATGTTGGCAGGTAATAGTGATATCCCGATGCAAATGACTGAAAAATTATGCACAGTATCGGCGACGCATTTACTCATTCAGCCTTATAATTTATCTATTAAACCATCGTGGCTAGTATTGACAAAACCTTCCTTACTGCATGTGGTGACAGGCGCGTATAAGTCGCAAAAACTGGGCGAAGATAGCCAATTATCACTGGCAAGTTGGTCAGTGGATAAGCCTGCAGACCACCCATTCGAAGTCCTGTATGCCGATCAAGTGGGCGCGGTAATTTACACGCTCGCCCCAGATGATACGGACTGATAATTGACGATTTGGCTACAAGGGAGTGATTGTAATTTTGACCGCTTCCCCCTATCATGGGCGGTAGATTACATATTGCTAAGGAATTTTTATGTCAGATAATTGGCCACCCGATCCCAACCAACCCTCGCAGTCAAAGCCACCTGTTCATCCAAACCATACGCAAAATTTGCCACCCAATGCGCCATACGCAGGCAAAGAATGGCAATTGCTAGAAAAAACCCTGATGGCAAGTCTTGTGGAGCAGCGCCGTGCAAGACGCTGGGGTATTTTCTTTAAGCTCATCACCTTGGGCTATGTGCTACTGTTTGGCGCGTTGGTAGCAAAAGGCTGTAGTGGCTCTGCCAAAAGTGGCATGAGTGATATCGATATGACCAATCCGCATTTAGCCGTCGTCGATGTCAAAGGCGTCATCAGCAGCGACAATGAAGCCAATAGTCAAGCGGTGGGCGAGGCATTGACGGAAGCGTTTAACAACGACCAAGCGCAAGCGGTGGCGTTACGCATCAACTCACCGGGTGGCTCGCCTGTACAATCCGATGAAATCTGGCAAACCATGATCGAATTGAGAAAAGCCCATCCTAACAAAAAACTGTATGCCGTTATCGAAGATATGGGTGCTTCAGGCGCGTATTATATCGCTTCTGCGGCTGATGAAATTTGGGTCAATCCCTCAAGCTTGGTCGGCTCAATCGGCGTGATTATGCCAAGCTACAATGTCCAAGGTTTGATGGATAAACTAGGCGTTAAAGATGGCACCATGACGGCCGGTGCGCACAAAGATATTTTAAGCATGAGTCGCCCGCTCTCCGATTTTGAGCGCCAGCATGTACAAAGTGTCCTTGATAACACCCACGCCCACTTTATTAATGCTGTCAAACAAGGTCGCGGCAATCGCCTCAAAAATCCTGACGCCAATCAGCTTTTTTCCGGGTTGTTTTGGAGTGGTGAGCAAGCGATTAATCTCGGTTTGGCGGATAAAAAAGGCGGCATCAGCACCCTAGAGTCTCAGCTAAAACTAGACAATGTAGTGGAATATAACCCAGAAGACCCAGTGAAAAAAGTGTTCGGTAAATTTGCTAGCCAAATCGGCTATGGGTTTGGCGAAACGGTCTCCAAAGGCTTTGCTAGCCAATTAACTCAAGCTGCTGCAAATGATAAAGGGATGCAATAACCATGTCATCTGAGACGAGCCAGCATCCGCTAGCCAATGGTTTGCCTTCTGCGCCAACGCTAGCGACAGGCATACAGGGCATAATAGAGATAGGAGAGGCAGGGCAGACAGGAGCGATAGCGCAAAAACCCTTGATACACTTTGCGCATGCCAATGGGATTCCATCACGGAGCTATCAATATCTGTTTGATTTGCTGAGTGATGAATTTGATATTGTCTATATTCCAGCGCTAGGCATTGACCCGCGTTATCCGGTTGATAATCATTGGCAAAAACTGACCCAACAAGTGATTGATAGCATCCAAGCGCACTTAAGCGCGCGCGAGCAAACCAAGGTCATCGGACTAGGGCATTCGCTTGGCGCATTGTGTACGCTGCAAGCCAGCTATCAGGCGCCCGAGCTATTTAGCCAAGTGATTGCCTTAGACCCACCGCTCATTCATGGCTACTATTCAATGGCACTACATTGGGCAAAACGCTTTAGCCCACGGTTGGTAGATAGGCTCACGCCTGCAGGTCTATCAAGCCATCGCCGTGATATATGGCCAAGCCGTGAAGTCGCCTACGAGCATCTGCGGCATAAAGCATTCTATCGACACTTTGATGAGCGCTGTTTTAATGATTTTATTCGTTATGGCTTGACTGATACTGCAGATGGGCAAGTGACGCTTACCATTCCAAAAGCGGTGGAAGTAGCGGTGTTTCGTACCAATCCTTCACTATACTGGCAAAAACCTAACCATCCGCCGGCTCTCCCTGCCAAGCAAATAATTGGTAAAGATAGCCTGTTTTTCAAACGTGGGTTTCCTGCGCTGGTCAAACAGCGTATGGGCATTGATTTTGAAGTGCATGAAGGCGGACATATGTTTCCGCTAGAATACCCAGCCAGTACGGTTGAACGAATCAAAGCGCTTATTCACTCAGTCAATCATGATATCCAGTAACAACACAAATGTCCATTAAAGGATTTAATGTGCAAAATCTATCGTTACAGCCTAGCACCCCCATCTACGATTTGCCTAAAACCATTGTGCTATCTATGGTGTTATTGGCGGTGTTTTTTGCCAGTCAATTGATTGGCATGGTGTTATTTGCACCATGGGTGCTACAAGATGCAGCAAATTTGGATATCGCTGAAAAAGTGTTGCAGGGCAGTGAAAACGGCACCTTAATGAGTCTATCGCTAGGCTTTACCTTAGCCATGGTGATAGGCTGCGTTTATTTGTTTATCCGATTTAAAAAAAGCCGTATCAAAGATTATCTTGCCCTTAAACCCTTTACTTGGTATCAGTTGTTACAATGTAGCGCGCTGCTGATTGTGCTAAATGTTATCATCAACCTAGTCACCGTCTGGCTGGGTCGCGAGCCGATGATGTTTATGGACAATCTTGCCGAGTCCGCGCATCCACGGTGGCTGCTGGTAATGGCGATGGTGGTTTTTGCGCCGATTTATGAAGAAGTGATATTTCGCGGGTTTATGTGGACAGGGCTTGCCAGCTCAAAGGTTGGTATGTGGGGTGCCAGTGTGCTAACCAGCATCCTATTTGCGGTGATTCATATGCAATACGGTGTGGTCGAGTTGTTGGGGATTTTTTGTCTAGCGATGTTATTTAGCTATGGGCGTATCATGTCAGGGTCACTGTTATTGCCTGTGGTGTTGCATATGATGAATAATGGTTTGGCGATGGGGCAATATTTGTACGGCTAGTCTTTTTTAGCTAACTTTTAGCCATTATTCAACGCCAATACCGCTTCACCGGCTTCACGAACTTGGGCGACCGAGAGGGATTTTTGCCCGCTAAGTGCCTGACGCCATTTACGACTGCCTGTCAATCCTTGAAACAAGCCCAAATAATGGCGCATAATGACCGTCAAGGGTGTACCACGCGCGTCACTGGCTGCCAAAAAATCTAGCAACTGATAAAAAATATCTGCTCGGCTAGGCACAGGCTCGCCCCACAGCTGCATGGCTTCGGCTAGAATATAAGGGTTGTGATAAGCTTCCCGCCCAATCATCACGCCATCGACTTTCGTCAGATGGGCTTTGATGTCATCAATAGTGGTGATACCGCCATTGATTTCCACAAATACATCGGGAAAATCCTGCTTTAAGCGGTACACATCCTCATAGCGAAGGGGCGGAATTTCACGATTTTGTTTAGGGCTTAAGCCTTGTAGCCAAGCGGTGCGCGCATGGACGATGACATGCTGACAACCTGCTTTCACCACATGATCCACAAAATCCGCCATAAACTCATAACTATCAAAATTATCAATCCCAATGCGATGCTTGACAGTGACGGGAATGTCCACCGCATCACGCATCGCAGAGACAATATCTGCCACCAATTTGGGCTCTGCCATCAAGCAAGCCCCGATTTTGTAATGTTGTACCCGATCGGACGGGCAGCCGACATTTAGGTTGATTTCATGATAACCGTAGTCCTGTCCGATTTTTGCACAGCGTGCCAATTCGTCAGGGTCTGAGCCGCCAAGCTGAAGCACCAAAGGGTGTTCATTGGGATAAAATCGCAGCTGATAGTCTGTATCTCCCTGCAATATCGCAGAGGTACTGATCATTTCAGTATAAAGGTAGGTATAAGGATTGAATAATCGAGCAAAGTAACAATAATCCCGTGTACTCCAATCAATCATCGGTGCGGTGGACAATCGTTTATGCTGCATGGTAGTCATAGGCAGGGTCATCGGCAAATATTCAAAAAAAGTGGCTAATCTATAGCTAATCTATCAGCTAATCAATAAAAGCGGGCGCTAAAAAAAGCGATGGCAAAACAACTATCAGCGATGAAAAAACTCAAGAATTCATCAGCCGCTTATCTTCCATGCGATACAAACCATGCAAATTGGTCAACAATATACCCATGATGATGCCAATCACACAGACAAACACCAGATACAATGCGCTCGAAAGCATTAATTTGCGTGAAAAATAAACCAATAGCACAGGCAATAATGCGCCTGTCAATGCATACGCCACGTTATAGGTAAAGCTAATACCGCTTAGGCGTACACTCACTGGAAACAGACGCACACAAATACTTGGGACTAAGCCAATCACGCCAGAGAAAAAACCTAAAATTGCATAATTAATCAGTAATAGCTCACTACTGTTTTTCAGTGAAATAAAGAAAACAATACTGGCTATGCTTAAAAATATACAGCCTAAAGTAAATACACGACCTGAGTTAAAACGATCGGCAAAATAACCATACGTTAAAGCCCCCAATCCACCAAAGATAATACCCACTCCATTGGATATCATCATCAAACTGGTATCGACATCAAAAAACTGGATGCCCAAAATCGGCAAAAGCAAATAAATCGTCAAATAAACACTGGCGGTAAACCAGGACAAACCCAGCGTCATCACCGTACCATAACGGTATTTGATAATAGCTCGGCGTATCGGCAGACGTTTAACCAAGCGATTTTTAGACTTAGCCATCAGCCAAAGCGGGGTTTCTTCAAGCTTGGCTCGTAAAAGTACTGCAAATAGCGTACCGATACTGGCGATGACAAAAGGAATACGCCAACCATATGATTGCATCTGGGTAGGGGTGAGCATATTTGATAACGTGGAGCTTAAAATATTGCCCATCAAAGTCGACAAAATCAGTGCACTAATAAGACCGCCACACACTGATCCTAATTGACGCCGGGGCATATGCTCAGCAATATATACCCATGAAGCGGGTACCTCAGCCCCATAGCCAAAGCCTTGAATTAAACGCAATAATAGCATGAGAACAATCGCTGCCACACCGATATGATGATAGGTAGGCAAACAGGCAATCACTAAACCAGACGCACCCACCAATAGCAAACTATACAGCAACACATGTTTTCTGCCATAGCGATCGCCGATATCACCCAATATCAAACCGCCTAGCGGTCTTGACATATAACCGGCTAAAATCAGCAGCAAAAAACAAATCGACTTTAACGACTCAGGTATATTTTCTGGGAAAAAAGCTTGATTGATACTATCATTAAAATAAAAATAAATCGTAAAATCAAAGGAAGCAAAAAAAGCCCCAAAAATCGTTAAATACACCACGTTTTTTTCGTAGCGATTTAAATCCCTAATTTCTTCGTTGGCATCATGAAAAAATGGCATAGTCGACAATATTACCTAGAAGCTGGCTAAAGGTTTACAAGCTTTATAATTAATGGACAAATAGGTTATCTAACGCGCTAAAGAATTAAATTCGTCATTATTCACCTGACAATTTAAATCACTTGACAATTTGAACAATAATTTATCAAAACTGCAATAAATTTAATTATTTAAATAAATATTACAAGCAAACGTCATGATTTAACAGTTGAGATATATTACTTTTTGAAACCGCATACTATAGTGATTTTGATACTATTTTTACTATCAAAAATGTGTGTTTTTTGTAATATAGCCGCTTACAATAAGCGCTTAAATGGCAAGGCAGAAAAAATCTTTAGCCAAAGTCCATTGACAAACGTCATATGCGGCTCTTTATCCAAGCTGATAAGCTTTTTATTGGTTTTATCATCATGGGTTTGCCACATCAGTTGTTCATTATCCTTAAGATGCACGCGATAACTGACATTGAGCATGGAGTTATCAAACGTATTATGAAAGGATTTGGCAAGCGCTTTATCTTCAATCAGCACACCAAGCTCGGTATTGATGTTGGCAGAGCGCGGATCCACATTGTAAGAACCGATAAACGTATATTTGTCATCCACCGCAAAGGCTTTGGTATGCAAACTGGTGCTATACTTACTGCGATATAAGCTACGTTTTTTGCGGCGAAAGTCTGCATCGGCAGAGGATTTTAGCTCATACAGTCCAATCCCTGCTTTGAGCATCGGCACGCGTGCCACGTTATACCCTGAATGCACGATAGGCACATCGGTTGATTCATACGAGTTGGTAAAAATATTGATTTTTACCCCGTTTTCCATGAGTTTGCTTAGCTGCAGCACGCCCAAGTCAGTGGGTACAAAATACGATGAGACAATGGTCAATTGCTGTTTTGGGGTGCCAATACGTGCCCGAAGCTGTGATACCAATCGGCTATCTTTATCATCTTGATTAAGCAGTTTTTTGACATCATCTGCCAAAAATTCCATTGGTTGCCAACGAAATTGGATTTTTTTGTTATACAGTTGTTTATCGACTATTGCGCCATTTTGTACCCGGTAAAGTTGCGAGCTTTTATGCAGATGGGACTGGCTGTTTATCGGTGCAATCGCAGTCAAAGTCCCCAAAAATGGCTCATCGCTTTTATTACGATCGGGGTTTTTTGAGGGTCTGACCAAACGTTCGATATCATACGATAGAGGGCTATCCCAATAATCTTCAAAACTATCATTGATTTGGTTGACCACTTTGCCGGCAAGCAAAACATCCAAATCAGCAAACTCAGCGATGCTATCTTTACGCAGATATTCATCGCCAATATTGCGCCCACCAATGATGGATAACTGGCGGTCAAAGGTCATGCTTTTATTGTGCATGCGGCGTTGGTAGCGGGGCAGTGCTACCACAAAATTGGCGGGGGTAAAGCCGCGCACCACTTTGGGATTAATCAATCGCACTTGGATATTAGGATGCGCAGCAAAGGCGAGTAGCTGTTGGTCAAGTTCCGGATTGGTGTTCAAATCATCGAGTAACAGTCGTACTTTGACACCACGATTGGCGGCTTGGTACAAGTCTTTGAGCATCAATTGCCCTGCTGCATCGTTGTGCCAAATATAGTATTGGATATCGATGGTTTGCTGAGCCATTTCGGTCAAAATACTGCGTGAGGCGAACGCATCACTGCTATCAATCAGCGGATAGTAACCGGAAAATTTGCTCGGTGAGGGGTTTTTGCTAGCACTGATACGGCTGATTAAATATTGACCTTGTATACGCGATTTTTCGGAAAATTTTTGCGCACTTGGCAACTGCATTGATACAGTTGGCGTAGCGGCGATATGGGGGTTGTTCGGCAACATTTGGCAAGCGGTAAGTAGCAATGGCAAGCAAAACGTCACAATTTTGGTGGTGAGTTTTTGCGATGCTAGTCTGACAAAGCCAACAGATACCGAATAAAATGCTGCTACCAAAGCCTGAATCCTTTTAAAAAAATCACTAATTAACGTGGCACTCACCTAAGAAAAGTTGGTTGTCATGGCGTTTTTGCGTAAAATACTGACTTGAAAGCCACCGTCAAATCCAACTTATGCTATCATAATTTATTTGATGCACAAAAGATGTAACATTATGACCCAATTAGACCCCAACTGGCAAAGTGATGCACTTGATTTAAGCCTAGAGTATGCCGACCAAACCATCGCCGTGCGCGGCGGTTACCACCGTACCGATGAAGGCGAACATAACGAAGCGATTTTTACCACTAGCTCCTACGTATATAAAAATGCCCAAGAAGCAGCAGACCATTTTAATGGCAATAAAAAAGGCAATGTCTACTCGCGCCATACCAATCCGACCGTGCGCGCTTTTGAACGTAGATTGGCAGCTTTAGAGGAAGGCGAGCGCTGCGTGGCAACCGCATCAGGCATGGGCGCAATTTTGACCATGTGTTTGGCGTACCTTCAAGCAGGTGACCATCTGCTAGCAGCCAAGCAATTATTTGGCTCCTCGGTCGCCCTGTTTGATACCTACTTTAAAGCGTTTGGCGTTGAGGTGAGTTATGTAGACTGTTTTGACAATGACGCTTGGCAGCAGGCGATGCAGCCAAATACCAAGGTGCTGTACTGCGAAAGCCCTTCCAATCCTTTGGCGCAAATTGCCGATTTAAGCTTTTTATCAAGGCTCGCGCATGACCACGATGCGCTATTAATCGTCGATAACTGCTTTGCAACCCCAGCCATTCAAAAACCTTTGATGTTGGGTGCGGATGTGGTATTGCATTCCGCCAGTAAATATATTGATGGTCAAGGTCGTGTGCTAGGCGGTGCACTGGTCGGTAACAATGACTTGATGGAAAAAGCCTTTGGGGTAGTGCGTACCGGTGGGATCAGTCTATCGCCATTTAATGCGTGGGTATTGCTAAAGGGTCTAGAAACCTTGTCACTGCGTATGAAAGCCCACTGTGAAAATGCCAATCAAATCGCTAAATTTTTGCACAATCACCCAAAAGTCAGCAAAGTGCATTTTTCAGGCTTGCCCGATCACCCATCCCATGACATCGCTAAACGCCAACACACCGCACTCAAAAATGTGCAAGGCGGTGCGTTTGGCGCCATTATTGGCTTTGAGGTGGCTGACCAAGCGGCAGCCTGGCATGTTATCGATAGTACCAACATGATTTCGATTACCAATAACCTAGGCGATGCCAAAAGCACCATTACCCATCCTGCGACGACGACCCATTTTCGCATGACACCTGAAGCAAGAATCGAGGCAGGCGTGAGCGAAGGCTTAATTCGCTTCTCGGTGGGGCTTGAAGATGTTGACGATATTATCGCTGATTTAAAACGCGGTTTGGATACACTCGCCTAACAGAAAGCCAAAACCCATTAGCTAGAACCCAAAAGCCAGTAGCAAAATTTACTGGCTTTTTTATGTCACTGTTTTATTGCGCTTTTTTATCTGACTTTTTTATTTCAGCGCCTTGACCAATAACGGCAATATTTTCCCTGCGTTGTCGGGTAACACGATGTCAACCGCTGTGGTGTGGGTCGGATTGGGATTAATCTCGATGACGGTTGCGCCACGTTGTTTTGCCAAATCAATCAAGCCCGCCGCAGGATAGACCACGCTTGATGTGCCGATACTCACCAATACATCACAATTGAGCGTTGCCGTTTCTGCCGTTTGCCAAGCCTCCTGTGGCAACATCTCGCCAAACCATACAATATCCGGGCGAATCAAACCGCCGCATTCACAATGCTTTAGCTCAGTGTCTGTGATAGCAATGGCTTTGGCATACGGCTTGCCGCAATCATGACAACGATTTTTGGCCAAATCCCCATGCAGTTTTGCCACCGTGGCACCGCCTTGCTCATGCAGATTGTCGACATTTTGGCTAAACAGCGTCCAAATTTTGCCTTGCTGCTTTGCCAATGCTTGCCATTCACCCAACGCAAAATGGGCAGGATTGGGCTGTTTATCGGCGATTTGCCCTCGCCACCATTGGTGCCATTGCCACACCAAGGCAGGCTCATTTTCAAATGCTTGAATGCTGACCAAATATTCGGCTTGGTATTGTTGCCACAGTCCGGTAAGTTTATCCCGAAAAGTCGAAATACCACTTTCAGCCGAGACACCTGCCCCCGTCAGGATGACAATATTTTGGGCGCATTTAATAACACTAGCGGCTTTATAGAGAGCGACCTCTAGCGATTGGGGTACAGTTGTTGTCATAGTCGTGGTTTTTTGCTGTTAATGGGTTTATGGTAGTGAGGTTATCTTAGCATTTTTATGTGAGTGATTTTAGATTAGCAGTTTGCACTAACGATTAGCAATAGACAGTTTGCGGTCAAATTCGCTACAATGAGCCACCAACATTAGAAACAAACAGGAACACTCATGAACTTACAAGCCCTCATGCAACAAGCGCAAATGATGCAAAAGCAAGTCGAAAAAAACGTTGAAAATGCCAAGAAAAAACTGGCAGAAAAAGAAGTGCATGCCGAAGCGGGTAGTGGCTTGGTGAAAGTCACCATGAATGGTCGCCATGTGGTCAAACGTTTATCAATCGATCCAGGCCTACTGCAAGACGACCCTGATATGATTGAAGATTTGATTGCGGCTGCTATCAATGATGCCGTACGTCAGGCCGATGAACTACACGAGACTGAAATGGCGAGTGCCACCAACGGCATGGGCTTACCACCAGGCATGAATGGTTTATTTTAAACCCACTAGGGCTATCCATAAAGCTATAAAGTAGCGCTATAAAATAGTGGAAAATTGCCTTGCGATTAGGCAGTCAAACCCCCATAAAAAGCTGATAATTCATTGTCAGCTTTTTTTATTTTTTATCATTTTTATAAGAATGCGCCTATGCTTACGCCAAAATTTGATGAACTTGTAAAACAACTCAAAGTGCTGCCTGGAGTCGGACCTAAATCTGCCCAGCGGATGGCACTGCACTTGCTTAGCTATAAACGCCCGCAAGGTCAAGCACTGGGCGAAGCCTTGATTGTGGCGATGCATGATATCAAGCAATGCCAAGTATGCCGTGGTTTATCAGATGAGGATATTTGCCCGATATGTAGCGATCCGCGCCGCAATGAGCGCGTACTTTGTATCGTAGAGACGGCAGCAGACATGATGGCAATCGAGCAAACCGCCAATTTTAACGGTAAATACTTTGTGCTTGGCGGGCATTTATCACCCATTGATGGCATTGGCGTGGAGCAGCTTGGCATCAATCAGCTGATTGGGCTGTTAAAGCAACACCAAGCCGCGCAAACTCCCGTAGAAGAAATCATCTTGGCAACCAGTACCACGGTAGAAGGGCAAACCACCGCGCATTTTATCAGTGAAGCGGTCAAGCCTTACGTCACTCATATCAGCCGGATTGCCCAAGGGATTCCGATGGGCGGCGAGCTTGAGTATTTAGATAGTATGACACTGGGTCAAGCCCTGCAAAATCGTGGACGGTTATAAAATCTTTTCATTAGTTTGACAAGACAAAATCCTAGATTCATCATAAAATACGCTTAAATTATCCGTCCACAAGACCCAAGTTATGCTCATCCAAAATCCGTTAAGCCCAGCCCAATTACAACAACTTCATGACTTGCCAATCCATTGGGTGAAAACTCAGGATGCGCTTTTTGCCCTGCTCGATGACCTAGAGCAAGTTGATACCATTGCGTTAGACACTGAGTTTATCAAGCGCGATACTTTTTTTCCCATTCTTGCGCTGATTCAAATCAATACAGGCAAAGCGATTTATTTGATTGACGCGCCCAAGCTGTATTTAGAAGAGTTTTGGGAAGTGTTAGCGGATATACCCACCGTGGTGTTACATGCGTGTGGCGAGGATTTGGGGATTTATTACTTACTCTCCAACTTGCCTGCGCTGCGTAATGTGTTTGATACCCAAATTGGTTTGGGTTTTTTGACCGGTGAAAACTCGCTTGGCTATCAAAAATCGCTGCAAGAAACAATTGCTGTGCATGTAGATAAAGGTGAAAGCCAATCAGATTGGTTGCAGCGTCCATTAACACCTGAGCAAGAAAGCTATGCGGTAGACGATGTGCGTTATTTATTGCCGATGTTTGTGGCCATCAAAACACAGTTGATCGAGCAAGGTTTATGGCAATATGCGGTTGAAGACTGTCAAAGCTATACCCAAGAAATTTTTGCCAACTTTAGCACGCCTGATAACGCCTTGTACTTGAGTGTCGCTGATTACCGCGATAATCGCGAGCAACTGGCAATGCTGCAAACTCTATGCGAATGGCGCGAACAACTTGCCAAATCAATCAATAGACCACGCACTTTTATCCTGCGCCCGCAGGCGCTCCGTGAAATCGTCGAAAAACCGCCTTTTAGTATGAAGCAGTTAGGTTTTACCAGTATCAAGCCCAATGTGATTCGCATGTATGGGCAAGAGATTTTGACGCTGATTGATAAGGTGCGAAAAGAAGATGACGCAGCCTATCCAGCCCTATTGCCCTTACCGTATCGCAGTCTGTCTAGCGATGTGCAAAAACAACTGGAAAAAGCGATTAAGCAGCATGGGCAAACCCTGTCAATTGATGAGACAGTATTGATGCGAAAAAAATGGCTGTCAGAGCTGTATGCTTACGCCGTCGCAGCAGAAAAACCGGCGTTGAGCCCTTGGCTTAATGGGTGGCGCAAAGCGTGGATTATGGCAGAGATTTTACCCATTTTGGATACGGTGATTGCCAAAAAACCGCCATCTAACGAGCATGAAACGACCGCTGAATAAATGAAAAAATCCCACCGCTGAGTGGGATTTTTTACTACTAAATGGCTTAAAAATAAACAGGTTAAAAATAAACCGCTTAAAACGAACCCAACATCGTACCCAAAGCAATAACCACCGTCACCGCAATCAGCGGAATTGCCATCGTCACCATGGCGACATCTTTATAAGATTGCTTGTGAGTCAAATGGCAAATGGCAAATAACGTAATCACCGCACCACTATGGGGTAGCGTGTCTAAGCCACCTGCTGCCATTACCGCGACACGATGCAATAACTCAGGATTTATCCCATGCGCCACTGCCTGTGCCAAATATTCTTTGCCTAAAATGGGCAGCGCGATACTCAAACCCCCAGAAGAAGAACCGGTGATGCCCGCTAAGGTAGTCATAGCCACGGCTTCTGAGATTAATGGGTTATTGGGCGATAGATTTAACACGCTATCACGTAACACCGCAAAACCCGCCAATGTCGCAATCACCGCACCATAACCGACTTCTGAACCTGTATTAAAAATAGGTAACATGGAGCTATAAGTGCCTTTATTAAGACTGTGTTGCAAATTTTTCCATTTGCCCAAGCGCAGCACAATCAACGCAATAATCGCCGTGACTAAAGCGATAATGATTGACCAAAGTCCCAAAGCGCCCTTGATATCCAAGTCTTTAAACTGCGCTTGCAGTGCAGAGAAATCCATACTCGGAAAAACCGCATACGTTAACAAAGCATTTATGCCGATGACCAATACCAAAGGAATCATCGCCACCATAAAAGAGGTGTGATGGGGGTCTAGGTTATCAGCATGCAGCTCATCATCTTCATGAATACCATATCCCTCGCCAGCCGTTTTGGCGCTATGGGCGCGTCGCTGCAGCCACAACATGCCCAAACCAAACATCACAAGCGAACCAATAATACCCAATATGGGTGCGGCAAAGGCATTGGTACCATAATAGGGAATGGGAATGGCATTTTGGATGGCCGGTGTCCCGGGTAACGCCGTCATGGTAAAGGTAAATGACCCTAACGCAATCGCCCCTGGAATCAGCCTTTTTGGCACCTCTGCTGACTTGAACAAATCTTTAGCAATCGGATAAATGGCAAAAGCCACCACAAACAGTGACACACCGCCATAGGTTAAAATTGCACAGACCAAAACCACAGCCAGTATGGCTTTATTCGCGCCTAATTTACTAACCACCGTTCTGGCAATCGCTGTGGCAGCCCCAGAATCTGCCATGAGCTGACCAAACACCGCCCCGAGCAAAAATATGGGAAAAAACTTCAATAAAAAGCCACTCAACGCTTTCATAAAAACGGTGGTATAGATAGGCAATGAGCTTAGAATATCACCTGACAGCGCAACCGCTAAGGTGGCCATCAAAGGTGCTAAAATTAATACAGAATAGCCGCGATAGGCAAAATACATTAATAGAAAGAGCGAAATAATAATCGCAATGGTACTAAACATAATGTCATCCTTGACTTATGATGGGTGTAAAATAACGCGTGGTGATTACAATTTTTTTGAGTCCCCTGCATCATAGCAGAATTTTTTTGACTAGCAATTGCCTTTATAGCAAAAAGCCACACATTTTTGCATGGCTTTTGTAAAAAATAGGTTAAGTGTTGAATGATGTTTACTCTGCGATTTCACCATTCTCATAGCTTGAGATATCAGGGCAAGAACAGATTAAGTTTTTGTCGCCATACACATCATCGATACGGCTCACCGATGGCCAAAACTTATTGTCGCGTACATACGCGAGTGGATAGGCGGCTTCTTCACGGCTGTATGGACGATCCCAGTCACCGGTCACCACTTGTGCGGTGTGTGGTGCGTTCACTAGCGGGTTGTTATCTGCTGGCCAGTCGCCGTTTTTAACTTTCATCGCCTCAGCTTTGATTTGAATTAAGGCTGAGATAAAGCGGTCTAGCTCTTCTTTGCTTTCTGACTCAGTCGGCTCAATCATCAAAGTACCTGCCACGGGGAAAGACATGGTTGGCGCATGAAAACCGTAATCCATTAAGCGTTTGGCGATATCAACTTCGGTGATACCTGTTTCGGCTTTTAGTGGGCGGATGTCAATGATACATTCATGGGCGACGCGACCATTTTCACCACTATAAAGTACAGGGTAATGGTCTTTTAATTTCATGGCCGTGTAATTGGCATTTAATAACGCAGCTTCTGTCGCTTGCACCAAGCCATCACGACCCATCATGGTGATATACATCCATGAGATAGGCAAGATGCTGGCTGAACCAAACGGGGCAGCCGATACCGCACTCATGCCATCTTGGGCATTGGGCACCGCAGATACAACGTGGTTGGCAATAAAAGGCGCCAAATGTGATTTCATGCCGATGGGACCCATACCAGGACCACCGCCGCCGTGTGGAATACAGAAGGTTTTATGCAAATTCATGTGTAGGACGTCAGCACCAACATCCGCAGGTTGCATCATACTGACCTGCGCGTTCATGTTAGCGCCATCCATATACACTTGACCGCCGTGTTGATGAATCAAGTCACAGATATCACGGATACCTTCTTCAAACACACCGTGTGTTGAAGGGTAAGTAATCATCAAAGCGCCCAGATTGTCGCTGTATTTTTCCGCTTTTTCAGTCAAGTCAGCAATATCAACGTTACCACGCTCATCGGTGGCTACCACGACGACTTCCATCCCCATCATCTGTGCCGTGGCAGGATTGGTGCCGTGTGCTGAGCGCGGAATCAGACAGATATCACGGTTGGGTTGACCTAAGCTTTCGTGATAACGACGAATCGCCAATAGCCCTGCGTACTCGCCTGATGCGCCTGAATTTGGCTGCATAGAGATAGCGTCAAACCCTGTGATGGCTTTGAGTTGCTCTTGCAAGCCTTCAATCATTTCAATATAGCCGCCCACTTGTTCGCGTGGCGCAAATGGGTGCACATTGGCAAATTCATTCCAAGTAATCGGTAGCATTTCGCTAGTGGCGTTAAGTTTCATGGTACAGCTACCCAGCGAAATCATACTATGATTCATCGCCAAGTCTTTGTTTTCTAGCTTTTTCAAATAACGCAGCATTTCATGTTCGGTGTGATAACGATTAAAGACAGGATGAGTTAAAATCGCATCGGTACGTAGCAGTGATGCTGGCAAAGACAAGCTAATATCATCAGATAATTGAGCGGCTACGCCTGTGAATAACTGTGTGAGTACACCAAAATCTGCTGCATCACTGGTTTCGTTAAAGGCAATGGCGATATGATTATCGTCTACTTTGCGCAGGTTATAGCCGATATTGAGGGCATTTTGATAGATTTGCTCAGTTTGACCTTCGGTATTGACCAACACGGTATCAAAAAACTGCTCATGCACAATCGACATACCAGCTTGTTTGATGGCTTGGGCAAAAGCGCTTGCTAACGCATGAATGCGGGTGGCGATACGTTTGATGCCTTCAGGACCATGATACACCGCATACATCCCTGCCAAATTGGCTAGCAACACTTGCGATGTACAAATATTTGAGTTGGCTTTTTCGCGGCGGATATGTTGTTCACGGGTTTGTAGTGCCATACGCAAGGCTTGTTTACCTTGGGCATCCACCGATACGCCAATAATACGACCTGGGGCAGAGCGCTTGGCACTGTCTTTAAAGGCAAAATAAGCCGCGTGTGGACCACCAAAACCCATCGGCACGCCAAAGCGCTGGGTGTTACCCAGTGCCACATCCGCACCCATGCTACCCGGTGATTTAAGAAGTACCAGACTCATCACATCAGCGGCAACGATTGTTTGCGTGCCTTTGGCTTTGACTGCACTGATGATATCAGTTAAATCAACCACATCGCCTTGCGCGCCCACATATTGGAAAATTGCGCCAAAGAAATCGCCATTCTTGGCAACGTCAAAATCACCGACCACTATATCCCAACCAAAATATTTGGCACGGGTTTTGATAACATCTAAGGTTTGAGGATAGATACGGCTATCAACAAAAAATTGGTTAGATTTACTTTTACCCACGCGTTTTGCCATCGCCATCGCTTCAGCCGCCGCCGTCGCTTCATCAAGCAAACTTGCGCCCGCCAATTCAAGACCTGATAAGTCAATACAAACTTGTTGGAAGTTGAGTAGTGCCTCTAAACGACCTTGGGCAATCTCGGCTTGATAAGGGGTATAAGCTGTGTACCAGCCTGGGTTTTCAAGCACATTGCGCGCAATGACGGCAGGTAGGCGAGTCGGATAATAGCCTAAGCCAATATAGCTTTTATTGACCTTGATTTTATCCGCCAACCCACGCAACTTTGCCAAGGCATCATGCTCAGTCATACTGAGGGGTAAATCTAACTCTTTGCTAAGACGTACAGAAGCTGGCACCGTCTGTTCAATAAAGCTTGCCATGCTATCAGCGCCGACGGCTTTTAGCATTGCTTCTTTTTCATCTTGGCTAATACCAACATGACGATGAATAAATTCTGATGATTGGAATAAATCAGCAAATGATTGAAAAGACGGTTGACTCATTCAAGTTTCCTTTAGCGTCTGATAAAACATTGAAAAAAAATAGCAGGTTTTGCCATGGCTACCATGACAAACATCGGTTGAATGGATAAAAATTACACTTTAACGATAAAGCGCTCACGCTCAAAACGGTATTGCTCACTATAGATACCACGCTCGTCGCGCTCACCGGCAGCAATCACCATACAAATATGCTGGTGGTCATTTAGGTCAAGCAATTTTTTGAGTTGTGGCTCATCAAATCCCCCCATCGGGCAACTATCAAAACCGTGCGCACGGAAGGCGAGCATCAAATTCTCGGCTGCCAGTGAGGTGCTAATGAGCGCCCAGTTTTTAAGGTCATCCGCATCATAGATGGGGTCAACCATCGCACCTTTGACTTTGCGAGTGGCTTGCGTCAGCGCCCATTTGGCAGGGGTAAACACATTCATCACACCGCGCGTCATGGTCAGCGGAATGAGCTTGCCGTAATAATCTTGCACGGGTTTTGGTACGGGTTTGACGGGAAAATACTTGATATTGTCTTTGGCATGTTGACGCCACGTGTCAGTACGAGCGACCACGACAATCAGCTTATTGGCGGTTTTTGCTGCATTTTGACTCATACAATAGGTCACAGTTTTTTGGCGTTTTTCTTCAGATTCAATCACAAAAAATTGCCAAGGCTGTAAATTACTTGAGCTAGGCGCTAGCATCGCCATATCGAGACAGGCGTTTAGCACCTCATCACTGATGGGCGTTTTGGTAAAGCGTCGTACCGAACGGCGAGTGCTCACCACCTCATAAAAACTGGCTTGTTTTGGGTCAGCAAGCGGGGTAAGTGTTGACATAGCAGCTCTCAAGTTAACAAAATAAAGGATGCATTACAGTTAATTGATAGGACAACAGACTAAGGTAATCAAGCGACTACCTTAGTGCTAGACTCTATAAAAAAGACGAGATAAAAACTATGAGATAAAGATGATTAAATACTATCTTGGTACTCGTCCGCGTCCATCAAGCCTTGGTAATCATCGGCATTGTCTGGTTTAATTTTAAAGAACCAACCTTCGCCATAAGGGTCTTCATTAATGGTTTCTGGGGCATCTACTAAAGCGTCATTGACCGCTAGGATTTCACCAGCGATGGGGGCATATACATCGGAGGCAGCTTTCACCGATTCGACCACGGCAATTTCAGCATCCACGTCAACGTGTTCACCCACTTCAGGCAATTCAACATACACGATGTCACCGAGCAAATCTTGGGCGTGGTGAGTAATACCAACGGTGATAGTGCCGTCTTCTTCTTGGCGTAACCATTCATGACTAGCCACATATTTTAAATCTGCTGGAATATTGCTCATAACTATTTTCCTCAAAGCGAAAGTAGGGGTGAAAATAAAAGGCTGTTAGCCAAGCAGTCACACTTGGCGCCTTTTTACTAAACATTTTTAAAAGCCTAGTATTTAAAAGCTAAGTAATTTAACAAACTGAGTAACAAAAATTTGGTCGATACAATGTATATCGACCAAACTTAAAATAACTTAGCGGTTTAACCCATTCAACAAGTGAATCGGATTAAATAGCATTACACACAAAGTTATAATTACGACCTTGTGAAGTCACGGTTAACGCACCTTCTGCACCTTTAACGCCCCAATCATACATGGTAGTTTTGGTCGTATTTGACAAAGTATAGCGGTTACCCGAACCTGACACATCTTGTTTTAACACCATCGCTGCTTGGTTTAGACCTAGCATTGGCGAGGTGATTTTTAAATTAGCGACATTGCTGCCGTTCTCTTCACCGTAGAACGCGACGACTTCAGTATTGTTGTCACATTTAAAGGTTTGTGAATTTGCTTGAATTGCCAACACTTGTGACGGACTAGGCTGTGCCACTGGGGTTGAAGTACAGGCCGCCAAACTTGCTAAAAACGGTACAACAAAGAGTAACTTTTTCATGATTTTACCTTCTAAAGTATGATGAATTTATTATCGGTTTTTCAAAGTACGCTGACTAATTATTTTAATGTTATTCATTAATAAGCGCTAAATCCATCATATCATGATAAAATCTTAGTTGAATTGTTTGTTGCCATTTCTAACAAACGGTAACGAAATGATACGTACTGGTGTCGGTGTGCCCCGCAAATCAACAGTGGCTGCTGTATCTGTCGTCTTCGGAATACGTGCAATGGCAATCGATTGTTTTAGGCTTGGGCTAAAAGTGCCGCTGGTGATTACCCCAGTTTTGCCATTGTCTAGCGTGACCGTCATGCCTTCACGCAGTACCCCACGTGACTCTAGCACTAAGCCTACTTGCATGACGTCATTACCCTCAGCAATCGCTTGGTCTTGTTTGGCTTGCATAGCTTGACGACCCACAAAATCCCGATCGTCTTTTACCGCCAACGTCCATGCCATACCGCATTCATACGGATTGATGGTTTCATCCATCTCATGACCATACAAATTCATACCCGCTTCAAGACGCAATGTATCACGGGCACCTAAGCCTGCTGGGGCGATGCCATGTTCTTTGAGTAAGGTAAAAAACGCTGAGGCTTGTGCTTGTGGCAAAATGACTTCAACGCCATCTTCACCCGTGTAACCCGTACGCGCCACAAACCAATCTGCGCCTTCAATGTCGGTCAAGTCTTTGCCCACAAATGGTTTTAAGGTAGCTAGGCTATCTGCCCAATTTGGTTTGGCTTGGCTCAGTTTGCGCAGGGCATTGGGGCCTTGTACCGCAAGCATAGCAAGTTCTGGGCGCTCGGTAATGGTGACAGCAAAGTCTTTGGCGACTTTGTCAAACTGTGCCAAATCTTTATCACGGGTGGCGGCATTTGAGACGATACGATACTCGGTCTCTGCATCGTTCATTCGGTAAACGATTAAGTCATCAATCACACCGCCGTTTTCGTTGAGCATGGCAGAGTAAAGCGCTTTACCGACAAATTTGAGTTTGGCGACATCATTGGCGAGCAGTTTTTGCAGCCAAGCTTTGGCATCTTTGCCGGCGATGTCAGTCACGACCATATGTGACACGTCAAACATGCCCGCATCCGTACGCACAACGTCATGTTCTTGAATCTGTGAGCCATAATGAATAGGCAATTCCCAACCAGAGAAGTCAACGATTTTGCCGTTGCTGTCGATATGGGATTGATAAAAAGGGGTGCGGTTTAAAGGCTTGTCTGTGGCTGACATGGCAAATCCTTGAGTGGGTAAAAATCAAATAACGGTTTGATGTTTGATTTGATGTTTTAATAGCGTGGGATAAAACGCTAAAACCAAACATCGCACATCAATAGAGCACTAAAACTAATCCAACCTGATGTCGGTAGCTATCAGCCCTATCTGTCCTGTTACCTGAGATTTTCAATCGACTTGTCACTTCTTACTTCTTATAGTACAGATAGACAAGTCAATCTTTTCCCCTTCGGTGGTATTGCAAAACAATACACTCTCCAGATTTGTTATATTTTGATGCAGTGCATACGCCACTGCCAAAAATTACGATTCCAGTCCTTTTACCTGAGCGATTATAGGGTCTTTACGCCTTCGGTGATGGTTTTGGTATTTCATAATTTGATGAAAAACAAAACAACATTCTCTCCTGAAATCTTCGGTTATTATGCTGGGTTTTTAACTTTTTGACAAGCAAATTTGCACAGATTTTATGACCGCCTGATGTTTTGGCAATACTGGATTATGAGCATTATTGTGTTATAGCAAATATAGCCAAAAGCAAGTATGATTAAAGCCACTGATGAGCGTAAAACTTTAACTATTTAAAAAAAGTTAAAGTTTTTAAATAAAGTGCTTAAATAATTTTTGTGGTTTTGGGTTAAATTTTTGCGCGCTGACCCCATTAAAAGCAGAATAATTTAGCCTTTAACATTTTGAATATCTTTGAATATTAACCCCAAATACCAAAATTTGTTATTAAAAGTTACTATAAACGTCGGTACTAACATTGCTGAGTGAAAATTGGCTGATTGAGAACTGGTAGATAAGTTGGGTTGTTACCTTATAAAGATGGCATGATAAAAGGAATAAAATAACGATGGACTTCATGAATATTTCGTTGGTAGGCATTTTAACCAGTTTAGCCATGGGGGGTACGTTGCCCGACGATAGCAAAACCCAACAGCAAGTGGCGCAAGTGTCGACTCATATTTTGCCAAATATCGCAGGACAGTGGCAGCTGCGACTTGATAAAACCGACGCTGCGCAGCCAAGTTGCCAAGAGCGGTATAATTTTGGGCGCGATCAGCAGTTTATCGGTTCAAGCGGTCAGGAATTTACGTACGGCAAATACTTGTATGCTGACACAGGGGATGGTTTACCTGCACTAGCGATTCAGACCCAATATGATAACAATGCAACAGACTGTTCTGGCAATCGCGTTGACCAGACGGGCGATATTTTGGTTGCTTATGTCAAACAGCAAGGCGAGCAAATGCAGTGGTGCAAGGATAGTAAAGGCACCCGATGTGATATGACATTGTACCGTGTGTTCCCTTAAATTTTTTACTTTTTCTCTCTACATCCCATAGCACTGGCAAGATTTGCCAGTGCTATTATTCCTGTTAAAACTTGCAACTAGTGTCAAATACTTATGATTCCACCTTTTTCAAGTACCAATTCGCAGCAACGTCTGATTAGCCCGATGGGGCGCTCAGAAGACCAAAATGACAATAATATCCGTCCAGCCTTACTCGCTGAGTATATCGGTCAGCCTGTGGTCAAAGAACAAATGGGCGTGTTTATCAACGCGGCGTTATCGAGAAAAGAAGCGCTCGACCATACCTTGATATTTGGACCGCCTGGACTGGGTAAAACTACACTCGCCAACATTATCGCCCGTGAGATGGGCGGTAATCTGCGCTCAACGTCTGGTCCTGTGCTTGAACGCGCGGGTGATTTGGCAGCGATGCTGACCAATCTAGAGCCTGGTGATGTGCTCTTTATCGATGAGATTCATCGTTTAAGTCCGATGATTGAAGAAATCTTGTATCCTGCGATGGAAGATTTTCAGCTTGATATTATGATTGGCGAAGGACCTGCCGCACGCTCCATAAAGCTTGATTTACCGCCTTTTACTTTGGTGGCTGCGACCACGCGAGCAGGTTTGTTGACCTCGCCACTGCGTGACCGTTTTGGTATTGTACAGCGATTGGAGTTTTATAATGTGGAGGACTTAACGACGATTGTCACAAGATCGGCAGGATTGCTTAACGTGCCTATGACCAAAGAAGGGGCGGTGGAAGTCGCTAGACGTTCGCGGGGTACACCGCGTATTGCCAATCGGTTGTTACGCCGCGTACGCGACTATGCCCAAGTTAAAGGCGATGGCACCGTCACCGCTGAAATTGCGCATAGCGCACTCGATATGCTCGCAGTTGATAAACGCGGGCTTGATAATCTTGATAGACGTTATCTTGAGATGTTAGAAGAGCGTTTTAATGGCGGACCTGCGGGGGTTGAGTCGATTGCGGCGGCTTTGGCAGAAGATAGAGGGACGCTTGAAGATGTGATTGAGCCGTATCTGATTCAGCAAGGTTATATCGTACGCACCGCGCGGGGGCGGATGTTGACTTAGTTTTTTGAATTTTTGCTAATAAAAAACCCCTTACATTGTGTAAGGGGTTTTCACATTAGATGGCAAATAAATTATGGTAATGGCGCTATACATTTTCCATCGTTGTTAATTTTAATGACATTAGCATACGCAAATGGACTTTTCCAATTTGGTCTAATAGTAAAGTCTGTAACGTCAGAAACAAGTACAGGGAATTCGATTCTTTGTAATTGGTTTCTCGATTCTGTGCCGTCCACCTTAGTTGACACTGTCAGTTTGGCAGTAAACCAGTTTGCTGTATCTTTTGGATAACGTAATTTGAAATCTAATTTACCAGTGTTATCAGTAACTAGTGTTGCAGTACCATCACCACTGAGGGCAACTGGTATACCATCACGACTGAGCAGCGTTACAGGATTAAATGGATCTAACTTACCATTAATATTGACATCCTCAAAGATATCTAATATACCATTGTTATTTATGTCTTCAGATTGGCAAGTAATCTCATCTAAGTTAGTGGCATATCTTAGTGATGTTGTATCAATTTTCATTAAGCTACTATCAGTAAAGTTGCGATAATACTGAAGAGCCCAATATTGAGTACCACTGCTATTCGTGAGGACCGTAAATTCACCACCTCTATAATAATCTGGTGATATAGCGATAGAAACAGGTTGATTTACTGCAGGTTTACCAAGGCTATTTACCACATAGAGCGAGCCGTCTTTAAAATAATAGACTGGATCATTTAAGGTGGTATCTAATTTGTCAGCTAGGCTTACACCGATATAAGAAGCTTGGTTTTGCACTGTCAAACTCGTATCTGTTGTTTGTGGACCTACATCTACATTAGTGTTACCAATACGAACAGTTTTTACCGTAGAACGTATGGTCACACCGTTTGTTTGTGTCGGAATTTTGCCAGAAAAATAACTGATAGTCGCAAGTCCACTATCATCCGTTAGAGCATAGCTACTGCCAATTCTACCGCCTGATGCATCTTTAATTAATGAGAACTCAACAATTGCATTTCTAATCGGTCTATCATAACCATCTTTAACGGTTGCGGTAATTTTTGCTTCGCCATTCGTGTTGACAATACTGATATTTGGATTTAGGAATAGTTTGCGTACATCTTTAGAGATGAATGTAACATTATCCGTTTTTAATTCAATAGCCTTATCTGTTTCAAATTTGATAGTGGCACTACCAGCCACATCAGAATTAATGGTTAATTTAGCTGTCCCATTACCAGCAGAATCAATAATAACAGGAACAGCAATACGAGTCCCCGTTTGTGTGCCCTGAATTAATGTACCTTTAGTCGTTGAAACATATATTACAGGGCTTATAGCATTATTAAAATTAGCTGAAGTGATAATAGCCTTTGGTACATTTAATGTAACAGCATGTGGATCAGTAACTGATACCTCGTTGTTAATAGCTTCATCAGCTTCAATAACAGTAGTAGCATTGTAGACAACCATTGCAATATTGGCTGAGTTAACTTTGGTTAATGTATAGATATCATTAAATACTTGATAAGTAGATAAAGCAGTATCACGAACACGTACAGAAAGGTTCAACTTGCCATTATTGTCAGTTGCACCTAAGTCAGAGACAATTTTATTCAATGTATATTGACCTACTGTATCAGTAATAATAGTTGCTAAAACTTTCGATGGATCAGCGCTATTAAATAACTCAAGTTCTGTATTTGCAATTGGTGTTTCAACACCATTCACTACTTGCCCAGTTACTAATTTGCCACTGAGTATCACAGTTTCACTGTCATTCACAGAAGTTTTAGATGCCGTAGGATTGCTAACTTTTGTACCTGTTATTTTAAATGCTAGCTCTTGTTCTTGTTGTTTATAAACACCATCATTGACGATGACTTTAATTTTACCTGTATGGTCGAGTTTTGATGCTAGACCAATATCAGATTGTACTAAGTCAACAATAACTAGCCCATTTGCATCTGTGGTAAGCTGAGAGGTTTTGTTAAATGATAATCCTTTATCGATACCATCAACCATTTGTAGCTGAACAGGAATACCTGCTTTGATGCCCCCATTGACGTCAGTCACTCTTATCGTTAAGGTTGAAGAATCATTAGCTGTAGTCAAATTCTGTTTTGATGGACTAACAAATAGCTTGTAGGCTTCAGTATTGGCATTGCTTGTCGCACCGCGGACGGTAGTAGTACCCACAGAAACACCAGATTGGGCAGTGACGACTACGCCATTTTGTAGTAAGGTCTTTTGAGCATCAGTCAATGATTTGACCTCAAGTTCAATAATCGCTTCGCCATTGGCGTTGGTATTCACAACCGCACCTGTGTTATTGACCAAGCCAGAATCCGTTGGAACTTTGAAGCTGACTTGCGCATTTGGCACGACGGCGCCATTTTTATCTATTGCCAGCGCTGTGACTTTAACTTTTGAGCCAATAGCCAATTGAATTGCTGAATCACTGGTTAATAGCAATGAGTTGACGCTATTGGCCGTAATCGCTTCTTGGGTTCTTAAGGTGACTGTTGAGCTAGTGATAGCACCGGCAGTTGCCTTAAATGATAGACCACTGGTTTGTAGATAATATTTTTGGTCTGGGGTGAGCGCACCGACTTTTAAAGTTAATACCGCTTCACCATTGGCATTGGTGGTTGCCTGAAGTGGGGTGGTATTAGTTATACCAGTTGCAGCTGCCGCATCCAATAGCGTAAAGCTAACTGGCATGTTCGCTAGGCTGAAATTTTTAGCATCACGCACTTGGGCAGTTACGTTGATTGTATCACCATTATTGGTAGTTAGCGTATTAACATCTGTGACCAAATTGACTTTAGCAATGTCATTCACTGTCGGTTGTGCGGCGGTTTTGGTGAGAGGTACATTGAGTGTTTGTGTTACATTACCGTTAGATACGGCTGTTACCATATAGCCACTTGCAATCAATTTTTCCGCTTTGGTTGGGTCGATCACGCGTAAACGGATATAAGCCGTACCCTTAGGAATAATTACCGCTCGCTCGCCAATCATCGGCTCTACAGGTGCAGCGACTTCACTGGTCAATACTGTAGAAGGTGATAAGCTCACAATGCCAGTAGTTGTCGGGTCGGGTAGGTTGAATGTAACAGGCGCATTGGTAACAGCACCGTTTTGAGCATCGACTGTGTGAGCCATCACAATGAACTCATTGCCTTGGCTCAATACGACTGGCGTATTTGGGAAATTCTCTAAGACCACTTTATCAATGCTCACTTCATTAACGGCTTTGGCTTTTAGCGTGATTTCACCTACAGCGCCACTTGGGGCAGTGACTTTAACTTTTAGACCATTTTGTAGATAGGCTTTTTGGCTAGCGGTTAATAAGTTTTTGACTTCTAAATCGATACTGGCTTCGCCTTTTTCGTCCGTTTTCACGGTTGTACCCGTGATATTAAAGACATTAGTCAACGCTGGATCTGGAATACTAAATGTCAAATCACTTGCAGCGACGCCGCCAAAGTTACCATTCAATGCAGAAGCAGTCACATGGACTTTAGAGCCTGCCATCATCAAGATATCATCTCTATCAGCGGTGACAGCAATAGAGGTAATCACGCTATCAATTCCTGCATCTCTAGCAGAGAGTTTAATCGGATTAATTTGGGTGCCATTTGGTACTGTCGCGTTGACTACTAAACCATTGGTAAGTAGATAATTACGTTGGGTTTTTGATAAAGAGTCAATACGTAACTTAATAACAGCTTTGCCTTGCGTATCGGTAGTAACTGTTGACCCTGATAAGTTAGCGATACCCGTTGATTCCAAACCTGGCAATGAGAAAGTGACAGGTACTTTGCTTAATGGGCCCTGATTGGCATCTGCTACTGTCGCAGTAATATCAAAGGTAGTACCCACGGTCAAATCGAAAATATTATTAGATAAACTACTACTCAATGCACCTTGTTTGACTAATGCAATGTTAGCTTCGACTGGCACTGCTGAAGGATCGATGCCTTTTAGGGTGATATTGCCTTTAACGTCAGCTGGTGTCGTGTTCATGGTATTCTTAGATACCGCTTGGATGCTGATACCGTTTTGAATCAGGTAGTCTTTGGCAGCTGTCGATTTGACTTCTAGCTCAATAGTGGCTTCCCCACTGGCATTGGTAGTGATATTTGAGGTATCAGAAACTGCATATACACCCGATACGGATGGGTTAGTTAGCAGATTGAATTCAACAGGTGCACCACCAATACCAGTATTATTACCATTGAGTACTGACGCAGTCACGGTAAAGCGTTCGCCAATTTTGATATTAAATGGATTAACGGGTGATGTTAATTTGACTGATTTGACATCAAGGCGTTTGACACTGGTATCGACGCCTTTTAATGTTAAGGCAGGTGCAGCTTTACCATTAGAGGTGGCATTGATGGTAAAACCGTTAAGCAAGGCTTGTTTCTGCGCATCGGTGAGGGACTGTGCTTGCAGCGTAATAGTCGCTTGACCTTGGGCATTTGTAGTGATAGTGGAAGGTGATAAACTCACCACACCATATTGAGTCACACTTGGCAAATTAAAAGTCACGGGCACATTCGCAAGTGCGCCATTTTGTCCATCTAAGGCTGTTGCTGTAATAGTAAACTGCGTACCTGTAGTCAAGGCAATAGCAGAAACATTAGAAGCTAACGTTAACTTACTGACTAATGCCTCGTTGACCTGTTTACCTAGTACAGTTGCTTGACCGATAGCACCGTTAGCTGAAACTGCTTGAATCTTAATGCCACTAAGTAGGGCTGCTTTTTGAGCCGCTGTTAACGTAGACTTGATTTCAAGCTCAATCACAGCTTCGCCTTTAGCATCGGTTTTAACCGTTGAGCCAGTTATATTGTAAAGGCCAGTGGTCGCTGGGTCAGGAAGACTAAAGGTTAAATTAGTATTGGCAATACCACCAAAGTTTTTATCAAGTGCAACAGCGGTGACTTTCACTTTACTACCCGCTGCCATTAAGATGCTGTCACTGTCAGCGGTCATAGATACAGATTTAACTAGAGTATCAACACTCGTGACTTGCTTAGCAGTCAATTTAAGTGGGTTGATCTTAGTACCATTTGGTACTGTCGCATTGACTACTAAGCCATTCGCCAATAAATAGTTACGCTGGTCAGACGTTAATGAAGCGATTTCCAAATTAATGGTTGCTTTGCCTTGTGCATCGGTAGTAACCGTTGATCCGGATAGATTGGCGACACCTGTTTGCTCAAGTCCAGGTAAGCTAAAAGTGACAGGAACACCACTTAAAGCACCCTGTGTAGCATCGGCAATATTTGCAGTCACTGAGAAGCTATTACCCACTGTTAAATCAAAGGTATTGCTTGGAGTAGTGCTAGATAATGTCGCTTGAGCTACTTTCGTAGTATTAGCACTAACCGTTGGATCAACCCCAAATACTTTAACCAATCCTGAGACATCTACCGGTGTGGTACCCATAGTGTTTTTAGCGATCGCAGTGATACTTATGCCTTGGCTTAATAAGCGTGCTTTTGCCGCTTCAGATTTAACTTCTAACTCAATGGTCGCTTCGCCGCTAGCATTAGTGATGATGTTAGAGGTGTCAGAGACTGCATACACACCCGTAACGCTTGGGTCTTCGAGTTTAAACTGAACAGGTGCGCCGCCAATACCAGTATTATTACCATTGAGTACTGACGCAGTCACGGTAAAGCGCTCACCGGTTTTAACATTGAACTTACTGATTGGACTGGTAACTTTTACCGCTTTAATATCAAAACGTTGAATTGATGTATCCACGCCTTTTAATGTTAAGGCAGGTGCAGCTTTACCGTTAGATGTCGCATTAACTGTAAAACCGTTAAGCAAGGCTTGTTTCTGCGCATCTGTAAGCGATTTCACCTCTAAAGTAATAACCGCTTCACCCTTATCATCTGTTAATACCGTAGAAGCGGATAAACTGGCTACACCTGTATCTGCAAAACTTGGCAGAGTAAACGTGACAGGCGTGTTTTTAACCACACCTTTTTGGTCGTCCAATACAGTAGCGACCACTTTAACTTGACTACCAATGATTAAAGGAATATTTGAGCCTGTTAGATTAACTGTGCTTACTGATACTTCATTGGCCGCTTTGGCAGCAAGATTAATAACCCCTTGTCGACCATTTTGTGCGGCTACAGTCACATTTAAACCATTTAAAAGTGCCGCTTTCTGAGCATCAGTCAAGGTTGTTTTAACTTCAAGGTCAATAATGGCTTCGCCTTTGTCATCAGTAGTAACGGTAGAGCCGCTTAAATTAAAGACACCTGTTAATGCTGGATTTGGAATATTGACGGTTAGGTTTTGGCCTTTAATCCCACCGAAATTCTTGTCAAGTGCAACAGCGGTGACACGTACACGACTACCTGCCGCCATAATAATATTGTTGGAATCAGCCGTAACTGAAATTGAATCAATTGTATTATCAGGCGTCGTAACGTTTTTAGCAGAGAGCTTTAGCGGTGAAATTACTGTACCATTAGGCACTGTGGCTTTAACTGTCAAGCCATTGGTAAGCAAATAGTTACGTTGGTCTGCAGACAATGATTTAATTTCAAGATTAATGATTGCTTCACCATTGGCATTGGTGACGATGGTAGAACCTGACAGATTAGCGATACCTGTTTTATCTAAATCAGGTAAGGTAAAACTAACAGGTACGTCATCTAATTTGCCATTGTTAGCATCTGCGATGGATGCGGTGATTGACAGCTTATTCCCTACCGTCAAATCAAATGGGTTCACGCTAGATACTAATAAAGCTTTACTGACTTTAGCAATATTTGCACTTAATGTTGGATCGGTGCCAAGAATAGTTTTCTTGCCGCTGACATCAGTAGGTGGATTATTTAACGTGTTTTTAGCAATCGCAGTGATAGTTACGCCATCAGTTAACAGTAATTGCTTAGCGGCTTCTGACTTAACTTCAAGCTCAATAGTCGCCTCACCATTTACGTTGGTAATAACATTGGTCGTGTCAGAGACAGCATAAACACCAGTCAAACTAGGATTATCAATAGTAAACTCAACAGGAGCGCCACCTATACCTGTATTGTTAGCACCTAATACAGATGCAGTAACCGTAAATCGCTCTCCTGTTTTGATATTAAATTTACTGATAGGGCTTGATAAATTGACTGCTTTTACATCAAAGCGCTTTATAGTATCCATGCCTGTTAAAGTAAGCGCAGGTGCCACTTTACCATTGGCAATTGCATTAATGGTAAAGCCTTTTAATAAGTTGGCTCTTTGGCTATCAGTCAGCGATTGAACTTGCAATGTAATAATAGCCTGCCCCTTGTCATCGGTAATAATGGTTGAGGGCGACAAACTTGTCACACCATAATCCGCTAAAGATGGTAGGTTAAAAGTTACTGGTGAGTTGGCAATGGTACCGTTTTGTGCATCGCTCACATTAGCAGTAACTGTGAACTGGCTACCGACAGATAGGGGAATATTGGTGACATTGGAAGTTAAGTTAACATTTGAAACTACAACATCATTGACTGCTTTTGCCGATAATTTGATTTGACCAGTTTTGCCATTGGCGGCAGTGATATCAACTACCAAACCATTAGCCAGTGCCTGTTTTTGTGCAGCAGTTAAGGCAGATTTGATTTGCAGGTTAAAAATCGCTTCGCCTTTTGAGTCAGTGGTAATCGTTGAGCCTGTAATATTGTACACGCCCGTAGTTGATGGGTCTGGAATTTTAACCGTTAGAGTTTGATTAGCCAAGCCACCAAAATTTTTGTCCAGTGCGATGGCAGTGACTTTTACAGTGCTACCCGCTGTCATCAAAATATTATCGCTATCTGCTACGACTGAAACACTTTCAACCGTAACAGGAAGGGTGGAAGATTGTTTCGCTGATAATTTTATAGGTGCAACACTAGTACCATTAGCAACTGATGCATTAACAGTTAAACCATTACTCATTAAGTAGCTACGTTGAGTTGCATTAAGAGAGGTAAGGGATAAATTAATAGTGGCCTTGCCTTGGGCATCAGTGGTGACTGTTGAGCCCGACAAATTAGCGATACCCGTTTGATCTAGTCCAGGCAAGGTAAATGTCACTGGTACGTTAGCTAACGCACCTTGAGATGCATCTAACACATTGGCAGTCACAGTAAAGGTATTACCGACTGTTAAATCAAACTCGTTGTTAGTAAGACTAGAAGAAAGACCGACTTTTGAAACCTTAGTAATATTTTCATTAAATGCGGGGTCTTTACCCAAGATATTTAATTTATTTGTTACATCAACAGGGGTAGTGCCGGTCGTATTTTTTGCAGTGGCGGTGATATTAATGCCCTGTGACAATAGTTTGGCTTTAGCAGCTTCAGATTTTACTTCTAGTTCAATGGTCGCCTCACCACTGGCATTTGTTACGACATTAGAGGTATCAGAAACCGCATAAACACCTGTCGCACTTGGGTCATCAAGTTTAAATTGGACAGGTACACCACCTAGACCAGTATTTGAACTATTTAACACTGAAGCAGTAACTGTGAATTTTTCACCAACTTGTACATCAAAATTGGTTTTTGTTGTCGTTAGATTGACCTTTTGCACATCTAGCTTAGTTGTCGTACTACCTTGCTCGACTCCCTTTAAATTAATAGTATTAGATGCAACACTACCTGTTCTCGCAGTTGAGTTAATGGTTAATCCAGTATTTAACAGGTAACTTATTTGTTCATCTGACAAGGATTTGAGCTCTAACTCTAAATTTGCTTCACCTCTGTCATTGGTTAACACACTTAAATTACTATTAGCAAAAATACCACTAAGAACTGAATTTCCAATATTAAAATCGATGGTCGTGTTCGGAATGATATTATTGTCTTTATCCACTGCTAATGCCGTAACATTAATTTTTGTACCTTTTTCCAACGCAATATTTTGGCTGTCGCTAATTAATAGTAAATTACTGACAGCCACAGTAGGCGTTGGGGTCGTCGTATTAACATCGGTGCCTTTGAGGGTTTTACTTGTTGAAACTTTACCTACTGTGGTAGTCACAACCAAACCATTTTGTTTTAAATAGTTTTTTTGATCATTGGTCAAAGAATTAATATCAAGTTTGATAACCGCTTTACCCGTGTCATCAGTGACTAAATTTGGACCAATTCCACTATACACGCCTGTTACGCTTGGGTCTGTAATCTGAACGCTTACCGGTACACTAGCAACACCGATATTATTACTGTTTAAGGCGTAGACAGTTAACTCTACACTATCGCCAACATTCATATAAAAATCAGAACTGGTACTGACTAATTGAACTTTCTTCACACTGGCAAGATTGGTCGTAGTGGTCGAATCTGTACCCGTGCTTGGGTTAGTGACACTGACCGTACCTGTTTTCACAGGCGGGGGCAATGTATCATTACCGCCACCACCGCCACAACCAGCGAGGGCAAGTGCGGTCGTTAATGCAGAAAGTTGAAAGGATTTGATTAGGTTGGTAGAGATAGCCATAAAGTTATCCTAGAGAAAGTAAGTAAGGCTGCTAAATAAATCGAGAGACATAAATAGAGTCAGAAAAAATTACCAATTTTTCGATGAGCAGAAAATGTTACGTGATTGATGCTAAAATATAATTTTTGATACTGTCTACTTTACTAAGTTTGCACAAAAGTTACAACAAATTCTAATCATAATTTGATGAATTTAATCGAATTGAAATGGTAAGGTATCAACAAGATTTCTAAATTTAACGCTATTTTTTTAGAGGGCGTATAAAGAAGTTGCCCTACATCTAGGATATTGCTAAAAACTCACTAACAACCCCAATGCCAAAAAATGTAAATTAAGTGACAAAAAATGCTGTCAAAAAACCTTTCAACGCCTTTTAATATCATTGACCATATATCGTTATATCATTTTTGGGCAAACGCTCTACCGCCATTGCTACCGATAGTCGCAGATGGGTCGCACATATCAATTTGTCATCTCAAAAAAGTGCTGCCTGAGCTGTTAAAAGTCATGCTGTATCAGTTATCGGCAAAAATTCAGCAAAATCCGTCATTAATCCATCAAACTTTGCCGCAGGTAACAGATAAAAATAGTTTTATCCCCGAATTTTTCACTGCTTTATTTACAAAAAATTTGACTGAAAACGGCATTAATTTTGTAACTCTAAAACAACTGTCTAAAAATAGCCCATCAATTTTTGAGCAGTTGTTTGATGATGAAACCCAAAAAACTATGATTGCCGGCGTGCTACTGGAAAAAACCCATCTACCCTTAGATAACCTGTTAACTATTTGGCAAACCATCACTGCATTAGTGTTGATAAATTTGACAGATATGATAAGTTCACTACGAAACACCATAAACTCAGGGCAGATTAATGAGTGGCTTGCGATGCAGCCGGTTTTTTTTATGTCACCACAAGATACGGGACTGATAAATGCAGTGGGTTTTAGGCGCGCTGTCAGTTTTCAAGCAGTACAACAACAGCAATTAAAATGGTCAAAAATTCAAAATATTGCGGAATCGCCTGTCTATCAACAGCATATTGTCCAGCAAATGACTATTTATAAAGCGTCCAATTTTTTTAACATTGCACCAATGACCATCCCGCATGCTCACCTCAATCTACATGTGATTTCAAACGGTAACCGCCAAATAAACAAAGCGGTGACGTCAAACACACAAACAGTCACTTCAGCCAGCGATATTTTTGCCAAACCGCAAGTTCGCAAACCCGCTCATTGGATAGATAAGTTACAAAAAAATTGGATTGCGACAGCCACCCTATTATCTGTCGCCGTTTTTGGCGGAATAGGGGCGTTGGTGAGCGTCAGAGATAAGTCTGCCGCCACCCAACCCTCAGCAAAAATGTCAGTGGCACAGCCAGTTTATCACGATGTGGCAATAGTAAAAGTCGCCTCTGTAGCAGATATGACTAATCCGATTACAATGACTGAGCGTGGCAAAAAAGCAGCTATCTCTGAATTACAAGATAGAAATGAACCGCGAGATAATCACAAATCACAAGATAATAAGCATTCAGTGCAAGCTGAAAAAGCGCGAGATAAGAAAAAATCCGACAAAAAACAGCCTAACAAAGACCGCAAAAAAACGACCAGCCCTGATTTTGGCAATGACTCTAATGCTGACTCTAAAAAAGATGTTAAAAAAGCTAACTTAGTGACCAAAGGTGACAAGCAACCCTCTGAAAAAACCGCTAACGCTAGCAAAAAATCAGCGGCCAACGATAAAACTGTAAAACAAAAATCGCCACAAAAAGCGCAGAAAGCCTTATCATCAACAACGACCACTGACAAAAAATCGGCTAAAAAGCCTGACAAAAGGGTAGATAACACGACGGATAACAAAGCGAATAACGAGGTGGGTAATAAGTTAAACAATGAGTCGAATAACAAACCTAGCAATAAATCCAAAACCCATTAACATCGTTATTAAAGCGACATAAACTGACGTATTATTTGTCGGTGTACTTGGCTTGCGAATATTTTCATGTCGTTTTTTGCCTAAAACTGCTATGATGCACAAGTTTTTCAACGCTTCAATTATCGGTTTTTGACGTTGTTTTTTTAAGGCATTCTCAAAACTGTTCGAGGAAATCATGAGCGCAGCGACTGCACCTATCAATACTTTTACTATTACTGCCCCTGATGACTGGCATATTCATTTACGGGATGGGCAGGCGCTTGCCACGACGGTGCCACATGCTGCGGCCAATTTTCGCCGCGCTATTTGTATGCCAAATTTGGTGCCACCCGTCAAAACAGCCGCTGATGCTATCGCTTATCGTGAGCGTATTTTGGCGCAAGTGCCCAACGACAGTATCTCCCAGCAATTTGAGCCATTGATGACGCTTTATTTGACCGAGTCACTGACGGCGGAAGACATCGAAGCTGCCGTTGATTCAGGTGTAGTAAAAGCAGTCAAGTTATATCCTGCAGGTGCGACCACCAATTCTGCGGATGGGGTGAGCCATATCAATCATTGCACCGATGTATTTGCCAAGATGGAAGCATTGGGTTTGCCGCTTTTGGTTCATGGTGAAGTGACGCACCATCATATTGATATTTTTGACCGTGAAAAACGCTTTATTGATGAAGTGATGGTCAATCTCATTGATAAATTTCCAAAATTAAAAATCGTCTTTGAACACATCACAACCAGTGATGCCGCTGACTTTGTGTTGTCACAGGGCAAAAATGTCGCAGCGACGATTACCCCGCAGCATTTACTTTTTAATCGTAATCACCTGCTGGTGGGCGGGATTAAACCGCATTTTTATTGCTTGCCGATTTTAAAACGCCAAAGTCACCAAAAAGTATTACTTGATGTAGCAACCAGTGGCAATCCCAAATTCTTTATTGGTACCGACTCTGCGCCCCACGCGACGCATACCAAGGAAAATGCTTGCGGTTGTGCAGGCTGTTATAGCGCATCGATTGCGCTGCCCTTGTATGCCCAGGCCTTTGACAGCGTGGGCAAACTTGATAAGTTAGAAGGATTTACCAGTATGCACGGGGCAAAGTTTTATGGCTTACCTATCAATAGTGATAAAGTGACCTTGGTGCGTGAAGCCTGGCAAGTCCCAGAGTATTATCCTTATCTTGACGGTAAAGATTTGACCCCGCTGATGGCTGGACAAACGCTGGACTGGAAAGTGATGCCATTTAATTTAGCCGTATGATTGTTCACCCTTTATTTTTTCTGTTTTTTTTCCGCAAGGTAACGTATGACCGCCACAACTGAACCCATGACTATTGCCAACCGTTTTCGCAATTACTTGCCCGTGGTGGTGGATGTAGAAACAGCAGGGTTCAATCCAAAAACCGATGCCTTGCTTGAGATTGCCTGTATTCCAATTTTGATGGATGATAGCGGGCGTTTTTACCCAGGTGAGGCGGTCAATGCCCATATTGAGCCGTTTGAAGGGGCAAACCTTGAAGCGCGCGCCCTGCAATTCACCGGCATTAATCCGCATAGCCCGATGCGAAAAGCCATTGCTGAAGATGAAAAAACCGCCATTCGCCGTATTTTTAAATACTTAAAAATGGTGCGTCAATCGACCCAATGTACTAAGTGCATTTTGGTGGGGCACAATGCGCATTTTGACCTCAGCTTTTTAAATGCTTTAATTGAGCGTACCCATAGCAAAAATCAAAGCCAATTTCACCAGTTCTCCGTGTTAGATACCGTCACCTTATCCGCGCTTGCGTTTGGTCAAACGGTATTGGCGAGAGCGTGCAAACTCGCTGGACTAGAATTTGATGGTAATGAAGCGCATTCTGCCTTATATGACACCCAAAAAACGGCTGAATTGTTTTGTTATATCTTAAACAATTATCCGATGCTGACGCCAAACTTGGCGAGCGATGAGCCTAATGATGAGGACGTACTAGTGCCATCTGAAGACCCAACTGATGGCTAAATTTTTTGGTAGTTATTGAGATATTTAACCTTGTTTAGTATCCAAATTGCAGCATTCATCCAAATCTTTAAACTTTAACTGCCACAAATATCAGTATCATGAATATAATCAGCGCCGCAGTCGCAAGCGCCATTTTTTTGCCATAGCTAGTATCTTCGCGCTGGGTTTGCTTGAGTAATGACAGGGTGGCAATACCTTGCGAAATGCGTATGGCGTCAGGGTGACCATGTGCCGCAGCCAGCTCTAGCCAGTATTTGCCCATCTCGCTATCTTGCTCGACCCCATGTCCTGCATAGTACAGTTTACTGAGTAATTTCTCCGCACGATTGTCTTGCTGCGAGGCTGCTTGTTGCAACAGTAGCAAAGCTTGTTGGGAATTTTGAGAAATCTTGAGTAAGTGATTGCCTTCAAATAGCCACAGTGCTCGACGCAGTAATGCATCAGCAAGACCATTCTCGGCAAATTCATCAATTATTTGTACGGCTTTTGCCAAATTGTCTGCTGAGATAGTGTTTTCGACTACATTTTCTTCGAATACATCATTTTCTAATAAATTATTTTCTAATACATTGATTTCTAATAAATTGCCGCTTGATTGCGCTGCTTGAATCAGCGCAACCGCTTTTTCATACATTGCTCGGTTATGCTCAGTCATGTCTGAATCAAGCCATTGAATGGTCTGCAAATCCTGTGCAAGCTCACCAAAAATCGCATGTTTGTTGACCACTGCCTGTGATTCGGCAATGGATTTGCGCTGATTGAGCAGTCCTTCATGCAGTGTGGGATTGAGTAGCGCGGCTTCAACTTCTGCCTTATAGCGCGCAACTTCCTCTGCTTGGCGCTGCTGTTCTTCAAGTTGTTTTTGTTGTTCGATTTGTTTGGCTTGGGCTCTTGCTTGCGCGATGACTTGGCGATTTGAGCGGGTTTTTGATGGGATTTTGCTGGTTAGCGATTGAGAAGTAAGGGGATTGTTAAGCGAAGTGGGCACCGCCGATGACGCCGTTTGTTCAGCGATGCGCAAAGATTTATCACTAGTAGGGGTGACATTTTCCAATACCACTTCATGATCATTGCGCTTATCCATCATATAGGGTGCATCAATCACCGGGGTGATTTGCATCACTGTTTGGCTAAAATCTGGCACCTCGGTAAAGTCAAACCGATAAATTTGCGGCAATGCCACGCCGTCATCGGCAGCCATCTCATTGGGATATTTACGATCAATCAGCGGATTGTCTTCATCGGTGATAAATTTGGGATGAGATAAACGAGATGCAATCATGGTGTTGGATAAATGTTGATAGTGATGTCATTATAGAGGACAAATAACCGAAAGTAAAAAAGCCAAAACAATAAAAAAGGATAGCGTGACTATCCTTTTTTATTATCGTTTTAATGGCAATTAAACGCTGAATTGTACTTTTGACAGCGCTATTTTACAGTCGTTATCTTGCAGGTGTTATAGTGCAATTATTGGGCAATGGTTACAGGCGTTTTTGATTGTAATTCTTCAAACGTGACACCGTCTGCTAGCTCAACCAGTTTTAGACCGTTATCGGTCACATCCATGATGGCTAAATCAGAGATGATACGATTCACCACTTTTTTGCCTGTCAAGGGTAGCGTACATTCAGCCAATACTTTTGGTTCACCATGTTTGTTGGTATGTTCCATCAATACAATGACGCGTTGAACGCCTGCGACCAAGTCCATCGCGCCGCCCATGCCTTTGACCATCTTGCCAGGAATCATCCAGTTGGCAAGATCGCCACTGTCTGAAACTTCCATCGCTCCTAAGATGGCAAGGTTGACTTTACCGCCACGAATCATGGCAAATGATTGTGAGCTTGAAAAAAAGCTCGCACCAGTCGCTGTAGTGACGGTCTGTTTACCCGCATTGATTAGATCTGGGTCAACTTTATCGGGTGTTGGGAATTCATCAATCCCAAGCAGCCCATTTTCTGATTGTAGCCAAACGTTGACGCCTTCTGGAATATAGTTCGCTACTAAGGTCGGTAAACCGATACCTAGATTGACATAAAAGCCGTCTTGTAGTTCTTTTGCGGCTCTTTGTGCCATTTGTTCACGAGTCCATGCCATGGTAATCTCCTTATATCCTAGTTTGTCTGTTCTTTGGTCGTCACTTTTTCGATGCGTTTTTCTGGGTTGGCATTGACCACGATGCGATGCACATAAATACCCGGCAAATGAATTTGGTCAGGGTCTAGCTCGCCAGTTTCCACCAATTGCTCAACTTCGACAATGGTGACTTTACCTGCCGTGGCGACATCTGGGTTAAAGTTTCGCGCCGTTTTGTTGAACATCAAGTTGCCTGCTTTATCGGCTTTTTGGGCTTTGACCAGTGCCACGTCAGCGACTAATGAGCGCTCAAGGATATATTGACGACCGTCGAATTCACGCTCTTCTTTACCTTCAGCAATTTGGGTACCTACGCCAGTGGCGGTAAAGAACGCAGGGATACCCGCACCTCCTGCACGCAATTTTTCTGCTAGTGTCCCTTGTGGGGTCAATTCAACTTCCAATTCACCCGATAAAAACTGCCGTTCAAATTCTTTGTTTTCACCCACATACGACGCAATCATTTTTTTGACTTGGCGAGTCTCTAGTAATAATCCCAAACCAAAACCATCGACACCAGCGTTATTGCTGATACAGGTCAAATCTTTAACGCCGCTATCTCGCAGGGCTTCAATTAAAGCTTCGGGGATACCACACAGACCAAAACCACCGACCGCAATCGTTTGTCCATCTTTGATGACGCCTTCAAGTGCCGAAGCTGCGCTGTCATATACTTTGCTGGTCATACATTCACTCCTTGTCGCTAACCAATGTTGTTAATATTATTTACCAAAAATAAAAATTACGCTCAAACCTAAAAATTCAAAAACGAAACAAATTGTATCATTATAGAATTTATATAACAAATTTTGTCTTAAGTAAATCACATTGCATGAATTTTTGCAAAAAGTAAACCCAGTTTTTCGCAAAAATAGGGCATAAAAAAAGGCATACTAGGGATGCCTTAAATTTATCAATTTTTAACAGTCAATTTTTTATCGATTGTCTAGTCATCATTGGCAGAACGGGTGATGCGTTTGGCGTTCGAGTTGACCGTTTTGGCTTGTCCGTCAATGGTCGTGCCAAATTTACCGCCGTTGTTATTTTTGCTACCAAAGCCCCCGAACGGATTTTGTCCGGCCATACCACCAAATGGATTTTGACCGCCAAACGGGTTTTGTCCACCCATGCCGCCAAGACCCCCTAAGCCACCCATTTTTGAGGGATCCATACCGCCCATTTTGCTTGCCATCATTTGCATCAATTTTTCTGGGTTTTTAGTGGCATAGTCTTTGGCAAAGGCTTTAAACTTATTTTGTACCGCAGGTAATAACACAATAAGTGCCGCAATATCACTCAAAATACCGGGCAGTACCAATAAGATACCTGCCACCGCAAAAGCAATCGCTTTAACCACGGAATTTTCATTGGGACGCATAGCAGGGTTAAGCATGGCGGCTTGGGCTTGTCCAGCCATCGGTTTTAAGGTGGCTATGCCTTTTTTAATGAGTGCGGCACCCACAAAACCCGCCAGAACAAACCATAAAAACACCCACCAGCCACTGACAAATTGTGCGATTAGATACCAAACCAGCATCTCAATAATCAACCAGACAATGGCAATCCCAACTATGTTTCCCATGAAAATACAATTCCTAAATTGTGAATAAACTATAAAGAACAAACGATGAATCATTAACCAATGCAATAATGATGGGGGTAATGAATAAAACTATCAAATAGTTTTTTGAAATTCAGCAAATTTTTCGTTAAATTTTTGATAAATGCTATAATTTGACTGCATTTTTAGCAAAATTTTTTTGTGGGTATCTTTTTGTACGAGCATCTTTTATGAGCATCTTTATTGGTATTGACCCAGGCTCACGTCTGACAGGGTATGGCATCATTCGATTGAGTGGAGATAAACTTGAACATTTGGATGCAGGCACGATTCATGCTTATAGCCAAGGGGAAACCATGCCCGAGCGGTTAAAACGTATATTTGATGGGGTTAGCCGTATCGTTGAGCACTATCAAAAATACACCAATGAACCCATGACCGCCGCCATCGAGCAAGTATTTATGGCATCAAACCCCGATACCGCGCTCAAGCTTGGGCAGGCGCGGGGTGCAGCGATTGCCGCCATGGTTGCCAAAGATTTGCAAGTTGCTGAATATACCGCACGGCAAATCAAACAAGCGGTATGTGGCTATGGCGCGGCAGACAAAGAGCAGATTCAGCTTATGGTCATGCGTTTGTTGAGCCTTGAGATACAGCCGCAAGCGGATGCGGCAGATGGCTTGGCGTGTGCGATTTGTCATGCCTATCATAGCCAGACACTGAATAAATTGCTCGGCGGTGCCGCGGTGATCGGTGGTCAAAGCGCAGGTGGACGCTCAAAGAAAAAAGGTCGCTGGCGCTTGACCGAAGTTGATTTGGGTAATTTAAGTTAAAAGATAGGTTAAAAGATAAGTTAAAAGGCAGTGGGCAAACGAATCTCAAGAAAATTTTTATATCCAACAAGGCTTTTGATGGGTTTAGACTTCTTTGTCAGCACAAAAATCGCTACAATGGCATCTTTTGAAAATTGAACACAAGAAGTACCTCATGAGCCAACTAGCTACTGCAACTTTATTGATTAAATGCCAAGACCGCGCAGGCATTGTGCAAGCTGTATCCGAATTTTTTTATCGTTATGGCGCCAATATTATCAGCCTTGACCAATACTCGACTGAGCCCGAAGGCGGTCAATATTTTATGCGCCTTGAAATGGCTATCAATGATTTGGACAATATCATCGATAATATGAAAGGCAGTTTTGAGCATACCGTCGCTCGCATCTATCAAATGGAATGGAAACTATTTGATAATAGTAAACGTAAAAAAGTGGCGATTTTGGTGTCCAAATACGACCATGCGCTACTTGATTTGCTGTGGCGCTGGCAACAAGGACAACTAGATTGTGAGATTACCTGTGTCGTCAGTAATCACCATGATTTGCGCCAAGCGGTAGAAAATTTTGGTGTGCCATTTCATCAAGTAACTGTGAGCAAAGACAATAAAGTACAAGCAGAAGCCGAGATTCAAGCGCTGGTAAAAAACTGTGATTTGTTGGTGCTGGCGCGCTATATGCAGATTTTGTCCGCTGAATTTACCGCCGCCTGGCACATGAAAATTATCAATATTCACCACTCATTCTTGCCAGCCTTCGTCGGCGCCGATCCATACCGCCAAGCCTATGAAAAAGGCGTCAAACTGATTGGTGCCACTGCGCATTATGTCACAGCCGACCTTGACCAAGGACCAATTATTGAGCAAGACGTGCACCGTGTCAGCCATCGCCACCATGTGGCAGAATTGCGGGCGATTGGGCAAGATGTCGAGCGTAGCGTGCTGACCCGTGCCGTGCGTTGGCATCTACAAAACCGGGTGATTGTCACAGGCAATAAAACGGTGGTATTTAACTAATTTTTCATCCGTTATTTATTGTCATTGCAGCTTATCTTGTTATATTAGGGCGTAGGTTTTACGCCCTTCTCATTATTATAAAAATAATCTACCTGTGGTAGTCCTATGCCATTATCAAAATCGCCTCCGCCACCATCTAACACTCATTTGACGCATTATAAAACCTTGGGCTTACTGCTCACCTTATATTTGGCTCAAGGCTTGCCCGCAGGATTTATCACCCAAGCCTTGCCAGCGATTTTACGTGAATACAAAGTCTCACTGGTTGCCATTGGTTGGTCAGGGCTGATTTTGGTACCTTGGGGGCTTAAATTCCTATGGGCTACTGTCGTGGACGGCTATTATTCACAGAAAATCGGACGCGCCAAAAGCTGGATTTTACCGATGCAAGGGTTGTCGATAGTCATCCTGATTGCGGTGGCATTTTTTGAACCGCATAATTTGGCACAAACCCCTTCGGTGATGACATTGTACGGGATGTTATTTACCTTAAGTCTCATTGGGGCGACACACGATGTGGCGACGGATGGGCTAGCAACCCGTTTGCTTAAAACGGCTATGGCGCCCAAAGAACCGCTGACCCATGATATGCCTGCGCCTGATTCGGTGAATCAAACGACCAATCACCATCATCGCCAAAGCCAAGGCAATGCCGTACAAGTCATCGGCTATCGGCTAGGATTTATCATCGGTGGCGGTGTTTTACTGATGCTGTTACAACAATGGGGCTGGCGTAATAGTTTTCTTGCCATGGCGGCTTTGGTGGCAATGAATACCGTGCCCATTGTGTTTTTTAAAGAGCACACCAACACCTCGATTGAACCCCCAAAAAAACAAGTGCAGGCAGCAAAATCTGGCAGTTTTAAGGCGCTAAAAAATTACCTTAGCCACCATTATCAGTATTTTTGGTCATCGCGGGAGATGCTGGCTTGGCTAGGGGTGTTATTGACCTATAAAATTGCTGATGGTATTTCAAGTGGCATGGTCAAACCGATGATGGTCGATGTCGGAGTCAACTTGCAGCAAATTGGCTTTTGGGCAACCATCTTGGGCTCGGCTGCCTCAGTCGCTGGGGCAGGGGTCGCCACAATTTTGATGAAACGACTCACTCGCTTTGCTTCACTACTATATTTTAATCTTGCCCAAGCGCTGACCACAGGGTTGTACGGCTTGGTCGCTTATGGGTTTTATCATCAGTTACTGACGGACTTTTTGTGGCTATATGTTGTCAATGCGCTGGAGCATTTTTGTGCATCGTTGGCGCTGATTGCGATGCTCACGACCATTATGCATTATTCACGCCCTGCCAATGCGGGGAGTGATTTTACCGTGCAGGTTTGTCTGTTGACGGTGTTGGGCGGCTCAGCGCATTTTGCCAGCGGCTATATGGCGCATTTTTTGGGTTATCAATGGCATTTTTTGGTGAGTATGCTAATTGGCTTTGTTTGCCTTGCACCAATAATTTACTGGCATAAATTACAAAATAATGAGAAATAATTTCATTTTTAATTGAATTTTGATATTTTTGACCATATTATCTATTTATATGATAAATTAGAAAATATAGATAGAGCGGAGGGGATATGGCAAAAACATTTTGGCTGAACCAAAAATTTAATATCAATTTACCCATTTGGACGTTATTGTCACCAACTATTGCCGCTTTAGTGCTTGCGGTGCATTTGATTTGGCATCCATCAGGTATCATCATGAATACCGTGACGGCGATTTTTTTGATGGGGTCAGTTTTTGCTGCCGTGCATCACGCTGAGGTGATTGCTCACAAAGTGGGGGAGCCTTTTGGTACGTTGGTTTTGGCATTGGCGGTCACTGTGATTGAAGTGGCACTTATTTTGGCACTCATGAGTAGTAGCACACCCACCGATGCCGCCGTGCTTGCCCGTGATACGGTATTTGCAGCAGTGATGCTGATTTGTAACGGGATTATTGGTATTTGCTTGTTAATTGGTGGTATCAAAAATTATGTACAGCGTTATAGTTTGCATGGCAGTAAAGCGGCAATTAGTGTGTTATTGGCGATTGCATTAATCGTATTTATTTTACCCAATTTTACCACCTCTGCCGCAGGCGGTTTCATGATTGGCGCTCAGCTGCTGTTTGTAGCGATCTGCTGTTTGATTTTGTATGCCGCATTTATCTTTACCCAAACCATTCGTCACCGAGATTATTTTATTGCTGACGGGGAAGAAGACCTGCATCACAGTGATAATGCGCTAACCACGGCGATGAGTGTGGGATTTTTGTTTCTCAGTTTGGTGACGGTCGTGGGTCTTGCTAAGATGTTGTCGCCTGCGATGGAAGCGGCGCTGCTCGCGATGGGCATGCCAAAAATCGTGTTAGGGATTATTATTGCTGCCTTGGTACTCTTGCCTGAATCTATTGCTGCGCTAAAAGCTGCCTACAACGACCAACTGCAAAACAGTTTAAATTTGGGGTTAGGCTCGGCTTTGGCGTCTATTTCGTTGACAATTCCTGTTATCGCGCTTTATTCAATCTTCACAGCAACGCCTGTCATGTTTGGGTTGTCTGCCAAAGAAGGGCTAATGCTAGTCATTACGCTCATGATAACCATCAATACTTTAAGTACCGGACGCACCACTTTTTTACATGGCATCATCCATTTGGTCATGTTAGCCACTTTTGTGTTTTTCTCCATTATCCCCTAAAGGAATAAATGGCATAGAAAATTGGCGTAATAAATGAAAGACTACTTGCAATCAGTAACATTCTTTTACTAAATACTCATGCTCATCAATTTAAGTTTTTGCTAATCTAGAGGGCAACTAGAATAACGCCATCATTAACACGATTATCATTGTAGTGATTTAAGGTTGTTCTAGTCATTTGAGGTGTTGAAACGGTCATTTAAGAGTTTCAACAAACCAGACATTAAAAATCGCACATTAAAATATTACAATATAAGGAAAAACAAATGGGACTATTTAGTTTTGCAAAAGACATCGGTGATAAAATCTTTCATCGTAACAAAGACGCTGCGCCAGCATCGACACCTGCATCAAACGTCGCACCAACCGCAGCGCCTGCCGCTTCTACTGAGCCATCTGCACAAGAGATTGCAAACTTATTGATTCAGCGCATCCAACAAAATGCCAAAATTGACAATCTATCAGTCAACTATGACGGTAACACTGACAAAGTAACCATTAATGGTTCTGCTGCTAACCAAGCAGAGCGCGAAAAAGCCATTCTAGCAGCAGGTAACGTACAGTATGTTGCACAAGTGGAAGACAACATCACGGTTGCGACGCAAGAGCCAGAATCTCGTATGTACACAGTGAAATCAGGCGATACGCTGTCAAAAATTTCAAAAGAAGTGTATGGCGATACCAACCAATACAACAAAATCTTTGAAGCCAACAAACCATTACTCTCTGACCCAAACAAAATCTATCCAGGTCAAGTGCTTCGTATCCCAGCTTAATTTTTACCTTAAGCCTTTTAAAAAACTAGTGACCCCTGTCGCTGGTTTTTTTATAAAAAAATTTGCATATCGACAAATAAAGTTTTATAGTATATCTCTGATTCATTAGTTTTGATAACATATCAAACTATGAATGCAATCAAATTTTTATTTCCGCTCTGTTTTGGCATTCCGATGTTAGTACCATCGCCAAAACCGCCACCCTAGCAAAAGGGAAAAAGGAGACACATGATGTCCGTACTTACTCACAACGTAAAACGTCTAAACAACACTGTTGATGTGTCTGCCGTCTGTTTTAACTAATTAAAATCTGGTTTTGTAACAGCGTATATGTCATACGCTCTATATTTACCGATTTTGATTTACTAAACCCAAAGTACCACCATCAATAGTAACTGACTGAGAATAAAGCGAATTTTGGCTTTTGATTGTGTTTATTGTGATGGTAACGATTTGGGTTTTTTGTTGTCTAAAATTTCCCTATTTTCCCATATCCCTAGTTTTACATGTCACAGAAATCGTCGGATAGCTAAAACGCAACTTGCGACAATAAACTTTTTCAGAGCAGTAAGTTTTTCAAGCGCATTTATGTATGTCAGTCTTGTTTGCCAGTCGTGTCAAACGATTGGACGGCGTCTTATTGTTTAAATTTACTTATCAAAGTTATTTCAAAAAATTTTAATTATCATTTATTGGTCTAAATTTGCTACGCTAAAATTTTAAGGGTGTGTGAATTTAGCATTCAAAAAGAAAAAATATATGAGTATTCAATTAGTATTAAATAAATCTGCGCAACATGGCGTACCTGTCAAAGTATTTACCAAAGATATTGAACAAGAAGCCATCCAGCAGTTACGTAATCTTGCCCAGCTTGAATTTATCCATCATCACATTGCAGTGATGCCTGATGTGCATGTGGGCAAGGGTGCGACTGTGGGTAGTGTGATTCCGACTAAAGATGCGATTATTCCTGCGGCGGTGGGTGTGGATATCGGCTGCGGCATGAACGCGGTGCGACTGTCGCTCAAAGCCCACCAATTGCCCGATAATCTAGCTAAAATCCGTACAGCGATTGAAGCCAAAGTCCCTGTCGGTTTTAACCAGCACCAAGCCATTACGGTGAAAATGACTACGCTTGACCCACTTACCAAACGCCTAAAACGCATCACCGATAAGCACAAAGGGCTGCTCAAAATGCTGCGCAACTTTGAGCGAACTTGGGCAAAACAGCTCGGTACGCTGGGCGGTGGTAACCATTTTATTGAGCTGTGTATCGATGAAAATGAGGATGTCTGGGTGATGCTGCATTCGGGCAGTCGCGGCATTGGCAACTGTATTGGCGAGTATTTTATTACCCTTGCCAAAAAAGAACAGCAAAGCCGCTTTGGGCATGTGCCTGACCGTGATTTGGCGTATTTTGCCCAAGGCTCCCATAGTTTTGACGATTACCTTGAGGCGGTACAATGGGGGCAGGATTATGCGTTAGAGAATCGCCGTGAAATGATGCGGCTGATTATCAATGTGCTACAGCGTGAACTGCCGCATTTTACCTTGACTCGCGAGGCGATTAATTGCCATCACAATTATGTCAGCCAAGAACACCACTATGGTGAGGATGTGTACGTAACCCGTAAAGGGGCAATTTCTGCTTTCGAGGGTGAGCTTGGTATTATCCCTGGCTCGATGGGGGCAAAATCCTATATCGTCAAAGGCAAGGGCAATAGCGAGGCGTTGTGTTCGTGTTCACATGGGGCAGGGCGACGCATGAGCCGTGGCAAAGCGATTCGGCATTTTAACCTTGATGACTTAAGAGCACAGACGGCGGGCGTAGAGTGCCGTAAAGACAAGGGCGTGATGGATGAAATTCCAGAGGCGTATAAAGATATTGATGCGGTAATGGCGAATCAGTCGGAGCTTGTCGAAGTCGTGCATACGCTTAAACAAGTGATGTGTATTAAAGGATAAACCATGAAAAACCAAAAACAATTAATCAAATTGGGCGAGCAACTGGAGAAAAATCTGTCAATCGCTCAATCCAATTTGGCTGTTAAACCTCGAAATTACTTGGCGTTAAATCCGCTTTTGCAAAAAGGCGGACTGCATGAAAAAGACGATGTCGAAATCGCCCGCAAAAAACAACGCAGACAGACCAAACAAAACTTGCGAAAAACGGATTGGCTAATCAGCCATGAGGGTTAAATCAATTTTGCTCTGAAATAAGGGGGATTCTTACGATGTTTGCCTAGATAGACAAAAATTTCTTTGGCTTTGATGGGGTCAAAAGCCGCAGGATCAGCATACGAAAACCATTCTACATAGTTATCAACAGTTAAAGTCGGCAGGGTAGGTGCGGATAACATTGTCGCCTCGCTATATTCCGCTTGCCAGCGATCGGGACTCAGATACACATACCATTCTGTCCCAGTAATCCCTAAATTAACCGAAGGGGCGATATCATTTGGGGCAAGGATGGTGGGTTGAGCTTGTTCACATAAATCCCGTACTCCAATATTCTTAATCTCATAAGCCCCAAAAATAACTTTTAAATGGTCAATAAAACGTACTAGCTCACTTTTATTTGGTTGGACAAGGGATAGAATAATGTTACAACACTTACCTGTTGTGGCATGACTAAATAAAAGCTGACACAATTCATTGGCTGAATTAAAACCTAACTCACAACGTTTTTTTCGGCATTTACGGTAGCGATCAATGGCTTTTTCTATATCATCGTGGTAATTGAGCAAATCATTGCTGGCAACTTCAAAGTGAATATGAAAAATATCAGTAAGTTTTTTCACCACCTCATGAACATCGGTCATTTTTTTATCCGATTTGGTGAATACGGAAATGAGTAATTTCGTGCGGGTGAGGGTTGGCATTATGTAGATTCACCTTTTACTAGCTAATAAATTTACCCTTTCAAGTTTACATCCCTAACTTTTAAAATTCTAGCATTGAGCCACGAATGACGAAAAGATTTATCTTACGCAACCTTTTAAATATAAAAGCTAGAAAATAAACATAAAACCATAAGCAGACCAAACAAAACCTACGCAAAAAAGACTGGCTAAGCAATTAGAATTAGACAAAATAAAAATCCCCCTAAAATTTGTAAGGGGGATTTTCAATCCAAATTTCTATCAAAGAATTTATTCAAAGACCACATCCGCCCCATCGGCTATCGTGCCATACAGACTTAAGGCATCCCAATTGGTCAAACGTACACAACCGTGTGATTTTTGCGCGCTGATTAACTCAGGCTCAGGCGAGCCATGAATACCATAGCTCCGTTTTGATAACCCAATCCAAGCGCGCCCCACAGGGTTGTTGGGTCCTGGTGGTAGCCACTTTTCTTTGGAAGAAAAATCAGTATTATAGGTGGGGTTTAATACACGGTTTTTAACTTTTAAGGTGCCAGACGGTGAGGGGGTATAGTTGGAACCCACGGTTGTTGGGTAGCTTGCAACGAGTTCACCACTGGCAGCATAGGCGTACAAGATGTTTTTCTTTTTATCGCTCACAACCTTAGTCACTTCCGTCATATTGGGCTGATAAGGATTGTAGACAGTGATAATGTTACCCGCTTTGAGTGGCGTGGTGGGGTTTAATCGACTCACCAGTTTTTGGCTCATATGGAATTTTTCAGCTACCGCTTCACGCGCTGATTTGTATTGCATGTCTTTGGGCGCTTTAGTAATAACCAAATCATCGCGCGTTAGCTGATAATTGATAAAAATCGGCTGCTTATTTAAAGTCTCGTTACTAGTTAACGCCGACCAAGTGGCTTCATCCATTGTAGTCGTTGCAGGCAGATTGTGCTTTTGCTGAAAAACCTGCATCGCTTTGATGGTATTTTTATTCATTATCCCTGTCAGCGCACCCACACTATGCCCATGCCAGTTAAGCAGTGCTTGGGTCTTAAATACAAGCAGTTCATCAGGCTTAATGAGCACTTGTTTTGATGGTAACGCGTCTTTGTTAGCCATGGATGACGGATTATCATTAGCCGATTGTTTGAGCGCAGCATAGTCAATAGTTGATTGAAAACCCGTCACAGATGGGGTCGCTGAAGCAGATGCGGTTGATGCCGCTTGTGACGCCGCCACCGCAGAGGCAGGCATGGCTGGCAAATCAATAGCGCCTGTGGGTGACCAACTCACTTGGTTCACTTGCTGGGCAACCATCGGTAAATTATCAGTGGTATAGGCAATCTCTGGCAAGGCTTGTTTCAGTCGTTGCTGCACCAAGCTTGCGCCAACAAACTGTTGACTGACATTGGCTTTTAGTGTTGGGGCAGGCGAAGAGGCAGCGACACTTGCGGTTGTACTGGCTGCAGTACTAGCTGCAGTACTAGCTGCAGTACTAGCTGTAGTACTTGCTGTCGGAACTGTGGGTACATCCATGGCTTGATTGGGTGACTGTTGACAGGCAGATAAACTGATAGCAAGCAGTAGGCCTGTAAAGCAAGGTAATATTTTATGATAAGCAGACATAGTCATTGAATTTTAAGAAAAATTTAGCAAGTGAGGATGGAAGGTTATCGAGGTTTTAGAGAAACGATAATGGCATACTATAGCAAAACTCGGTTGAAGATAAGCAGGATTTTACAAATTTTTCAAAAAAATGTTGGCAAAAATGCCGTAAAAAAAGGCAGGTTAGACGGGCTAACACTACCTTTAACGCAGGATAAAAATTAGGGTAATCAAAGATTATAAGTTAGCGATAACTGCATCACCCATGTCTGAGCAAGAAACCAGCGTGGTGCCTTGTTCAAAGATATCGCCTGTGCGTAACCCTTGCTGCAATACTTTTTGCACTGCTTGCTCAACTTGTGTGGCACGGGCTTCATCATTGAGGCTATAACGTAACAGCATCGCCAATGACAAAATGGTTGCTAATGGGTTGGCTTTATTTTGACCGGCGATATCAGGGGCAGAACCATGCGATGGTTCATATAGCCCTTTACCTGTGTCATTTAAGCTCGCGGATGGTAGCATACCAATAGAACCAGTCAGCATCGAGGCTTGATCGGATAAAATATCGCCAAAAATATTGCCTGTGGCGATCACATCAAACTGTTTTGGGGCTTTGACTAGCTGCATCGCTGCATTGTCGACATACATGTGAGTCAATTCAACATCTGGGTATTGGGCAGCCACTTCAGTGAAAATCTGCTTCCAAAACTCTGTGGTCTCAAGCACGTTGGCTTTATCAACTGAACAGAGTTTTTTACCGCGTTTTTGCGCCGCTTCAAAAGCGACTTTGGCAATACGGCGAATTTCTGATTCGCTGTATTTCATGGTGTTGTAGCCTTCTTTCTCACCGTTTTCAAGTGTACGAATACCGCGTGGTTCACCAAAATAAATATCGCCGGTGAGCTCACGGACAATCAAAATATCTAAGCCGGATACCACTTCAGGTTTTAAAGTTGAGGCATTGGCAAGCTCTGGGTAAAGAATGGCTGGGCGAAGATTGGCAAATAAATTTAAGTCTTTACGAATCGCCAGTAATCCACGCTCAGGGCGGACTGAGCGTTCAAGGTTATCATACTGTGGGCCGCCGACAGCGCCGAGCAATACTGCATCAGCCTTGCGACACAGATTTTGGGTAGCTTCTGGATAGGGTGAGCCATGCGCATCATACGCGGCGCCACCTAGCAGCCCATACTCATAGCGAGCGTCTAATCCTTGCTCGATTAATTTGTCCAATACTTTGACAGCTTGTCCAATGATTTCAGGACCAATACCATCACCTTGTAATACGGCGATTTGTTTTGTCATGTTACTTCCTTAACGTTAATACACAACTTTTTGCTGACAACGCAGCTTTTAAAATTTTGCTAGTTTCTAAAAAATAATTGAATCAAGCGTTATTGAATGACGCTTTTTGCGTGACGCTCTAAGGCACATCTATAAAGCCACTTTTACAAATTCATTCGATAAAGCGCCTTGCTGATTGGGTTTTTTACACCATTGATTGGTAAGTTTGGCATTTTCGTACAAATCAATACACAGTGGCGTTGGGGCAGACTGCGCTAGCAAACTATAATCGGTCTTTTGAATTTGGCGGTAGGCTTTGAGCTCATAGCGTTTACCGCTTTCAAAACGATGGATAAAACTAAAACTTTCAACCGTCGTCAAGTCTTCATCCAAATAAAAACGGGTGGCAACCATGTGCTGACCACTGGGAAAACTTACCAAGTAATTTGGTATAGTAGACTTGCTCTGCGGCTTACTCATGAAAGGTGTGACGGTCACTGGGCTAGTCACTGAGCTATGGTTGCCAAGTGTAGCGCTAGGGGTGTGAGTTGATTGATTAATAACTGACAACGTGCCAATACGATTGATTTCACAGGCATAAATACCCGTACATTTTAGGGTGCTTTTGCCTGCAGCAATCGGTTGCGGCGCTGTTACCACTGAGGGTTTGGCGCGTGCGCTTGGCTGATTTGTCATTGATTGACAGCCAGATAGCGCCACTGCTGAACAAATTGCAATGGCTACAACAGGCAAACAGTCAAAGTGAAAAAAGCGCTTCGTAAACATCATGGTCGTTATTCCCTCAAATCAAAAAAGCAATTAAAAAATTGCAGTAACAGGGTGCCTGCCATAGTTAGACGATGATAATCATGGCGGATGATGTCATGATTTACACACAGTCCTAGGCAAGCTAAGATGTGACTAACATAACCAATATCCCAACCTTTGTCAAAAAATGCCTTTTTAGACGCGGCTTATACGCAGATTGGGATACATGATGGATAAGCTCTCAATGATAGACTATCAATAATGAAGCGCTACTGACATTGTAGATTTACCTAACCAAGCAGTACTTCAAGCCGCGCCTGTGCCAAATACCCAAGGGCGTGATTGTTTGGCGTTTTCTTCATACGCTTTGATGCTATCAGCTTGCTGTAATGTCAGACCAATATCGTCTAAACCGTTGAGCAGACAGTGCTTACGGAATTCATCGACGTCAAACGCATAGCTTTTGCCAGATGGTGAAATCACTTGCTGTTTTTCTAAATCCACGGTTAATTGATAGCCATCTTGGGCAAAACATTCGGCAAACAATTCACTGACCGCATCTTCGCTTAAAATCACTGGCAACATGCCATTTTTAAAGCAGTTGTTGTAGAAAATATCGGCAAAACTGGGCGCAATCACCGTGCGAAAACCGTATTCTTCGAGCGCCCAAGGGGCATGCTCACGGCTTGAACCACAACCAAAGTTTTTACGCGCAAGCAAAATGTTAGCACCTTGATAACGGGGCTGATTCAAAATAAAATCAGGGTTAATAGGGCGTTTGCTATTGTCTTGACCAGGATAGCCTTCGTCTAAATAACGCCATTCATCAAATAGATTGGCACCAAATCCTGTACGTTTGATAGATTTCAAAAACTGTTTTGGAATGATTTGGTCAGTGTCCACGTTTGAGCGGTCTAGTGGGCAGACAATGCCCTGCTCAAGGGTATATTTTTTCATAGTTCTACCTTAATAATTTCTCACGTCAACAAAATGACCGGCTAATGCCGCGGCAGCTGCCATCGCAGGGCTGACCAAATGGGTGCGTCCGCCATTGCCCTGACGACCTTCAAAGTTACGATTGGAGGTACTGGCGCAATGTTCTTTTGGCTGCAATTTGTCCGCATTCATGGCGAGGCACATCGAGCAGCCTGGCTCCCGCCATTCAAAACCCGCTGCAGTAAAGATTTTATCTAGCCCTTCGCTTTCTGCTTGTTGTTTAACCAACCCAGAACCAGCTACCACAATCGCTTCTTTGACGCTATCTGCGACTCTGCGACCTTTGATAACAGCCGCCGCCGCGCGAATATCTTCAATACGTGAGTTGGTACAGGAGCCGATAAACACCCGATCGACTTTGATGTCAGTGACCGGTTGACCTGCGGTCAAACCCATATACTCATAAGCGCGTGTCCAAGCCTCTTTTTGTACGTCATCTTTTGCGGCATCTAGGGTAGGGACGTGCGCGCTGATATCCACCACCATCTCAGGGGATGTTCCCCAAGACACTTGGGGTGCAATGTCCGCGCCTGCCATCTCAATGACGGTATCAAACACGGCATCAGCATCTGAATGCAGGGTTTGCCAGTAAGCCACGGCTTTATCCCACATTTCACCCGTAGGCGCATAGGGACGACCTTTGACGTATTCAATGGTGGTGTCATCAACGGCCACCATACCAACGCGTGCGCCGGCTTCAATCGCCATATTACACACGGTCATACGCCCTTCCATGCTCATGTCACGGAACACATCGCCTGCAAATTCAATGGCGTAACCTGTCCCGCCCGCGGTGCCGATTTTTGCAATAATCGCTAGTACCACGTCTTTTGGCGTGACACCTTCACCCAATTTGCCATCGACTTTGATAAGCATATTTTTCATCTTGGTTTGCACAAGACACTGTGTTGCCAATACATGCTCAACTTCACTGGTACCGATGCCGTGGGCAAGACAGCCTAACGCACCATGGGTTGCGGTATGTGAGTCGCCACATACCACGGTCATCCCAGGTAACACTAAACCTTGTTCTGGACCTACCACATGCACAATGCCTTGGCGCACGTCATTGATGGTAAATTCAGTGATGTTAAATTTGGCACAGTTTTCATCGAGTGTGGCTACTTGCAGGCGAGAGACGTCATCTTTAATGCCTGCCACCCCTTCTTTACGTTCGCTCGCCACCGTCGGGACATTATGATCAGGGGTGGCGACGTTTGCTGACAAACGCCAAGGGTCACGATTTGCCAAAGACAAGCCTTCAAATGCTTGCGGGCTTGTTACTTCGTGTAATAAATGACGGTCGATATAGATAAGACTAGAACCGTCGTCTCGTTGATTGACTAAGTGATCTTGCCAAAGTTTATCATAAAGCGTTTGCGCTGCCATGACACATATCCTATGGTTTTTTATAAAAGGGCGTAGTAATTGGGTAAACAATAACGCCATTATAACAAAGAAAAATGATAATTTTAATTGATGATTTTTATATTTTATAAAAATTTTAGGAATGTATTGGACGATTAAATAAATTGTATTTGTCCATACGTTGTCTTATAATCTTATTTAATGTATTTTTTAAAGAATGAAACTTTTATTTATATCAAATGGTAGGGTTTTAGTTTTGGGGGAAAGATGAATACCACAAATTTAAATACTTTCTTAGCGGTTATGCAAACAGGTAGTATCTCGCAGGCGGCTGATAAACTATTTATTACACAGCCTGCAGTAAGTAAGCGTATCAAAAACTTAGAAGACGAATTTGATGTCACACTTTTTGATACTGTGGGTCGTGGTATTATCCCAACCCAAGCGGCGCATGACTTGATACCCCATGCCAAACGCTGGCTAGATGATTATGATAATCTAAAAATTAATCTTAAAAACCGCCAGCAAACGGTGTCAGGCAAGCTGATTATCGGTACCAGTCATCATATTGGCTTACATCATTTGCCAGCTGTCCTCAAACAATTTATCCAAAGCTATCCTGCGGTACAGCTTGAAGTGCATTTTGTCGATTCTGAGCAAGCGCATAAAGCAGTCCTTGATGGGGACTTGTCATTGGCTTTTTTAACGCTACCCCCTGTGTATGATAAACGTCTAAATTATCATATGCTATGGTCAGATCCGCTGCATTTTGTAACGGGTGTTTTATCGCCACTGGCGCATAAAATGAACGTGACGCTTGAGCAATTGGCGAATTATCCAGCGATTTTACCCGCCGCCAATACCTTTACCAGCCAAATCACTTTAGCTGAATTTGCCAAATATAACTTAAAACCGTATGCCACGATGAGTACCAATCCGCTAGAATCAATTCGTATGTTGGTATCGGTTGGGCTAGGCTGGTCGGTGTTGCCGCAAACATTAGTCAATCAAGATTTACAGCCGATTAATATGGATACCCCCGTTGAGTTGCAACGCTATTTGGGTTTGGTCACCAACCCCAATATCACGGTATCTGCAAGCATGGCAGCCTTGCTTGACATGTTGGGATTAGAGGTGGATGGTAAACATCGCGATTAATGGTTCGACATAAAAAAAAGCCTATCGATGTGATAGGCTTTTTTTATGGGACTTACTTCTTCTGATAAGTTAAACGCAGGCCGTAAATCCAAGCATCGTTGTTTTGGAAATCCCCCACTAAATCGCCATTGGGGATTTTTGATTTGGCATCGCCAAACATCAAATATTTCACGCCTGCCGACACGGCGACTTCGGGTGTAACATTGTACTTGGCGCCTAGACCCACATTCCAATGACCTTCCACAGGCCCTAAGGTGGTGGTAGGATCACCCGCGCCGCTATCCCAACCCACTGAGCCTGATACTGCCCATTGATTACTTAATTTTTTACCCAAGCCCACTTCTGCTGCCCAGCCATCATCTGAGTAATCAATCAAGTTTAAACCATTGGGGTATAGGGGTTTAAAATCCGCCCCTGTGGCTTTTTTGGTCGTTGCATTATAAAGAGGCGGTTTGATGGAAAAATCACTCCAAGGTACCCAACGCAGTTTTGCGGTCAATAGCGTGGTTGGGTTTAGACCTGTTTGAAAGTCAACATTCACGGATTTTGGGGTAGTGATGGTCATGTCATAACTGCCTGATTCGCTAGTTGCAGGCATGGACTCATACGCTACGGTGTTATGATCAATTTCAGAGCGATAAGTCAACGCCGCTTTAAGCGCAATCTCAGGTTTGCTATAGGCTAAACCTGCCATCCAACCATAACCATTCGATTGGGCAAAGATACCATCATAACCTTGGGTAGAATTGTAGGCTTTACCGCGTAAATGCACTTCACCTTCTAATTTTTGTAATACCGGCCCGCCATATACTTGCCAATTATTTTTTTCGCCAAATTTGACCCCCACCAAACCTGTGAAGTTTTTACTATCAACAGAGACATTGGTACCTTCGTTGGGGTGCTGAGCGATATTGCTAGCTAGATTGTAGACTGCCCCTGCTTGCTGTGCGGTTTTAAGCGCGTTAGCCGCGTTATAAGCGAGTGTTTGGTTGGTTGGATCTGCTTGGTAAGCAGCAGCAGCGGTTTTTGCAGCTGTGGCGGCTGCTTGCGCCGCTTGTCCTGCACCAGCAACCTGCTGCGCGCTGACTGTACCATTGACAAAGTTATTATTGCCTGTGAACTCAACATCCGCGCCCCACGGCTGGTCAAAAAACACACCCACACTGACTTTATCATTGATGTCTGCTTTTGCCCCATAATTGATAAAATCATAGTTTAGCGCCATGTTGTTGGTATCGCGACCTTCTTCATACGTGGTTGGCGAAGGGGTGGTGGCAGCGTTGTCTTTGCCAGTAATCGATGGGTCAATGGTAATTCGTTCGATGTAAGCAAAAGTGCCATCTTGCGTAAACCCCCAACTTGGCTGAGTTGAGCGGTCAAGCCCCGCGGCTTGGGCAGCGCTAGCAAATGAAATGCTGGCAATAGCGAGTGTTAAGGATTGCAATCTTAATGACATGAAATACTCCCTTTTACATGGATATTGATAAAGTGCGAATTGGAGAGCTTGCTAAAGGTTGCTAAAAGGTATGAAAAACTTAGACAGGATAGTGATGCCTTCCAATGGACTTACAAAGAATAGTTAAAAACTTACGCCTTGACAACTTATGGCTTACAAAAATGACGCCAATTTCTGACCTGATAAGTCACTAATAGAGTATTTACAGTGACATAAGTATAAAAAAACACCGATTGATATAATCGGTGTTTGAATCAAAACATGACAAAGTATTAATTTACTCTAGCCAAATTCATTTCCATTTTTCTACCATCATTGTTTTGAACCACTTTGACAGGCAGATAATCAAGTTTTGGGGCTAACCAAAAACTGGTTTGACGGTCTTTGTCATCATGCACGCGATCGATACGCACCACATCAAAAGTGCCCGCTGGCACAGTAATGCGAGTCATGGCAGATTTTTTAAAGGGCACCGCTTCAACTGTATTACGATCTGCCATGTAATAGTTACCACGGAATTTGCCTGCTTTTAAATCCTCGCGAATTTGAATTTCCAAACTCAAATCATCATACGCAGGCTGTGGCAAAGCAATGACTTTATTTTGACCTTTATAATTGGTGACTAGCTGTTTTTTTGCATTATTAAAGTTCAATGTGGTAGTTCGACCCGTTCCTAAGATTTTGTATTGGGTTAACGCGCTGACCGGTAAGATAGCGCCATTAGAATTGACAAAATTGGCGGTTTGCTTGGCACTGGCTAATTTACCGACACTTGCATTGACGTTATAAAAATACTGATTGCCAGTTTGGGTCAATACACGGCTTGCGGTACCATTGTATTTGCCTTCAATATTAAAATTATAGGTTGCATTAAAAGGGGCAACTGCTGCATTCGCCATAGGGGTGATAGCCATCGCTGACACCGCTGACACGAGTGAAGTACTTACTAACAGTTTTTTTACTAAAGAATTTTTCATGTTTCATCCATCAAATAACGTTCATAAGATAAGGTTAAATCTGTTTGGTATGCATACAGTAGTATTGACGGCAAGCAAATACAAGCTAGTTAACAAAAGATTGTGATTGTGCAATAAACGAAAGTCTTTATGAGGTATTTGGGTGAAGGGGTTAAAAAATTGACAACAAATTGCAAAATTTCGTAATTTTCTGCTTGAACAAATTGGCATACATCCCCACTGTTAGACAGTGAATTGATAACATGTGATAAGCATATGATTATTTATGCAAACAGATAGTTATCATCTTTTTGTGGTTGGCAAAATAGCGGTGGTCTTTTGAGCTGACCTCTGAGCTGATCACAGCTTTCAAAGCTAACTACGGCTTTCAAACAATAATTTAACAGTTAATTTATGGAGTAGATTATGGCAATTCGTCCTTTACATGATCGTATCGTCGTGCGTCGCAGCGAAGAAGAACAAAAAACGGCTGGCGGTTTATTACTAGCAGGCAGTGCCCAAGAAAAACCTTCTCAAGGTGAAGTCATTGCAGTAGGTAATGGTCAAATCCGTGAAAACGGCGATGTACGTGCGCTCGATGTCAAAGTCGGCGACAAAGTACTATTTGGTCAATATGCCGGCTCAACAGTTAAAGTAGATGGTGAAGAATTATTGATTATGAAAGAAAGTGATGTATTAGGTGTGATTGAAGGTTAATCAGTCATTGCTCTAAACAATCGTTTTTTACCCAAAAGCTAATTTACCCAGTCTTAATCTAACTGGTTAAGTACTTGGTAAAGTAATTGATAGCAACCGTGGTAGCAATTTGGACTACCTTATACAAATAAAAATTTATAATTTGGAGAATTTAACATGGCTAAAGATGTAAAATTTGGTATTGATGCCCGTGCAAAAATGATTGACGGCGTCAACGTATTGGCAAATGCGGTTAAAGTAACATTGGGCCCTAAAGGTCGTAACGTGGTTATCGACAAATCTTTTGGCGCACCCACCATCACTAAAGATGGCGTATCAGTGGCTAAAGAAATCGAACTTGATGACAAATTTGAAAACATGGGCGCACAGCTGGTCCGTGAAGTTGCAAGCAAAACCAATGATGTTGCAGGTGACGGTACTACCACAGCGACTGTTTTAGCCCAAGCAATTTTGCAAGAAGGCATGAAATCAGTTGCCGCTGGCATGAACCCAATGGACTTAAAACGTGGTATCGATAAAGGTGTACGTGCCGTTGTTGCACAAATCCACGCATTTTCAACCCCAGCCAATGACACCAAAGCCATCGCGCAAGTCGGCTCTATCTCAGCTAACTCTGACCAAACTATCGGTGATTTAATCGCTCAAGCGATGGAAAAAGTGGGTAAAGAAGGCGTGATCACGGTTGAAGAAGGTTCAGGCTTTGAAGATACCCTTGAAGTCGTTGAAGGTATGCAGTTTGACCGTGGCTACATCAGCCCATACTTCGCTAATAAAGCAGATACATTGACCGCTGAACTAGAAAACCCATTAATCTTGTTAGTCGACAAAAAAATCAGCAACATCCGTGAGTTGATTCCACTGCTTGAAAACGTGATGAAATCTGGTAAAGCCTTACTGATCATTGCTGAAGATGTTGAAAACGAAGCCTTGGCAACTTTGGTTGTGAATAACATGCGCGGCGGTTTAAAAGTTTGTGCTGTTAAAGCCCCTGGTTTTGGTGACCGTCGTAAAGCAATGCTTCAAGATATCGCTATCTTAACGGGTGGTACGGTTGTATCAGAAGAAATGGGCATGAGCTTAGAAACTGCGGATTTATCAGTATTAGGTACTGCCAAAAAAGTGACTGTTGGTAAAGAAAACACCGTGATTGTCGATGGTGCCGGTCAAAAAACTGAAATCGATGATCGTGTTGCCTCTATCCGTCGCCAAGTCGAAGAATCAACCTCTGATTACGACAAAGAAAAGCTACAAGAGCGTATTGCCAAACTCGCAGGCGGTGTTGCAGTTATCAAAGTCGGTGCGGCGACTGAAACTGAAATGAAAGAGAAAAAAGACCGTGTGGATGATGCCTTGCATGCAACTCGTGCTGCCGTCGAAGAAGGCGTTGTAGCAGGTGGTGGTGTGGCATTGGTTCGTGCTATCTCTGCGCTTGACAATGTCAACGGTGACAATGATGACCAAACCGCGGGTATCAACATTTTACGTCGTGCGATGGAAGCACCACTTCGTCAAATCGTCAGCAATGCAGGTGATGAAGCATCTGTAGTAGTAAACCAAGTCAAAGGCGGTCAAGGTAACTACGGTTATAATGCGGCAACTGGTGAATACGGCGATATGCTAGAAATGGGTATCTTAGACCCAGCCAAAGTCACTCGCTCAGCGCTTGAAAACGCAGCATCTGTGGCAGGCTTGATGCTTACGACAGAAGCAATGATTACTGACTTGCCGAAAGAAGATGCTGGCGCTGCTGCCATGGGTGGTATGGGCGGCATGGGTGGTATGGGCGGCATGATGTAATCGAAAGATTATATCCCACTCAAGCCATTTAGCTAAAATCAAAACCCTATTAAACTTCAGTTTAATAGGGTTTTTTAATTAGGGAAATTATCACAACCATGACGATGGAACTACCGACCGCTTTACTCCCACAAGCCAAAACTATCGGTGTATTCAATAAAAATGTGTTAAAAGATAGTATGAGTGGGAATTTATGGGCGGATATTTTGCGTTAAATGGCGGCGCAGTTAATCATTATCCCGTCTAAAAACATACTCAGTTGAGCTGGAAGCATTTTCAATAAACTGATAGCCTTCCAAGTTAAAGTCTTTTAACTGTTGCGCGGTTGTCAGCTGATTTTCAGCAGCAAAACGCACCATCAACCCGCGCGCTTTTTTGGCATAGAAGCTTATCACTTTATATTTACCATCTTTGCCGTCTTCAAAACGGGGCGTGATAATATCCGCGCTGATTTTTTTGGGATTGACTGCTTTAAAATATTCATTGGAAGCCAAGTTTACCAAAACTTTGTGTTTATTTTCTGGCATGCGTTGATTGATTAAATCGGTAATCGTATCGCCCCAAAATTGATATAAATTCTCGCCTTTGGGATTTTTTAGTTTTGTGCCCATTTCCAGGCGATAGGGTAGCATCAAATCAAGCGGTTTTAACAAGCCGTACAACCCAGACAATATTCCTAATCGCTCATTTAAATAGTGCACTTGTTGTTCAGTCATTTGCTGCGCTGCCAAACCTGTATAGACATCGCCATCAAATAAATACAGCACCGCTTTAGCAGGTATATCAGCATGATCGGTGCTAAATGGCTGAGTAGTGTCCCATCGCCAATTTTGGTTGCGCACGGCATTTAATTGCCCAAGTTTACCTGAGATACTCATCAACGCCGACAAATCGGTTGGTGCTAATGTTTTTAATTCAGCCATCAATTCGCAAGCGTGCGCCATCAAAGCAGGCTGGGTGTAATGTTGACTAAAATCGAAAGGTAAATCATTTTTTTCATTCAAATTTTTGGCAGGCGAGAGCACAAAGTACATGGGGTATGTTCCGTTTACTTTATCGGTTAAGAATTCGAGCGGTTAAGATAATGATAATGGCAGAGCAGGGCGCAAAGATAACGCCCAGACCACATAGATTAGGCGAGTTTGATTTTATCTTTTAACAAAAATTCCATCAATGCTTTTTGGGCATGCAGACGATTTTCGGCTTCATCCCATACCACAGCGCGCGGATCCTCAAGCAAATCATAGGAGATTTCTTCGCCGCGGTGGGCAGGCAGACAATGCATAAACAATACGTCTGGATCGGCTTTATCCAGTAATGAGCGGGTCACCATATATTGGGCAAATCGCCGCGCACGAGTATTTTGCTCGCTCTCTTGCCCCATACTTGCCCATACATCGGTGGCAACCAAATGCGAGCCTTTGACCGCTTCATTAACATCTTCAACCAGCTCTACACAGTACGAATACTGTTTTATGAGGTCGGCATTGGGTTCAAACCCATAAGGCGCTGAAACCCGCAATTGAAAGCCAAATTGATGCGCGGCATGGATAAAAGAAGCGCACATATTATTACCATCCCCAATCCAAGTCACCGTTTTGCCTTCGATGCTGCCACGGTGTTCCATAAAGGTTTGGATATCGGCTAGTAGCTGACAAGGATGCTGTTCGTCAGTGAGCGCATTGATAACAGGCACTTGCGAATACTGGGCGAATTTTTCAACAATACTGTGTTCAAAGGTGCGAATCATGACGATATCGACCATGCGAGAGATGACACGTGCTGAGTCTTCAATCGGTTCGCCACGGCCAAGCTGGGTATCGCGAGGTGATAAAAATATGGCATGGCCGCCAAACTGTCCCATCCCTGTTTCAAACGAAATACGGGTACGGGTACTCGATTTTTCGAAAATCATCCCCAAGGTACGACCGACAAAAGGCTGATAAATAACCCCTTCATGCTGCATCAAACGCAGTTCGCTGCCACGTTTAATCACTTGCATCAATTCTTCTTTGCTAAAATCCAATAACGTCAAAAAATGGCGGGTACTCATTGCCTGTCCTACATCCCAATTTTGTCAATAAACATTACAGTAAACTATCAGTATAGCGGATTTATCCAAACTGTCTAGCAAATTGACGCATTTGTGTCACTTTAACCTCAGTAGAGTAATTAACAGTTACGACTGATAAATCCACGTTGGACGTCGGGTGACCACGCTTAACAGCTCATAGCTAATAGTGTCATTCCAGCTACCCACTTCATCAATGCTCGGTGCGTTACCCCAAAGCTGCACAGGGCAGTCAAGATTCACTTTAGTAATGTGGGTCAAATCCACCATCAACATATCCATCGCCACGCGACCGATGATAGGCGCCTGTTGACCTGCGACGACGACATACGCATCATCGCTAATCACCCTTGGATAACCATCAGCATAACCCACACTGACAATGCCGATGCGCGCTGGGGCTTGGGCGGTCCAGCGACTACCATAACCCACGCTATCGCCCGCTTTTAGCATATGAATTGCCATGATACTGGCATTAAAATGCATGACGGGTTGCAGATTTAGCTGTTTGGCAGTGGCATGGTTTACAGGCGTTGCCCCATACAAGATAATGCCTGGGCGTACCCAATCATAATGCCGGTCTGACCAGTTGACAATCCCTGCTGAATTACACAAAGAGCCTTTAATCGCTGGGTTTACTTGGTCACGTAGCATTTGTAGGGTTAAATCAAATAACTCAAATTGTTGTTGGTTATTGGGATGATCGATGACATCAGCATTGGCAAAATGGGTGGTCAAAACAATCTTGTAGCCTGCCTCAGTGAGTTGCTGGGCAATTTCCTTGATTTCACCCGATGTAAAGCCAAGGCGGTTCATGCCGGTGTTTAGTTTTAGCCAGACGGTTGCGCCGGTTTTTGCAGGCTGCTGCAATGCCCAGTCTAATTGGCGTTGGTGGTGCACCACGCACTGGATTTGATGCGCTGTACAATATTGCCATTCCGCTAACGAAAACGCGCCTTCAATCACTACCATTAATTTTTGCCAGCCAGCCTGTTGCAGTTCTATCGCTTCTTGCAAACAAGCGACACCTAGGGCATCGGCTTGTGCTACGGCGGGTAAACAGTTGACTGCGCCATGCCCGTAGGCATTGGCTTTGACCATGGCTAACACCTTGGCGGTCGGGGCATAATCTTTGACGCGTTGTAGGTTATGGCTAAGCGCTGCTAAATCGATGGTGATGCTGGTTTGACGCACAATCTTGACCTTGTTGCAGTAAAATTTTTATTCATCAGGTTCGCTAAAGGAAGCGGTTTGGTAAAATTCAGGGGTTAAGTTACCAAAACGGGTAAATTGCCCTTCAAAGGAGAGTCGCACTGTCCCAATAGGTCCATTACGCTGTTTACCGATAATGATTTCAGCTGTGCCTTTAGCATCGCTGTTTTCATTATAAACCTCATCACGATAAATGAACATAATCAAATCGGCATCCTGCTCAATGGCACCCGACTCGCGTAAATCCGACATAATCGGGCGTTTGTTGGGGCGATTTTCTAAACTCCGATTCAGCTGTGATAAAGCGACCACAGGGCAATTCATCTCACGGGCAAGCGCTTTTAAGCTTCGTGAAATCTCCGAAATCTCACCCACGCGGTTATCGCCTAAGCCTGGGACTTTCATCAATTGTAGATAATCGACCATTACCATCCCAAGTTTGCCATCATTGTCTTTGGCAATACGGCGACAGCGCGAGCGAACCTCAGATGGCGGTAGCGCGGTACTGTCATCGATATACAATTTTTTAGCATGCAGATGGGCGATGGCATTGGAAAGTTTACCCCATTCATCTTCGTTCATTTGACCTGAGCGCAAGTGCGTTTGGTTGATCGCCCCCCAAGAAGACAATAGACGCATCACAATTGACTCGGCAGGCATTTCCATCGAAAACACCACTACGGGTAAATCGGTATGAAATAAAATACTCTCTGCCAAATTCATCGCAAACGTGGTTTTACCCATCGAAGGACGCGCTGCCACGATAATGAGATCGCCCGCTTGTAGCCCTTGGGTTTTGTTATTGAGTTCTTCAAACGGGGTCTTAAGCCCAATCATGCCTTCAGGATGGTCTTTAAGTTCTTGGATATTATTGACGACATTGGTAATAACATCGCTCAGTTGGGTAGGACCCTTGTGTTTTGACTGACGACTATGGGTTTCATTGATGGCAAAAATTTCGCTTTCAACGGTGTCTAAAATATCACTGACACTTTGATTTTTTGGGTCAAAGGCAAGCTCTAGCATATGACTGCCGGCTTTAATGATTTGGCGTAAGGTCGAAAATTCCCTGACCCGCTGTGCATAAGCAGTCAAGTTAAACAGCGTCGCTGGGCTTTGTGATAGGATATCGCCTAGATAATCGCTACCTCCCGCGGGCTCAAGCAGTTTTTGCATGTCGAGCCAGTCCATCACCATGGTGGCATCATACGGCTCATTGGCATTGGCAAGATGAGAGATGGCATCAAAAATATATTGATGGCGCTGTGCATAAAAATCATATTTGGTAATAATATCTGAGATGCGATCAAACGACTCTTCAAGGCTCATCAGCGATGCTAGGACGGACTTTTCTAAGTCCATACTGTGCGGTTGATGCTGCGTCAGCGAAGTAGTCTTAAGATCGTTCTCTTTGGTTTTATCGTCTGCCATGATGACCTGTGATAAAGTTATTTTAAATAGTTTGAGAGGGCAAAAGTTTGCTAAAAGTTATCGGTTGCAAATTGTGAGTCTAACACACGCATCGAAATAGAACAGTCAATATACCGAAAAAACCATCCAAATTCTAATGAGAAAAATATAAAAAAACGGCAATTTTTTTGAATGAAATCAGCTTGAATTTTAGGCTTTTTTGTTGAATTTTTACGCCGCAAACAATAAAAAAAAGAGACAGCAAAGCCATCTCTTTTTGATAAGTCAATAATCAATTAAGCAGCTGAATCTTCTGCCAAGATAGTGACTTGAATGTTGGTCATTACATCGTGATGTAATTGGATATCAACATTGTATTCGCCAATTTGACGTAATGCACCTTCAGGCAATTTAACTTCTGAACGGTCAACAGGTAAACCAGATTTGGTTAATGCATCGGCGATATCGCGAGTACCGATAGAACCAAATAGTTTGCCTTCATCACCTGATTTTGCACGGATGATAACATTAACGTCTTGTAGCGCTTCAGCACGGGCATTAGCAGCCGCTAATTCATCAGCTTCTACTTTTTCAAGTTCTGCACGGCGTGCTTCAAATTTTTCGATATTAAAAGCAGTGGCTGGTAATGCTTTACCTTGTGGTACAAGGAAGTTACGGCCGTAACCTGCTTTTACGTTAACAGTATCGCCTAGTTTACCTAGGTTAGCGATACGTTGTAATAAAATAACTTGCATATATCACTCCTCGGTTTATTTTTGGCTGTCAGTGTAAGGAACCAACGCAAGATAACGCGCTTGTTTGATTGCTACAGCCAATTGGCGTTGATATTTGTTTGAAGTACCAGTGATACGGCTTGGTACGATTTTGCCACTTTCAGTGACATACTGTTTTAGGATTTCGATATCTTTATAATCGATATGGGTAATGCCTTCAGCAGTAAAACGGCAAAATTTACGGCGGCGATAAAAACGTGCCATGATTAGTCTCCTTAATTATTCGTCGTTGTTGTCTTCAGCATCAACTTCTGACTCATCATCATTTGATTGATAGTCATCTTGAGCTGTATCGTTACGGCGTGAAGCTTTACGAGCACGTTTTTCTTCAGCACTTTTTGCTAATGGTGATTCTTCAGTAATCGCTTCGTCACGACGGATAACTAAGCTACGGATGATAGCATCGTTATAACGGAATAATTCTTCAAGCTCATCAAGCGTTTGTTGACCCGCTTCAATGTTTAATAGCACATAGTGAGCTTTGTGAACTTTGTTGATTGGGTAAGCTAATTGACGACGACCCCAATCTTCTAGGCGATGGATAGCACCACCTTGTTCTTTTACTAAGTTGATATAACGCTCAACCATGCCAACCACTTGGTCGCTTTGGTCTGGGTGAACCAATAATACCAGTTCATAATGTCTCATAAAGACTCCTCACGGATTAAACAGCCGTTGACCCCGTGTCAACAGCAAGGAGATTGAATGCACCTAAGTTAGAATCGTCTAACTATATTGGTATAAACAAGGTGCGCTATTATATAGTAGCGCACACTCAGTAGCAAGTTAATATTTACTTAACAAATTCACCCACGCATTGCTGCAAGGTATTCGATACCGCACGCGCCACAATGACATTGCGCGCGGTCGGGTCAACTGCTGCTGTGGTCAAATCGACAATGGTGACAGACTGCGGGGCTTTTTCGCTGACGCAGCTACAGACATTGCTCGCTACCTCTGCTTGCTTCTCGGAAGTCATCAACACGCTGCCCAAGCGCCAGTATTGGTTATTTTGTAATTGAGTCTGGCATTGTTGATTTACCGCGGCTTTAAATATCGCCATGCCGACATTGTTGGCAGTGCTGATAGTGCTATTAGCATCCATAACACCGGTACCTGTGGTAGAGGCGCAACCGCCCAAGGCGATGGCTGAGCCAACCACTGCAGCGGCACTTCTTAGGTGTTTAGTAGCTAGGCGTTTATTAGCTAGGCGTTTAGTAGATGGCTTAATAGCGGCAAAAAAAGAAAATTGTCGATGCATGTTAAATACTCCTGTCCTTTACTGTGTTAAACAATTGATAAACACCGCTAACATAGCAGATTATAGAAAATTTTTTTACCCAAATTTTTTAACCAAGTCATGTTATTGGGTCATGGTTACTAAAAAATGTGCCATCGAACTTAAAAAATGGGTGGAATTTTTTTTCATTAATGCTTATAAAGCTAATTAAATTCCTCGATATCAATGATATTAATCGGAAAAAAAGCTAATTTTTTAGATTTCTCAATACATTTGATTCAAATTAAACCTTACTAAAAATGTGGAATTGATAACCAATTGTTTTAGGTTGTGCATTTGTTTAATCTTTTTTTTCCTTGTTTTGAGTGTGGAATTGGACTATAACTATACCTAACAAATACATCTATTTACACAATCATAAGGAATTGTTATGAACTGGCAATTATTTAGCGTAATTTTCACAATCGCTTCTGGTGTGACTATCGGTGTTTTAATGACCATTGCGTTGGTGACAGGTTTTGATGAGGCTCAACACATTGTGACGGCAGCCATCATAGGGCTGGTATTGTCGATTCCGATTGCTTGGGTAGTGGTAAAAAAACTACAGAGTTTGGGTATGAATAAAACCTCTGTCACACCATAACTGTCATACCCTAAACGGCGCTTTGATAATGCAGCAGCTCACTAGATAATAATACATAGTAAAAACCGTTGAACTGAAAAAACCGCTTAACTAACAATAGCTAAGCGGTTTTTTTATGGCTAATAAGGTTAAAAGTGTATAGTACTCACGCTAAACTGTGGTGCTAACCCCTGTGGCTCAACAGCTACTGTAAATCTACTTTGGTGCCTGTATCAACATTGGCATACACTTCGAGCACATCCCAGTTCGTTAAGCGAACACAGCCGTGCGAGGCTTGACGGCTAATGCCTTCAGGAACGGGCGAGCCATGAATACCGTATGATGGCTTACTCAGTCCCATCCATACCACCCCAACTGGACCGTTGGGTCCTGGCGGCAACATAAACACTTTTTTATCTTTGCCTTCACCGCTACTGGCGCGGTACCAAGGGTTTTTGACGCGATTGACAATCGTCAAACTGCCAGTGGGTGATGGGGTGTCGCTACTACCGACCGTGGTAGGATAAGTAGCAATGAGCCTGTCACCGTTATAAGCGTATAAGATATTGTCCGCTTTTTTGGCAACCAAATGGGTGATTTTCTCATTGAGCGGCGTGCCTGGGTTAAAGACGGTGATGGTTTCACCCACAGTGAATTTTTTATCGCCATTAAGCTTTTTAAGATAGCGAATATCCATGTGGAAACGTTCAGCCAACATTTCTTGGACGTCTTGATAGTATAGACCTTTCATTTTAGATTTGGCTTCACTACCACTTGGTGTTGGCTGATAAGGACCTTTGATATCTTCTTGCGTCAAGGTATAACCGACCAAGACAGGCTGATTGGCAGGGATTTTTTCATTTAAGCGTTGCCAAACTTCTGCACTCATACGACCATCTTGGGGTAGTCCGTGCATGGCTTGGAAGTTTTTGAGCGCTTTTTTGGCATTCATACCCCAGCCGCCATCAATCGGACCCGGTGAAGCATGATTCCAATCTAACAAGGCTTGAAGTTTTAAGGTCGTTGCTGAGTTAACATTTTGACCGGGTTTCCAGTCGGCACTATTGACTAGCTGTGCGTAGTCAGACAAATTTAGGTTAGAAAAACTGGCAGGTGTCGTTGCTGTTTTATTGTTACCTACCGTCGTCGGGTCAAAAGTTGGCGCAGCCGTCGTGGTATTGTTGACTTCTTCAGAGCTCGCGCCTGCGACACCTGCCCCCGAGGTATAGTCACTGTCGATACCTGTTTGTGTGGTATCATCTTTAATGCCTAATGCCGTGGTGGTGGCTGGGATTGGAGTCAAAGGGATATCGGTTGCTGCTAGCGTTGGTTTTGCCGCCGTCACCGCAGTAGCCGAGGCGACTTTCGGCGTGGTGGTAGATTGTGTGACGCTCGCTGCGGGCTTGGCTGTTTGCGGTTTTTTAGCAGTAGCAGTCGCGGTTTTGCTTTGCGTTTTTTTAGCCGTTTTGCTATCGGTGGTGGTTTTTTTAGCAGTCGCGGCTGCGGTAGAGGCGCTAGCTGCTTTTGTGGTGGCAGTTTTAGTCGTGGTCGTTTTTTTGGTCACAGCTTTGGTGGCGGGTGCCGTTTTGGCGGTAGTGGTGTCTGAGACCGTGTTGGTGGCTGCAAATGCTTGATTGGCAATCAGACAAGCTAAGGTAGACAGTACAAATTTTTTCATAGATTGACTCAATAATCGGCAATAACAAATAAAAATAAGGAACAATATAAATAACGTACAACAAAAGCATAAATTGGCAGCAATTATACTATAAAAATCAACTTGTCGGGCAATGGCTCATTTGTTGGCAGTACGGCAATCTAAGTAGCGTTTGCCAAGGTGTTTAACAACCTTGCACCATGAAACCTCGCTGCACACTTAGTTTTTACGCCGTTAAATTGTTGTATAGATAAATTGTCCCATAGGCGAATTTACATGCTTTAAGTCTAACATTAACAAATCGCACCATAGACAATGGTAAAATTTTTTAACCAAGCGGTATTTTTATAGCAAGATTAAGGCAAAAAAGGGTTTAAAATATTTAAACCTGCGCGCAACATTTATTTTTACAATGTTTATTTAACAGTTCGATGATGAAAAATTGACTTGTACAAATCTGCGACCCTTTAGATTGTTAAATAACTTTAGCTCGTTAAATAATTTGTAAAAAAATCAAAGTATATTATAATTTTAATTCAAAATTTTTTAGGTTAACCACTATGTCATCATCGCCATTTGCATCAGCCAATGTTTCTCACACACCATCTTTTGACCAAAATCAAGATTCACAAGACTTTGACGATTTGCAAATCGATTTGCAAGCACTTGATATGGATGAAGAAAGCGAATCAGATGACATCTTTGACACCATGCAACAAGAGTTTGCTGAAGCCCACCAAACCCTAAAAACGATTCGCGATTTTATCCGTTTTGGGGTCAGTAAATTACGCGAGCATGATGTGGTAGTCGCGCAAGGTACCACAGATGAGTTTGCTGAAGCTTCTGCCATTGTGCTACAAACCTTGTCGCTTGATTGGTCTGCCGATGAGCAAATTTTAGATTGCCGCCTGACCAATAGCGAAAAATCAGAAGTATTGACACTGTTGCAGCGCCGTATCATTGAGCGTAAACCTTTGAGTTATTTAATTAATTTGTCTTATTTTTGCGATTTGCCATTTTATGTGGATGAGCGGGTATTGATTCCACGCTCGCCAATTGCTGAGCTGATTCGTCAGCAATTTTATCCGTATTTTGAGCCGAATGATTTGGTTGAAAAAATCGCTGGCAGCGACAACAACAAAAAGTTTTTTGAACACGGCTTGTATGATAAGCAGTTAGCACAGCCAGAGCGTATGCTCGATTTGTGTACAGGGTCAGGGTGTATTGCCATTGCCTTGGCAAGCCGTTTCCCTGATGCAATGGTCGATGCCAGTGATATCGATAAAAACGCGCTAGAAGTAGCAGCGGTCAATGTGGATCATCACCATATGAACCATCAGGTCAATTTGATTGAGTCAAACTTATTTGAAAAAGTACCTGCAGAAAATCAATATGATTTGATTGTGACCAACCCGCCGTATGTCGATGCGGCAACGATGGCAGATTTACCACCCGAGTTCTTGCATGAGCCAGACCATGCATTGGCAGCGGGACAAGATGGCTTGGATTTGGTGCATCATATTTTATATAGCGCCCCAGATTATCTAACTCGTGACGGCTTGCTAGTGTGCGAGGTGGGGGATAGTGAATGGGCACTGCGCCAAGCCTATCCTGAAATTCAGTTTGATTGGTTAACCTTTGCACATGGCGGGCATGGGATTTTTGCCATGGATTATGATGAATTGATGGAAAATCGGGCATATTTTGAGCAGTATGTGAGTGCTTGTTCGTAAGCCCTTGTTTAGGGTTGCTATCTTTAACTTGTTGATTGGGCTTGTTGATTTAACAAGTTAGATAATGGCTAAAAAAAGCAATATATGAAAAAGGTGCAACAAACCTATTATTTGATTTGCAAGCATTCATGAAATAGTAAACGGAGCGTAAATGGCAGGCAATACCATCGGGCAAGTTTTTACCGTCACCACCTGTGGCGAATCACATGGCGCAGGACTTATGGCAATCGTTGACGGTGTGCCACCAGGGTTGCCTTTAACCGAAGCAGATCTGCAAATTGACTTGGATCGTCGTAAGCCCGGCACCTCAAAATTTGCGACCCAGCGCCGTGAAGACGATGCAGTTGAAATTATCTCTGGCGTGTTTGAGGGTAAAACGACAGGTACGTCTATCGGGCTTTTGATTCGCAATACCAACCAAAAATCCAAAGATTATAGCGATATTAAAGACACCTTTCGTCCCAACCATGCCGATTATACTTATAGCATGAAATATGGGTTTCGCGATTATCGTGGCGGTGGTCGCTCATCAGCGCGCGAAACGGCAATGCGAGTGGCGGCAGGCGCGATTGCCAAGAAATATTTGAAACAACGGCTGGGGGTAGAAGTTCGCGGTTATGTGACCCAGATTGGACATGTGGTTGCCAAACAGATACCTGAAAATACGATTGATTGGGAATTTGTCAACAGCAACCCATTTTTTTGTGCGGATATAGATGCCTTGCCAAAGTTTGAGCAGCTGATTACCCAATGCCGCGAGCAAGGAACAAGCTGTGGCGCAAAGCTTACCATATTGGCATCGGGTGTACCCGTGGGATTGGGCGAGCCTGTGTTTGACAGGCTTGATGCGGATATTGGGCATGCGATGATGAGCATCAATGCAGTCAAAGGCGTTGAAATTGGCGATGGCATGGCAGTGGCGGGACAGTTTGGGCATGAGTCTCGCGATGAGTTAACCTTGGACGGCTTTAATGCCAACCATGCCGGGGGGATTTTAGGGGGAATTTCATCAGGGCAAACGATTGTAGTGAGTATTGCGTTAAAACCTACTGCCAGTATCACCACCCCGGGCCAAAGTATTGATATTCACGGCAATGCAGTAGAGATGCTAACCAAAGGGCGGCATGACCCTTGTGTCGGTGTGCGTGCTACGCCGATTGCAGAAGCCATGCTTGCCATTGTGCTGTTAGACCATTATCTGCGTCATCGTGGGCAAAATGCAGATGTCACTGTGCCGCTCACCCCGATTGTGTAATTTTTTACTAGGGGTATTTGGTTGCCATAAGATTGCCACACGGCGTTGCCCCATTCAACTTGAGTTAACATTGGTATGACTGTACCTGACCTTACCCTTGATGAGCAGCAGTACGATGCTTGGCAAAGCGAAATACTGGCGCAGATGGGCGTTACGCGTTGGGTGCGCCAAGATTGCCCTGTCAAAACGTTTGCTAATTTAGAAGATTTTGAGGTTGTTTCTTCCTATCAAGCGGTTGAGACGCTTGCTGCCATGCCACAGCAGTTACAACCCGCTCAAACTGGGTCAACTAGCGAACTTGCGCCCATTGATACAACGCCAGACTTCAATCATCCTGTTATTGCGGATGATGCCGTTGAGAGCGTAGCAGAATTACCGCCAGCGAGTGTGGCAGATTTTCACTCCCATGATGTAGCTTTGCCCAACGATTCATCTTTACCCCATGATTCAGCTTTCAAAAGTAACCCTGCGCCAAATAATGAACAGCTCAGTAATGAATTGCTCACTGTCAGTTTTAATGTGCAGGCGATAGTGGTGGGTGAGTGGACACTGGTGGTTGACAGTCATTTTTTGCAGACGGACAGCCGCCAACACCAGCTATGGCAACAAATCATCAGTGGGTTAAAAGCGTCAGTGCATTTTTTTAAGTTTCCTTTGCTCACTGATAACCAGCATTTACCCAAAGCCACGGTGCAATTAATGAGCAGCTACCCGATGGCAGTCGCAGGGTTTTCAGGATTTTTATACCGTATCAATCAAGGCAATCCCAAGGTGGGTGCATTGACGCCATTGCCTGACTGTCTAGATGAACAACCGATACAGCGTCTGCCTTATCTGGTAGATATGCTCGATGATTATCGCCTAAAACGCCAACTTTGGCAGTTGCTATCAAGTTGAGCGCAATGAGCTGCCGATTGATGACTCATCTTTATGATTCATCGACTAGCCATATTGTGGTAAAGTATTTTTTTATTTCATTTCACACGATAACATTTCACACGATAAAAAGGAACGTGCTATGAGTGTCAGCTTTGATCAACGTGTTGCTAACTTTTGTGCAGGACCAGCGTCTATGCCGACTGCGGTGCTGCAAAAAGCGCAAGCCGAATTGTTAAATTGGCATGGCTCAGGCATGTCGGTGATGGAGATGAGCCACCGTAGCAGTGAATTTGTGGGCATTGCCTCAAAAGCCGAGCAGAATTTGCGAAAGCTGATGAACATTCCTGACAATTATAAAGTGCTATTTTTGCAAGGTGGCGCAAGCCTGCAGTTTTCAGCCATTCCTTTGAATTTACTCAAAGGAGAAGCTGATTATTTAGACACCGGCATTTGGTCTAAAAAAGCCATCAGCGAAGCCAAACGCTATGAGCAAGCAGGGCTAGGCAAAATCAATGTCGTCGCTTCTGCCAAAGACAGCAACTATACCACTGTGCCCCCACGTGATAGCTGGCAACTTAATGACAACGCCGATTATTTCCATTATTGCCCCAACGAGACCATTAATGGCTTGGCGATGTTTGATGTGCCAGCGGTGAATGTACCCATCGTAGCGGATATGTCATCTTGCATCCTATCTAGCCCAATAGATGTATCAAAATTTGGACTGATTTATGCAGGTGCGCAAAAAAATATCGGTCCTGCGGGTTTGACACTTGTGATTGTCCGTGATGATTTGATCGGTCATGCCAACTTGGTTTGCCCAAGTATCTTGGACTATAAAAACCAAGCCGACAATGATTCGATGGTCAATACCCCAGCAACTTTTTCTTGGTATTTGGCAGGTTTGGTGTTTGAATGGTTACTTGAGCAAGGGGGTGTCGAGGAAATTTATCAACAAAATTTGTTAAAAGCGCAAAAACTGTATAAATTTATCGACCAAAGCGATTTTTACCAAAACCCTGTCAACAAAGACAACCGCTCAATCATGAATGTACCCTTCACCTTGGCAGATAGTCAACTTGATAAAACCTTCTTAGCTAAAGCCGACGAAGCAGGATTTTTGAATCTTAAAGGGCACCGTACAGTGGGCGGCATGCGCGCCAGTATTTATAACGCGATTGATTTGGCGACCATTGAAAAGTTAATAAAATTTATGCAGCAGTTTGAACAAACTAGCGTATAAAAAAGTTTAACAATCATGCTACATTAAGACTTAACAGCTAAAATGCTTGTTAAGTCTTTTTTATAATTAGCGGGTGTGGGGCATATGAGGGATAACAGCTAGCAATACCAAGGTTTTTTGAAAAATAGTTGAAGGGGTCAGGGGGATGCAAGTGAAAAAAGACAGGATGATAAAACCAGCCCACTGGATGAGGGCAGTCACTCGCCAAACATTCGGCAAAAAATGCTGGGTGCTGGGCTTATTAGTGGTTGCATCCGCTGCCAATACCGCTATCATCACTGGCACATCTATCGCTCACAATAGCACCGCGCAATTTGCCCAAGTCTCTCATTTACCTTATGCCAATCCCAACGCCCCCAAAGGCGGTGTGTTAAGCCTATCTGCCATCGGCACTTTTGACAGTATTAATAAATGGATTGATGTCGGTACACCTGTGACCGGAACCGATTATTTGTTTGAAAGTTTGATGACAGGCTCGCTTTCTGAAGCGTTTGTGCAGTACCCACTACTGGCGGATAAAGTCACTTATGACCCAGATGACCCAAGCTGGGTTATATATCATATCAACCCCAAAGCCTATTTTTGGGATGGCACGCCTGTGACGGCGCAAGACGTCAAAGCCAGTATGGACGCACTGCTCACAAAAGGCGTGATGAGTATGCGTAGCTACCTGTCGGATGTCAAAGAGACCCAAGTGATAGATCGACAAACCGTTAAATTTATTTTTAAATCTAAAGACAATCAAGAAATCAAACTGACCGTCGCGCAAATGCCGATTTGGTCAAAAAAATCGATTGATGGCTATTTTGATAAAGTCGGACTGACGCCACTGATGGGCAGTGGCGCGTATAAAGTCGGCACAATCGATGCAGGACGCGCCATTACTTATGTGCGTGACCCCAATTATTGGGGCGCCAAACCTGACGCAGGCGTGGTGGTAAATGTCGGTCGTTATAATTTTGACCAAATCAAATATGTGTATTATCAAAACCCCGAAGTGGCATTTGAAGGCTTTAAATCCGGCGAATATTTTTTCCGTGCCGAAAACAAAGCGCGGACATGGTCGACGGGTTATAACTTTCCTGCCGTCAAAGCAGGCATGATCACCAAAGCGCAAATCGCCAATAACAACCCAGTACCGATGCAAGCGATTGTGATGAATTTGCGCCGACCGATTTTTCAAGATATTCGGGTGCGCCAAGCGATGACACTGGCGTATGATTTTGAATGGCTCAATAAAACCATGTTTTATGGTCAATATGAACGCTTGCAAAGCTTTTTTCATGGCTCAGCGCTTGCAGCAAACGGCACGCCAACGCCCCAAGAACTGGCGGTTATCAATCCGCTATTACCTGACCTTGAGCCCATTCAAAGACAGGCTGTTTTAAGCGATTGGCAAGCCCCCAAATCAACTGGCGATGGATTTAATCGAGACAATTTATTAAAAGCGCGTGAATTGCTGCTGCAAGCGGGTTTCAAATACCACAATATGAAGCTGTATCAGCCCAATGGTCAGCCCGCCAAACTGGAATTTTTATCCGCCGATGACAAGAATGCGCGCATTGTGCTACCTTTTTTACGTAATTTACAACGACTCGGGTTTGATGCCAGCTTTCGCCAAGCCGATGTCCCCCAGTACCTAGAGCGCACTCGCAGATATGACTACGACATGATTATGGATATGTTTGCCCAAAGTTTGTCACCTGGCGCCGAGCAAACCTATATGTGGGGCTCACAAGCCGCAGACGAAAAAGGCAACCAAAACTCAGCGGGTATCAAAAACAAAGCCATTGATGCGGTGATTGCCAAACTCATAGTTTCGAAGAATCGTGACGATATTGTACTATACAGCAAAGTGTTAGACCGTCTGCTACAGGCGGGCTATTATGTCGTGCCGACTTATGGCAAGCATACTGACAATGTGGCGTATTGGAAATTTTATGAACATGGGCAGCTGCCAAGCAATGCCATCGGTATCGATTATTGGTGGGCGAACAAAGACAAACAAGCACAAGTCATGCAGTATTTAGGAAAATAATAAGGAATAAAACAATGCTAAAAATCCACCCAATCCCGGCCTTCACTGACAACTATATTTGGGCAATTATCAATGATGAAACACAAGAAGTGATTATTGTCGATGCTGGCGATGCTGAGCCTGTTTTAGAGTTTGTAAACCGTGAAAATTTAACCATCACCCAAATTTGGTTGACCCATCATCACAGCGACCACATCGGCGGCGTAACAGCATTGGCAAATGCGTTTCCAAACGCACAGATTTTTGCGCATGCCAATATTTACCCGTTAATCAATGCCACACAGTTAATCCCCGTCGCTGAAGGGCGCGAATTAACCGCTTGGGGCAGTCCTGTGCAGGTGTGGCAGGTGGCAGGGCATACCGAAAATCATTTAGCGTACCTAGTGACGCTTGATAACCGTCTGCATATTTTTTGTGGGGATACGCTATTTCGCGCAGGTTGTGGCCGTGTTTTCACAGGCACGATTGAGACGTTATTTGAAAGCTTTGACCGTTTTGCACAGTTACATGATGATGAAACGCTATTTTATCCTGCCCATGAGTATACCTTGTCAAATCTTAACTTTGCCCAGTTTATCGAGCCCAATAATCCAGCCATTGCACAGGCAATAGCGCATGACAGTGAGTTACGCCAGCAAAATACGCCAACCTTGCCAACCTCGTTAGCCGATGAAAAAGCCATCAATCCATTTATGCGTGCGGTGATTGCACCCAGTGATGAGATGATAAAAACCGTACAAACGCAGACAGGCATTGAGGATGACAGTCCGTTTGAGATATTTAAAGCCTTACGTCAACTAAAAAATAACTTTTAAGGGCAACAATTAAAGGTAACCATTAAGGCTAATAATGAGGGATAACCATGGGCAAATATATTCTTAAACGGCTGTTATTAATCATCCCCACCTTGTTTTTGATTTTGCTCACCAATTTCGCCATTGTCCAATCGGCGCCTGGCGGTCCTGTCGAGCAAAAAATATCCCAAATTGAAGCAGAACAAAAACAGGGCGCCACCCAAACCCAACTGTCAACGACCACTTATCAAGGCAGTCGGGGCTTATCGCCAGACATGGTCGAAGCTATCAAAAAACAATACGGCTTTGATAAATCCGCGCCCGAGCGGTTTTGGCTCATGTTGACAAGCTATGCCAAGGGCGATTTTGGCACCTCATTTTTTAAAGGCAAACCTGTGGCGCAGCTGATTTTGGATAAAATGCCTGTGTCGATTTCGCTAGGACTTTGGAGTACGCTACTGATTTATATAATCGCTGTGCCGCTGGGGATTGCCAAAGCCAGACGCCATAATTCACTGATGGATAAAACCACCGCGTTGCTGCTTGCGGTGAGTTATGCCGTGCCTGTGTTTGTGTTGGCGGTGGTGTTACTGGTGATGTTAGCAGGGGGGAGTTATTGGCAGATTTTTCCGCTGCAGGGCTTGGTGAGTGAGAATTTTGATAAGCTGTCCACGTTTGGTAAAATCAAAGATTATTTTTGGCATTTGGCATTGCCCATCACGGCAAGCACGATTGGCGGGTTTGCGGGACTCGCATATTTGACCAAGTTTAGTTTTATGGAAGAATTGAACAAACAATATGTGCTGACTGCTCGCAGTAAAGGGTTAAGCGAAAAAAAAGTGCTATACGGTCATGTATTTCGCAATGCGATGATGATTATTATTGCAGGCTTGCCGTCGGCGATTGTGGGGATATTTTTTACCGGCAATTTTTTGATTGAAGTGATTTTTAATTTGGATGGTTTGGGACGACTGGGGTTTGAAGCGATTGGGCAACGCGATTATCCGGTGATTTTTGGCACGTTGTTTATTTTTACCTTGATGGGGCTGATTTTACAGTTGATAAGTGATGTGACCTATCATCTCATTGATCCCCGTATTGATTTTGAGGGTCGCTAATGCTGATAAAACATCCTGTTTGGCAAGCGCGCATTCACCGCTTTCGCCGTAACCGGTTGGGATTTTTTTCGCTCGTCATGTTTAGCCTGATTTTCCTTGCCTGCATGGGGGCAAACCTTATCGCCAATGACAAGCCGATACTGGTTAATTATCAAAATCACTGGTATTTTCCCATCGTCAAGTCTTACCCTGAAACCACCTTTGGCGGTGTGTTCGAAACCGAAACCAACTACCAAGACCCTGTGGTCAAAGACCTAATCAACCAACATGGCTATATGATTGAGCCTATGATACCGTTTGCCGACCAAACGCCAAGTGTGAGTCGTGATGTGCCGTTCCCTGCGCCGCCAAATAGCGAGAACTGGCTCGGTACCGACGACCAAGGTCGAGATGTTCTGGCAAGGGTATTGTATGGCTTGCGTATATCGCTATTATTTGGGTTGGCGTTGACGGTGGCAGGGTCAATCATTGGCATTGCGGTGGGGGCGGTGCAAGGGTATTTTGGCGGCTGGACAGATTTGGTGGGTCAGCGGTTGATGGAAGTCTGGGGCGGTCTACCACAGCTGTTTATGATTATTATTTTGGTCAGTCTCTTTAGCCCAAGCGTGTTTGTGTTGTTTGGGCTGATGCTGCTCTTTGGCTGGATGGGGCTCGTTGGTCTGGTGCGTGCCGAGTTTTTGCGAGCAAGAAATTTTGATTATGTGCGGTCGGCAAAAGCGATGGGGGTGTCAGATGCCAAGATTATGTTTCGCCATATTTTGCCCAATGCGATGTCGTCGAGCCTGTCGCAGTTGCCGTTTATTTTGACGGCCAATATCACGGCACTCACCACGCTTGATTATTTGGGCTATGGCTTGCCTGCAGGTTCGCCGTCTTTGGGGGAGCTAATCTCACAGGGAAAAGATAATTTGGATTCTCCGTGGCTGGCGCTTGCCGGATTTTTTAGTTTGACGATTGTGTTGTCGCTGCTGATTTTTATTGGGGAAGCGCTGCGAGATGCGTTTGACCCTAGACAATCTTGATTTGATAATAAGGATAATATTATGAGTTCGTTTTCTGCGGTAAATTCAAAATACCAAAATGAAATTGAAGTCATTCCAGTTTATTTGTTGGATTGGGGTTGGGAAACAAGCTATAACTTTGATATTTTGGAAAAAGAATTAGACGTTAATCAAACCTATCTTGTCCCACAGACAATGGAATTTAACCCCTTATCAAGTTGGTTTAATCATCAATTATTTGATGAAAATGATTTAGGAAAAGAAAAAGTATTTCTGCAAACTAATCGTATGGCAGAAGTGAATGGTATGGAGTTTTTTGAAGAAGAAGTAACCTTTGATAAAATTGTAATTGGCAGAATTATCAAAATGAGCAAGCTTGTTGATAATATAGAACAAGCTTTACCAATGTTATTAAATACTCAAAGTTTTGAATATCATGCTTTAACCCCTACTTATCACATTGAAGTTAAAACTATTTTGCCACTTGTTGATTATTTAAATGACCCAAATCAACATAATCTAACCAAACTTGAAAATTTTAAAATTAAAGAAGGTATAAATGGATATCAATTTAATTTTAGCCAATTAAAATCATGTAAGTTAGGTTTTTTTAACAAAAACTCTTTAATTCCCTATCGGCTTGAAGCTCACCGTTTACCAAATAATTTAATCGTTATCTATACATCATCAAGTGAATATTCTCATCAATATTACTTTGTTAAAAGAGAAAACCAAGATAACCTTATAAACTATGTTGTAAGGTTTTATATTGATTACTTTGATGATAAAGACACTTATCAGTTAGTAAATTATGAATTATCTGCTGAAGAAATTGATTTATTAACGTTGCATAACCCACTATGCAAGAATTTTTTTGCAGGTAGCTAATTAAAATGAATGAATTGCTAAAAGTCGAAGACCTAACCATCAAATCCGCCAATCAAACGCTTGTCGATAATCTTTCTTACACCCTAAACTCAGGTGAAACGCTCGCCATTGTCGGCGAGTCTGGCTCGGGCAAATCCCTGTCAAGCCTTGCCTTACTCGGACTGCTACCAAATAGCCTAAGCATCACAGGAAAAGCCACTTTAACTGATGTTAGCGATAATGTTAGTGATACGCAAAACCCTAAACCAATCATTTTACCCATTGAAAACGATAGCCTAAGCACTTATTCCAAAAGCAGAAAGCAAAACGAAAATATTTTCCGCCAAATCCGTGGCAAACGCATCGGCATGATTTTCCAAGAACCGATGACCGCCTTAAATCCCTTGCACACGGTGGGCAAACAAATCGCCGAATCGCTTGCTATGGCTGGCGTGGCAAAAAAACACTGGCGACAGCGTACCCTAGCGCTGCTTTCCCAAGTCAATATTGCCGACCCTGAAAGCAAACTTGCCCGCTATCCGCACGAGCTCTCGGGTGGACAACGCCAGCGTATCATGATAGCGATGGCACTGGCGCAAGACCCTGACATTATTATCGCAGACGAGCCAACCACCGCCCTAGATGTGACTTTACGCCATGAGATTTTGGGGTTACTGCATCGGCTAAAAAATGAGCGGGGTATGGCGATGCTACTCATTAGCCATGATTTAAACCTTGTTAAACGCTACAGCGACAATCTCGTCGTCATGCAGCAAGCCAAGGTCATGGAGCAGGGGGCAACCCAAGCGATTTTTGACCAGCCACAACAAGATTATACTCGCTCATTGATTTATCAAGATTTTGGAAAAAGTTTGCCAATCATTGACAATTCCCCCAGTGTTTTGGAAGTTAAACAGTTAGCCATTGCTTTCCCCCAAAAAAACAATATATTGGGTCAAACCACTCAATGGTTTGAGGCGGTCAAAGGGTTAAACTTGACCCTTGCACAAGGGCAATCCTTGGGTATAGTGGGCGAGTCGGGTTCTGGCAAAACTACCACGGCTTTGGCACTCATCAAATTATTGGCTAATGCTGCCAAGGTGCAAGGTCAGATTTTGCTGTCAGCCAATGCCCACATGACGGACGTTTTAGCGTTGTCGAATAAAGCCTTTTTGCCGTATCGCTCGGATATTCAAATGGTATTTCAAGACCCGTATGCCAGTATCAATCCACGATTTAGTGTGTTTGAAATAATTGAAGAAGGGCTAACCATTCAAGGTATGGCAAAAACGGAGCGTGAAAAAGCCGTATTAGCAGCCTTAGACACGGTGCGGTTGCCACGAGATTTTATCAGCCGTTATCCGCATGAGCTTTCAGGCGGCCAGCGTCAGCGGGTGGCACTTGCGCGGGCGTTGGTGATGAAACCCAAAATTTTGTTACTCGATGAGCCCACATCGGCACTTGATAGCAGCACCCAAGTGGCAATGGTGAAGTTATTGCGAGATATTCAAGCAAAATTTGGCTTAAGCTATATTTTTATCAGCCATGATTTGCAGGTAGTTAAGGCATTGTGCCAAACGATATTGGTATTGAAAAATGGCGAAACACAAGCGTATGATACGATAGACAATATCTTCAGCCAACCACAAAATCACTATGTGACTGCCCTAATTGCGCACAGCAGTGAAAACTAGACGGTTTGCTGTCAAACTATTAGAAAGTTAACAATTATCGTGAACCACGTTGTTACGTAAGTTTGCTCGGTTATAGCCAATTTATCCTAGTCATTTAACCCTAGTGATTTTATTACAAGCACTTATATAGCTACTTGATTACATGCACTTCACTACAGCCCCTTTAGCAATTGTTAAAAGTTAACCATGCCAAATTCCATCATTACCGAAGACAAAAAGCCACAGCATGACTTATTTGCTATAGCAGCCTTGACCCCCGCGCAAACCAAATATTTGCCAATCGTGGTGGCAATCGCTTTGTTTATGCAAATCTTAGACTCAACGGTGCTCAATACCGCTTTGCCTGCGATGGCGCATGATTTGAATCAGCCTGCGTTATCAATGCAGTGGACAGTGATTAGCTATGCGCTCACTTTGGCAATTTTTACCCCGATTAGTGGTTTTATTGCCGATAAGTATGGCACTAAAACCACCTTTATGGTGGCAATTGGCGTGTTTACCGCAGGCTCGATGATGTGTGCGGTGTCGCCAACGCTCAATAGCCTAATTTTTTCTCGCGTGGTGCAAGGATTGGGCGGTGCGATGCTCATGCCTGTGGGCAAGTTAACGCTGATTAAAAGCTATCCGCGAGAACGTATGCTGTCGGTGATGAATTATGCGGTGATGCCTGCGATGATTGCGCCCGTGATTGGACCTTTGGTCGGGGGGTATTTGGTGGAGCTTGCAAGCTGGCATTGGATTTTTTTGATTAATATTCCCATGGGGGCATTGGGGATGTGGGCGGGGTGGAAACTGATGCCAAACTATCTACAGCGCAATCCCAGCATGGATTTGCTTGGATTTTTGCTGTTTGGTGGCGCGATGGCAAGCTTTACCTTTGCGCTCGAGTTTGCCAATAACATTCATGCCGATAATCTGGCTTCAGCGGTTTTTCCTGTGATGGTTGCTCTATTGGCGATTATGCTGCTTATTGGCTATTATTATCATGCCAAATACTCAGAATCGCGTAATGGACAACAACCGCTATTTGGCTTGGATTTGTTTCAAGTTCGTACCTTTCGCGTGGGCATTGTTGGCAATTTGCTGACCCGTTTGGGGATGAGTGCGATTCCTTTTCTACTGCCGCTACTGCTGCAAGTGGTGCAGGGCTATTCGCCGTCACAAGCGGGTTGGATGTTGGCACCGATTGCGGTGGGCGCGCTGTTGACCAAGCCGCTAGTCACGCGTATTGTGAAGCGATTTGGCTATCGTAGAACATTGGCGGGCAATACCTTGTTGATAGGCGTTAATATCATGCTGCTATCACAGCTCAATCAAACCACGCCGATTTGGCTAAGTGTGCCACTTTTGACTTTTATGGGGGCGTGTAATTCGCTACAATTTAGCACGATGAACACCATCAGTATTGCACGGCTTCGCCCAAGTCAAACCAGCAGTGGCAATAGTTTATTGTCGGTTAACCAACAATTGGCGATTAGTTTTGGGATTGGCTTTGGGGCGATGCTGTTACATTTACTGACACCCGCTCGCGCCTCGCTGGCACAGACGCAAACCGCATTTTCATACAGTTTTATCATTCTGGGTATCATGACGATTTTATCTGGGTTGTATTTTTTGCGGTTGCACCGATTTGATGGCAAAGGACTATACCAGTAGTCGCCCTTATATTTTTGCCCATATTGTTGATACCATGTTGTCAGTATAAGTTGCCCAGCCATACCGATGGGTAGCGTGGTAATTTATTTCACTCATTTTTATGATAATTTTAATCCTTTAACTCGATTGCCCTAGATTGTCCCTAATTGCTATGGGCGCAATCGTTTTGGAAACCCTATGCTCTCCAATGCTTTTTCAATGATAATTGATACCCGTTGGTGTCTTGATGAACTGCTAAAAGATGGCATCATTGACCAACGTGATTATAATTTGGTGATGACCCATAACCGCAAAACCTTGCATCCCCTGCAAGTGATTGCAGGCTTTCATCTGGTCGATAAAACCACGCAAATGGCGCTCACTCTTGACCAGCTTAATCGCTGGCTGGCACAAAAAGCCGGTGTTGATTATGTACGTATCGACCCGCTGAAAACCGATGTGCCCTCAGTGACATCGATTATGTCATTTGAATATGCGCGCTCGCAGCACATTTTGCCAGTCGCCGTCACCCAAGATACGGTGGAAATCGGCACTGACCAGCCATTTTATCAAGATTGGCAGCTCAATATTCAGCATATCGTGTCGCCCAAAAAAATCAAAACCGTATTAATCAGTCCCGAGCAAATCAACCGCTACCGCCAAGAATTTTATCAAGTCACCAAAGCCATTGCGGGGGCAAACCATCAGCAAAAACGCGCGGATGCCGATATCACCAATGTCGAAGCGTTATTACAACTGGGCAATGCCGCCAATATTGAAAACCCCGATGCCAATGACCAACACATCGTCAAAATTGTCGATTGGTTATTACAGTACGCTTTTGACCAGCGTGCCAGTGACATTCACTTAGAGCCGCGCCGAGATAAAAGCAACGTGCGTTTTCGTATCGATGGTATTTTGCATACCGTTTATCAAATGCCGACTGGGATTATGACCGCGGTGGTGGCTCGGATAAAAATTTTAGCAAGACTCAATGTCGCTGAAAAACGTAAACCACAAGACGGACGGCTCAAAACCCGTACCCCTAAAGGTCAAGAAACCGAGCTGCGGCTATCGACACTTCCCACTGCATTTGGCGAAAAGTTGGTGATGCGGGTATTTGACCCCGAAGTACTGGTGCGCTCTTTTGAGCAGTTGGGACTGACAGGGCGGGATTTGCAAAAATGGGATGACATGACCCGTAAAGCCAATGGTATTATTTTGGTCACAGGCCCGACAGGCTCGGGTAAAACCACGACGCTGTACAGTACCCTCAAAAAATTGGCAACAGAAGAAGTCAATGTCTGTACCATCGAAGACCCCATTGAGATGGTAGAGCCGTCGTTTAACCAAATGCAAATTCAGAACAACATTGATTTGACCTTTGCTGACGGTATTCGCTCATTGATGCGTCAAGATCCTGATATCATCATGATTGGCGAGATTCGCGATACCGAAACCGCAGAAATGGCGGTACAAGCCTCGCTGACTGGGCACTTGGTGTTATCGACCTTACATACCAATGATGCACCCAGTTCGTTAACAAGGCTACATGATTTGGGCGTTGCGCCGTTTTTAACCTCAGCGACCATCTTGGGCATCATGGCACAGCGTTTGGTGCGTACCCTTTGCTCGCATTGTAAATCCAATAAGCCCATGAGTGACATTGAGCAGAAGACTTGGCAGGCGTTAGTCAGTCCTTGGAAAGCCGCAGCCCCAGATACCATTAATCATGCTGTTGGCTGTGAACATTGCCGTAATACCGGGTATCTTGGGCGAGTGGGGTTGTATGAAATCATGGTGGTCAGTAATGCGCTTAAAAAATTGATTAGCGAAGGCGCTGACTTGTCGCAAATCGCGCAAAAAGCCTACCAAGATGGGTTGCAGCCGTTAAGACTGGCAGGGGCAAAAAAGATTGCCGAAGGGGTGACCACGTTTGAAGAAGTGATGAGAGTGGTGCCGATAACTTAAGCGGCTACCCATTATTTGAAAGACAATAAGTAAAAGTTAAAAAATAACCGGCAACAAAAAAGCCTAAACGTAAAAGTTTAGGCTTAATCAATGGTGCCCGGGGCCGGACTTGAACCGGCACGCTCGTAAGAGCGAGGGATTTTAAATTCTTAGATAGTTAAATTCATATAAAAACATGATAATTCATATCAATGCTTAAGGCTTCACAAACTCAGTGTTTTCAATGCTTGCAAGGTTTTTTAGACTTCATATAAATTCATAAAAAATCATGTAACGACATATTTCAAGTATATTTTCAGTATATTTTTAGCCAATTTCGCTGATGAAAAGTATATTCAATATACTCGGGTATACTGAAAATTAAGGGAAAAATTTCGGTTCTACGTCGGGATAATGATATCTATTTGAGTATAAAAAAAGCCAGCATTTAGCTGGCTTTCTTGTAATTGGCAGTACATTTGTAAGTCATGCGCTGTAAGAATCCATGTAAGACTCTTGCTTGATAGAGTACGACGCTCCGGCATGGTTTAGAGTATTCAAGCTTGTCGCTATCATTGTCGCGCCAACTTTGCAGTGTGCGAGGTGAGACGCCAATAAACGCTGCCGCATACTCAGGTGTGAAGTACTCGTCTGGACTGGCATGAGTCACAGCGGTTTTCATCAATTCTTTTTCGTGGGCGGTGTAAGTTGCCCACTTTTTGCGTGGTATCATGCCAGTTCTCCAAATAAATCAGGTTGATTTTCTTCAATGGTCTTTTTAGGCTTGGTGGCCGTTGACTTAACTTCGATGGTAGGCGCATAGCTAATACCGTTCACATCCAAAGCTGATTGAAAGCCAAAACTGCCTTCACTGCCAATAAAACCAAGTGGTTTTGGGGTTAAATGAAAATAGTATTTTTCGTACAAGTTATCTAAAAGCATGTAACCTGGTATTGCTACGCCTATGAAAAGGCCAGTCTTGCAATGCTTCATCATGCCTACGTATCGCATCTCAGGTGGGTTCCAACGTATATTACGGTCATTCATGCGACATTCTTCACCGTAGATGCCGTATGGTTCAAATCCCATGTTAAGGATTTTGAGAAGCAATCTCTCTTGGTAATACGTGCCACGAAATACCGTTCTGTGATACATGGTGCTGTAACCACTAACTATGTGTTTGTGGTGATAGTCCGCAAAATATTTACCAAGATACTTTTTCGGGCTTTTCTCAAGCATCTTGTAAAATGCCTCTTTTTCGTCATGATAAGGGATAACAATATCGTGATAGTCAATTGGCTCAATGACTTCGCCAAGCATGTTGCAAGTGACAAAGTAGCCATCTACTGCAATGCCAATATACTCACGGTTCTCGTAGTGATTGCCGTTATAAATCCATGCAATATTAGCTAGGATTTCGGCCTTGGTGGGTTTATTGCTCACGGCTTTCTCCTTATACTTTTATCCATCTTAATCGCTGGCATAGGCAGTGCTTTGACTTCCTGTTTAAACTTTATTTCGCGCTTCACCGACTCATGATAGAGTCGGTGGTTGTTTTGGCGGATGCGCTTGGCAGTTCTTTTGTTCACGCCACACGCTCCGATTTTTCAACCGCATTGACCAATTCTTTTAGGTCATCAAGCGAGAGGGTAAGGGTTTTACTTGTCGCTCGTCGGTCTAAAAAGATTTTGGCTTTGCCTTTTTGCACTTGATATCCCATGATGGGATTGGGCGTAAAAGGCTTATTGCGTGGTTTTTTGGGCGTGATTAATTTTTCGTACGGGGCGTCTTTGGCTTCTTCCAAGATGCTTATTTGTTTGACACCCTCATTAATTATGGCGTCAGGGTCGGTATTCGTATCGATAGCACTTGGATTATCGACCTTGGCACTTGGATTAGCGATTTCAGCACTTGGATTAATTAGGGTAGCTTCGTCGTTATCAGAGGAGCTCGACTCGTTATCATGGTAGTTAACATGGGGAGCTTGGGTATTAAGCTCCTTATCTTGCATATTTACAGGCGCTTCTTGGATATTAACGGCTACTGCATTTAATTCGTGGTCATCACGTGGCAAGTAATAGCCGTTTTCGTCTTGTTTAACGCCTTCAATCTTTGCCAATGTATTTTTGATGACAGTGGGGGATGAGTCGGTGGCATTGACTAGATCGTCGATTGTCATACTAATCATGCTGTCTTTTAAGGCTTCAGTGACTTTGCGGATGGTTTTCTTTGTTTGTGGGGTAAGTTTGGTTGTCATGGTTATCTCCAGTGCCACCGTTGCCAGTGGCACGTTTTTAGTTATTCAGTGGCTTGGTTGATAACGGTCTCAAGGATTTCGTTGAGCTCTTGCACGCGCTCATCACCTAGCTTGTCTTTGGCACCATAGATGCGTTGACGCATTTCTTGAGCATCATCTGTGGTTGACTGATTGATATCGTTTAGCAGCTCGTTATAGATGATAGATGCGCGCTGCTCAGCCCAAGTGTTTTGCAAGATTGACAGGTCATCACCGCATAGGTTCTCAGTGGCTTTGATCTGGGCAATGTCTTTCCCTAGCAGCATCAATTCATCAAGCGTGGTGGCTGATTGGATTTCTTTGACCTTTGGATCAATGTCAAAGCATTCAGCCGCTTGCGCTTCCATCACTGGCTCAGCCTTTTTAGCTTTGATACGGTCTTTGATTGATGCGGTGCCGCCGTTTTTGGTTGGCGTAGGGGTCACGTCTTTAGGCTGTGCGTTGCGGTCTTGCAGTTCATCTTCGCTATATAAGCCTAAGACAACATCTGGGCAGTAGAGACGCGCCCAACGCTTCGCCGCAAGGTAGGCAAGTTGCTGGCGTGGGTCAGCAGTCCAAAGTGGTGAGTTACGCACCGTGCCAACCTGTGCCATTGACAGGTCAAGGACGGTTGGCTCGTCATCACCGCGCATGGTTGCTGATACTTTGACACCTACATCTGCAGGGCTATCAGTCTTGGTTTTGACTTTTGACCAGTCGCCGTAGTATTCAAACTTCAAGCGACCAACGATAGGGGCTTTGCCATTGATGACAGCGATAATTAGCTGCGCTTCATAGCCCAATACGCCATTCACAAGATGGGTTTTTTGGGCAACTGCATAGGGGTCAAACCCCCAGCGCAATGCTTGACCGACGATGGCAAAACAGTCGCCAACATTGCCCTGCAAATGCTTGGGTACGGTGCAAGCGCCGCTTGCCATGATTTGCGCTAAGCGATGGCATTGACCGAACAGGGTATCATCAAGCGCGATTTGCATCGGGCTAAATGCGTCTGCTGTGGCTGGTGCTGTGATTGGGTTTGGGGTAGTTAGGTCGTTCATTTTAAACTCCAAGCGTTTTTAATAAGTTGAATACGCCGCGACCTTTTTTCTTCGTGGCGCGGTTGATGTATAGGCCTGTTGATGGGTAAAAATCGTAAATCACGTCATTGTGGCGCACCACTAGATGGACGCCATGATTATTGCTTTGAAAATTGATGCCACGCTCTTTTAGCAGTTCAGTTGAGCGATTTTTGTTATCTCCTCGCTTAGCGCGACGCATTTCGTTCAGAGCCTTAAAGTCTTCGGCCATCTCGCTCACGACTTCACCCTTAAAACTCGACTAGCTTCGCCAGTCTTAGTAAATTCGGCAAATTTCTCTGCCAGTTCGGGGTAGGCTTTGAGACAGCCTTTTTTGTTGAAAGTCTCACGACCTTTTTGCGCCTTGTATGTCATGACCAGTTCGCCATCGACCGCCAATACTTCGTTAAAGCCAATCAGGTTGATTAACTCGACTTGAGCTAACTCAAGGGCGGATTTGACAAGCTTTTCTTGGTCCTTTAGCTCAACATAGCGGTCAATGATAGCGATGTTGTCATCATCATTGAAATGCAAATCAAGCGTGCTGTCTGGAGTTGACGTTGCATATTTTTGCTTGGCATTGGCTAGGGTGGTGGGTGTTGGCTCAACCCTAGCTAATACATGATTGACCCAGAAGTTTTGAGCTTCATCAATCATGATTTCAAACAATTCGGCATCGAATTTGATGTTGTACTGGCGGTATTTGTTGCCCCCAAGTAGCAAGGCAAGGTCACATTGATCGACGCCTGTAATGCCCATGTACCATTGACACTGCAAGTTATAGTTATCTGGCACTTCGTCGGAGGCTTCATCACCCCATACATTTTTCATGTACTCGGATGCAGTTTTGACTTCAAGCAATTTGTCGGTGGTCAACTTACCGTCTTTGAGTCGCACGTTGCCGCTGATTGATGGGTTGATGACAGCGCGGTCAATGTTGGCTAGCGCAAAATCAAACTCAGGGTGACGGATCATGTAATTGACCTTTTGCACCTTGCAGTCATTACGCAGGGCGTATTCTTTGGCTACCACGTCTTCAAGGATTGTGCCCCAATAAGCCGCATCGCTTTGAGCATCTGCCACCACGTCATTGATTTTGTCGTGGTATAGGTCATACGCGGTTTTGTAGGGGTTAAAGCCCATGATGGCTGAGATATCGCTACCGCCAATACCGCTTTGGCGTAAGCGTAGCCAATCTTCACGGCTTAGGTCTTTGGTGGGGATTGCCAAGGCTTGCTTGGCAGTGCTTTGGATTGCTAAGTTGGTCATGGCTTAATCCTTATTTTGTTCGGCTTTTAGCTCAGCCTTGTAGTTTTCGATATAATCGGCTTCGGCTTTAGCCTGTGCGTCTAATCGACTTGGGATTGAATAAACAGCGATAATCACAAAGATTAAAGCAATAACGATGGCTACCAGTTTTAACACTGGCAGCCATGCTTTAAGGTGGTTGATTTTCATGCTCACCCCGCGACTGGATAAAGCTGATAGCCTTTTTGGTCGGCATCGGCTTCACTCATTTGCAGCACTTCTAAAAACTTAGGCGTGCCACGGTTAACTTCGCGTCTGACGATGTGACCACGGGCTTCCATCTTTGTGTCGCCTCCGACTAATTCGGTCATCGGGATAGGGCAAGCATTGCTCACCCAAGTGATTTCAAATAGTTTCATGGTTAGCCCCTTAAGCTGCGTCATAATGGTCGGTTTCAATCTCTGCGCTCTCGATAAAGCGCGTGATGATTGATTTGATTTCTTCGATACGCGCCATGTAGTTGATGCTGTCGCAGTCATAGCTATCTGCATAAGTGACTTTGAGTGCTGATACGCTTTTAACCTTGCTGTAATCATAAACGCGGCTGTACCAGCGACCACGGCAGATTGATTCATATGGATGCTCAACCTCAGCGCTAAAGTTAAAGCCAATCCATGCGCCGTTATCGCCGATTGCCAGATAAATAACGCCTTTTGCTTGGCTGCTACTGATTTCGATTTCGTGGTCGCATTCGCTATCAATGCGAAGTACTTGCTTTAAAAAGTCTAGTTGTGCCATAATTTGATTGCTCCTTTTTGAGTAAAGCCCTTTTGATTTCCAGTCGAGAAGGGCTTTTTTGTTGTCTTAATTAATTGTCATTTAGCGATAGGCTTGCTGTTGGGAATGTTTTAAAGCCAATTTTTTCAGCAAACTTATAGAGACGCTCATCAATATCTTTCTCGCCATTTTCTTGCTCTGTTTCATTAAAACCGCAATCAATAGCAATTTTTTTGATGTCTTCTTTTTTCATAATCATTCACCTTTGTTGAGTAAAGCCACTGTGATTTGACCGTCTAGTGGCTTTTTTGTTGGTTAATAATCAAAGAAATAAACTTTCTTTGTTGATAACTTCTTGTAGCAAACATACGGTTCATGAAATTCCAAGTTTGCATATTCTTCAAACTGATAAAATTTCTTAAAAAGATTATTAAAATTAAACATAATTTCACCTTCGGTTGTTGTTAATCCCCAACTGCTATCTCGTTGAAATAGCAGTAAGTGAGTAACACTTAGCGGTTCTCTGCACCGCGTTACAGGTTCCTAAGTTTTGATTGAATTTCACGATAATCGGCTTATCGTGTTGGTGAATTAATTATGAACTAATGGTTCTTATATGTCAATCTATATGAGAACTAATATTACAAAATATTAAGAATTATTTGTTCTTATATGAACTGATATGCAATAAAAAACCCGCATTTAAGCGGGTCAAATATTTGTAAGGAATTGTAAAAGGTGAAGTATAGGCAATAAAAAACCCACCGGGGTGGGTGGGTCTTTAATAAACGGATATTAAGTCAAGAGGCTAACATAAGGCTATAAGGCCGTATGTTTGCTACGCTAGATAAGATGCGACTTTCACTATCAAATTTTCGCTGATTGCTATCATCTAAAATTATATTAAATTTGAAATCATTATAAACTAGTTTAACATCCTGTATTTTTCTTAATAAAGCACCAGTGGATTGTCCATTTGGGTGAGCAAAGTCCACCAATGTATTATCTGCCTGAAAGCTAAACTTATGATTAAGACCAGATAGGCCTTTGTATTTAACTTTCGGAATAACATCGTTATATCTTTCTTTTAAAAAACGATAAATATTCTCTAAAATTGCCATAGATTCTTGATGATGGCTGCTCTTTGGCTGATAAGTTGTCAGCATAGCATAGAGGTCTAAAAACTCCCTAAAAGCCACGCCAATTTGGTTGCTCTTGGTCGGTCTAATAAGCGTAAAATGCTCAAACTCAATCCTGCTATCTAGCTTATCAAGCATAGAGCTCATCACTTCAGTAGCCTTACCTGGGTTTGGTAAAGACAAGGTCAACGCATTATGTGTAGAGCCGTAATCATCAAAGATAAAGTTATCAAAATCACGTCTAACAAAAAAACGCGCCGGGTCACCGCTAGCGAATACCTGAGGCGTAGTTACAATAAGATGCTGTCCACGTTCAGTTACATGGAACCCCTGTTGTAAAAATTGGGTTTTATCGAATCCTACCATAATGCTAACTCCCCTTCGTTTGGTGCAGTAACTTTACCCCTTATACTGATATTAGTAGTAGACTTGAAATATTCTAACCATTCATACCATGAAAAACTACTGTAGTTTTGTGGTCGAATTTCATGCACTTGGTTTATCTTATGGATATGTGCGCCAAATAAAAAGCTACCATCGAGATTTGTATGACTAACAATATCATCAGGATATATCTCCATTTGATAAAAAATATGTTGTTGTTCATTTTCTCGAATGAAAAGCTTGAATGAATGATACCAATAGTCAGCTTGAACCATCGACTTAAGAGTCAAGTACAGGCTTTCAATGACATCCCCACTTTCAACAGATAAAATATATGTACTTTGCCATTCTTTAAAGCCGTAGGGAGATTTTTTAGATTTTCTTGGATGTTCAGTAAAAACTATGTCGCTATTGATTTGTTTTGGCATTGTTAAATATTTATCAACATCATTTGCCGCTAAATCACATATTCGTCTGCTACCCATCAAATAAGCCTTTCAATAGAAAAATAAGTAAAATGAATTAGATGCAATTTTTCTTATTCATCTTCATAATCCAAATCAACCCAAACGCCATACATCGTATTGTCACGGCTAAAAATCTTAGCTCTGACAGTTAAGAAAGGCTGGGAGTAATCTTGTCTATACTCACGTGCGATTTGTCTTGATAAGTACCCAATGGGGCCAAGAGGGGACATAACTAGGACGGCTTGATTATCATAAGGATTGTTGTTCTCATGAATTAAGGTGACATCCACAAAAGCTGAGTTGCCTTGTTTAAAGCTTTGCTCGTGATTATATAGCTGTTTGAGCGTTTCAATGTAATTGCTTTCACCAACAATAGGCGTTAGAAATTGATAGCCGTTGTAAATATCTGCCATGATCCATCCTTATATATCCTAAAAATCAAATTTCCCAACTAAACCCTAAAAGGCGCCTTCCGCCCCGTCACCAATAACTGAGCGATATACACCAAGCTAAACGGCACCCAAGCATAAGCCAGAGCTGCTAACCACGTCGATAAAAACGCTGGTCTTACAATAAAAAGAGCGACAATGTCAGCAATCCATATTCCTGCAACGCACGTCCACAAAATCAACCAAATCCATCTGTTCATATCAAAAATCCAACTCAATCTCTCGATAAACACACCATCCCTTTGCCCGTGTCGCTGGCGTGATCAGCTCAGCATTGTAGATAAACCACACGATGAAGTAGTGGTCAGGGTCAACTTGGTCGAGTGACCAGCCTGTGAGTATTGGCTTGGGCGTGGTGTGGTTGTCTAAAAAATATGAATTATCTAGCTCCATTGTCTTTGCTTCCTATATCTCACATATTTCCCGTCAACCACTCCCACCAATCGACACTCGTTCATAGGTCGGATTTCTTGATTATGCCACTCTGGGTTAAGTGGTTTTAAGTACATATCTTCGCTAGTTTCACCCATGACTAACTGTTTAAACGTCGCTTCACCGTCACCGTCGCACGATACAACTACCAAGTCACCGTCGCGCAACCAATAGGGGTTAAATTCTGGCTCAACGTAAATAATCTCGTCAGGTTTAAACTCAGGCATCATGCTGCGGCCACGGATAACCAAACCGAACGCCATCTTAGATAAATGACTTGGGCGCGGTATCCACTCCATAACGTCAGTCAGGCAAGTTGATAGTACAGGTGTCATGTCACCAGCAGCTACCCAACTAATCACTGGCACATAACGCTCAAGCATGGCTTCAATATTATCGGTATCTAACTCATCATCGCCATGGTCAGCGGTCAAATGGTCGCGTAGGGCGGGTGGCATCGAATTAGGGTCATCGATTGCCATTCTGATTGCTGGCTTAGTGGTCATTTCGCCATTGCCAGTGGCGAGCCAGTCAAATCCAACGCCATAGTGTCGAGAAAGAATAGCTAAATTACTATGGTCAGGGATAGATTCGCCTTTTAACCATTTGTTTATAGCTCTATCAGAGATACTTAATTTAGTTTCAGCTAAAACCTTCTGAGCGCGTCCTCTTATTGGATAGCCTTTATCATCCAAAACCTTGTTTAAACGCTCAGCAAATTCAATACGTTCTTTTTCTGCAACTGTCATTTTTATCACCTTATGAACCTATTGTTCATTATCAAAGTTCTTGAAAGAAAAATCACTTCCTGTTAATATGAACCGTATGTTCTTATTTAAGGAATTATCAGTTCATGAAAACCCAAACATTACATGAGTTTTTGAAAGCTAATGGCGGCGTATCAAAAGTAGCCAAGGCTTTAAATCTTACTGCGCGTGGAGTTTATAAGTGGTCAAACAAAAATGCTTTGCCGCGCACTGAATACACTGGCGAATCTAATTACGCTGAAAAACTTTCTGAAATTTCAGGTGTCCCAACTGATGAAATCAAAGAAATGTTTAAACCTCAAACTCAACTCGAAACCGCCTAGGAGCGACCTATGTGCCATAAACCGATAAGTGAATTATCACCTGAGCTGCAGGAAATCGCACGAAAGAACGAACGGCTTTTATTGACTCGACTTTCCGAGATTGGTCAAAAAGAAGTGGGTGAGAAAGTTGGGACAAGTGAAAGCAGTATGTCAAAACTCAAAAGCGAAGGTCGTATTGAGTTTTTTGCTGTTTTGACTGCTGTGCTTGGCATCAAACTATCTGATAAAGATGACTTGATGTGCTCACCTGTCATTGCTGAAGCATTTAAAGAAATTTTAAAGAACTCGGCAGAAAGCCCAGAGTTTTTACAGATTTTATTTCGATAGGAGATACCAATGGCTAAATTCAATCCAAATGACTGCAAATTCTGCAATAACACAGAAGGCAGATGTTGCCATGAAGTGATCATGACTGACGAAAAAACGCCTCGTCATATCATCGACCCACAAGATGAGCATTACAACAAGCAGGCTGATAGCCATGTGTTTATGTTAAATGGCTTGCTAGTCGCTAAAGACGTGGCTATGCCAAAGGCGGGTGTGTGATGAGCGAGCTTGATAAATACAGCAAGCATGATCCATTGGCCAGACATTCAAGCCGACCAAAGAAATCAAAGATTAGCGTAGCTGATACTGATGCATGGTTAAAGAAACATGGTAACGGTATGGACCGACTTAAAAAAACCGAAAAGACGAGTGCGATAAATATCTGGTCCCAATACGGCAAAGTCAGCACTGTGACGCTCATCTACCGCCACTTAAACGCACATGGTGAGATTGTCCCTAGCGACATTCAAGATATGTCATGCCGTCGCTCAGTGCATGGTCAATGTCAGAAAATGGTTAAAAGTGGCGAGTTGGTGGCGTTTAAAGAGAAGCGCTTTATTAACCATGCCAATCAAAAGTATTTGGTCAACGGCTTTAAGCGAGCATGAAAAAACCCAAACGACGGCAATCGCTTGGGTTTTGGTATTAATCAATAAATCAATAAGCAAGGATATTTAACCATGAAAAATCTAAATAAGCAAGGGGACAACAATGTCAAAACAAGATGATGTATCAATCTGGATGCCGATCTATATCGGTGACATTCTTGCCATGACAACTAGGCTCACCACTGAACAAGTAGGTGGGCTTTACTTGCTCATGATGGATTATTGGAAGAATGGTGTTATCCCAAACGATGTAAAAATTATTGGTGCTATTACTGGCTTATCTTCATCTAAAGTAAAAGCCTTCATAAAAACTATCACAAATATTGGCATTTTTTCTATCGAAAATGATGAGTTATTTAGTACGTACTTGGATGATAAAAAATCACAAGCAACTGATAACAAAAATAGCAAATCAGAGAAAGCACAAAAAGCCGCGCAAGCTAGATGGAATAAGGCTTCAAGCGAAAATCAACAAAATGAAAGTGCATCAACCGAGCATACGCCAAGCAATGCTCAAGCAATGCAAACGCAATGCCCAAGCAATGCTACAAATATGCTTGAGCAATGCCCTTCAACATCAACATCATCTATTAATAATACACACACACAGCAAGCCAACGATTCGCAAAACGACAAAGCTGAACAAATCCGTTTAGAGCGTTCTCAAGAAATTCAAGACTGGCAAGCACCAACTTTGGATTTGATGAGACAAGAATTATCTCAAGCAGGGTTTATGGGTGTTTTAACCGAAAATATTTACCAAACCCACATCAAAGACTTCAAGGCGCATTACGCTGAACAAGCCTTAGTGGGTAAGCCGCTAAACACGGACAGCCTTAGAAAATCAAAACTTCGTCTTTGGATTCAATCAGCCAAGCCACCTAAGCAAGCTAAACCAAATCAAAAACTTGCTGGTCCCAATGACCCATTGGCGGTAAATCAAAAATGGCGACCAGGTGAGACGGGCATCGTTGCGCCAAATACAAACTTTGAATTTATTGACGGCCAGTTAGTGGCTACACCACTTGATACATCATCGCCAGTACAAGGAGCTTGGTAATGGACCTACAAGCATTTCGTGATTCATTCAAAAAATTTACTGCAGCATGTCCGATCCATGGCGAAACCAGTTTTAGCAAAATCATGGACTTCCCAGAGCGGTGTGACTTATGCGCAGCTGAACAAAAACGCATCAATGATGAGCGCCAAGCAAAACAAACTTACCGTGAACGTATGCTTAGTGGAATGGCAAGCTGTGGTATCAATATCAATGCCAAGGGTTTTGATGCTTGGGAAATTGATGAGACACAGCGCACGCGCCAAGAAGCGTTATTGGCTAATCTCAAAAAATATGCAACCGATTTTCATACTGGTATGCCAAACCTTTTGTTTTATGGCGGTACAGGGGCGGGCAAGACGATGTTAAGCAATGCCTTAGCGCGTGCCGTGTATCAAAGTCAGTTTAAGAAAAATTCACTATGCCCAGCCAAGTTTATTCGCTCGTCAGAATTTGTTGAGCATTGCAAAGAATCATGGAGTGATAAGAGTAAGCCCACTCAAAACATGATTATCGCTCGTTTGGCTAGTTTTGATTTGCTTGTGATTGATGACTTGGGTGACGGTGATACCACGGGTAATCAATTAAGTGATCGCAGCCGATTGGGTGGCTTGATTGATGCGCGTTATCAACAAAAACCAACGGTTATCACCACAAATTTAAGCTACGAAGAAACTAAAACCTTCATGGGCGATCGTGCATGGGATCGGTTTCAACAAAACCTAATCCATATTAAATGCGATTGGTCAAGCTATCGTCAAAAAGCAGGCGTAGCCAAGATTGGGGGATGGTAAGAGCATGAGCAAAGGCAGCCGTTATTTTGCCGTAAAAATCAAATTATATATGCCTTGGGTGAGTAACCCCAGGGCATGGTCATCAACCTACATCGAAGATTTGCTTTTTGATGAAGAAGAATACAGACCTTCTCACGCATACATTGAAGAATCAGCAAAAGAAGCGTTTGGACTTTTTGACCGCATCGAAATTCTAAATATCGAAGAACTGACAAAGGCTGATTTTGAGCATATCACCAAAGATGGTGATTGGACTGAGGAAACTTTCTTGGAAAAACATAGAAGAATCTTTGAGCAATCGCTAGAAGAACGCCGACGAATCAAAAGCATTGAAAACAGCCAGAACATAAAAAGACGCAAGCCAGTTTTTAAGGTTTTGGATGGTGGTAAATGACCCACCTTAGCCACCCAAATCACAAATTAACCGCTACAGGCTACTACGTCTGTGCGGTTAAGCGCGGCGAGCTCACTTGGCGCGACAACAGGACTAATGAGCTTAAAACAATCAAGTACATAAGCGGACGTATCACCAAAAGCCCACACAAAGAGAACTTGCACCCAGCGCAGTGGGCAAAATGGCGATTAGATGGACGGGCAATTAAACACGAATTTGGGGATTTAATTCTAGGGAGTGAGCAGTGACAGCAATCATGACACCAAAACAAGAGAAGAAATTATTTGCCCAAAAAGGTACCACAAAGGCACCCAAGGCGAAGAAGTCAAAGTATAAAAATATCCGGGTCCAATACAACGGCAAATGGTTTGACAGCAAAAAAGAGATGCACCGTTATCAGCAACTTGAGCTTTTACAGCGTGCTGGCAAGATTAAAAACCTATGCTGCCAAGTTACTTATGACTTGCTGCCAACGACTCGAATTGGTGGTCAGACGCAGCGAAAAACGACCTATATCGCTGATTTCGTTTATTGGGATATCGAAAAAGATTGCGAAGTCATCGAAGATGCCAAGGGCGCGAGAACGGATGTTTATAAAATTAAGCGCAAATTGATGTGGGAAATTCTGGGGAAAGAGGTTAGAGAAGTATGATCAACAAAATTGAAGAGTGGGGAAAGTGGGCAAGGCACCATAAAGACGATTTGGGGAGTCAATCAGCATGGTTATCGGTTATGCGTGATAACGTGCAAATGCACAAAGGGGTAAGATATTGTATTACTGATGATGAAGCATTAAAGGTCGATAGGGCTGTTTCAAAACTTGCTAAACACAGTGTTATCTTGCTCAATGTCCTTTGCTACAAATACCTTGCTGGGTGGTCACCAAGAGATATTGCAAAAAATTATCTAACGGTTTTGGAATATGGTATTAATAGTCGGAAACAGGTGGGAAAGGAAACTGCTTATCAATTACTAGCAAGAGCGGAAGGTTATGTGTTAGGAGTAGTTGAAAACAGTTGATTTGTCGGACAAGCTATGATATAAATTGGTTATAAACAGAAATTTACTTAAAGCAAGATTTTAACCTTGCTTTTTTTTGTGGAATCTATGAAAATTTTAAAATACGGCTTTCTAATAGCAGTTTTTTTATTGTATGTATTTTTAAGGCATGGAGCTGCAATAAGTAACGCTGTAATGCATCATTCTCAATAGTTAGTGTATTTGATTAAAAGGCGAAGTCGAAAGATTTTCGCCTTTTTTGTTGTCTGTTTATCGCCGATTAACTTGCTAAGCGGGGTGGGTTATGTAGAACAGTACGGGGCAAGCCCAAAACAAATCATAGCCGACTATAACCGATGTGCGTATTTGCATATCGGTTTTTTTTATATCCTGCAATTTGACCGTTGTAGAACGTACCTAAGTGTAAAAAATCAGATTAGGGGGTTTAGTCACCCCGCCCATTAATTAGCGAAAGTGGAAATAGGAGCCTTGTGCGTTGGGCGAATGTGAAAGCGAGTAGCACAATCTACTTGGCTTGCAATCTTAGCGATGGGGTTGCAGGTCTTTTTTATTTAAGGAGCGTAAGCATGGCGAAACTTACGCCAACCAAACCAAAATCAAATGCCGGAAGACCAACCAAGTATCGGTCAGAGTTCGCAGAGCAGGCTTACAAGTATTGTTTACTTGGGGCGGATGATAAAAAGCTTGCCTATCTTTTTGAAGTTGACGAGTCAACAATCAACCGTTGGAAAAAAGACCATAAAGAATTTTGCGAGTCCATAAAAAAGGGTAAGGAAATTGCTGATGCTGAAATCGCATCAAGCCTATTTCACCGCGCCAAAGGTTATTCACACCCAGAAGATAAGATTTTCAATAACCAAGGCGTTGAGCTAGTTGTCCCAACCATCAAACATTATCCGCCAGACACAACGGCGGCCATTTTCTGGCTTAAAAATCGTCAAAAAGATAACTGGCGTGATAAGCAAGAAGTTGACACCAACGTCAACATGAATATCAATAATTTAACCGACGACGAATTGGATGCAAAAATTCAGGCACTGATGAATGGTAACTCGTGATAAAAAACTTGAGCTATTGGCATTGCTTGAAGAAAAGCGCAGACGCGATGACGTATATCGCTATAAGCAGTTTGGTGAAAAACTCTATCCAATCCAACGTGAATTAGTCAAGCGCACTACAGATTACAGCCAGGTGTGTTTCATGGCAGCTAACCGCGTCGGTAAAACCATGACCGGTACTTACATGGATTCTATTCATGCACTTGGTCATTATCCCGATTGGTGGGATGGTTACGCATTTGATCATGCGCCGCTAATTTGGTTGCTTGGCTATTCTGGTGAAAAATGTCGCGACCTTTTGCAAAAACCTATCTTTGGTAGGCGCGATGATAGCGGCTGGATTGGTGGATTAATTCCACCTGAATACATCCTTGACCACGAATCGATGACAGGTACACCAAACGCGATGCGAACCGTGTATGTGCGTCATGGTGGCGGTGGTGATGTCCAACATGGCGTTTCAACGGTGCAATTTTGGTCATATAGCCAAGGTCAGCACGCTTTGATGGGTGACAGCGTTGATTGGTTTCACATCGACGAAGAGCCGAAAGACCAAACGATTTACCCACAGGTGCTAACACGTACCGCAACAGGTGACAAAGGTAACGGCGGACGCGGCATTTTGACGTTTACGCCTGAGAATGGTCGCACCGAGTTGGTTGTCCAGTTTATGGATAATCCTGCAACTGGGCAAATTATGCTTAACGCCGGTTGGGATGATGCGCCCCACTTGAGTGAAAGCGTTAAGCAGACATTGCTTGAATCCTATCCAGCGCACCAACGTGATATGCGTACCAAAGGTATTCCGATGCTTGGTCATGGTCGCATCTATGACTTAAGCGAAGAATTTATTACGTGTGACCCATTTGAAATACCTGATCACTTCATGCTGATTGATGGCATGGACTTTGGTTGGGACCACCCACAAGCGCAGATTCAGCTAGCCATAGATACCGAAAACGATATGTTTTATGTGACGCATGGTTGGAAGCAGCGACAAGTTTCACCCGATCAGGCTTGGACAGCGACAAAATCATGGTCGAAAGACGTACCTACCGCTTGGCCACTTGACGGACTCCAAACTGAAAAAGGCTCAGGCAAACAGCAAAAAGCCTACTACAAAGAAGCCGGATTTAAAATGCTTGGTGAGTATGCCACTTGGCCAGATGGTTCCAATGGTGTTGAAGCTGGCTTGCTTGAAATTCTTTTGTTGATGCGTGCGGGTAAGTTTAAAGTATTTGCGGGCTTGCGTGATTGGTTTAATGAATTTTTGCAATACCACCGCGATGAAAAAGGCAAAATCGTTAAGACAGGTGATGACTTGATGGATGCGACACGTTACGCCTATATGATGCGTCGTTTCGCTATCCAAAAAGGCTTGGTCGGTAAGCAAAAAGTTAAAGCGATACCAAAACCCCTTAAGAAAGGCTGGATGAGTTAATGAGCGATAAAATATTAGACGAAATCAAAACGCGCTTGAAATATGCTGAGGACTATTGGCAAGAAAACTATCAGCGCGGCGTTGAAGATAAAGAGTTTGTCACAGTCGAAGGCGCACAGTGGGGCTTGCATGAAGTCCAAAAGCGCAAAGATGATGGCAAGCCTAGCCTTGAGTTTAATATGTGCCGTGCTTATTGCCGTCAACAAATCAACACCCAGCGCCAAAACCGACCACAAGCTAAAGTTGTGCCAGTCGATAACGGAGCGGACGCGGACAAGGCAAACCTCATCGAGGGTTTAATCAAAGACACCGAAGAAGCCACGGACGCAGAATCCGCATACGATACAGCCGCAGAAAATGCCGTGTATGGCGGGCTTGGCTTTTATCGTTTGGTCACTGATTACGTCAGTGAATTATCATTCAACCAAGAACCAAAGTTTATGCCCGTGCAAAACCCTCATGCGGTTTACATCGACCCGTTGAGCCGTGCGCTAGATGGTTCAGATATGACGTGGGCAATCGTGGGTGATTGGGTCAGTAAAGACGATATCATCGAGCAGTATGGCAACGATGCTGCCGTTGACTTTGAGGATAGCAATTATTCAGACTGGTACGATGACAGCGATAAGACATTACGCATTGTCGAGTATTTTAAACTCGAAGAAGTCAAAGACACGCTATGGCTACTGACTGACGGCACGTCAAATTATAAATCTGTGTTGGCTGAACAATATGGTGAAGCTGAAAATATCCTGAAAAACGCGGGTATTTTACAAGCGACACGCCCAACGACACGCAAAGAAGTGAAGTGGTACAAAGTTTCTGGCGCAAAAGTGCTTGAAGAAAATACCTTCCCTGGTCGATATATCCCCATCGTGCCTGTCTATGGCGAAGTCACTTGGGTGCAAGAAAAGCGGTATATCTTTAGCTTGGTGCATTTTGCCAAAGACCCACAGCGATTATTCAACTACTGGAAGTCAACTGAAGCGCACATTTTGCAGAAAAACCAAGATGACATTTTGGTGGTTGATGCCGAGGGCGTGGCAGGACATGAAGAACAATGGAAAGACCCTAGCAGCTATTCAGCTGTTTATTATAACTATGCTAATGAGCTTGGCGACCAACGTCCTGCTCCATTTCGCATGGGTGCAGCTCAACCGCCAGTGGGCGTATTAAACGCAGCTGAAAGCGCAAAACAGGGCATTACTGACATTCTCAATATGCACGCGCCAGTGATGGGCGGTCAAGGTAACGAAACGTCAGGCGTGGCAATCGGTATGCGTCAACGTCAGTCTGAAACTGCCCAATTTCATCTACAAGACAACTTAAACAAATCAATTCGCCACGGTGCAAAAATCTTGCTTGGGCTTTATCAAGCACTCTACACCGTGCCGATGGTTAGACGCATTGTCGGTGTCGATGGTGAAAGCGAGCAAGTCAAACTGTTTGAAGAAACCGCCAAAGGCGTGATGGCTGATGTGACCGTTGGACGTTATGACGTACGCATGGATACGGGACCATCGTTTAATACGCAGCGTGAGCAAAACTTTGCGCTGATGATGCAGCTTTTGAGCATGAATCCGCAGTTGTTTAGCCTAATTGGTGATATCTTGCTGCAAAACTCACCACTGCTTAATGCCAAAGAGATTGCGGAGCGTATCAAGTCAACGATGCCGCCACAGCTCACAGGCAAAGAGCAGCAAATTGACCCCGAGCAAGCCAAAGCGCAAATCATGCAGCTTGACCAGTTGGTGCAAAAAATGACCGCTGAAATCGAGCAATTGCAAGGCTTGGTCAATGACAAAGATGCGGATAGACAGCTTGAGCTGGTCAAAATCCAACTGCAAGCGGAAAAAGACATCCGAGTCGCACAAATCAATGCTGAAAGTAAAGCCGATGTTGAGGAGTTAAAGGGCGTTGTGTCGCTACTCACTCAGCACATGGGCAACTTGCAAGCGGTTGAGCAAATGGTGCCACCTGAATGGATGGAAACCGAAGAATACGACCAAGAATTACCCGAACATGAATTACCCCCGCAGCATGAGATGGCCGAGCCGCCACCCATGCCAAGCGAAAACATTGAGAACCCTGCCGAATCCGAGCAGGGTTTTTTAATGCCTGAAGAAACGGCTCAAAACTTCGCCCCTGAATCTGACCAGTTTGGGGATAGCGTATCGGTCAATGATATGGAGCAACCCAATGCAGACGATGGACAATATTGATACTGACAACGTGGCAACCGCTGACACGGAAAATACTAGCGCAGATAGTCAAAGTATCGAACAGCCACAAGCCGAACCCGAAGCGGTTGAACAAACCGAAGAAGAAAAGGCAGAACAAGCCAAGCAAGAACAGGAAACTGAAAAGCAAAGCCGCTCGCAAAAGCGTATTCAGCAGCTCGCTCGTGAAAAAGCCGAACTACAACGTAAAGTAGCCGAGTATGAGCAAAAGCAATCAGAGCCTAAAGCGTCTGACGCGCCGAACATCGAAGATTTTGACGATTATTCGGAGTATCAAAAAGCGCAGCAGGAATACTATGTTGCCCAAGCTGAACAGCGTGTACTTGCCAAACTTGAAGCTGAAAAAGCCCAGCAATCACAGGTCGAACAACAAGCCGAATTTGAAACTGCTATCAGCGAGTTAAAAGATGGCGGTGTTGATGTAGATGGATTGATGGCGAAGGCTAATACATTACCACCGCTACCCATCACGCTTGACCAATTCGGACTGTCCGCCAAAGACACATTAAGTCTAGCTGCTGAACTACTGCAAAACGATGATTTATACATCGAGTTGTCACAGCTAAACCCAGTGCAAGCAGCGGTCAAAATAGGTCAGATGATTGCAAGCAAACAACCGTCAAATGCTGCACCCGCTAAGGTACCAACGGCTCCACCACCCATTAAACCCGTTACCGCCAATGCGCCCGTTGCTAAAGACCCTAGCAAAATGTCTGACGATGAGTGGTATCGACAAGAATCCCAAAAACGAAAAGGTAAATAATTTATGGCAAATCAAATCTTAACCCACCAAATGATTGCGCGTGAAGCGGCTAAAATGCTTGAAGAAGAAGCGCCGTTTTTAGCAAACATCAACAAAGGTCGCCAAGACGAGTTTGGCACCGACACACAAGGCTACAAAAAAGGCGATACTGTCACTATCAAAATCCCAACCGCGGGTAAAGTGTTTGATGGTGCCGTGTTCGCAGGTGGCGGCTCAGGCACTGACGTGGTGGAAGATAAAGTCAACTTGACGCTTGACACCCAAAAGCACGTTGCATTGCAGTTTGGCGCCAAAGAGAAACTGTTAAACATCACTGACTTCAAAGAGCGCATCTTGCGTCCACAAATGCAGACCCTAGCGTCCGTGGTTGAAGCTGACTTGATGATGCGCGGCGTGATTGGTACACCCAACCAAGTAGCGATGAATTTGGCAGGCTCAAACCCGTCTAATGCTTTGGCATTGGCACGCGCTAAGCTAAACCAATACTTAGCGCCAAAAGGCGACCGCAATGCGTTAATCACCAGTACCGCGAATGTGGCGTTAAGTGGCGAAGTATCTCGTATGTGGAATCCAACCAAGACCAGTGAAAAAGCCTATATTGACGGCTTCGTGGCGAATGCGTTTGGTCAAGATATCTTTGAACATCAATCCATCCCTGTATTTGCCAATGGTACAGCCGCAGGTATTACCGTGTCAGGTGCAAGTCAAGGCGGTAGCACATTGACTATGGCGGCTTCAACCGCTGGCACGTTAGTACAAGGCACAGTGTTTACTATCGCTGGCGTTAACGCTGTCCATCCGCTTACTGGCGTTGATATGGGTACATTGCAGCAGTTCGTGGTTAAAGAAACCAAAACAGTTGGTTCTGCAACCGCAGTAAGCATTTATCCTGCTATCAACCCACTTGCACCAAACAAAACCGTTACTGCTTCACCTGCCAATGGCGCGGCTGTCACTGTGGTGTCGGTCAATGGTCCACAAAACTTGGTATTCCACAAAGACGCGTTTACCGCAGCATTTGCACCACTGCCAGTTTTGGCAAGCTGTGAAGGCTACACTGCACGTCTGCCAAGTGGCGTAAACGTGCGTGTAATGACGTTTGGCGATGGTAACAACGATATCGAGCGTACCCGTATCGATGTATTGTATGGCTTCCAGACTGTACGTGGCATCCATGCAAGCCGCGTAACGCAGTAATCACATTAACCCATAAACAGGCGGCTTAGGTCGTCTGTTTTTATTTGGATAAAAAATCATGAAAAACCACGGATACAAATTAGGCGTTATCTCAGCAATGGCTTTAGCGGCAGCTTTACCAGAGCGAAAACTTACCAAGGATTTTTTGGAAAGTGAAATTGGTAATGTTGAGTATGTACGCATTGGCGAAAAAACCACTCATTGCACCATCACCACCAAAAGCGGCTTTACCTTTACTGGTGAAAGTGCGTGTGTTGACCCTAATAACTTTGACCAAAAAATTGGTGAAAAGTTTGCCTATGAGCAAGCATTTGAAAAAATGTGGATGCCGTATGGGTTTTGGCTGCATAAAGCATTGGCTGACCATGATAACCGATTGCAGCCACCAAGCGATGATAACAAAATTGAAGCGCAGGATTGGATGATTCCAGATGATGCGACATTTAGCTTTGGTGATGCGGTAGAGATATTAAAAAAAGGCGCTCGCGTGGCGCGTGAAGGTTGGAATGGCAAGGGTATGTTCTTGTACTACGTTCCTGAAAACAAATACCCTGCTAGTCGCAATGAACACGGCACGATGGTTGGTGTGTTTGAAGATGATATGGTGCCGTATGGTGCGTATATCGCTATGAAAACAGCCCAAAACAACGTGGTGCCTTGGCTTGCCAGTCAAACCGATGTACTAGCAGAAGATTGGCAAATTGTGGAGTAAAAACGATGGAATACCCCAAAGCATTATACCTTGGCGATACCGTCACGCATGAAATGGTTATCGTCCAAGATGAAGGCGAAGAAACCCAAGTCCGTGAGCATGGCGCGGTGGATTTTGGTGATTTACCAGAAGGTGAAGTGATTGAGCCGGTAGAGAATGACGAACTACCTGAAGCCTATGCCAATGCTATGGCACGGATTGCGGAGCTTGAAACCGAAGTACGCGGCTATCAGCTGAAAGATATGCAATCCGATGAGCTCAAAGCGATTTTGACTGAGCGTAAAATCGAATTCGGCAGCCGTGACAGCAAAGACACGCTTTTAAAATTGGTCATTGAATCGGAATAGTATGGTAAAATAGCTTAAATTCAATGGAGTTTAGGCTATGAATAAATTTCCTGTCACTGACAGCATTATCGGACTTTCAGCAGAAAACGTAGCGGATTTAACATATTCAGCGGCTATCGACTATCAAGGCAGAAGATACATTGCTGAGTCTAAATACTCTGAGCAAGAAGCTAGATTTTTTGCTATAAATGAATTTTTAAAAGAGTACCCAGAATTAACAGATTTGGTAAATGGAAAACTGCAAGAAGTTAAGCATAAGTTAATTGATGTGGGTGGTGCAGCAGCTTTTCATTTAGCTAACGATGAAAAATATGATGCACCGCTAGGCTCATTCAGAAACGAACAACTAGCCGAAAATATTAAAATGAAATACTACAACGACAAGTTGTAGCTGAGATTTTTAAACACAAGAACCTAGCCTAATCGCTAGGTTTTTTTATGGGTGAAACAAAATGAACGTCAGCAAAATCGTATCAGCCGCATTAAAGCAATTAGGCGTATTGGCAGCCGGCGAAAATGCCAGTGGCGAAGAAATTGCTGACGCGATTGAAGCCTTACAAGATATTTTAAGTCAGTGGGCTACGCACAAGCTGTATGTCCACAAAGCCACCACAATCACCATTCCATTGTCGAAAGGTCGCAATACTTACCTTGTTGGCAAGATTGAAGGTGATTGCTGTGAGTATGAATTAACTTGCTGTGGTGAGCTGCTTGCCCGTCCAGACGTTGCCGCAGAAATCGCTAGCATCTCAGATATCGCTTGGCTAGATAGTGAAGCAATCACTTTGGTACGTGATACCAATGACAGCAAATACGCTGGCGTGACCTACCAAGTTGATAACCCGAACTGGTCATTTATCGTTGATACCGATGGCGGTGAGCTTAAAATCAAAGCGTTTACCTTGCCATTTGACCTATGCCCACACGATGAATTACACCTGCCAAAGCAGTATGAGCGGGCTTTAAAACTGACCTTAGCTATTGAGATTGCCCCAATGTTTGGGGTCGAGCCATCGAGCGCATTGGTGGTCAATCAGCGCAATGCCATTAACTTGCTCAAACGCTCAAATATCACCCCATTGTATGTCAGCAACTCAATTAATATCGGAGTAGGTAATCGTGGCTGCACTTATTGATATCCCTATTGTAGGGCAGTCTTATCACTTGCAAGATTGGGCGATTGACTGCCAGCGCACACTTAATCTATATCCGCAGGTCATTGAAAGTGGCAATACGCAGTCAGTGAGCGCACTGCTACCCACTGAAGGACTGGTAAAACGCTTTGAATTTACCGGCGCAATTCGTGGGCTTTATACCCTGCCTGACCGTTTTTTGGTGGTGGCTGGCACAGCATTGTACGTTGTCAGAAATGACGTATCACAGCGAATAGGTGAGATTAGCGGCACTGACTTGGTGACGTTTGCTGATGACAGTGTGCAAGTGATGATTGTCGGTGATGATGCCTACCGCTACAAAATAGCGGATAACAGTTTGACCAAGCTACTGATTAACGATGATACAGGTTTTTTTGGTGCATCATCGGTGACGTTTTTAGACTCTCGGTTTATTTGGTCAGTGCCTAATAGCGGCAAAATACAATGGTCAAACTTATTAAGCACCACGACAACCGCGCTAAATTATGCCACGGCTGAAGCGCAAAGCGATAACCTAGTGCGTGTGATAGCCAGTAATGGGCAATTATGGTTAATCGGTGTCAAAACCACTGAAATTTGGAATAGCACAGGCTCGCAGGACTTGCCCTATCAGCGTACCAGTGGCGCATATATCCCAGTAGGCTGTGCGGCTAAAGACTCCGTTAGTGCGTTTGGTAGTAGCTTGATTTGGTTATCACAAACCGAACACGGTAACGCGCAAATAGTCATGACGCAAGGCTACCAAGTCAGCCGTATTAGCAATCATGCTATTGAAAATGAGCTTGCCAGTTACGCGCAGATTGATGACGCCTATGCGTTTAGCTATCAGCGCGAGGGGCATAATTTTTATGTAATTAGTTTCCCCACTGCCCAAAAAACATGGGTGTATGACGCGGCAACACAAATGTGGCATGAGCGCAGTTTTTACAATGCTGAAACCTTTAGCCACGAACATCATCGCGCTAACAGCCATTGCTTTTTTGATGGTGAGCATTTAGTCGGTGATCGTGCCAATGGGCTTGTGTATCGATTATGCCCAAACTGCCAAACTGATAATGGCAGCTTAATTATGCGTGAGCGCGTCACACCATGTTTAAACCCACAGGGGCAGCGCCTTGTTTTTGATGAGGTTGAGCTAATTGCCCAAGTAGGGCAGGATGATAATGCCAAGCCGCTAATTATGTTCGATTGGTCAGATGATAAAGGGCGCACCTGGTCGAATGATAGACAAGAAAGCTTAGGCGGTATCGGTGAGTATAAAAAACGGCTTATTTTTCGCAGACTTGGCCAGTCATTTAACCGCGTTTTTCGCGTTCGCATGACCGATGCGGCAAGATTGATTTTATTGGGCGCAAAAGCAAAGGTGAGATAAATGCCACAGATTCCCCGCGTATCGCAAGTCCCAATTATTGAGCCGATGTATACCAATGGCGTGATGAACCCAACATGGGTGAGATTCTTTGAGAAACTAGCGTCAATGCTCAACACAGGCGATTTGGCGGACTTGCTCACTTTATTGCAGCTATCAAGCCAACTGCCAACACAGTCGCTAACAGGGCAAATGTTGCTAAATATGTCTAATACCCAGTTTGATACAGTGGCATTGCCAGTTGTGCAGGCTGAAACTATGCCGATGGTTGCTGTATCTGTAAACCCATCACCCACTTTTGATATGGTCGCTATGCCAACCAGTGAGATTATTGCCCCATGATTCGATACCTAAACCCATTCAAACCGCAAAGTCTAGTTGCAGATAATAATATTGCTTATGTCGTGCCCGGGCTGTCAGTTGCACAAATTCGCGCATTAACATTTCACAACGCCACAGAAAGCCCGATTAGCATTGAGGTGTATTTAGTACCCGCCAGTGGCTCAGTGCAAGCATCTAATCGCTTGATTAAAAAAACACTGGGCACCAATGAAAGTTATCTTTGCCCCGAAGTTATTAATCATGTGCTTACCGAAGGTATGCAAGTGGTGCTTGTGGGGCAATATGCCAATGCTACGCTATCAATCATGGAACAGTCTGTATGATAACCATTAACCGCGAAAAATGGGCGGACTGCATTAATGAGCTTATGCCGCTATGTCAGCAGGTTTTTGCGTTAGAAGAAGCGCGTTTTACTGGCTTAAAACTCGATTTTGACACAGAAATGTATCACGCTGTTGAACGTTGCGACCGTTTTCATTGCTTGGTGATGCGAGAAAACGGTAAGGCTATTGGTTTTCACTGGTTATTTACCACGCCAATGATGCGGCATAAAGGTTATGTGCACGCACATACCGATGCGATTTTTGTATTGCCTGAACATCGCAAACACTCAGCAAAACTACTCGAATACTCAACGCAGTATATCAAAGAGCGCGCCAGCTTTTGGACGCTCGCAAATCTACAAGCCAAAGATAATAGTAAGCTTTGGCAGCACAAGGGTTTTGAGTCAATCGAAACGATTATGTTTAAAAAATTAGGGGAATAATATGTCATTTGTTACTGATTTTGTCGGCGATGTCATTGGTGACATAACAGGTGCTAATAAGCAAGCGAAAGCCGCGCAAAATGCGGCAAAAACCCAAGCAAAGGCAGCAGATAAAGCTAGTCAAATTCAAAAAGATATGTTTGAGCAGGTGCGAAGTGATTTAAACCCCTATCGCACAGCGGGCAGTGACGCACTGGCGCAGTTAATGGGCGGCATGGGGCAAAATGGTCAGTTTATGAAAACCTATTCAGGTCAAGATATTTATGATGACCCTAGCTACCAATTTCGCGTCAATCAAGGCAATAACGCCATTCAAGGTGGTGCGGCAGCACAAGGCGGCTTATTGTCGGGGGCAACGCTTAAAGCTCTGCAAAACTATGGTCAAGAGTCCGCGAGCCAAGAGTATCAAAATGCTTATAATCGGTTTAATGCTGACCAAACCAACCAGTACAACCGCTTGTCTAATTTGGTAGGCATCGGGCAAAATGCGGCAGCTCAAACAGGCAGCGCAGGCACACAAACCGCGCAAGCGATTGCAAACAACACCATGCAAGGTGCTAACTCACAAGCAGCAGGCACGATTGCAGCGGGTAATAGTGTCGCTAATGGTTTTGGGTCATTGCTTGGTTTGGCGGGCACGGCTGCAAAATTCTTCAATCCAGTAATTTGAGGTGAGTTATGTTAGACCCTAGTATCATCACCAATGGGACGATTAATGCCCAAACTCAGCAAGCCAATAACATGACTATGTTGGGTGACTTAGGCGGTGCATTTGGTAAATTACTGCTTGCCCGTCAAATTAACGACATGAATCAAATGGCAACACCTGAGGAAGAAAAGGCATTTGCCCAAAAACATAAGCTATTTGCCCCGCAGCTTATGCAGCAGTATGATGATAATCGAGCGGCTGAAGCCAAAGCCATGCGCGATGGCTTAAAGTTTGACGCAGAATTGAATAAAATTTATGCAGATACCGCGCAAACTTATGCCCTGGGCCGCAAAAATGATGCAGACGCAGGCAAGTCAACCGCTGAAGGCAAAAAGGTCGGTGTTGAGACCACAGGGCTTGATATTGACCAAAACGCCAAACTTGACTCAATGGTATGGGGGTCAGTGCTAAACGGCGGTAAAAACGCAGGCATTGCACAACTTGAGATTCAAAAGTCCCGCGGCTTGATTGATGAAGCAACTTATAATCAAAAGCTAGGATTGATTAACAATCTACCCGCTGACCCCGCGCAAGCACAGAAATATGCGTTTGCTATGTATAAGGGGATTCAAGACCCGAAATACAATCTTACCACAGCGGACCAAGTATTACAGTCAAACACACAAAAGTATGTGTCTGATAACTCGCTTGAGGGTACGAAATACGCCAGTGATAATAGCCTTGCGGGTACAAAGTACGCCAGTGACAACACATTAGAGGGTACAAAGTACTCAAGCGATAATTCACTTGAAGGGACTAAATACACGGCTAATCAAGCCACGTATCGCACTCAAGCAGAGATTGATGCTGCCAAAAAACAAGGCAAGCAGCAGCTAATCAATGGTTTGGTTTACACCGTTTACCCTGACGGCACGGCAGACGCTTTTATTGACCCTAGAACTGGGCAGCAAGCAACATCACTGGGCGATGGTAGCGGCAATAAAAACTCACCGCAGCAAGACATTAAACGAGCGCAAAATGTGCTATCACTTACCCAACAAGCCGAGCAAATCTTGTCGAGCGGCAAGGCTACAGGTAGCGGCATTGGCAGCCTATTGGACACTGGCGCAAGTTGGTTTGGTGTGTCAACTGAAGGAGCGCAAGGCACGGCACAACTTAGTACGATTGCGGGTCAACTTGTTTCAAATATGCCAAGAATGGAAGGCCCGCAGTCTGATAAAGACGTGGCGATGTATAAACAGATGGCAGGTGATTTGAGCAATGCAAGCTTGCCAGTTGCTACACGCATGGCAGCATTGAGACAACTGCAAGCACTCAATGAAAAATACCTAAAAAACGGCACAGGCGGATATCCTGCCGCATCTGCCCCGCCTGAAAGTATCGCTGCACCCAAAACGCCAAGCGGTAAACCAAGACCACCGTTATCAGCTTATGGATTTTAAATTATGGTAGCTAAATTGCTTGACGGCACCCCAGTCAATGTCGGGGTGTATAAAGCCTATCGCAATGCAGGATTGTCGCACAATCAAGCGATGGCAATCACGGCTGAAGTTGGGCGCGAAAATAGTTTTAACCCAAGTATTCTATTTGGCACGCATACAGACCCAGCCGCCAGTAAAAATGGCGGTGCCATTCGCAATGTCGGTATGCTGTCGTGGAACCAAGGGCGTGATACTCAAGTTCTAAACTATATGCGAAATGCTGGTGTACTAGGTCAGCAGAGCCAAGCCAACCTAAACGCACAAGCAGCGTTTTCTGTGCGTGAAATGTTGACTGGCTACAAAGGAAAATTACGCAACTTTCTAAATAATCCGAACGGTAGCCCTGAACAGTTCGCTCAGGAATTAGGGAGGAATTACATTGTTTGGGCGTATGGTCAAAATACGATACGCGGCAAAGGTGGTGGACGAGTACCTTTTAACTGGCAGAAACACGATGCGCGCCGAAGAAATTATCTATCTTCTCTCGCTGGTATGCTTGGCGATAAAAGTTATACACCCCAAAGCGGCGGGCAAGCTGCACCGCAAGGCATTGGCAGATTCAATGTCGCTGATTTGATGAAACAGTCTGCCCAAAAGCCGCAACCATTGGGTAAATTTAACGTGGCAGACTTAATGAAGCAAACACCGCAAGCGCCGCAGCCGTTAGGTCAGTTTAAGGTATCAGATTTACAAGCTCAGCCGCCAGTGCAATCTCAGCAAGGCATTGGAAAGTTTAACGTGGCGGACTTGATGAAAGGTGGTGGATAATTGTTGCTTAATTCTTAATAAATGAATTATAGTTGGTAAAAATTAATTTATTAAGAGATGGTTAATGAAAGGCACAATATTTAAAATCATCGGATATCTAATAGCATTCCTTATTTTCTATACCATAGTATCTGCGATGAAAGATAATCCTTTTCTTTTGGCGTTGGCAATCGTTCTGTTGTGGTACTCGGTAGATAAATTGCAAGGAAACATGGATTTAAGGATTAAAGAAGAAATCCGACTTGAGCAGAGAATAAAGGCACTTGAAGACCGTACCAATTCTTTAGATTGGAAAATCGAACGAGTTGAAAACAAAATCGACAACTAAGCTATATAACTACCTTTTACGACCCGCCAAGTGCGGGTTTTTTATCGCCCAAGGAAACTACATGGCAATCTCTAAAGAAACCCAAGCGAAAATCAACGCGGCACGCAAAGATGGCTATAGTGACGCAGAGATTTTTGCCCACTTGAAAAATAGCCCAAAGTACAAAAACCGCTTTACCATGGCGAAAAAAGACGGCTACACCGAAGGCGATATAGCCCAGCAATTAGGATTAAATATCACTATCACGGTCAAACAGCCTGAACAGCCAAAATATGAAAAACCGTCATTTTTGGCAGACGTTGGCGCAGGCATGGATGATGTATTTAGCGGTATCAAGCAAGGCGCACTGTACTTAAAAGATGGCGTTACTGGCGGTAATGACTACGAAAAATTTACCAAAGAAAAAGCCGATGAGAAAGCCTTTTATGAAAAAGCGCGAACAGAGTCGGGAGCAGGCACTAACTTTGGGCGTTTTGTTGGGCAAACCGTAGCAACATTGCCAGCTGCCGCATTTGCCAAAGGCTATCAAGGCGTCAATGCTGCAACGAAAGCGGGTAGAGTGGTGCAAGCCGCAGGCGTTACGGGTCAAAATGCGTTATCGGGTGCAGCAGCAGGCGGGGTGATGTTTGCCAAAGACGCAGATGAGCGATTGAAAAATACTCAGTATGCAGCGGCAGGCGGTGCCATTGGTGGCGCAGTCGCCCATCCAATAGGTAAAGGCATTGCTAAGTTAAACACTAAGCTATCGCCCAATGCGTCAAGCCGTGCGTCTGCTAGACTGGGTGCAACGATTGACGACCAAATTGAGATTGCGCTAACTTCTCGCAATATTCGCATGGGTGATTTGTCCGATGATATTTTGCGCGGTTTGCGTAAAGATGTTGGCGCAGCGTTGAAGTCTGGCAAGGCGATCAATAAAGAAGCCGTGGCGCGTAAAGTGGTGTTTGATCGTTTGGGTATTACACCCACCAAGGCGCAGCTTACAGGCGACCCTAAGCTATGGAACAAACAAGCTGAACTTGCCAAAATTCACGGTGCAGGCGACCCATTGCGCGACAAACTTATCCAAGACAATGAAAAGCTATCTACCCTGATGGATGATTTTGTGACCAAGGCAGACGGTCAAGCCATTGATCAGTATGGTGCGATGAGTAAAGCCGTTGACGCACTAGACAATCACAATGCGACCATGAAGCAGCAAGTCGGGCAAATGTATGACGCGGCTAAATCAGCGCAGGGCAATGATGTGCTACTAGACGGCGCAGGATTTGCCAATGACGCGATTACGCGCCTTGATGCAGATTATGCTATGTCAAGCCTACCGCAAAACGTGCATAAGCTAATCAAAGATATCGGCAACAACCCCGATAAATTCACACTGGGAAAATCAGAGGAATTTATCAAAATCCTAAACCGTGAGCACAAGGCAAGTTTGCAGAATGGACAACCCACAAGCACCACTCATGCTATCGGTGTGGTGCGCGATGCACTAAACAAGCGGCAAGAACAAGCCATGCAAGGATTGCTCACCCAAGGCAACAATGACGCCGCTCAAATGTATAACCTTGCTCGCACGGCTCACAAAATGCGCGTTGACCAAATTGAAGCCAATCCACTGCTAAAAGCCGTAGCAAAAGGCGAACAGCCTGACAAGTTATTTAATCAGCATATCTTAGGTGGCAATGTGGCTGAACTTGAAAACACGGTGAAATTACTGCGTAGCGTTGACGCTCAAGCGGTCAATGACATTCGCGGGCAAGTTGCCAAGTATATCTATGATAAAACTTTTAGTAGTTTAAATGGACAAGCAAGTCCCAAAAATATGGCTACAGCGTTAAAGCAAATCGGTGATAGACGACTGAATATCTTGTTTTCCCCTGAGGAAGTGGCAAAGCTAAAAGATATCGGCTCGGCAATGCACTATCTGATTACTCAGCCTATACAGAGTAATATCAATAACTCCAATACCGCCTCGGCTGCCCTAAATATGCTTGGGGGTATCTTGAATAAGCCTGGTGTACGCCTTGCGCTATCGCCGCTCAAAGACGTGCAGGACAGTGTAAAAGTTAACCGTGCGTTAAAAGGTTCGGTAGCCAGTGACGCAAAAGCGTCAAATGATATGTTAGACAATATCTTGTACGGTGAAGAAGAAAAGAAACTCATCGACATACTGACCAAACTCGGTGTCATTGGCGGTGCCAATACTGCCAAGTAATAGCAAGCCACTCAACAAACCACCCTAGCGGTGGTTTTTTATTATCTAAGGAAAAATTATGGTAAAAGCAGTCACCCCAATACCGTTTGTAAAGGCACGTTTCTTTGACCGATGCGGCAAGCCGTTGACAGGTGGGCAAATATATACCTACGAAGCCAACACGACCACACCAAAGGTAACTTACAAAGACCCCTACGGCTTAACGCCCAACACCAATCCGATTATCTTAGATGCGGCGGGTGAGGCAGATATTTACCTCGATGGTACTTATCGCATCCGCATTACAGATCGCAACGATGTATTGGTCAATGATGTATCAAAAATCGGCTCGTGGTTTAGTGACAATTTGCAAGACAGTCTTGATAATGTATCATCTGCAATGGGGGAAGCCCTAAAACCAACATTGCAAAATCTTAATGATACAGTGGATGCCGCTCAAGTGGAAGTTAATCGTAGAGTGTTTTTGTTAGATGGTGCCATTGCAACGGCTGCAGCAGCAGGGGCAGGGGCAAACGGTTGGACTGCGTTACTTGTCGCAGACGCAAGTGGCATGACTCAACAGCAAGTCAATGATAAAACTGCTATTTTTTATAATAGTGTAGCTGACATGGTTGCAGACACGAAGTTAAAAGCGGGTAAAGCGGTCATCACGCACGGCTACTACACGCCTAACGATGGTGGCGGTGCGCGTTATTTAATCAAAGATACACCAACAGATTACTCAATTCCTGTTGCCAATAACTTACACGCGGTATTTGCTGATACTTTTGATATTCGTAAGTTCGGCATACAAAACAATATTGAGCTGAATCAAGACGAAAATCTGCTGCGTATGAGAAACTATGCTGATAGTAGGGTTTATACAATAGATTTCTTGAATTACAAAATTATGACTCCTAAGCTGAATCCAAGCATTAAAAATAGAAGTTATGTACGGGGACTTTGGTTTGAGTATGCTCATCACTATAAAAATCTGTTTATAGCGCACGACAAAACAAGACGATTAAATTTTGGTGATAACTTACTAGTCTTTTGCCCGTCAATAGACCCAAAGCAAGTTCAAAATGTAGTGTATGAAAATATTACTATGGATTGTTGGTCAGACAATCGACAGGCATTTACAGATAATTACATTGGTTTTTATGACGGCTGTTGTCATGGCATCTTTATACATCCAAAACAGGATTGGGGTGCTCTCAAGCCATATTTGAATGCTAAAAAGACGTCAAACTACAATTTTGAGTTCAAAAATATCCACTTCGCGTCATCGGCTTATAGTTACAACATTACGCAAGCAGGTGTTCGTGCGAATACAGTCAAAGCAACAAATATTACAGGGGATTGCATTGTTGGTATCAACCTTGACACCTGTAATTTTAACGCTGATTTAGTCCGTATGAATGTTAGACTCGATTTAATTGAATCAGGAAGATTGATGGTTCAAGATGTTATTCACTACGAGCCAGAAGCAACAGGTCAGATTGACGCAGGAATTATCTATGAGTTTGATAGTATTGTTTTAAATCGTTGTTCAGCAATTCTCAACGGAGACCAAGTAGGTCAGCTTTTATGGGTTTCTCCTACATCCATAATCAAGGTTGGCGAGGTTAAGGTTACGCGGTCTAGTGGGGTTGTTGAGCTTTGTGGAGGTACAACAGGGGTTTCTGAGTTCGATAGTGTTCTTATTGAAGATTGCTTGAAAGATTTTTGGCTAAACGTGTATGGTAGAAATGATACTTCAAGAACAAAATTCAACAGTATTGTTCAAAGAAGGGTATCAAATAAAAAAATTACAGGTAACACTCTTCATCCATCATCAATGATAAAAACTGATATTAATAATTGTATTTACGAGTCATGTGAGTTGTTTGATGGTAACGGTGTAACAGAGAGTTTTGTACTATCTCCTACGATAAAACTTTTAATGTTGAAAGACTGTGAATTAATGACATCCAGTCAAGTTGGAAAATTTAATCATATTATTTGTGACGAGCTAGTGATTGATAATCTAAAAAATCCGCAAACTCCAAGTGTTTATGCGCCATTTCGTTTTCTCAGAACGCCTAAAGTGACAGTAAAGAACAGTACGCTTAAGAACGTATTTAATATGCAGTTTATATACGTGGATGCTACAGGTTTTACTAACTTAATCTATGATAATGTTAAATTTGAGCAGGGTGGGTTATATGCAGAGATATCAGGGTTTGTTGATTTCATAAATTGTGAGTTTAATGGAACAACACTACCTAATACCTCTTTGGGTCTGGCAAGTTGGAACGGTACAAGGACTTTAGAAAGTTCGTTTAGTAAAAATACGGCTAAACAGTTATTCAAACAACAATATACTTTAAGTGCTGTATCCATTCCTGCAAATGGTAAGTATTATGCAACGTATAGCGTCAATGCGATTGCAAAATATTTCGATGTTTCGTTACTTAATGCAGAATCCGCAATTCTGACAAAATGGTCACGCTCTGGCAACTCACTCATTGTCTGTTTTGAAAACACAACTGCGAGTGCAATAACACTAACAAACACTGTCATTGTTCGGCAATTTAACTAAGTTTTGTTTTTCAAAGCAAGTCGATAAAGATTGGTGTGTATAACGATACTCACATTTAAGACCCTAGTGTAAAAGCTAGGGTTTTTCATTTTTAGGGGGCGATATGCCAAAAGACTTAACAGTAACAGCCTTGGCAATGTGGGGGCTGTTTGCATTAGGGGTGATTGTCGGTACTTGTTACTGCTATTACTCTGATAATCACATTGATGAAAAACTTGGGGTCAGCAAAGGTAAAGTCAAACTAAGCGCCGCTATAATCAGCGGCGTTTTTTTATCCCTGCTATCTATCAAAGTAGCCAAAATGGAAATACCAGGTATCGAGCTTGCCGCGGTAGCTGCATTTTTGGCAGCTAGTGGTCAAACGGTGGTAGCAACATTGGTCGCATTGCTACCGGAAATGATGTCTAAAAAGTTGCGTGGTGCAATGGGTATTAAAGAGGAGGATGTGCAGTGAACTTTATCGTCACAAAACAAGGCGCGTTATTTGCACTGATGCTGATTGTTGCATTATTTGCTTATATCTACATCACCTCGCCGATACTTGATTTTATCAAAGTGTTTGGCTGCTCACTGTCTTTGCTACTTTTTCTGATTGCGATGCAAGCACGGCTTTGCAAGCACATTGATACAAAGCAGCTTGGCGCTGATTGGGCGCTGCTGTTTGTCGGAGCGTGCGGACTTTCGTTTTTCGTATTCTTTTGGGATTTGTCGGCTGGCTGCGTTAGTAATAAAGCGTGGTGGGCATTAATCATTGGCGTGCTGTGCCATGCAATTGGACTGGTATTTTGGTACGGGCAAAACTTACTTAACAAAAAACGCAAAACCGCCAAATAGGCGGTTTTTTTATGGAGAAAAGCAATGAAAACAAGTAACAAAGGTAAAGCGATTATCAAGCAATACGAAGGCTTTAGAGCCAAACCGTATTTATGTCCAGCAGGTGTGCCTACTATTGGCTATAGCGCGACATACTACACCGATGGGCGCAAAGTGACGCTAAGAGATGCGCCGATTAGCGAAGCGGATGCAGACAAGCTACTCGATAAAATGCTTGGCAAGTACGAGGATGCAGTCAATCGCTATGTGCAAGTGCCAATTACCCAAAATCAGTTTGATGCGCTAGTCTCATTTTGCTACAACTTGGGGCAAGAGAATTTACGCAATAGCACGTTACTCAAAAAAGTAAATGCCAAAGATTACAAGGGTGCAGCCGACCAATTCCTACGCTGGAATCGTGCAGGGGGCAAGGTATTAGCAGGACTTACCAAACGCCGCACTGATGAGCGCAAGTTGTTTTTGTCTTAAAGAAAATAATCATCACCACGGCTTTTACTCTCCAGCCGTGCGATTTTTTCTCTCAAACAAAGTAGCCGGTTTTCAAGTTCGTCGTCCGCGAGCTCTGCCACCATCTTATCGCCAATCTCAAGGTCGGGATTGGTGGCAAGGTGGTACAGGGCTTCGGTGATGATGCGATAGTCTAAGTTGTCGAGTTGCATATCAGTAAAGCCTTTCAAGACGTCTTTTTTCTTTGGTATATAAGTGTGAAGTCAACACAAAGTATCCAATGAAACCAAAAACCATTATACCTAATCCTGTCAGTTCGGTATAAGTAGCAACAAAATTTGCCAGCAAATCAAAGCTACTAGCAGCTTTGGTTTCTGATAGATTTCTTGCCATATTAATTAAAATCGTACCGATGACCATGACTAGCACTAAAAAAGCCATGGGCCCATAAAGAATAGATGATTTTCTATCAGTTATTTCACAGAATGTCCAAAATTCATCTTTAAGTTTTTCAAACATAGTCAATTCCTTTAACTTATTACTTATAAAATTTATTAATAACATCTTCTTGCGTCAATCCAGCTTCCGCAAAGTACACTTTCTCAATTTCATTTAATGCTTCACGAATTTCACGTTGGCTGATTTGGATATATTGTAAAGTCACATCGTCACTGGTCTTGCTATCTTGGTGATTGAGCAATCGCTTTAACACAGGATAATTCATCGATAGGCGATTGGCCACCGAAATAAATGTGCGTCTCAAATCATGTGGCGTAATGTATAGACCAGCTTTGCCACTGATAACTTCATAGCTTCCGCCCAAGTCTTTGACATGATCATCAATCCGTTTTATCTGTGACGGGAACACCCAATTGCTGCCTTGGGCAAATTTGGCGCGATGTTTCATTAGTGCCCAAAGCATATCACCCATTGGCAGCGGATAATCACTGCCATTTTTTGTATCTTTGAATAAAATCTTACCAGTCTTTAAATCGATATCCGACCATGCCAGTGTTTGAGCTTCGTTGAGCCTTACGCCAGTTAGCATAAACACAAGCATAATATCACGGGCATTGTGAGAGTAGGGCGCCTGTCTATGTGACCATCTATCGATATGCTCGAGCACGGCCTTTAAAAACTTGCCCAAGTATTCTTCTTCGACGTGACGCTTTTTAGGTTTAATCGGATTCCAGTCTTTTTTGACGTTAAGAATATTGATGGGTTGTTCTTTGATGATAGGTTCTTCATCATCGTCGAGAAAAGAGTGACGGCAATAATTCCAAACCGACCTAAGTACACGCATACTGGCATTGGCTTGCGCTGGACTATCTTTTGTAAGCCTAGCATGGCGGTCACTAATCATTGATTTGGTGATATCGTTAATTGGTAAATCGAGCCAATCTTTAAGCAGTGTTAATATTTGGCGGTCATAGGATTTAATCGTTTCATCGGTCAGTGTCTTTTTACTTTTAAAGTACTCATAGCATTCTCTGAGTGTTGGTACCGTGGCGGGGGAATCACTTTGCTTTTTATTGGGGTCAATGCCTTGGACCAAGTTACTGATAATTGTGACGGCTTTTTCTCGGGCTTCAGTCAGTGTGATAAGCGATATGTCAGATATGACAACTCGGTGCAGCTTGCCCGCCACACGTTTATTGACTATATAAGTTTTTCCAGACTTGCGGACAAACACGGCAAAACCAGCTAAGGATGAATCTTGGTAGATTTTATCTTTACCGTCGTACTTAAGATTATCAATGAATGTTTTAGAGAGTTTATTTGCCATGGAAATATACTACATGTGACTACATGGCAAGTATATTAATCCATTTAAAAAGGCTTGTAAAAGTATACGGATAGTATACTCGACAGCGAAAGACGTGTGATTTAGATAGCTTAAAAAAGGTAAATTTTGGGCATTAAAAAACCCCTGATATCAGCATTATCAAGGGTTTCAATATATGGTGCCCGGGGCCGGACTTGAACCGGCACGCTCGTAAGAGCGAGGGATTTTAAATCCCTTGTGTCTACCAATTTCACCACCCGGGCAGGGTAGTCACAGCACTGACGCTTGGCGTCGTGTGGTGTCTGTGTCAGAAGTGGGTGCTATTATAATCAGTTTTGTTAACTTTGCAAGCAATTTTTTACGATATTTTTTCGCGTTTATTGCTGACTCATAATAACAAAATAATAGTACCGCAAAATGAAAATGGAGGCTGAGGCCGGAATCGAACCGGCGTCCGCGGATTTGCAATCCGATGCATGGCCACTGTGCTACCCAGCCATTTCATTTAGGTTTGCTATGATAGCAAAAATTTTTAAAAGTGCAAGGACTTTTTTAGCCATTTGAGCGATGTAATGAAGGATTTTAAAGGGTGTTTAACCGATAATTTGGCGGTTAAACATTTTCAATGGATGTTATCACGCCGCAAAATCGGTTAAAATAACGCAAATTTTTTGCTAACCGACTTTTTGTTGACCGATTCGTTATTGATTGAGGAACCACCATGACTGCGACAGTGTTAGATGGCAAAGCATATGCCAAACAAATGGAAGCTGAACTTGCCGAGCGGGTTGCCAAGTTAAAACAAGACTCAGGACGCACGCCGATTTTGGCAACGATTTTGGTGGGCGATGACCCTGCCTCTGCAACTTATGTCAAAATGAAAGGCAATGCCTGTCAACGTGTGGGTATGGATTCCTTAAAAGTTGCCATGCCACAAGCCACCACCACCGAGCAGCTATTGGCAAAAATTGCCGAGCTTAACAACAATCCTGATGTGCATGGGATTTTGCTACAACACCCTGTGCCCAGCCAAATTGATGAGCGTGCCTGTTTTGATGCCATTGCACTGGCAAAAGATGTGGATGGCGTGACTTGTTTGGGCTTTGGCAATATGGCGATGGGCGAGCCTGCGTATGGTTCTTGCACCCCGCAAGGCATTATGTATTTATTAGAAAAAAACGGCGTTGAGCTTGCTGGTAAGCATGCGGTGGTCGTGGGTCGTAGCGCGATTTTGGGTAAACCGATGGCGATGATGCTATTAAATGCCAACTGTACCGTAACGATTTGCCACTCACGTACACAGAATTTGGCAGAATTGGTCAGACAAGCGGATATCGTGGTGGGTGCTGTGGGCAAACCAGAACTTATCAAAAAAGATTGGATTAAATCGGGCGCCGTGGTGGTCGATGCAGGGTTTCATCCGCGTACCCATGCGGATGGCACGAGCGGTGGTGTGGGTGATATTGAGCTGACAGGTATCGAAGCTATTGCCTCAAGTTATACCCCAGTGCCAGGTGGCGTAGGTCCAATGACCATCAATACACTCATCCGTCAAACGGTAGAAGCGGCAGAAAAAGCAGCAGCAAAATAATGGGTTTGAATTAAAAAAGGAAGTGTTTAAAGCTTCCTTTTTTTGTACATTTTTTTTGTATTCATTTTTTCACTATGACTCATGACTGGAAATCTTTACGTGACTGATGCTGAAACTTCGACCTATAAAACTTCTAACTATAAAAATTCAATGCCATCAAATGCTGCTGACTCATCAGCCGTTTTCAATCAACTGATTACCGCATTGCAGCAAGTGTTGCCTAGCGCTAATCTTGCCAAGACATACGTGCCATTATTGTCTAAGCCGAATCAACCTTTTTATTTATGGCTTATTGATCCAGATTTTTGTCATGAAGATTTGACGCCAGCGGTGATAGAACATCTGTGGAATAATTGTCCATATTGGGTGTTTGCATGGGCGTCAGGGCAAGTGTTGGCGCAGTATATTTTGCAGCAGCCACAGATGGTGCGCAATAAAGTGGTGATGGATTTTGGCGCAGGGTCGGGGATTGTCGGTATTGCCGCAAAAATGGCGGGTGCCAAACGAGTCATTTGCTGTGATATTGATAGCGTGAGTCTAACTAGCTGCCAAGCCAATGCGCAATTAAATGGGGTAACGGCTGAGCTGCTAGATAATTTATTTGAGTTAAAACAGCAATTGGGCATGGATAAGGTCGATGTGCTGTTGGTCGCGGATGTGCTGTATGACAAAGCCAACTTGCCGTTATTAGATGTGTTCTTACAATACGCCCATGAGGTTTGGGTCGCTGATAGCCGCGTCAAAAATTTTGCTCACCCGCGCTACCACAAGGTAACGACGTTGGATAACACAACCACCTTGCCTGATATGGATGAAGCCAAGCAGTTTAACCAAGTAGTGCTTTATCGCAGTACCGATTGACTGAGAAAGTAGCAGGGATGCAGTAGTATGGGTAGTATATGCTCGCAAAAAACCCTCGCCTTTGTTTTCTGTACTTTTAAGGCTATGAAATAATTTGTAACATAGTTATCGCATTATCGCTATTTTCAAGGCATAATAAGCCACACCCCTATTTTTAATCATCTATTTGTTCAATACCATCCCCGATGGCATGCACCGCGGTATCATTATTGATGACGACAGCTAGATGATTACCTTGCCATTTTACGTTTAGAAAAGGAATCCTAATATGAGTATTTGTATCACTGCCACAGGATTATACACCCCGCCTTACAGCATCAGTAACGAAGAGTTGGTCGCTACTTTCAACCAATATGTTGATAACTATAATGCCAAAAATGCCGATGCCATCGACCGTGGTGAGAAGACGGCACTTGTGCATTCGACTGCTGAATTTATCGAAAAAGCCTCAGGTATTAAATCGCGCTATGTGATGGAAAAAGACGGCATTTTAAACCCAGATATCATGGCGCCTGTGATTCCTTATCGCAAGCTTGGCAAAGAGATGTCTATCATGGCAGAAATGGGTCTAGATGCACTCAAACAAGCACTGGACAATGCAGGTTTACAAGGTAAAGACTTAGACGGTATTATTGTTGCTTGTTCAAATTTCCAGCGCGTGTATCCTGCCATCGCCATTGAAATCCAACAATATATTGGTATGCAAGGCGGTTTTGGCTTTGATATGAACGTCGCCTGTAGCGCCGCAACCTTTGGTATCGCCCAAGCGGTCGGTCTGATCAAATCTGGCACCGCCAAACGTGTCGCCATGGTCAATATCGAAATTACCTCAGCGCACCTTAACTGGCGCAACCGTGACAGCCACTTTATCTTTGGTGATGTGGCAACGGCGACGATTATCGAAGAGCTCGCTACACCCAAAGGCTATGAAATTTTAGATAGTCATCTGTTTACCCAGTTTTCGACCAATATTAAAAATGAATACGGCTTTTTGGATCGCAGTGAATTCTTAGCCGCTGGCACGCCGATGTATCCTGATATCGACGCGCCTGTGACCGACAAATTGTTCTTGCAAGAAGGTCGCAAAGTATTTCGTGAAGTATGTCCTGCCGTGTCTAATTTAATTCTTGAACTGCTCCATAAAAACCACATTGAGCCACAACAGCTCAAAAAAATGTGGCTACACCAAGCCAATGCCAACATGATTGATTTGATTTTACGCACCGTATTGGGCAAAGAAGCGGATAAATCGATTGCGCCTATGGTGCTAGCAGAATATGCCAATACCAGCTCCGCCAGTCCCATGATCGTGTTTCATAAACACCAAGAAAATATGCAATCAGGTGATTTGGGTGTGATTTGCTCGTTTGGCGCAGGTTACTCAATCGGGGGTGTGTTGGTCAAAAAAGTCTAAGCTTTTTGTTGTCTCTCACGAAACCCATGCAAATCCCCCCAAAATGTGGCAAAATATCCGATTATTTTGCCATTTTCTATTTTTAAGCCCTAAATTAAGCCAAAACTTTTAAGCCATTATTTTTAAGCCATCATTATGAAAGAATCTTTACGTTTTCGCCTTGACCAAATGTCTGACCGTTTCGAAGAAGTCACCGCCATGCTGTCTGAGCCAGAAACCATGAATGACAACAAAAAATTCCGTGAATTATCGGTTGAGCACAGTGATTTATCCGCATTGGTCGATGTCTGGGGCAAATACCGCCAAGCGGAAGAAGATTTGGCAACCGCTGAAGAAATGCTGTCGGATTCAACGGGCGATGGCGACATGAAAGAAATGGCGCAAGAAGAAATCCAAGCCGCCAAAGACACCATCAATGAGCTTGAAGACGTGCTCAATGTGATGATGCTGCCTAAAGACCCGAATGATAAAGTGCCTGCCTTCTTAGAGATTCGAGCAGGGACGGGCGGCGATGAAGCGGCAATTTTTAGTGGGGATTTGTTCCGTATGTATGAGCGTTATGCGGCAACCCAAGGTTGGACAGTGGAAGTATTGTCCGAGAACGAAGGTGAGCATGGTGGCTATAAAGAAATCATCAGCCGCGTCTCGGGCACGGGCGTATATGGCCGCTTAAAATTTGAGTCGGGCGCACACCGGGTGCAACGGGTGCCAGAGACTGAAAGCCAAGGACGGGTGCATACTTCGGCTTGCACGGTCGCGGTGATGCCAGAGGTTGAGATTGATGATACCGTGGATATCAACCCTGCTGACTTGCGTATCGATACTTATCGTGCCAGCGGGGCAGGTGGTCAGCATATCAATAAAACCGACTCTGCAGTGCGTATTACCCATATTCCAACAGGCACAGTGGTTGAGTGTCAGCAAGAGCGTAGCCAACACGCCAACCGTGATAAAGCTATGAAAATGCTGGTATCCAAAATTCAGCAAGAAAAAGTACAAAAACAAATCGATGCGTCAAGTGATATGCGTCGCAATTTGGTCGGTAGTGGTGACCGTTCGGAGCGCATTCGCACTTATAATTTTCCCCAAGGGCGGATGACCGACCACCGTATTAATTTAACCTTGTACAAACTCGATGCCATTATGCAGGGTGACTTAGATGAGCTTCTCGACAGCCTACTGCGTGAACACCAAGCCGATTTGATGGCATCGGTGAGTGGGGAAGAATAACGGGTATGTTGGATTAATAGGATAAAACTTTATTTTTACCATTTGGCATAAAAATTTTAACTTTTGATAGTGTAACTAAAATTGTGGGAAAACATCATGTCACAGCAAAACCAAACTGAAAATGCAGCAACCGAAGCGCATGTGGAAGACAGCCAAGACGTCAACGAACTTATCAAACAACGTCACAGCAAACTTGATTTAATCAAACAAGCCGGTAAAAACCCTTATCCAAACCAATTCAAACGCAAAGAATACGCCCAAGACTTGCAGCAGCAATTTGCCGATAAAGACAAAGAAGCATTGGCGAACAGTGATAAAGTCATGGTGACTGTCGCCGGTCGTATCATGCTCAAACGGGTGATGGGTAAAGCCAGCTTTGTCACCATTGCCGACATGACAGGGCGTATCCAAGCCTATGTCAGCAAAAACGACTTGGGCGAAGAGATTTATAATGACTTTAAAACATGGGATATCGGTGACATTATTGGCGTGACAGGTTATGTATTTCGTACCAACACCGGTGAATTATCTGTGCATGCCACTGAAGTTCAGTTATTGACCAAATCATTACGCCCGCTACCAGACAAATTCCACGGATTAAGCGATACAGAGGCTCGCTATCGTAGCCGTCATCTTGACCTGATGACCAATGAAGACAGCCGTAACGCCTTTATTATCCGTAGTAAAGTCATTGCTGGTATTCGTGAGTATATGTTAAATGAGCGTTACATGGAAGTTGAAACCCCGATGATGCACGTCATTCCAGGCGGTGCGGTGGCTCGTCCATTTGTCACGCATCATAATGCGCTTGATATGCCGCTTTTTTTACGCATTGCGCCAGAATTGTACTTAAAACGTCTAGTCGTGGGTGGTTTTGAGCGTGTGTTTGAGATTAACCGTAATTTTCGTAACGAAGGGGTATCGGCGCGTCACAACCCAGAATTTACCATGATTGAGTTTTATCAAGCCTATGCCGATTATGAAGATTTGATGAAACTGACTGAAAATATGTTTGAAAAACTGGCAAACGATATTTTAGGTACCACGGAGATTGATTATCAAGGTGAAGCAATTAGTTTTAAAGCACCATTTGAACGCTTGCCAATGACCAAAGCAATTGAAAAATATGCGGATAATTTTGACATGAGCAAGATTGCAGACCGTGATTATCTAGCGGATTATGCCAAAAATGTACTCAAACAAGACGTTAAGGACATCTTTGGGATTGGTAAACTGCAAACCATTATCTTTGAAGAAACCGCAGAAACCAAACTGCGTCAACCAACCTTCGTCACAGAATATCCTGCCGAAACCTCACCGCTAGCGCGCCGTAACGATGACAATAGCGAGATTACTGACCGTTTTGAACTGTTTATCGGTGGGCGCGAGATTGCCAACGGCTTTAGCGAGCTCAATGACCCAATCGACCAAGCCGAGCGGTTTAAACAACAAGTGGCTGAGAAAGACGCAGGCGATGATGAAGCGATGCATTATGATGCAGAGTTTATTGAAGCATTGTCCTATGGCTTGCCACCGACTGCAGGCGAGGGCATCGGTATTGACCGTTTAGTGATGTTATTTACCAATGCACCGAGTATTCGTGATGTGATTTTGTTTCCGCATATGCGCCGTAAAGACGTCTAAAAAATGCCAATACAGCGTTAATATAGCGATAGCCTTCAAAACCGCAGTCATTATTGTGACTGCGGTTTTTTATGATGATGCAGCACTCATCGAAGCCAGTCCTCATTAAAGCCAGTCCTCATTAAAGCCAGTAGTCAGGCCAGTAATATCAAAGATATCTTTTGAAACAAAACTAATAAAAAATCGGCTCAACTCACCAAATAATCAGTGTTAGACTAAACTGTATTTTTCGCTCAAACCCGTCTATTTTCTGACCTATCGTTGAGAAACGTTGACTATGACAGACCCCCGTTCAGACAAGCCTTTGGAAACCCCGCCTGTTTTGCCGCCTACTTATCGTAAACCTAACAAATTTACTCTAATCCTTCCTTGGATTTTGTTACTACTAGTGCTGTTGGCGGGCTTTTGGATGATGACCAAGCCACAGCTGCCTTGGCAAAAAAATCAAGCAGTGGTAGCCAGTCAGCCCGGTTGGCAGCCGCCGAAATCTGAGCCTGTCGATACCAAAAAACTCGGTGACAATCCAAATGCTGCGGTGGCATCTTATCACAATGCTGTCGCTGTCGCTGCCCAGTCAGTTGTCAATATCTATACCACGCAAAAAATCGAGGAGCATCCCTATATGAATGACCCGATGATGCGCCGCTATTTTGAATATCACGGTATCCCCAATGGCGAAACCGATAATACCAATTTAGGCTCGGGGGTTATTATTTCGCAAGATGGCTATATCGTCACCAACTCGCATGTGATTTCCAAAGCCGATAATATTATCGTCATGCTCAATGATGGTCGCAAGGCAACGGCAAAAGTCATCGGCAACGATGTGGAAAGTGATTTGGCGGTGATTAAGGTTGATTTGACAGGGCTGAAACCCTTAGGATTTCGTGAACAGTCGACCCAAGTGGGCGATGTAGTGTTGGCAATTGGCAACCCGTTTGGGGTCGGTCAAACCGTCACCCAAGGTATTATCTCGGCAACGGGTCGCACGGGACTGGGTATCAACACAGTGGAAGATTTTATCCAAACCGATGCCGCTATCAATCCCGGTAACTCAGGGGGTGCGCTGGTCGATGCTTATGGTCAGCTGGTTGGTATCAACACCGCGATTTTTTCACGCTCGGGCGGCTCGATGGGCATTGGATTTGCCATTCCTACCGAGATTGTTAAGCTTGTGATGAATGGCATTATTAAAGATGGTAAAGTGCACCGCGGCTGGCTTGGGATTGAATTACAAAGTTCGATGAAAGACCCAACCAAGCTAGGTGATGACACGCAGGGCGTTGAAGTGATGAACGTGATGCGCGATGGTCCTGCCGCCAAAGCGGGCTTGCAAAAAGGGGATATCATCACCGCAATGGATAATAAACCTGTTGATGATGCCAACATGCTAATTCAAATGGTCGCACGTAAGGCACCCAACAGTGTGGTCAATCTACAAGTGATGCGTAATAAAGCACAAAGCAGCGTCAATGTGACCCTAGGTGAAAGACAACCCCAAGAGGCTTTGACCGAGCTACCCACCTCACAAAACTTTGACCAAAACAATGACAGCGCTAATCAAAATGGCACCATCAATGAGGATGACATTCCAGCAGAATTAATGGAATTACTGAAAAAACATCATTAAACGTCATTCAAAACTTCAAAAGTTTGCTGCGTTGCGGTTAGTCAGGTGCTTTACTTGCTCTGGCTGCCGGCTGTGATTAGCTGTCATTGCCTGCTTTCATTACCTGCTAAGGTCAAACCACGCCCGCCATCCACTGCAATAATCTGCCCTGTGATATACGGGGCAGCTGCCAAAAATACCGCCACTTGCGCGATATCTTGCGGTGTGCCAATTCTTTTTAACGGTACGGCACGGCAGATTTTGTCAATCGTTTCAGCGGTGAGCGCTTGCTCAGAGCCCTCTATGGGTAAAATGTTAATACCCGGTGCAATGCCATTGACGCGGATATCGGGCGCTAGTTCGATTGCTAGCGACTGCACCATCATTTGGTGCGCGGCTTTTGCCATGTTATAGACTGTATAACCCCCAAATGGCTTGCCATTGGCGTGAATATCCAAAATGCTGATAATACAGCCTTGCGATTTTTTTAGATAAGGATATAAATATTGGCTGATAAATAACGGGGTTTGCGCATTGGTCAAAAATAAATTTTGCCAGTCTTGCTGAGAGATTTTACCAAAGGGCGTCGGGTAAAAGCGTGAGGCATTATGAACCAAACAATCCAATCGACCAAAACTGTTGATTATGCGGCAAGTCAATTGTGGCAGCGTTTCAAAATCCTCTAAATCCCCTTGCACGCTTTTTGCTGACTGTGGGCGAATGGCATTACAGTAATCAACAAGTTCAATGGCTTCTGATTCACTGGTATGATAGTGAACAATGATATTGTAATTGGCTTGGTGCAGTGCCAGCACAAGCGCCCGACCAATTCGTTTGGCGCCACCTGTGACACACGCCACACGGCACGGATTGGATACTTCGCTCATCGCTGCTTGATTTAACATTATTTGCTACCTATGTCTATTTGATTAAGCGGTTTGTCGTTTTAACCATTCATGCTTTAATCCATATGAGCCCAATTGGTTGGGATTGGAAAACCCCATGATTATCACACACCTTGAACGAGCGACACAACTTTATCAAGCGCTGCAGGATTATCAGCAAAGCACCCATGCCTTTAGCCAGCCGTTACAGCGGCAATTGACCGCTTTTGCTAATCATTTGGTCGCTAGCGAAATGCAAGCACAGTATTTGACCGCGTTAGCCAAGCGTACACTAATTACCCCAACTTATTGGTCGACGCAACGAGCCAATCCCAATAGCGCGTTTTTTGACCCTGTCAAAGCCATATTATATTGGCAAAATATCGATATCGCCGAGTCAATTTGGTTGGCTTTTTTACTCATTCATATCGGTGATAGCCCACAGTTACAGCTACAAGGCAAATCTGAATGGCAATATTTACGCCTATTGTATGGCAATTTTAGTGGTGCTGACGAACCTAGTAAACCCTTACTGAGTTGGGCAACTATGACCGCCAACCCTCAAGTAGTCATAGAGTGGGTTCGTGAGTGTCAAAGCCATGACATAAGCTTTAAATTCGGTAAACATCGCAAATATGAATCAATCAAACAGCTGCCCCAAGTAGTGGATAGTTACGGGCATTGGCTTACTGATATAGGTGGGATAGCAAATTTAACCAATGGAGGGATACAACAAGATTTGAGCGCTGAACAACGCTTTGCCCACTGGTATAAAACCCTAAATATCTATCGATTTGGACGATTAGCCAAATTTGAGTTTTTATCGCTACTTGGCTATCTAAAAATTTTAGCCATCAAAGCCGATCACTGCTATTTGACTAAAGCCACAGGCCCAAAACGTGGCGCAAAATTGCTCTTTGGTCATTACACCACAGACACTCAGTTAGAGCGGTTGGCGGTACAAACGGCAGAGGCAATTGGGGTTGATTATGCGGTATTTGAAGCAGCATTATGTCATTGGCAAGCCTCACCGAATCATGCACCAAGTCCTAACGATTTACCTTAAATTTACATAAAAAAAGAGCAGGGCTTATCCTGCTCTTAATTTTTGACACTTAAAAATTAGTTAACTTTTAATTACTTAACTTTAAAAAATTAGTTACCTTGCTCAAGCGTTTGTTGATAGGCTTGGTCAAAATTGACTGGCGCAAGTAACAATTGTGGGAAGCTACCACGGGTCACAATGTCACTGACCACTTCACGGGCATAAGGGAACAATACGTTTGGACAATACGCACCTAAAATTGCTCCCAATTGTTCTTCAGGGATATTTTGCAACATAAAGATGCCCGCTTGGTGTACCTCTGCAATAAACGCGGTTTCACCACCGTTATTGGCAGTCACATTAACAGTTAATACCACTTGGTAATGGTCATCATCCAACTTTTCAGCGGCACTTGATAGGTTGATATCAAGCTCTGGTTGCCATTCACGGGTGAATACATCTGCACCCGGTACTTCTAATGACATATCTTTAACATAGATACGTTCTAGTGCCAGTTGTGGTAAGTTTTGTTCGTCTGCCATGGTAGTGTCCTCAATTAACTGTTTTTACGTGGATTATAACAATATGACAGCTTTAACTTTTTCTAAAAACTATCAACTGTATTTATAATGGGGGTTATTTATCTAGTAAATTCTAATAAAGTTTTTTAATCTGCGAACGGTTAATCCGCTAATAAACCATCAAGTTTGCCTTGACGCTCAAGACCAGCGAGTTGGTCATAACCACCAATGAAATTATCACCAATAAAAATTTGCGGTACTGTGCGGTAATTATTGGTTTTTTGCGCCAATGCCTGACGTTCTTCTGTGGTCACATCATACATGTTAACTTCTTCAAATGCTTGGCCTTTGTTTTTTAATAACATTTTAGCTTGCATACAATAGGGGCAAGTCGGTGTGGTATAAATTTTTACCATAGCCATAACAATCTCCTTATTTCTGGATTTTTTAAAATGGGTTAAAAGCTTATTATCAGATAAAGATGAGATAATAAAGCGTTATTGATGGTTATGGGGCTTAGCGATTTAAATTTCAAATTGTGAACAGCCAACCAATCTTATTTGGTTTTGCCGGACACGGTTTTTTCTACCACTAAAGGTAAACCTGCGGCTTGCCAATTGGTAATACCACCATCGAGACGATAAACGTTGTCGTTACCAATCATTGCCACTGCGGTACCTGCAGTCATACCCATTTGGCAAACGATGATAATAGGATGGTCAGCACTGCGAAGTGCATCAACGTGATCTTTTAGCTCAGTAAACGGGATATTGCGGCTGCCTTTGATATAGCCTTTTTCAAAATCTTTTCGTGGCCGGATATCAATCAGCTGAGCGTTTTGGTTGTTGACCATCAAGCCCACTGCATTTGGATTGATTTTTTTGCCGCCGCGTTTGTTCTCAAGCATAAAAAATAGCACAATTAGCACAAACATGGTGCCAAATAAAAATGGGTGATGACCCATAAACTCAAACCAACGTTCCAAGATATCCTCCACAGGGGCTTTTCGTCAAAATTATCGTTTGATTGCCCATAAAAAATTGACTGTATTATAACGGTAGTTGTCAATTTTAAGAAACTTTTATTTAGTCTAATATTTAGTCTAAAATCGCAAGCTTAAAAATCCTGCGAGGCTGCTTCTTGTTGCAGTAGCACCAAATTCTCCACCCGCCTCGCTAGCACTTGCCCTTCTGTCACCGCCTGCCACATCGCACAATTGGGCGTGGACTCGGTATGTTTGCAATCGCGAAAACGGCAGTAGGGCGCAAGCGGCGCAAGCTCGATAAAGCCTTGCAAAATATCATCAGGGGTCAAATGCCAAAGCCCATATTCGCGAATACCGGGCGTATCAATAATGGCACCTTTGCTAAGCGCCATCGGGTCAAACGCTAAAAATCGGCTGGTGGTGGTGGTATGCTGACCCAACTGTGAAATGGTTGAAATTTCATTGACTGATTGTCCTGCAGCAGGCAATAACTGGTTGACCAAGCTGCTTTTGCCAACCCCTGATTGACCGGCAAAAATCACGTTCTTGCCGGCAACGGTGTTTTTTAGTTGGGTTAAATCACCATTTGATTGGGTCACCAAGGTGGCGTAGCCAAGCTGTTGATAGGCTGACAGTAGCTCTACAACCTCGCTATGACTACCATCTGCCAACAAATCGGCTTTATTTAAAATTAGCAATGGCGTGATGTCTGAGTGATGGCAAGCCACCAAATACCGATCAATCAGCTGGGCAGACGGTAGCGGTAGTGGCGCAAATACGACTGCTAAAATATCGACATTGGCGGCGATGGGTTTGAGCTTGTGATAACGGTCGGGGCGGTTGATGATGCTTTGTCTATCATAAATCGCTTCAATGCGTCCAAGTCCTGTATTTGGGTCGGCGACAAATCGGACTTTATCCCCAGTGGCAATCAGTGGCAAGTTGGTACGGGTGTGACAACGCCAAACACTGTGCAGGGTGATGGGTTGCCAAAACGGTTCTGGCTCGTCAGCGGCGACAATCGGTTTTTCAGGCAGGGTTTGCGGTAGGCTAGTGGCTTGGACTTCGAGCTGCTTGCCAAAGTTTGCGACAACAATGCCATCCATCAGCTGGGCATCGTCCAGCACTTGCTGGGATTTTTGTTGTTTTTGGATGCGGCGGGTTTGCTGGTCAGTGAGTTTACGTTTACGGATTAACGCCATACGCTATCCACTACATCAGCCACTAGGGGATTTTTTACCATACTAACACCTTATAAAATTTTGCAATACTTTTAGACACTGCTACATGGGCATGTATGGCTACATGAACACGTATGAGCAATCGCCAACAAAACCGATATTTTACCTGTAAAATCTGCTAAGATGGCGGATTATTTGTTAAAGAGTATGAAAAGGCAACAGTATGGCGGTTGATAAAAAACATCTGATTTGGATTGACCTTGAAATGACAGGTCTAGATACCCTCAACGATACCATCATCGAGATAGCGACGATAGTGACTGACAGTGAACTCAATATCTTAGCCGAAGGTCCTGTGTTTGCCATTCATACGCCTGACATTGTGCTCAACAGCATGGATGATTGGAATACGCGCCAACATGGGCAATCAGGACTGATTGACCGTATTCGCCGTAGTAATGTGACGATGGCTCAAGCAGAAAGCGAAACCATTGCATTTTTGAGTAAATATGTCGAATCAGGACGCTCACCGATGTGTGGCAATTCGATTTGCCAAGACAGACGGTTTTTGGCACGTCAAATGCCAACGCTTGAGCGGTTTTTTCATTACCGCAATTTAGATGTGTCAACGGTCAAAGAGCTAGCTTATCGCTGGCGCCCCGATATTTTGTCAAGCTTTGAGAAAAAAGGAAATCATTTGGCACTTGATGATATCCGTGATTCGATTCGTGAACTGCGCCATTATAAAGAGCACTTTTTTAAGTTTATTGGTTAACAGTAAAATTTTTAAAACGATACAATTCATATCATAATACTTGAAATTATCCAAAATTTTAGGCATCATAAGCTGACAAAAGGAATTTGTTAGCTTGACTTGGTACAAGTAAATCGAGATACAAGTAAGTCAGCACGAGTGTAAATCAGTGATAGTTGCGAGCCCATCGCAAAAAACTGGTTGTATCAACTCAAATTTATTTCAAGCCGGATTTATTTGAAGTCAGCGTTATTTTAAGCCAGTGGGTGACCTTTGACACTGGCACTTATTCCTATCTCATGGACGACATTAGGAGCCTGTCATGGACAATCTTGACACCCAAACCCCGCAATCTACCCATCCTGATTATCAAAGCTACATTGACCAATTCAATATCGACGAACTTGAACAGCAAATCCTGCAAGGTTGCCGCATCAAAGGTATCAACGCCTATGTGGAGTGTGTGGGTCGTCACGCCCAGTCTGATAAGGCAAATAAAGTTGCGCTAGTGCATGAAGACACCCAAGGCAATATCCATAAAATCACTTACGCGCAGCTCGATAAACTAAGTGGTAAAATGGCAAATCTGCTCACTTCTTTGGGGGTGAAAAAAGGCGATCGGGTATCAACCATGCTGCCGCGTACACCGACTTTGTTAGCAGTGATTGTGGGTGCATGGCGCATCGGTGCGGTATATCAGCCATTGTTCACTGCATTTGGTGTCGAAGCGATTGAATACCGCCTTGAAAAAGCCGCTACCAAAGTGGTTTTCACCGACAGCCATAACCGTGAAAAATTCAATGACATAAACCCACTACCAAACATGGTAATGGTGGGCAGCGAGCAAGCTGCCAAACAATATGGCGATTGGCATTTTGATAGCCTAATGGCAGCGCAAAGGGAAGACTGTGAACCTGTGATGCTAACAGGGGAAGATCCTTTCTTGCAAATGTTTACTTCAGGTACCGTGGGCAAGTCAAAAGGTGTGGCAGTACCACTTAAAGCGCTAACCGCATTTTATTTGTATATGGTACACGCGGTGGGTCTAAGCGATAATGATCAGTTTTGGAACATGGCTGACCCAGGTTGGGCCTATGGCTTGTATTATGCGATTACAGGACCTTTGCTAGTCGGTGCCACCACCCACTTTAATGAGTCAGGGTTTGATGCCAAGCATACATTAGATTTTATCAAAAACCATAAAATCACTAATTTAGCCTCATCGCCCACCGCATTTCGTATGATGAAATCAAGTGGTGTTTTTGACAATAAAGCTGATGAGTTACCGCTATTGACGCGTATTAGCTCAGCGGGTGAGACGTTAAATACTGAAGTGGTGACGTGGATTAATGACCATCTTGGCGCATCTATTCTTGACCATTATGGACAAACCGAATTGGGGATGGCGTGCTGCTGTCATCATAAGTTAACCCATGATCAGCCAATTGGCTCAATGGGTATGCCATTGCCAGGTTATCGCTTGGCAGTACTGGATGAAAACTTTAATGAACTAGGGGCAGGCATACAAGGTCAGCTAGCCGTTGATGTGGCGAACTCGCCATCCTTATTTTTCCAAGGCTATACGTGGAACGAAAAAAATCCGTTTGAAAAAGGCTATTATCTGACGGGCGATATGGTCGAACAGCATGATGATGGCACTTTTTGGTTTGTCGGGCGTGATGACGATATTATTACCACCGCAGGGTATCGCGTGGGTCCTACCGATGTCGAGAACACGGTAATGGAACACCCGTCGGTAGCGGAGACGGCGGCGATTGGTGTGCCAGATGACATACGCGGCCACATCATCAAATCTTATGTTGTACTCAAAGACGGATATGCCGCTAATGACGAGTTAGCCAAAGATATCCAAAGCTTGGTGCATGCACGGTTATCTGCCCATGCGTATCCACGTATCGTTGAGTTTATCGATGCCTTGCCAAAAACCCCAAGTGGTAAAGTGCAACGTTTTATGCTGCGTAGCATGAGCGTGGCGCACTAACAAAAATTTTATCCCTATGCAAAAGAGTAGCTAGCGTTATATAGGCTTTTTTTATCAACAAAAAATAACAGGTTAACGGAAAAATAATGCAAGTACAAAATAATACCTTTTTGGTCACAGGCGGTGCGTCAGGTCTAGGTGAAGCGACAACCCGCTATTTGGTGGTGCAAGGCGCAAATGTTATCATCGCTGATCTCAACCAAGAAGCCGGTGAGAAATTAGTGGCTGAATTGGGCGACAACGTGATTTTTGCAAAATGTGACGTCACCAGCGAAGCAGATGTCAAAAATGCGATTGAGGCGGGTGTGAGCAAATTTGGTAAATTATCAGGGTCAATCAACTGTGCCGGTATCGTGGTGGTGCAAAAATTACTGGACAAAGAAGGCAATCCAGCCGATTTAACCACCTTTGCCCGTGGTATCCAGATTAACCTCATCGGTACTTTTAATGTGGCGCGACTGGCGGCGGCGGCGATGGCAAAGAATACTGCAGACAGCAACGAAGATAAGGGTGTCATTATCAACACCGCTTCAATTGCCGCATTCGATGGTCAGGTCGGGCAAGGCAGTTACTCGTCATCCAAAGCAGGTGTGGTGGGCTTAACTTTACCACTCGCGCGTGAACTACAGCGCCATCAAATACGTATCATGACCATCGCTCCAGGGGTGTTCGGCACACCGATGATGGCAAGCCTGCCAGAAGCTGCCCGTACCAGTCTTGAGCAAGCCGTGCCTTTTCCCAAACGTTTGGGCAACCCAGAAGAATTTGCTAAATTGGTGGCACACATCATCGAAAATAGCTATCTCAATGGCGACGTCATTCGTTTGGACGGGGCTATTCGCATGGGTTAATTCAGGCGATTGTTAACGGTAACTGGGCACAGTGACTGGCAACAGTAACTATCAACTTAGCCCTCCAAAAAAGCCACTCTGAGGAAGATTGGCTTTTTTTATTAACAATTTCACCGAGATTATTTGGTAAGTCACTATTTGGTGAGTATTAGGCGGTTATTACGGGTCAATCGAAGACGGTATTCTTCGCCGTCATGCTGAATGCGAATCTCCTTGGTCAGCGCAAATAAATGATTGGAATATAGTGTTGGCAAGGAACTTTGTTGGATGAGATTGGCACGATTTAATAAGTGTAGCATGGGATACTCCTTTTCTCTGTAAGATGGGCGAATAGTGTTTTTAATTGATAATGATTATCATTTATATTTAATGGGTCGTCAAGTGACTTTTTTCACTTTTTCATCAAATTTAATGCTTTATAATGGGTAACAATCAACAGTTTGAGAAAAATATGTCAAAAGTCGTTAATGTGGCAGTCGCGGTGATACATTTTAACAATCAATATCTACTGGGATTTCGCCATGCCAGTCAACACCAAGGCAATCGCTATGAGTTTGTCGGGGGAAAAATTGAACCAGATGAAACCCCAACACAAGGGTTAATCCGTGAAGTCCATGAAGAGATTGGCTTGGATATAGCGCAAAATACCGCAGTCAAAATGGGGGTGATACGCCATGATTATGCTGATAAAACCGTGGCATTGCACGTTTTTAAAATTCAAGTGAGTCAGGCGCAGTTTGATGGTTTACAACAGGGTAAAGGTAAGGAAGGTCAAGCCGTCACATGGGTTCACCAGTCAGACTTAATTGCCAATCAGTACCCCTTGCCCGATGCCAATGCCCGCGTTTTAGATTGGTTAAAATTGCCCAGTGCGATTTATATCACGCAGTCTTTAGATAGTTTCGTTAGTATGGATAAGTGGGTTGATTTTTATAGCCAAAAACTACCCCACGATGCCCATTGTTATATTCGCCCGCAAACCAGCGATGAAAATGCCACCGCTATGATTGATGGCTTACTCACGATAAGGGCGGATATCACCCCGATTATTCAATATGCAACAGTTGAGCGCTTATTTGGGCGCTTGCCTGAGCGATTAGATGCGTGGTTAAAAAACGGCATGGTGCATTTGAATCACCAACAACTCGTCACGCTGGATTTCTTAAATTTATCAAAAAATTATCGCTATTTTGCCAGTTGCCATGACCAACATAGCCTAAGCAGATTAAATACCTTGTCAACCTCGCATACTGTCATGGGCTGTTTTTTATCGCCTGTGAAAGCCACACCGACACACCCAGAAACCTTTCAAAGTGGGGGCATGGGCTGGCAAACTTTGGGGGAATTGGCAAAAATCTGTGATGTGCCGGTGTTTGCGCTGGGCGGGGTGGGGCGGGCAGATTTAGCCACCGCCTATGAGCATGGGGCGATGGGAATCGCGGGTATTCGGTTATTGGTCGACAGGGTATAAAAACTAGCCAACAGGTTGATTTTTTGTTACAATTTTGTTACATATTTTGTGGCTAGTGCTAGCGATATGCCAATCCTATGGTTTAAATTCGCCAAACATCATTTTTTATCCTCCCGCGTTATGGCGATGGGGATGCTATTGGCGTGTTTTGCGTGGCTCATGCAGCTGTCACCGCTGCTTGCGCCTTTATGGCTGGATAAGGTGACATTGGGACATGGGCTGTGCGTCAAACTCGAGCCGCTGCTTGTAAGTCGTCAATTAAACCATCAATTAAACCACGAATTAAGCCACCAATCTTCTCAAGATTTATCCCAACAGCCGCATGCGCATCACCATACCCACTCTACTCATCATGCTCAGCAAGATTTAACCCATAAAACTCGTCAAGCCGACCCGCTAAACGACCCCCTAAACGACTTGGATAGCGACCACGCTGTATCACATGATTGTGATATTTGTCTGGCGTTATTGGCGTTTGAGATGCCAAAGTTTGATTTTGAGCTTGTGGTTCGCTTGTTGTTAGCCTACACGATTTTGTTACAGGCGCTTTATCGCGCATTGTCTCGGCGCTTTGTGGCGTTTTTGCGCCCACCAAGCCGCGCTTCGCCAGCATTTCACCCTGATCTTTGTTATTAATTCGTTTGCTGCCAATGACTTTTCTTAATAATTTAAGAGAAGCGTTTGCTGTTGCAATAACCTTATTTAAACAACTTCAGTGAAATGTTATGAAAAAATCTAAAATCTCCAGTTATTACACCACCATTTGGCGGTGGCATTTTTATGCAGGGGTATTTGTCGCCCCATTTTTAATAGTTTTGGCGGCCACAGGGCTTGGCATGGTGCTGCTTGCCAACACCACGGGGCGTGACAATGACCGCGTCAAGGTCTTGCCAGAAGCCACCAGCGTACCGATTTCCACCCAAGCCAAAAACGCCCTTGCGACTTTGCCAGATACTAAAGACGGGCTAGTCGCCCAATATACCGCCCCACGTAGTCAAGATACGGTGGCATTGTTTCGGGTTAAATCGCTAGAAAAACATATTGATAATATGGTTTTGGTGAATCCTTATACAGGGCAAGTAATAACAACTTTTCCTCGCCAAAGTAACCTGTATCACAAATTGGACAATCTTCATGGCGAATTGATGATGGGCAAAACTGGCGATTTTATCCAAGAGTTGACCGCTTCTTTGACGATTTTGCTGATTATTACAGGCATTTTTTTGTGGTGGCAAAAAAAACCTTCCGTGCAAAAGATGCTAATACCCAATAAAATCGATGACCTAAAAAAACGCTCAACCTTTCGCACTATTCATGCCACGCTAGGCAGTTGGGTGGCGTTGGTATTGCTGTTTTTTTGTATTTCAGGCTTGGCGTGGGCAGGGATTTGGGGTGAAAAAATGGTGCAAGCGTGGAATCAGTTTCCCGCAGGAAAATGGGGTGTGGAGCCGACCCCTGTTTCTGTATTGCCCAATTCGCCACCGCAAGCGATGCCTGCCACTTTGCCACCATCCATGCAAGGGCATATCCACGGGGCGGCGGGTGAGCAAGCGGTGCACGTTCACACCCATGGCAATACGCTCAATGACGGCAAGACCAAAGAAGTACCTTGGGTACTGGAGTTCACCCCAATGCCCCGTAGTGGCACCTCGCTAGGCAAAGAAGGCTTGCAAACGGGTATGCCAATTACGCTTGATAGCGTGGATAATTACGCTCGCCAGTTGGGTTTTGTCGGACGTTATCAAATTAACTTACCGCAGGACGACAAAGGCGTATGGACGATGAGCCAAGATTCGATGAGTTATGATATGACCCATCCGATGGCTGACCGCACCGTTCATGTTGACCGCTACACAGGCAAAATTTTGGCGGATATTCGCTATCAAGACTACAATGCGTTTGGCAAATTTATGGCAGCAGGACTTGCCTTGCATATGGGTACGATGGGATGGGCAAGTATCTTGGCAAATGTGTTATTTTGTCTAGCGGTGATAGTGATCAGTATCAGTGGTTTGGTGATGTGGTGGCAACGCCGCCCCGCCAATACCAAAGGCTTACAACCGCCCGCATCTGGCAAAAAACTGCCTATTCCTTGGCCATTTGCAGGGCTATTGCTCGTGGTGGCGTGTATTTTTCCGACAGCGATTATGGCGATAGGGATGATAGCGATACTGGACTTTGTTGTATTGCAACGGGTCAAAAAACTGCAATCATTTTTTGCATAGCTGTTTTTTACTTAGCCGTTATGCTTTTTAACTTAGTCGGTTTGTTGGTTACACTGTGTACAATCTTTAACTTAATGAAAAACGCCCATGACTGTTTGGGCGTTGCTGTTTGACAATAGCGCATTCATTGTAACAACTGGCTGACAAAAAATGCCCCAATAGTCACCGTTTGAGCGTTTATTTTAGGCTAAAATGATTACTTTAATGCGCAATAAGACTGAGCAAAATAAGGGGATATAGACAATGAAAATAATGAATAAAAAAACGCTAGCAGCGGCAGGTATTGCAGGTACATTAATTGCGATGAGTGCTTGCTCTACCACACCGACAACCGAAACCACCGCCAAGCCCACAAGCGTTGGCAAAGCTCAGGCGGTGCAAAGCGTCGATTTAAACCGTTATGCGGGTAAATGGTACGAAATCGCCCGTTTGCCGATGTTTTTTCAGCGTAATTGTGCCAGTGATGTCACCGCCACTTACACCCTACAACCGACAGGCAAGGTGGAAGTCAATAACCAGTGTATGGGCAAAGATGGCAAACTCATGCAAAGCATTGGTGAAGCCACCAAAAATGGCGACAGTGGCAGTAAACTCAAAGTTACTTTCTTGCCGCAAGGACTGCGTTGGTTGCCTGTGGGTAAAGCTGACTATTGGGTGCTTGCTTTAGACCCCAATTATAATCATGCGTTGGTGGGTACGCCAAATCAAAAATACTTGTGGATTTTGTCGAGTACACCCACGATGGATGAAGACACTTATCAAACAATGGTCGCTACTGCAAAATCTCAAGGCTATGATGTTAGTAAATTGCAAAAAACCGTACAAAATAGCCGATAAGCTGGCTAGCTGAAACACCCTGCTTTAAAATTGCTAAAACGCCTAAATTCCGTTACAATCTAGGCGTTTATTTTTGCTGCATTTTCCACAGATTTTATTTTTCCTTCACAAAAAAAGGTCATACTATGTCTGCCAATCTTTACCAAGACCACCTCACTACTCGCAAAAATCAAGAAGCCCAAGCGGTTCAGTTATTAGTTGAGCTAAATACCCTAGCCAATAAAGGCGTCAACGTGCTGTTTTTTGGCAACCGCATTGCGCTAAACCTTGTTGATATCATCGCCCATCATGATAAAAACGCCCTTAACATCGCTGATACACTCGCTTTTGCCACCGCGTTGAACGACCAAAATCTAAGCCATACCACGGTGGACTTGGGTCAAGCGCTCAAAGCAGGCAAACAAGCCGACAGCTTTACCAGCGGTGACGAAGTGCCTGCGACAGATGTCGTGTTGTACGGTTTTGGTCGTATTGGTCGTATTTTGGCTCGGTTGCTGATGAGCCGTCCTGCCTCAGACAAAGGCTTACAATTAAAAGCCATCGTCGTTCGTCCAGCCGGCGAAGCAGATTTGGAAAAACGTGCAAGCTTGCTTGAGCGTGACTCGGTACATGGCTGGTTTGATGGCTCAGTGGTGGTCGATAAAGCAAACAGTGGTATCGTCGCCAACGGTCGTTTTATCAAAGTCATTTATGCTGCTGACCCAAGCGAAATCGACTACACGTCTTATGGTATTGACAATGCCTTAATCATCGACAACACCGGTAAATGGAAAGATGAAGCAGGTCTTGGCAAGCATTTACAGTCAAAAGGTGCCAAAAAAGTGCTATTGACTGCCCCAGCGTCAGGCGATATCAAAAACATCGTCTATAATGTCAATGATGACACCATCGGCAGTGATACCATTGTTTCAGCGGCAAGCTGTACCACCAATGCGATTACCCCTACGCTCAAACTCTTAAACGATAAATACGGTATTGAAAATGGTCACATGGAAACCATCCATGCGTTCACCAATGACCAAAACTTGGTTGATAACCACCATAAAGCCGAGCGTCGTGGGCGTGCTGCAACCTTAAATATGGTAATGACAAGCACAGGTGCTGCCAAAGCGGTCAGTAAAGCGATTCCAGAATTAAAAGGAAAATTGTCAGGTAGCTCAGTACGTGTACCAACGCCAAACGTGAGCCTTGCGATTTTGAATTTGAATTTCAAAAACCCGGTCAATTCAAGCGATGAACTCAATGCTTTTATCAAAGAAGCCACTGAGAGCGAACAATGGCAAGCACAAATTGCTTATTCAGATTCGGATGAAGCGGTTTCTACCGACTTTGTGGGCTGTGAAAAAGTGGCGATTTGGGACGCCAAATCTACGCTTGCTCAAGACAACCGTGCGGTGATGTACCTATGGTATGACAACGAAATGGGCTATAGCACCCAAGTACTACGTGTCGCTGAAACCATGGCGAAAAATGTCTAGTTTGATTTTAGGTGTAAAAAAAGACAGTCATTTGACTGTCTTTTTTTATAAAAATTAGGAACATAAAAATGAAATTTAAAGAAAATTCCAAAAAAAATAGAAGTTACGATGAGTTGGAGAATAAACGTAATTGGGCTTGGTTAAATAATAAACCATGTTTTGACTACAATATGGGGTCCGAAAGACAATCAAGGCTTTTAGAAGATTTTGAAAAAGTTAAAAATCAATGTAATTCTTTAGGCTTAATATTGCCAAATTCGTTTATTGATTTTTTTAACACGCCAACTTATTGGCAAAAATTTTTATCTAGTAATGATGGATTCTTTTATTTGGATAAATCGGTCATTTTTTGTCCCTATACAAATGGCTACTTAATTCCTTTTATTGCAGATTCCCAACATTGTCATTATTACTATTTACATCTACAAGCTAATCAAAAAGATTATGAAATTGTATGGACAGAAGATATTTATTTGATGGCACTTTTAGCAACACCCGAAGAGCTAGAAACTGATTTTGCGGAAGGCGAATTTGATGAAACAGATATCTATTTAATCGACAATGATTTTGAGCGATTTATGTTTGATTGCTATTACGATTATTATGATTTCTTCAAAGGTACAAGACAGAAGTTAATTGATTACAGTTATTCCTACACCAACTTAGAGCAAAGAAAAAATGAGCAAAGTGATTTGGAAAACCAGTCAAAATTGCTATTGGGTATTGATGAAAAAATTCCTTTATTTAAAACTTTTAACTAAAATATCCGCTAATCAGTTATAATAATTGGTTATTCAAGAATTTAAGGAAAGTCTTCAATGCGTTTTATCGATGAAGCAATCGTAACAGTCAAAGCAGGCGACGGCGGCAATGGTATCGTCAGTTTTCGCCGAGAAAAATACGTGCCCAAAGGTGGCCCCGATGGCGGGGATGGCGGCAAAGGCGGGGATGTGTACGTGGTTTGCGACGACAACACCAACACCCTCGTCGATTACCGGTTTACGCGTCGCTATGATGCCAAGCGCGGCGAAAATGGCGGGGCTAAAAACTGTTCAGGTCGTGGGGCGGATGATATCTATCTATCTGTGCCCATCGGTACCACCGTGGTTGATACCGAAACAGGTGAGGTCTTAGCGGACTTGACCAAAAAAGGGCAGACAGCGAGGATTGCCAAAGGCGGTGACGGCGGGCAAGGTAATACCCATTTTAAAACCTCCACCAATCAAGCACCAAGACGGGCGACCCCAGGTTTCCCAGGCGAATTAAAAGTCTTGAAGTTTGAGCTAAAAGTGGTGGCTGACGTCGGTCTTATTGGTCTGCCAAACGCGGGTAAATCCACCTTTATTCGTCAAGTCTCTGCTGCCAAACCCAAAGTGGCCAATTATCCGTTTACCACCCTGGTACCGAATCTAGGTGTCGTGGATGTGGGCAAACACCGTTCATTTGTCATGGCAGATATTCCAGGGCTGATTGAAGGGGCATCTGAAGGGGCAGGACTGGGTATTCGCTTTTTAAAACACGTCGCTCGTACCCGTCGATTATTGCATCTTGTCGATGTACAGCCCATTGATGGTAGCGACCCTGTGGCAAACGCCCAAGTGATTTTTAATGAGTTAGAAAAATTTTCGCCAGAGCTGTCAAAATTGCCACAGATTTTGATTTTAAACAAAATCGACCAAGTACCTGAAGAGGCATTAAACCAACTTTGTACCCACATCGTGGCAGAGCTTGGTTGGACAGGGATGGTTTTTCGTACCTCCACGCTCACAGGGGAAGGGGTTGATGCCGTGGTTTGGCATTTGATGAACGAAATCGAACAAGAGCGCGAGATGGAAGAAACCGATCCTGACTTTGCTGAAAGTCAGCGGTTGCGTTTTGAACGACTGGAAGCGGAAGTGCGCGCCAATACGGAAGAGCAAAAAGAAGCGTATCGTGCCAAACGTAAAGCTGAGCGTGAAGGTCGCGCATTGGATGAAGATGATTTTGATGACGACGACTACGATGACGATGATGGCGTGGAAGTGGTCTACGCACCTTAGCGGTGATTGAAATAGCTTTAAAAAGGTTAGCGCAGGCTAACCTTTTTTATTAGCTGAATTTAGATAAGGACGGGTCATTTTTTTAATGCTTTGACAATGTGGGGTAATTCACCATAAAACACCCCAATGCCTGTTCCCATCAAGCCATGATTGGCAAGCGAAATGGTCGACACGCGAATGACAGGTAAATCATGCCAACCAAAATGGGTCGCCAATAAATATTTAAGATACTCGGTGCTTTCATGATGCCCCGTATCTGTCAAATAGATAAACGCTGGTTGATTTGCGGCAAATTTTTCGACGGTTTTTCCCATGGTAGTCAGGGTTTTTTCAAGCTTACGCACTTTTTCTACCGCGACAATCTCGCCAATTTGATTAATTTGCATAATCGGTTTGATATCAAATAAGTTGGCGACAAAGGCGGCAGGGGCGGACAATTTTTTGTTGCGAATAATATAGTCCAAGTCGCTGAGGGTAAATAAAAACTCACTGCGATGTCGCAAATCGTCAAGTTTTTTTGCCACGTTTTCAAACGATTCACCTTGCTCAATCAACACTTTTGCCTCGTACGCCAGCGCCCCTTCAGCAATATTAAGTGTTTTGGTGTCATACACAAAGATGTGCAGACGATTGGCATAATGTACTTTGAGTTCTTCTAGCATGGGCAAAGTTTGGCTAAATTTGGACGAGATACCGCAAACAAATACCTCAGTGACCCCGCGAGCAATCAAATCATTAAATAATAGATGCATCTCATGGATGGATGGCGGAAATGTCCTCGCCACCGATTTGAGGTTGGTTTTCATGATGGTTGCTAGGCGCTCACTGGTGATATTTTTACCATCGATAAAATCAACGTTATTGATGTTTACGTGTAAGCGCAGAATGTCCATGCCTTGCGACAATCCAAGGGCTTCAAGACAAGATGAGGAGGTGGTGACAACAGCTCTTTTCATAAATTTGATAAACCCAGTAGCACATGAAGATGAGCAAATTTATATAAAAGCAAAGTTGATGGCAAGTTATCCTCATCTAAATTGAGAAAACCTCAAGTCGATATTTTTTAGTTGACAATTTCAATTTGTTTTTTCAATGGTTGCTATTTGATTGGGATAAAAATGCGTATGATAAAAACATGTGATATTTAACGGCTACCGGCATCGAATTAGCATTTATAAAGCCAGTAAAAATTGTTACAATGCTCAGCCAAGCCATTATGGCATTTCATTTGATTAAAAAATTGCACTTGACCGCTTATGACTGCCAACGCCTCACCTAGCTCAACTAAAAAAGCCCTTAAGTCCAACACCATTGTGGTAAAAATTGGCTCATCGCTACTGACCAATAATGGTAAAGGCTTGGATCGCACCGCAATTTATGAATGGGCGAAGCAAATTGCCAAGCTGCATAATGAAGGTTACCAAGTATTGCTGGTGTCCTCAGGGGCAGTGGCGGAAGGGGTGGTGCGGATGAATTTGGAAGAACGCCCCAAAAAACTACAAGCCTTGCAAGCCTGCGCCGCCATTGGGCAGATGGGCTTGATTGAAACTTGGTGGTCGGCGTTGATTCAGTATGGTGTACAAAGCGCGCAGTTACTGCTGACACATGACGATCTTGCCAATCGGAATCGTTATCTCAATACCGCCAGTACGTTAAATCAGCTACTTGAATGGCGCGTGCTGCCTGTCATTAACGAAAATGACACTGTCAGTGTCGATGAAATCAAATTTGGTGATAATGACAGTCTAGGTGCGATGGTGGCAGCCATGGTCAAAGCTGATTTATACATTATATTGACCGACCAGCAAGGCGTATTCACCGATAATCCTCGCACCAACCCGGATGCGAAGTTGATTAAGAGCGAACGGGCAATGGCAGATTATTTGTTTGACGTGGCGGGAGATGGCGGCAAATTGGGTCGTGGCGGGATGATTACCAAAATTCGTGCAGCAAGGCTTGCGGCAATGGGTGGTTGTCCCACCGTGATTGTCAGCGGCAGCATCGATAACGTGATTAATCGCGTGGTCAAAGGAGAATCCTTAGGTACGATGCTCACTACTAATGACGATGATAAACGCATTGCCAAAAAACAATGGTTAGCCGCTCATCTGCGTATGGCAGGTCGCTTGGTGATTGACGATGGCGCAGTAGATGCCATCATTAAAAATAACAAAAGCTTATTGCCTGTCGGGGTGATTGAAGTGCAAGGTGATTTTGATGAGGGCGATGTGGTGGAGTGTGTTGATAAAACAGGGGTGCGTATCGCAGTCGGTCAGGTGGATTTCTCATCAAGTGAAGCTAAGCGCATTGCTCGCAAACGCAATAGCGATATCGAAGCGATTTTGGGTAAAAATGAGGAACGCCACGTGATGGTACATCGTGATAATATGGCGATTATCGTATAATTTTCGACAATTTTTGATTGAAATTTAACTACTTTTAGACTGATTCAATAGTATTTTTACCCAAGATTATTTTTAAAGGCAATGACATGATCCATAATTTTCCGATGTTAAAAAATGACCGTATTTTAAGAGCCATGCGTTTTGAACCTGTGGATGTAACGCCTGTGTGGATGATGCGACAAGCCGGTCGATATTTGCCTGAGTATAAACAAACCCGTGCCCAAGCCGGTGACTTTCTATCGCTATGCAAAAATACTGATTTGGCGACGGAAGTCACCATTCAGCCATTTCGCCGTTTTGAGTTGGATGCGGCGATTTTGTTTAGTGATATTTTAACCATTCCTGATGCACTCGGTTTGGGTCTGTATTTTGAAGCAGGAGAAGGTCCCAAATTTCACAAAACTGTCAGAAGCATGGCAGAGGTTGAAGCCTTGCCAACCGTTGCGATGGCAGATGCACTTGACTATGTGATGAAAGCGGTGACCAGTATTCGTCATGCGCTGGCAGGTCGCGCGCCATTATTTGGCTTCTCAGGTAGTCCGTGGACGCTGGCGACCTATATGATTGAAGGCGGTAGTTCTAAAGAATACCGCTATGCCAAAGCCATGTTGTATGGCGAACCTGACACCTTGCATGCGCTGCTCGCTAAAATCACCGATGCCGTGATTGATTATCTGCTAGCGCAAATAGCAGCAGGGGCGCAGTTAGTACAAATTTTTGATAGTTGGGGCGGGGCATTGGCGCATCGCCAGTTTGTTGAATTCTCGCACCATTACAACACTAAAATTGTCGCGGCGATCAAAGCAAAATACCCAGAAGTACCTGTGGTACTGTTTACCAAAGGTGGCGGATTATGGTTGGATACCCAATGCCATAGTGGCGCGGACGCGCTAGGGCTTGATTGGACAATGCCATTAGATAGAGCCCGCAGCATCGTCTTTGAACAGCAAAAAGCATTGACCAAATTGCACAAAAAGCTGCATACAGGCATCGCGCTGCAAGGTAATCTTGACCCCGCGACATTATTTGCATCGCCTGAGCATATTCGCCAGCAGACGCATTTGATGTTACAGGACGCCTATAGCCTCGGTGACAAAACAGGCTATATAGCAAACTTAGGTCATGGCATTAACCAATGGGTTAATCCTGACCATGCCAAAGCTTTTATTGATGCGGTGCATGAATACAAACTTTAATAATAATATCAGGAGACGACCATGATCAAAGTAGGTATTGTCGGTGGCACAGGCTACACTGGCGTAGAGCTAATTCGACTATTGAGTCGTCATCCACAGGCACAAGTGACGATGCTGACATCGCGCTCAGAAGCGGGCAGGCGCGTCGATGATATGTTTCCAAGTTTGCGGGGCGTGACCGATTTAACGTTTTCGGATGTGGATGAAAAAAAATTAGCAGCATGTGATGTGGTATTCTTTGCTACTCCCCATGGCGTCGCAATGAAGCATGCCAGATTTTTAACCGAAAATGGCACTAAAGTCATCGATTTGGCGGCAGATTTTCGTTTGCAGTCGCTACAAGATTTTGAAACTTGGTATAAACTTGAGCATGCTTGCCCCGATATTTTAAAAGACGCTGTGTATGGGTTACCTGAAGTCAATCGTGATGCCATTGCCAAAGCCAAGGTCATTGGCAACCCAGGTTGTTATCCCACCACGGCGATTTTGGGGTTAAAACCGCTAATCGATGCCCAAAACAGCCAGCAGCAGGCATTGATTGAGCCTTGGATTGTTATTGATGCCAAATCAGGCGTCTCAGGTGCGGGTCGCCAAGCCAAAATGAATTTATTATTTAGCGAGACCTCGGATAGTTTTAGCGCCTATGGCGTGGCAGGTCATCGTCACGCTCCAGAGATTACCCAAGGGATTGACCAAATATTGGGTCAAAGCAAGCGCTTTCAGCCGCATGATATCCGCTTTGTACCCCATTTAGTACCCATGATTCGCGGTATGTTTACCACGATTCATGTTCGGTTGACGGCGGCAGGTCAAGCGTTAGATTTACAATCTTTGTATGAAACCAGCTATCAAAACGAATATTTTGTAGACGTCATGCCAAAAGGGATGTACCCAGATACGCGTAGTGTACGAGGTAGCAACTATTTAAGAATTGCGGTGCAAACACTAGAAAATAGCCCAATGGCGACAATTTTGGTGGTACAAGATAATTTGGTCAAAGGTGCGGCAGGACAAGCCGTGCAAAATATGAACGTGATGTTTGGGCTTGCAGAGCAAACAGGATTGGCGTTGGTTGCCGTCGTGCCTTAAGTTATTTCTTTAATAAGTGGTTTTCTTAAGCTATTTATGGTCAGCCTATTTAGAAATATTAATGCCATAACAAGCATTGCTTTATTTTTTTTAGCCAAAAAAATATGACGCTATGATGAAATGGGTTAACTTTATTATTTTTTCAGTCAATAAATTTAGCTGAATTCATCATAATTTTTGTTTATAATGGGATTCGCTTTAATGGATGTCATATTCATCAACTCTTTTTGAGCTATCATCAGTACTGTGATTATCCATGTTTTGATCGTTTTTCAATTTGAGTATCTCTATGGATTTGCCCGAAGATAATAACTCTTCTCAATCTTTGCCAGAAGCACAACGCAATTATATTACCCAACCCAACAAAATATCTGGGTGGTTGATTGCGTTTGGGGTTAGTTTGTTGTTAGTTGCCATCATTGCACTGGTGTTAGGTCAACGCATTGGTTATCATCGCGGCTTAAGCTTTGCCGCTGAAGAAGCGAAAAAAACCGCCGCAGGTCTTGAAATCTCAGCAGAAAACATCAAATCATTAAAGCTAAAATCTGATGCTTTGCAAAGCCAATTAACCACCGCGCAGCAAGAGCGTGATATCAGCTTGGCGAACCTATCAGCACTGCGTACCGATATTCAAGATTTAAAAGTCACCAACTTACAGCTTGAACAAGGTCAGCAATTCTTAACCACCTCGCTTGCCAAAAAAGGTGGTATGAGTTTACAAGTCATCGGGGCAAAAATCGCACCGTTGCCAGAAAATGCCTATGAATACCGCTTTGATGTCGGTATGGTTGATCCGTCAAATCAACCAAAAAATCTGATACCAAAATTGACCTTGCTCGATGAAGTTAATATGGTCGAAGTCCCATTGCAACCCAATAGTTACTCGATTCATGGGATTGCAAGAATTCGCGGGCGTTTTTTAATGCCCAAAAACTTTGTACCCAAACAAGTGAAACTTGAATTAACCGCCGGCAACCAAAAAACTGAGCAAGTGTATGACTGGCAACTCGGTCAGCCGATTGATAACATGCCATATACGCTTGAAGAAACGCCTGAAGCGGATAAACGACCTGTGAGTTCGACCGATAGCACGCCAGTGGCAAGCACAGCCAATACGCAAAAACCTGCCGCAACGACTGCTGTAAAGTAGTATAATCAATGTTTAATCTAATCTTAGGTAAATGTTCAATTAATGATGCTTCAAACGCTTAATTTTTCTCGTCAATCGGTCGTATCACAGCCAACCACCACGAATATGGATTGGCACCTACCAGCATGGTTGCCAACACAGTCCCCTAAACAGCCACCTAGCCAATCACCAAATTCATTGCCAGCCCGTTTGACCGACATAGAAGGCGAGCCAAATACCGACCCCGTTGAAGATGTGCTATTGGCCGACCCTGAACTTAAAAAACCACAGATGTATGCCGTGGTCATGTATAACGATGACTATACGCCGATGGAATTTGTGGTGGATGTTTTACAAAATCATTTTAAACATACGCTAGATTCGGCTATCAGTATTATGCTTGCCATTCATCACCAAGGCAAAGGGATTGCCGGTATATACCCTAAAGACATCGCAGAAACCAAAGCCCAAACGGTCAACCGTGAAGCGCGTCAGGCAGGCTATCCGTTACTGAGTCAAATCGAACCCCAAGGTTAGTGGCAGTTTGCTAATTAACCCAGTTTTATTTTTGGTGGCACCTCCTTTCTATTTTTTATTCATCATTGAATTTTTTGCCATTTTAAAACCCGCCATTAACTACGTTTTATCACTTGAATTTATTAGCAATGTCATTATATTAAACGTAATGATTTTGATTTTTCCCATTTTGTCATCTTTCATTTTTACTTCCTTTTAACCGAACTTAGCATTACTACCCAGATATCAACAGGATATTTGGTGCTGAGGTGACGGCAAATGAAACTTGAGAAAACATCAACGCAAATAACCATCAACAGCAATAACGACGTCAAACCAATCAATTAGATAACGCATGATTTTTCAAGTAGGGTAAAATCAAAAACCGTCGGTGACAAGTATTAAGGACATCTTATGTTAAGTTTAGAATTACAAAGCACGTTGCGGTTGGTAGTGACACTCGCAAAACAACGTGCACATGAATATTTAACGGTCGAGCATTTGCTATTGGCACTGCTAGAAAATGAAAATGCGGTAGAAGCCTTGGTGGCTTGTGCAGTCAATGTGGATCAGCTTGGCAAAGATTTGACCCAGTATATTGATGAACATACCCCAACGGTCGATATCAACGAAGATTACTCGCCACAACCAACGCGCAGTTTTGACCGTATCTTGCAGCGTGCGATTTTTCATGTGCAATCGGTTGCCAGCAGCCGTTTGGTAGAAGGCTCAGATTTGCTAGTGTCGATGTTCTCAGAGCATGACACCTACGCGGTGTACCTGCTTAAAAAACAAGGGGTGACGCGACTTGAGTTGACCCAGTACCTATCGCATGGTCAAGACAAAAAAGTGCGCGACAAATTGACGAGCGTGGAAACTGAAGAAACGGGTGAAAAAGCCAATAAAGACCCATTGACTGAATTTACCATTAATCTCAATCAAAAAGCCTCTACGGGTGGCACCGATCCGTTAATTGGTCGCCAAGCAGAAATCGAGCGTACCGCGCAGATTTTATGCCGTCGCCGCAAAAATAATCCGCTACTGGTGGGTGACCCAGGGGTGGGTAAAACGTCGATTGCTGAAGGCTTGGCATGGCTGATTGTCAATGACAAAGCACCAAAACCATTATCAGGCTGTGTGGTATATAGTTTAGATATTGGTGCGCTGATTGCCGGTACAAAATACCGCGGCGATTTTGAAAAACGTATGAAAGCGCTATTAGATGCGTTAAAAGCCAAGCCCAATGCGATTTTATTTATTGATGAAATCCATATGATTATTGGCGCAGGCTCATCGATGAGCAGCAATATGGATGTGTCAAATTTAATCAAACCTGCTTTGGCATCCGGTGAGCTGCGTTGTATCGGTTCAACTACCTTTACCGAATACCGCCAAGTGTTTGAAAAAGACCATGCCTTAAGTCGTCGTTTCCAAAAAGTTGATGTCAACGAGCCATCCATTGATGAAACGATTGATATTCTGCGCGGTCTGAAAAAACAATATGAGAAATTCCATAACGTCAGCTATACCGATCAGGCACTACAAAGTGCCGTGCATCTGGCGGTAAAACACATTCACGAACGCTTTTTGCCTGACAAAGCCATTGATGTGATTGATGAAGCAGGTGCATTTGTTCGCCTGCAAAAACAAGCCGAAAATCATGTTGAATCTAGTGTGGGCAACAATCAATCTACTGATGCCGTCGCAAATGACAAGCTATCAAATCAGCCTGTGGTGGATGAAGACGCACTTGTCGATGATTTGGATGTTAGCCATGCAGCAGATGGTGTTGTCGAGCCTGAAGCTATGTTAAGCGAAGCAGATAATAAAGTGATTGATGCGGCACAACAAGATGGCGAGGTGGTGATTGATGTCCCACAAATTGAATACATTATCTCAAAAATTGCGCGCATCCCGCCAAAATCAGTCTCAACGGATGACAAATCGGTGCTACAAAATCTTGAAAGTAACCTAAAACATCTGGTGTTTGGTCAAGATGAAGCCATCAAAAACTTGGCAGATGCCATTAAGTTGTCACGTGCAGGCTTAAAACCAGATGATAAACCGATTGGTTCGTTTATGTTTGCCGGTCCTACTGGTGTCGGTAAAACTGAAGTCAGTCGTCAGTTAGCGAATTTGTTAGGCATTGAACTGGTTCGTTTTGATATGTCTGAGTATATGGAAGCACATACAGCGTCCCGCTTGATTGGGGCACCGCCAGGCTATGTGGGCTTTGATCAGGGTGGTTTATTAACCGAAAAAATCAATCAATTCCCGCATTGTGTACTATTGCTAGATGAGATTGAAAAAGCCCATCCTGATGTATTTAACTTGCTGCTCCAAGTGATGGATCATGGCTCGCTCACCGACAATAACGGCCGCACATCAAGCTTTAAACAAGTGATACTAATCATGACCACCAATGTCGGTGCTGATAGCATCAGTCGCAACAGCATGGGCTTTACCAAACAAGACCATAGCCGCGACAATAGTGAGGCGATGAAACGGATGTTTACCCCAGAGTTTCGCAATCGTTTGGATGCCATCATTCAATTTAACCCATTGGATCAAAATGTCATTGTATCCGTGGTTGATAAATTCTTGGTTGAGCTGCAAGCCCAGCTCGATGACAAGAAAGTGGTGCTTGAAATTGATGATGAGGTCAGAAACTATCTGGCAGAAAAAGGTTACGATCGTCTTATGGGGGCACGTCCAATGAACCGCTTGATTCAAGATGAAATCAAAAAACCATTGGCAGAGCAAATATTATTTGGTGATTTGGTGAATGGCGGTACGGTGTCGATTCGTATGAATGCCGATAAAACAGCAATTGAGCTTGTGCCCATTGATGAAAAGCAAATCGATAATGTCTAGGTCTAGGTCTAGGTTTAGTAATGTCTAGTATAAAAAAAGGAGCCAATTGTGCTCCTTTTTTTTATGCCTACTAATGATGTTTAATGACTGTAATTAATAATTAGGCTTAATAATTACACAAAACCAAATTTGGGTTTTTCTGCTTGTTTCTCTCGATAGGACAGATGATCCATGTTAGTTAATTCTGCCAACGAGTGCGGTTTATTGACGGTGATAGCTTTATCAATCGATGCCAAAAACGCGTTGGATTTTTCAACAGACAGTTCTTTGAATTTATACTCAGCTATCAATCGACCTTTACGTAGTAGCGCGGGGTCAATTTTCGAGATATCTGAGTTAAAGGTACAGATAAACTGGCACTCCAACACATCCGACAGCATACCATCAGCAATGTTCAAAATCGCCGATACCACATCGGTATTGGCGTTATCAATGCTACGCTCGGCAATGTAATTTTCACAGTCTTCAAGCACTAATACCGAGTTTTTGTTATCCACCAATAGTGACATAAATTCAGGGTTAGTCAAATACCCAATCATGGTAGTGGGTACAAAGATGAATTTTTTATTAGGTACTTGGCTGGTTAGCCATTTGATATAGTTAGTTTTACCTGAGCCCGCCACGCCATGCAACAGTACCACGCCTTTACCATCATGATTGAGCGATTCTTTGATATGCTGATGCACTGGCAGAAAATCCTCGTGATACATGGTATCCAAATTGATGGGAAATGGCCTGATACGATGGGTTTTAAACACAAAACCATGGACTTCTTTAAGTAAAATCGATACTTTAGCCTCTTGCGACACATACTTTTGCAAGTATTCATCAAACACGTTTTTGACACTCGCTGCCGAATGCGGATTGGTCGAAATATAGTAAATACTGACGACTTTTAACAGACCTGATTCAAAGATGTATTCGTCATAGTCATTGGACAAATCTTCATTGGTGAGCATGAACACTTCATATTTGGGATGAAAATAACAAGCTTCACGTTCATATAAGGTATTATTTTTATGCGAATAGGCGACGGTGGTAAAATCGGTGCAACGTTCAAAATCTTTAAGCTGCTCTTTGCGAATCACCATGTCATGGTTGCCAACATGTACCCCAGGAAAAATATCATCGAGTAGCGACTCAAAAGGGTTATATTTGCTAGCGTATTGGATGTTGTCTTCAATGAGTTGAACAGTATAGGGCGGCTCAGAGGAGGCGCTGAGCAGCTTTCGCGGTTGATAATAGGGCGATTGTAAAATTTTCATAGGAATATAGGCTTATAAAAGGCAGTAGAAAAATTAACATAGTTAGCAGTAAACAAGCTAACTATAGAGATGGGGCAGTTAATACTAGATGCAAGTTAAAAATTAGCTAGTTGGCAATCAGTTAAAAAATTTTTAGCAGCATAGTAAGCAACATACTGGCTAACAGTAAGCAGTGGTAAGATAAGATAGACAGGAATTTTAGGCATAAAAAAACCTGCGAGAGGCAGGTTAATTTAACTAATACCGATTTGAGTGGTGGGGCTGAAGAGACTCGAACTCTTACACCTCGCGGCGCTGGAACCTAAATCCAGTGCGTCTACCAATTTCGCCACAGCCCCATGAGTTGCCTCAAAGTGTTGACTCAATATTTGTATCAGTGTCTTTGTGGTTGGCTATTATATAGAAAAATTTCGCTTTGGCAAGGGGTTTTTTAAAAAAATCGCATTTTTTTATTGGTTAAGTAAAATTTTTAGCGCATTAATAATATTCGATAAGTCATTAATACGGTTTTCCACGCGTTTTGCCAGCAGCTTGTCAATAAAAGGCTGGCAAGCTTGGCAAGCAAATTCTGATAACTGATGATTTGGGCATAAAAAAGGCACGGGCTGTTGGCAATGCGCGATTGCCCAACCAGGATAATCATTTGCCATAAAAGGCAGACATCCTGTCAATAATTCGTACCATATCACCCCCAAGCTATAGTAGTCGCTAAACTTGTCAACAGGCTGTCCTGTGAATTGCTCAGGACTCATATAAGCAGGCGTACCAGCGGTGTAAGTTTTGCAGTTGAGAGAGTCATTTTTTGCCCTAGTATCAGTAAGAGCAATATTGTTAAAACCAATACCACTAAAACTAAAATCACTTAGACCAAAATCAATTAATACCACCTCAAGATTGGGTTTTACAATAAAGTTGGCGGGTTTGAGATCCAAATGCATCAGCCCACATTGATGTAAACGGTTGACCACTTGGCAACTATGTAAAAAAATGGTCATTTTTTGCTGAAGATTAAGTATGGGCAATTTAGCATGCGCATACAGCAAAGATTTTAACGTCTCGCCTGAATGATAGGACATGACCAGACAGGGACTAACAGGTTGCTGCGGCTGCTGTTGGTTAAAGATCAGGGTATCAGTTAGAAGGTTTGAAGCATACAGCGTGGGAATACCGCTTGTCGCATGGGTGCTATCAATCGCTAAACTTTGGCAATGGTGAAGGGCGTTAATTTCTTGCTCAAAATGGGCGAGATTGGTTGCGCTAAAGTGAGGTAGTAATTGTTTAACGACAACGGCCGTAGGCGGGGAGTGAGTTGAATGCCATACCCCGTACCAAAGCTCGGTATGATTGAGTGGATTTGAAGCTGATAGTGGCTGTAAGTCAGTAACGACCGACTGACAGCCATTTTTTATGATAACCAGTGCTGGGTGAGTTGACCTTGTCTCAATCATGATGGCTTAACGGGTCTACCTTCAATCAACTGTTGGTATTTTCGAGTCACGGTATTGCGCCCCCAACCGAGTAGGTCAGCCGCTTGTCCTTTATGCTGAGCAGTATGGGCGAGTGCCACTTCAAGCAAACATTTCTCAAACATCGGATAAGCGGTTTGCAATATGTCATACTGTCCTTCAGCCAGTGCTTGCTGTGCCCAAACTTGCAGCGGCGTGATCCAATCTGCGGTTGCGACAGTTTGTGGTGCGTGCAAGGTCGGTACGACTGTCGTAGCAGGCAAAGGCGTTGGCAGCTCACTCGAATGGGCACTTAGATTAGAACTAGCACTGGGGCTATCACTGGGAGCTGGCAAAGATGACGGATGTTCGCTAGCAGGTGCCTCAAACTGAGTTTCGGGCTGATAGTTATGTGTCTTATGTGTCTTGGGCTCACGTGTAGTTATAGGCGTGCTATCTTGCGATTCAAACGCTTGTAAAATCTCGGGTGGCAAATCACTGGGCTGAATGGTTTGTCCTGTTGTCATGACACTGAGCCAGCGGCAGGTATTTTCAAGTTGACGCACGTTACCTTGCCAATGATAGCTTTGCAAAATATGCATGGCAGATGGCGTGATGGTTTTGTTCGAGGTATGCATGCTTTTGGCAATGTTTTGCATAAAAAAATCGATTAACAGCGGAATGTCTTCGCGGCGCTCACGTAGGGAAGGTAGCGCCAGTCGAATGACATTGAGCCGATAAAACAAATCTTCACGAAACTTGCCTTGCTGCACAAGGGTTTCTAAGTTTTGATGGGTTGCTGCGATGATACGTACATCGACTTTAATGGGTTTGAGACCACCTACACGGTAAAACTCACCATTTGCCAAGACGCGTAGCAAACGCGTCTGGGTCGGTAAAGGCATATCGCCGATTTCATCCAAAAATAAAGTGCCGCCATGCGCCTGCTCAAAACGCCCTTGGCGCGTGGTAGTGGCACCCGTAAACGCTCCTTTTTCATGACCAAATAGTTCAGCTTCAATCAAATCATGCGGAATCGCCGCCATATTGAGCGCGATAAATGGTTTGGATTTGCGTGGTGAATGTTCGTGTAAGGCACTGGCAATCAGCTCTTTACCTGTACCCGATTCGCCGGTGATGAGGACTGTCATCGGCATATGCGACAAGCGACCAATCGCACGAAATACTTTTTGCATGGCAATCGATTGCCCGATGATGCCCGATGGGTTGGTGGTGGCTTTTTCTGGCTCGGCTGCCACGGGTTCAGTTGGCGGCTGCTGTGCATCACGAATCAGAGAGTCATTGTGGTTTTCAGGCTTACTGCGCTTTTGTGTTTGGTTTGACTGGCTTTGCAGGCAAGCTTTTTTCACCATGGCAATGGCATCATCCAACTCAAACGGCTTGGGTAAGTAATCAAATGCGCCTGATTGATAGCTATCCACCGCAGACTGCACATCGGCATGCGCGGTCATGATGATGACAGGAATTTGTGCAAAGGCTTGTTTGATTTTACTGCTAAAGTCCAATCCGTTCATCATCGGCATTCGAATATCGGTGACGATGACGCTTGGCAAGGGGGCACTATTGTCACTCTTTGGTTGGCTGTCTTGCCCACTATCTTGTAGTAGCCGCCACGCTGATTGCGCATTGCCAAAGGTTTGCACTTGAAACCCACTATCTGTCAGCGTATCTTCTAAAATCATACGTAGTGCTTGGTCGTCATCGATGACCCAAACAATAGGCTCGGTGATTGGCGTTTTATTATTGGTATAAGTCATATAAAAACCCTATATGGGAAACTGTATTGGTTTAAACATTATTGATTGAAAAATTCATAGCCGATCAGTCATGATGCTGTGGTGTATCAAGGTTAAACTATCAATTGGTCATTTGGTTATTTGTCGAATTTGCCAAGGTAAAAAAATCGTAAACAGGGTTTCACCTGGCTGAGAGGTCACACTGATTTGTCCTTGATGGCGCTGAATAATGTCATGAGCAAGTGCCAGTCCCAACCCTGTACCATTAGCGCGTCCTGTGACCAAAGGATAAAAAATTTGCGGCAACAACTCACTATCAATACCCAAGCCATTATCAATAAAATCGACGCGCAAGACGCTTTTATGTCGTATATCGCCAATAGTTTGTTGGTGCTGAATACGAGTCTTTACCGTGATGCTAGGCGACACAATGTCGTTTTCATTGAGCGCTTGTATCGCATTGTTGACGATATTCATAAATACTTGTACCAGCTGGTCTTTATCAGCGGTGATTTCTGGCAACGATAAATCAAAGTCTCTGACTAGACTAATATTGGGGTTTTGTATTTCTGCCAATGTTAGTACATGCTGCAGTGGCTCATGTACGTTGATTACTTGCCAGTTGGGCAAATTTGGCGCGCCCAGCAATTGGGTCACCAAGTTATTGAGTCGTCTGGTCTCATCCATGATGATACTGAGATAATTGGCGACCTTTTGCGCCTTGGTGTCGTTAATATAGCGGACAATCCCATCAGACTTCATGATTTGATTAAAATTCTTCTCAAGCAGTTGGCTTGCCCCAAGGATGCCAGCTAACGGGGTTTTGACTTCGTGTGCCATACTGCGAATCATTTGACGGGTTATCAAATGTTGGTGATTTTGATACTGTTCTTGTTGAATACGACTTTCGCGATCTTTTGCCCAAATTTCAATCAAATAGAAAAAACCCGCCTCGGTTTCTAATGGGGAAACTCCATAGTCGACCAATAATGGTGCACCAATCCCTTGGGCGCTTAGCCCTAAAATGGTGCAATCATGATGGATGAAGGCTTGGTACATTTTTTTTGTATGTTCAAATTGGTTTTGCAGCGCCAATTTGGCCTGCGCTTTGGTTTTTTTATGGGTTATCGGGTCATCATCCGTATGCGATTGCTCTGATGTTTGCGTTAGTAATTTTTCATAGTTTGCGGGGGTTAAAATATCGATAACATTTTTATGAAGTAAATGCTGCTGGCTTACTGACAAAATCTGCTCAGCCGTCGCGTTGATATAGACGCACTCATAGTTGCTGTCAGCGATAATTAACCCCGATAATAGGTTGTTGAACATGTCCTCAAACAGGTTCTGGTTGGATTCGAGACTATGTAAAAAAGTAGGATGGGTCATTGGATAACTACCACAAATTTGAGCAATGGTTAAAGTGCAATTTAAATGCCAACAAACTATTGAATAATTTCTGGATTATTTTCACAACAGATAAATAATGGAACGATGAGGAGCAAATCATTCATTTGATATTAAAAAATCACTCATTTATAGCAACAGGTTGATTGTAGTATGATATATTTTGAACCAAAATAGTGCAAAAGTTAAAACGTAATTGCTAAAAAAAGAAGTATAAAAAAAGGGCATAAAATCTATGCCCTTTGATGTACTGTAGCTATAAAAATTAGAACCATTGGTAGGTTAGTGAGATGAAGGAATTAATGCCTTTTTGGCGGTAGCCATAAACAGTCTCATAATCTTTATCTGTGAGATTGTTAAGTCGGCTGCTGATAGTCAAATATGGGTTGATGTAATAATTACCAGTTAAGTTTAGAAGTGTATAGTTGTCTAGTACTTTATCGGTATAATAACCATCATGACGCTCATCTACATATTCTAGTTCACTGCGGATATCAAATTTTGGTTGTTTATAACCTAAATATAGTAAACCTGTGTTTTTTGGAATCGTATTATCTGTTGTATATTCGCCTTGAGTTGCGTTACGACCTTCAACAGATTGATTGGTATAGCTTAGACCAAATAGGGTATTATTCACTGTCCAATCTGATACTAAAGTAACACCCTTAACCTTTGTTTCTGCACGATTAGTGCGAGTTTTATCACCTGAGGCTAAAGTCAAAGGAATGATACCATCTTCAATTTTTGATTGAAAACCTGTTAGGCGAGTCGTTTGGTAGGCATTACTGTGTTCAATAAATGCTTCCCAATTTTTGCTCGTTTCAGCTTTTAGATTTTCATTCCCAACATAGCCTGGATAATAGACGCCATCCCAACTAGAGCCTTCTGAATGTCCATATAAGTCATTAAAGCTAGGCATTCTAAAGCCAGTAGCGTAGGAGGCGCCGACACGAGTATTAGGCAATACGTGATAGGCACCGCCTACATTATAGGTTGTCTTATTACCATATTGGGTGTTCTTATCATATCGAATATTTGCTTGCGCATCATATTTGGGTTGCGAAACTTGATAGCCAAGAAAACCACTTTTAGTATTTCTGTCATGATCAGTATAACTAGCATCGCCATCAAAATTTTGTTTGAGATATTCTGCGCCACCAATAATTTGACCTACAGGCAGTTGATAGCCTAATTGTAGATTGGTTTGCTTTTGTTTGGTATTGAATTCGCTTGGTGCGCTTGAAAAATAACTTTTTGATTCATCAATACTTTCACCGTATTTAAGACTGGCAGAAAATTTATCTTGTTGATAATTAATAAAACCATTAGCTGAGCCATTTTCTTGTTCAGCATGGATATCTTGATAATTGCCACCATCAAGGTCAGAATTTGATTTGGCTTTCATTCCTGTTATGCCAACTTCAATATTGTCGTTGTAGCGATGTTTAGCGACAAAACTAATATTTTTAGAATTAAACCCATCCTTATCGCTATCAATCGAAGAGGCATATGAATTGTTTGGACTACTGATATTAATCCCATTCGTTTTTTCATAACCTGTGGATAAACTAATCGTAGTGCCATTATTAACATATTGACCCGTTAATTGACCTTTATAGCTGTCCTCTGAACCTGCACCCAAGGTCAAGGCTATATTTGATTGTTGGGCATTTTGACCTTTGGTGAAAATTTGAATCACGCCGGCTGTCGCATCAGCACCATATAAGCTAGAACCACTTGCGCCATATAGAACTTCAATACGGTCAATTTGATCAGCGGGTAATAAAGCAAGCTCTGCATACCCATTACTTAAAGATGTATAACGAATACCATCAATCAACACAGCGACATTTTTGGCAGATAAGCCACGAATACTAAAGTTACTTAATGTACCATCGCCACCATTTTGCTTGATATAGAATCCCGCCTTACCTCGTAACACATCCAGTACGCTTTGACCGCGATAACGTTGTAATTGTTCTTCATCGATCACGGTGGTTTGGGCGATGGTATTCTTGACAAGCGTCGGCGTTTTGGTTGCTGTGGTGGTAAAAGTAAGACTCGGCAAGGTGGATTCAGCTTCGCCATTAGCAGCTTCGCTAGTCGCTGCATGAGCGCTAACACCAGTCATGGACATGCCAATAATCACCAAAACGCTTTGCGTTATTGGATGGATATTAAAAAATGGCTTTTTGATAAAACGTGGTGATGTCTGACAGGTATAACGCATAACTTGACCCAAAAAAATAGTTTAAGGACACATTGTAGAAAAATATCGTTACATAAGCTATTACTTTTGGTTGGTTATTGCTCATTAAAGCTTGAGAATTTTTCAATAAAAAACCCCTCTAGTAACTAAAGGGGTTTTAATACAAGCCTCCGTATCAACAATTAGCTAGCTTGCTGCTGTAATTTTTTAGCTTTTTGGTAGCATTCATTGATGTGATTTTCAGCAATTTTTTTAAACATCAAATAACCGATGGTACCTGCCACTAATTGACCGCCAAATGGTACAAATTTGGTGACTTGCTTGGCGATAATACGGCTACCAAAGCCTTGAAAAGTTTTTTTGGCAATACTCCGCGTCACCACTAGCCCTGCAAAATCTACCGCTTTATCTTTTAGTTGGTTGATTTGCGCGCCGTTGTTCAAATCTACAGCTGCTTCAGGTTGTTCAATTAAACCAAATTTAGCAGAGATTTCAGGTAGCAATTTTGATAATAGACCTGCGTCAACCGCAACGTCTAGCAGCGGCACAGGGACAACCGCTGCTACGGCAGACATTTTGGCTTTGCTTTTAATCATCGCCTCACATTCGCGTTTGATTTTTTCTAAGTCAAGTTTTGGGTCGATGGTTTTGGTCAAATTTTCTGCTGACATAATTTTTCCTTCTAAAAAATTTCAATTATCAATAATAAAGGTAGTATTGCAAAACGCTTGCAACAAGAGATGATTATTCATTAATGGTTGGTGATGCTATTACATTAATGGTAAGTGATGACTCTTTGGTTTGATTATAACTGAGTGTAAACGTATGAATAAGCATCTTTTTGCAAAAAAATGCTAATGGTTTGTAGTGGCATTATTACGATATGCAAAACGCACAAATAGCTATGAAAGCTGATGGGATGTTTTTCACCGTTTAGCTGTTGTAATTTTGCCTATTCACTATCATTATGCTAGTTTGTTCTATCTATTTTATTTGACAACCATGATAATTTTATGTTGACTGTGACTCCCCGTTTTATTGCGACCCATATTGACGAGATTCCCCGTGATTTACAGCCCTTGGCGCAGACATCGATGACATTAGCACGCATTTTGGCTGGGCGAGGCGTGCAAGATGTGGCAAATTTAGACACCTCCTTTAATAAGATGTTACCTGCAAATTCGCTGACTGGCATTACCAAGGCCGTGGTGCTACTTGACAAGGCGATTGATTCGCAGCAAAAAATACTGATTGTGGGTGATTTTGACTGCGATGGCGCGACCAGCACGGCACTGATGGTAAGGGTGTTGCGGGAAATGGGCGCGAAGGTTGAGTTTTTGGTGCCCGATCGTTTTAAGTACGGTTATGGACTGACGCCAGAAATTGTTGCGCTAGGTATTGAAACCTATGATCCTGATGTGATTGTCACGGTTGATAATGGTATCTCTAGTCATGCGGGGGTCGAGCTTGCCAAAGCCAAAGGGCTAACGGTGATTATTACCGATCATCACTTGACGACGCAGGCGACACCAAACGCCGATGCCGTGGTCAATCCCAATCAGCTGGGCTGTGATTTTGCTAGCAAATCATTGGTAGGGGTTGGGGTGGCATTTTATGTGCTAGGCAATCTTGCCAAAGTCAGACGCCAAGCCAATAAATCCACCACCCAAGTGAGCCGCTATATTGATTTGGTGGCGCTCGGCACGGTGGCGGATGTGGGCGTATTAGACCAAAATAATCGCATCTTGGTGCACCAAGGTATCCAAGCTATCAAGCAAGGTCGTTGCTGTGTGGGTATTTTGGCGTTGTTGGAACAGGCAAGTCGGCAGGCAGCAGACATCACGGCTCAAGATTTTGGTTTTATTTTAGGACCCCGCATCAACGCTGCAGGTCGTATGGATAGTATGCGGATTGGCATTGACTGCTTACTCACCGATGATTGGGGGGAGGCACAGCGGCTTGCGCATCAGCTCGATAAACTCAATCAAGAGCGCCGCCAAGTCGAGCAGGGCATGCGACAACAAGCCGATAGTGTATTAAGGACGCTTGAGAATCCATCTGAGCAAAATGCTGTAAATCAAGTAACGCACCACAAGCGCGGTATTATTCTCTATCAAGATGAGTGGCACCAAGGGGTGATTGGTATCGTCGCAGGCAGGCTAAAAGAAAGCTACCATGTGCCCGCTATCGTGTTTGCGCCTGCTGATACGGCGTTGATTGAAGATGATGATCCTATCAAAGGCTCCGCACGCTCCATTGAAGGCATTCATATCCGTGATGCCATTGAATCAGTCGCGCAAACCTACCCCGAACTCATTAGCCACTTTGGCGGGCATGCGATGGCGGCAGGTCTGACAATCAAACGAAAAAACTTTGAGCCGTTTTGTAAAGCGTTTGATGAGGTAATTGCAGCGGTGGCTGATGAGGTATTTGCAGAGACGTTATATAGCGATGGCGAATTGACAGCCGGTGAATTCACGGTTGATTTTGTAGATAGCTTGCAGACGTTGGCTATTTGGGGACATGGTTTTGTGCCACCGATATTTGATGGGGTGTTTGTGGTGCAAGATTATCGGGTGTTAAAAGAGCGGCATTTAAAACTATGGTTATCGTATCCCGATGTCCCTTTTACTATCGAAGCGATTTGGTTTAATGCTGACTTTGACGCGATAGCTTTGTCTGCTATCAATCGCAGTGTGTCAAAAGTGCATTTACTCTATGAGATTGAGAAAAATTTATTTAATGGACAAACTAAATTGCAGTTAAGGGTAAAAAAGGGTGTACTCCTCTAGATAAGCGTTTTTGCTGATTCATACACAATCTGATAACCATAACACCCAATAAAGATGATAAACGACATAAAATGACATGTTAATATAATTTATCACCTATACCGCGCTAAATTTTGATAAATTATGCAAGGTATCAAGGTGTTAAATTTTAAATTTTGATAAAGCTTTAGCGCTTAGCTGGCTAGTATTTATTATTTAACCGTTTGTCTTTTAACTGGCTGTTTTTTAACTATCTGTCTTTTACCTGCGTATGGAGAATTGCCATGAGTAAATCGCTTGCCAACAATGCAACCGCAACGACGGCTCGGCAATGGCAAATCCTCTCACAGCTGGATCGCAAACGTTGGCTCGGTACCACCCATATCAAAGAACAGCTTGATTTGATGGGTTTTGATATCAGTTTGCGAACCATTCAGCGAGATTTAAACGCCTTGGCAACGCGTTTTCCGATTGAAAAAAACAACACCAATCCACAAGGTTGGCGCTGGCGAGAAGATGCGCCGATGCAAAGCTTGCCGCACATGAATTTGTCGCAAGCGGTAGCGTTTAGTATGATGCGTCATAATTTGACCCAGCTATTACCCCCGGCTATTTTGGATGAATTGATTCCGTGGTTTGACCTGGCGAATCGGCAACTTAAGGAAAGCAAAGTAGTAAACACTTGGCTCGATAGAGTCCGTATCCTGTCAGCCAATCAACCGCTCATCCCGCCATCGGTCAATCCAGCTGCCAAAGACGCCGTCTATGACGCATTGTTTCAAAATAAAAAACTCATCGCCTGTTATAAAGCGCGCGGGCGAGAGGAAGCGCAAAAATACACCTTAAATCCGCTAGCCATTGTGCAGCGTGGTGTGGTGATTTATTTGATTGCCTCACGAACTGACAGAGCGTCTGACGATGTGCGCCAATTTGCTTTGCACCGTTTTGAAAGTGCGGAAGTGAGCGCAAGCGACGCGCAAACCCCAAAAGATTTTAACTTAGACAATTACATCAACACAGGCGCGATGGGGTTTAATTACCCGTTGTTCCAAAAACTCATGCCTGACAGTGAAAAAAACAACCACGAGCCGCCCACGCAGCAAGTGCATTTATTGTTTCATCCGTTATCGGGGGCAAGTTTGCTTGAAAGCCCATTATCAACCGACCAGCAAAGCTGGGAAGATGACGAAGGATTGCATATCACAGCCACAGTGAACATGACGTCGCAGCTAGTATGGTGGCTACGTGGTTTTGGTAAAGGCCTGCGAAAAATCGAGCCTGAGATTTTATCAATCGCCGTCTTTGAAACCCAAACGCCCAACCAACAACCCACCGCCCAAACAATAAGCGAATAATTAACAAAAGCCCAAGTAAACTAACTACTTTGTCCGATTTTTCGAGAATCTTATGAAACATACTGATAATAACACCCTTGAATCCACTGCCACCGACACCAACTCACAGCAGCCTAGCAAGCCAAAAACCACGATTTTATACAGTGATTTGACAGATGATTCACCTATCACATCTGCCAAATCGCCCGATAATCTGACACCCAGCACTACCACAGAAACCTACCAGATTATTTCGACGCAGTTTGCCGACCCAACGCCATCGCAAACGGTTGAAATAATAGCGCCCGTCAACTCACCTAATTTGACCGATAAAAATACCAATGAGACGGTAGTGTCAGGCACCTTGCCGCTACACCATTCGCTACACAAAGCGCCAAAAATCAACTCAATGACTGATGACAAGATTTTGCAAAAAAGTCATCAGCTAGCAATCACCCGAGACGATAAACTTGAAGATGATAAAACGGCGACAGGTACAACCATCGAATATATGGATGTGGTACTCAAGCAGTGGTATTTTACCGTGCAATGGCAGCAAACGCAGATGCCAAAATCGGGGCTTTACAATAAATTTAAAAAACGTACGCAAGCCCTAGATATAGACTTATCCTGCTTGCTTTGTAACCGATATGGCGAGGTAATCGAAACTGTCTGGTTCAAAAATGTCCGTGATAAAGCGCAATCCGTACGCCATCAAGGCGATGAATTATTGGGCAAAAAACCATTAGGCGCTATCGATGACCGCCAAGAAGACCCTGACAACAATCAAAGCACCAAGGTCAATGATGTCAACCTCAATCAAGAAAGTATGGTGCTTTTTTTAAGTAAGCTTCCCCCACAAGTATTTCATGTGGTGATGATCGTGTCATCTTATCACGGCTATGCGCTTAGCAAAGCGAAACAAGCGTCTTGTCAGCTCAGTGATGATGAAGGCAATGTGATTAGTGAGTTAGCTTTTACCAAACTGCCGACTGATACTAAGGCATTATGGTTTGCCAGTCTGACCCGTTCTGCCGATAGCTGGCGCTATAACAACGAGCAGCAACCTTTAGACAACAACAAGATGGCGCTAATTGAAAAAGAAGTGAGTGAAAAATTGGTACGTACGGCCAGATGATTGGGCATGTAGCGTAAGCTTATTGTTTCTCATGGGTAAAATAACCAAGCAATTTTAAAGCCAAAAATTTATACATTTGACGACATTGCCATGGTGTCTGTCAGTGATTGGATATATTCGACACTGTGATACTGTGGTACACTATGACAAAAAAAGGGATTGTCTTAATCGATAGGGATACATCGCATCTGCATTATTTTTCTCCTAAATATAGGTATTCCTAGATACATTATTGACTCATTATGCGGTAACCGTATACTTTGCGTTTAAAATGGTCAATCACATTTTATCCCATAATTAGTAATGCTTACTGTGAAATTTCTCACGCTGCTAGATGCATCATCTAGTGTCTCAATTAACATTCATATAAAAGAGGTTCTCTATGGCTAGTGGAAAGTCAAATATTATCTATACCTTAACTGACGAAGCACCGCTACTGGCGACTTATTCACTACTTCCTATCATTGAAACATTTACCAAGCCTGCTGGCGTTGAAATCACTAAAACCGATATTTCCGTTGCCGCGCGTGTATTGGCAGAATTCTCTGACTATCTGACCCCAGAACAACAAGTGACCGACAATCTTGCTGAGCTTGGTCGGTTAACCCAAGACCCAGACACCAATATCATCAAATTGCCTAATATCAGTGCCTCAGTTGCTCAGCTGCAAGAATGTATTGAAGAGTTACAAGCCAAAGGCTATAAGATTCCCAATTACCCAGAAAACCCAACCACAGACGAAGAAAAAGCTCTCAAAGCCCGTTATGGTAAATGTTTAGGGTCTGCGGTAAACCCCGTATTACGTGAAGGTAACTCAGATCGCCGTGCCCCCGCTGCCGTAAAAAACTATGCCAAAAAACACCCGCATTCAATGGGTGAATGGAAACAATGGTCAAAAACCCACGTCTCTCACATGGAAGAAGGGGACTTCTACCATGGCGAAAAATCAATGACCCTTGATAAAGCGCGTAAAGTCAAAATGGAACTCATCACCCATAGTGGCAAAGCTTTGGTGCTAAAACCCGAAGTTGCATTACAAGACGGTGAAGTGATTGACTCAATGTTTATGAGCAAAAAAGCTTTAATCGAGTTTTATGAAAAAGAGCTAGAAGATTGCCGCGAAGGTAAAATCCTGTTCTCTCTACACGTCAAAGCCACGATGATGAAGGTATCACATCCTATCGTATTTGGTCACTGCGTGAGAGTGTATTACAAAGACGCATTCGAAAAATGGAATAAAACCTTTGACGAATTAGGTATTAATGTTAACAACGGTATGGCAGGACTATACGAAAAAATCGAAACCCTACCGACCACTATCCGTGAAGAAATCGTCCGTGACCTGCATGCCTGTCAAGAACATCGCCCCGCATTGGCGATGGTGGACTCAGCAAAGGGAATTGATAACTTCTATTCGCCAAATGATGTCATTGTAGACGCCTCAATGCCAGCGATGATTCGTAATGGTGGTAAAATGTGGGCAGCCGATGGCAAACCTTACGACTGTAAAGCAGTGATGCCAGAATCGACCTTTGCCCGTATTTACCAAGAAGTCATCAACTTCTGTAAATGGCATGGCAACTTTGACCCAGCGACCATGGGTACCGTACCAAACGTAGGTTTGATGGCGCAAAAAGCGGAAGAATACGGTTCTCATGACAAAACTTTTGAAATCCCAGAGGCAGGCGTTGCCAATATCACTGATATTGAAACAGGCGAAGTACTAATGTCGCAAAATGTTGAAGAAGGCGATATTTGGCGTATGTGTCAAGTCAAAGATGCGCCAATTCGTGACTGGGTAAAACTGGCAGTGACGCGTGCACGTAACTCAGGCATGCCAGCTATCTTCTGGCTTGACCCATACCGCCCACATGAAAATGAGCTCATCAAGAAAGTAAAAAAATACTTACAAGAGCATGATACCACAGGGCTAGATATCCAAATTATGTCTCAAGTTCGTGCGATGCGTTATACCCTTGAACGTGTGGCGCGTGGTTTGGACACCATCTCAGTCACAGGTAACATCTTGCGTGACTACTTAACTGACTTGTTCCCAATTTTAGAATTAGGCACGTCAGCCAAAATGCTATCAATTGTGCCATTGATGGAAGGCGGTGGTCTTTACGAAACAGGGGCGGGCGGTTCAGCCCCAAAACATGTCGAGCAGTTGGTTGAAGAAAACCACTTGCGCTGGGATTCACTCGGTGAGATGCTGGCGCTTGCGGTATCTTTAGAAGACTTGGGGATTAAAGAAAATAACCCACGGATAAAATTACTGGCAAAAACCCTAGACTTGGCAACGGGTAAATTGTTGGATAACGACAAATCACCATCACGCCGTACCGGTGAGCTCGACAACCGTGGCAGCCATTATTATCTAGCCAAATACTGGGCAGAAGAATTGGCGAACCAAGACCAAGATAGAGAGCTTAAAACCAAGTTTGCGCCACTTGCTCAAGCGTTGTCAGAAAATGAAGACAAAATCGTGGCTGAATTAAATGATGTTCAAGGTCAAGGTGCAGATATTGGCGGTTACTATCAACCAGACCAACAAAAACTAAGCCAAGTGATGCGCCCAAGTGCGACATTTAACCAAGCATTGGCTTCGTTTGATGCCTAATTCAATAGTATAAAAAAAGCCGAAGCTGAATGCTTCGGCTTTTTTAGTGTCTATAAATGGTTAAACATAGCTAAGCTAAGAATATAGCTGAGCTAAGAATATAGATGAACCAAAACCGTCAACATCATTGTTTGTTGTGCTTTTCTTCAACAAGCGCCAATGCAGATTTTAGCTGGTTAGTAATATCATTTTTATCATAATTACGAATATCATGAAAATTTAAATGCAGGTTAAACCCAGGCAAGCTAAAGTCCACCCAATCGGTTTGTTGCATGGATTCACTTTTGGGTTCGAGCAATTCCCAGACATTCATGGCATCTTGAAAGCCTTTAAATTTAAATTGCCCCACAGTTTGGCAATGATGGACATGACCAATTAAATTAAACGTACTTTCACTGATTAAAATTTGATTGTTTTGCGCGGCAGATTCAAGGCGAGAGGCAAAATTCGCTTCTTTTCCAACCACGGTATAGGTCATACGATTGCGGCTGCCAAAATTACCAACATAACAATACCCTGTATTGATACCCATACGTACATGCAGCCCTTCAAAACCGAGTAATCGCCATTGGTGGCGCAGTACTTCCATTTCACGGCGCATCTCAATGGCCATACTGGCACAAGCAATCGCGTTATCACGGTCATTACCACCGATATCGCCAAAATAGCACAATAACCCATCTCCCAAAAACTTATCGAGGGTCGCCCCATATTTTTGGCTCACTTGGGTCATACGGTCAAGGTAAGTGTTTAAAATATTGGCTAAATGGTCGGGGCTAATATGATCCGACAAATCAGTAAAACCAACAATGTCCGAAAACAAAATAGTTAGCTTGCGCCGTTGATTAATGACTTCAACCTTGGTGTTATTTTTGACAATCGGTTGCCAAATCTGGGGGGGCAAAAAACGGGTTAATTTATTGGTGACATTGACCAAGGTATCAATCCGTGCTTGCTGCTGCGTAAGCATTTGATTTTTTTGGCGTAAGCGAATCACCAGAGAACAAATATGATAACCAACAATCAAGATATCGGTAAATACGATGACAAAATTTAAAATATCTTCTTGCTTGGCGGACAAACTAATGGCGGGTAATAAAAAGTGCGCGAATATCAGACTAAGTAGACCCACTGCTACGGTTAATAATACCAACGAAACAGTGTATTTGGTATTTGAAAAAATCAAGCGAATTAAAATCAACAACCATAACGCAAGACTTGGGATATAGTTAAACTGCAACATACCCGTTGCCAACACCATCAAGGTTAACACACTTGCCGAAGTAATGTAGTGATGGGGCCGGATAACACTCAAAGCAGTGACAATAACGCCCGCTACCAACAGCAAAATACTGAGCGTATGATAAATAGGCGGTACATCAAGAGAGGTTAAGGTAAGCAATAAAATAAAAAATGCCGCCAGTTCAATGAATTTCGGACTTTTTAGATTGGTCGAAAGACCTTGAATGGATTCACGCAATTTAGTTTGTCTACCTCGTGCCTCGTGGTAAAATTTTTTTTAGACGTTCATTTGCCAATCAAATGGCATATCACGATGACCCCGCAGTGCCATCATCAGTGTCTGCTGCATATGGCTGAGCACTTCAGGGGTATAAGGGATGGCTGGATTACCCCATACCGGATTGGGCCAAGCAATGTCATTTTGGTAGCGCACGATATGATGAAAATGCAATTGCGGCACTTGGTTGCCAAGCGCGGCGATGTTCATTTTGTCGGCTTGAAAAGTTTTGGCAAGCTGACTTGATAGCCAGCTGGATTCACGTAAAAACTGGGCTTGGTCACTGGCGGATAGTTCATATAATTCTTTGATACCGGGCACACGCGGAATTAAAATCAACCAAGGAAATTGACAGTCGTTCATCAAGCGGCAAGTAGATAACGGAAATTCGCCCACCAAAAAAGTATCTTTTGCTAGTTGTGGATGTAAATTAAACATAATAACTCAATGCATTTAAAAGTGTTTTTGGAATTTAAAACTGATAAAATCAAATAATTCGCGTATTTTAGCAGTTATACCTACAAGACGAAATACTTTATTCAGAATAAGCGCATTGCAATTTAAGATTTCTTAAAGCATAAAGCAAGGCCGTTATCATCTAGGCTAACTATTAGCCTAACTATTAGCCTAACTATGTCTGAGCGTTTTACAAATTTTGGGAAGCTTATGCAGTTGTTAAAGTCTCTTAATCAATGTCAGCGTCATGCTGATGCACCATCTTTATACCGCCGTTGTTTTATGATGGCATTGTTTGCTTTACTCATGGTTATCACCAGTGTCAAACCCACCGCTGCATGGGCGGCTGATAGCAGTAAATCAGCCAGTAGCGCCAGCGGCACGGCAACCCCACAAGACACCTTTGGGCGTGACACCCCGCGCGGCAGCGTGCAAGGCTTTATTCAAGCCTTGGCAAAAAGTGATTGGATGCTTGCTAGCCGTTATGTGGATTTAAGTTCTACCAAAGACCCCAGTGGCACGCTCGAATCTTTAAAATCGGCACTCGATAGCGGCGGACGTATCAACGAGCAGCTTCAAATTAGCAATGACCCTACCGGCAATCTCGATGACAAACTAGCGCCCAATCTCGATAAGGTAGGGGAGATCAATAATCCCGACGCTGACAAAAAGAGTATCGACATCTTAATGCAGCGTGTCAAACAATCTAACGGCACCAATATTTGGCTGATTTCACAACAAACCTTGCAAGAAGTTGCGTCGTTATCACTCGTTACCCAGCCGACATTGGTAGAAAAGTACATTCCCAAACAATGGATTGAGAAAGATATTAAAGGCTATAGTCTTGGACATATTGGGGCAGTGATTGCGCTTATGATAGCGACTTATCTCGCCTGTCTATTGATTAGTCAAATCTTGTATATGATTATCACGCGGATTTATCTAGCGACCCACCCAGATAAAGAAAAGCAATTTCCGATTGATGGGCGCGTGGTCGTACCTGCCGCAATGGTGCTGACGGCGCTGATTATCAAAGAAGCCATGATTTTGGTGGGCATTAATTTGGTTGTGCGCAATATGGCGTCTAACCTTGCCGATATTTTATCTTGGGTATCCATGGTATGGTTGATTTTACGTATTTTGGATTTGATTTTTAAACGTGCAGAAAACTATGCCAGCAATAACCATCATCCAGAGCGGCTATCTGTCCTAAATCTGCTGCGAAAAGTCGTAAAATTGATTTTGATTGCGATTGCGACCATTGTGATTTTGGGTAATCTAGGCTACGACTTAACCACAGGTATTGCCGCATTGGGGATTGGTGGTGTGGCGTTGGCGTTGGGTGCACAAAAAACGGTTGAAAACTTAGTCGGCAGTGTATCGGTAGTCGCTGACCAGCCTGTGAATGTGGGCGACTACTGCCGCTTTGGCACGCAAGAAGGTACGGTTGAAGACATCGGTATCCGATCCACCCGTCTGCGCACCACGGATCGCACGGTGGTAACGATTCCCAATGGTAACTTCTCATCGATGAGTATTGAAAATGTCTCGCAGCGCGATATGTTTCATTTTTCGCAAGTGTTCTACATCTCGCGTGATAGCGATATTGATAAATTACGCGAATTTATGGAGCAAACACAAATTTATATCACTAATCATCCGGACACCAACAGTGTGTGGAATCAAGTGCGTATCTCTGGCACTCAGCAAGACGCGTATCTGGTTGAAGTGCGATGCTATCTCAATGTAAAAGGCGCGATGGATTTTAATCAAAAACAAACCGATATGATTTTAAAAATCGCGGAGATGATGAAAGAAGTGGGACTCAAAAATGCGTTACCGACCAGCCGTGTGATGATGGGCAAACCGATTGATGTTACCTATTCAAATTTTGCTAATACTGTACCTGTAAAAGATAAAGTAGCGGGGTCAGAAAAACTGGCACAATCAGACAAGCCTGATACCAAGCCTTAGTGACTCATAGTTTTGGCATTGGCTTTTGAATTGGGCAGGGTGGTGGCAGGTGTGGCATCACCCAAGTCAACATAGATAGGAATCGGACTGTCGTATGTTTGCGGCAAAGAAGCACACGAGGTAAGGTTCATCAGTAAAATGGCATAAACAATCAACGGGTTTTTCAAGTTCAAACATCCTATGTAATAAAAATCCATGCAATGAAAATTTCTAGGCTTTTAATAATAAAAACCTAGATGTTACATTGAAATAATTTAAGAGTTAAAATCTATTTGTTATTACTAATATAGATTTTAAAAGGCTTTCCATTCTTAGACACGATTTTCTTACCACTTTTAGTAGTAAAGGAATGCCTTAAAACATATGTACCTTTTTCATCTTTATATAGCATCATTTTTCTTAAAATGAAAATAACGACTATCACTTCAAGTAATTTTGATGAACAAGGAATATTGATTGCGTGTAAAATATCAGGCTCAAAACTTAGAGAAGTTATTTTACTATCAATACCACTTGTGGAAGTCGATAGCCTTAACTTCCTGATAATAGATACTGCTAATATCTATTATCACCAATGGCATAATCAGTTTAACGGGTTATGCCATTTTTATTTGTTTTTACTAAACATAAATCACTGAATAAAAACTAGGGATAATCCATCAGTATTATCCCTAAATAATCTTTTATAAAGTACAAGCGCCGCCAGCACAGCCATTTTCTAGGTCGTCTTGGGCATCATTTGCGCCATCACGGGTGTTATGATAGTACAGCGTCTTAACGCCCAATTTATACGCCATCAACAAGTCTTGAATCATTACCTTCATCGGTACACGGCTATCTTCAAACTTGGTTGGGTCGTAGTTGGTATTGGCTGAGATACTTTGGTCAATGAATTTTTGCATAATCGCCACAAGACTCAAATAACCTTTATTATTTGGCATTTGCCATAATAGCTCGTATTGATCTTTGAGCTTATCAATCTCAGGTACCACTTGTTTTAAAATACCATCTTTTGATGCTTTGATAGATACCAAACCGCGTGGTGGCTCAATGCCATTAGTTGCGTTAGCAATCTGGCTAGAGGTTTCTGATGGCATCAAGGCAGTCAAGGTTGAGTTGCGAAGACCGTGGGTTTTGATATCGTGACGCAGTGCTTCCCAGTCGAGTTGTAGCGGCTCATTACAAATCGCATCAATATCTGCTTTATACGTATCAATCGGTAAAATACCTTGTGAATACGTGGTATCGCCAAATGCAGGACACGCGCCTTGCTCTTTAGCCAGTTTATTGGACGCCACCAACAGATAATACTGTAAGGCTTCAAAAGTGCGATGGGTTAAACCGAGCGCCGTAGGATCTGAATATTTAGTACCATTTTTGGCAAGATAATAGGCGTAGTTGATGACACCAATACCCAGCGTGCGGCGTTTCATAGAACCATTTTTAGCAGCGATGACAGGGTAGTCTTGGTAGTCAAGCAAGGCATCTAGCGCACGCACGATCAGTTCCGCTGGCTCTTTGATGTCTTCTAGTTGGTTGATTTCACCCAAGTTAATCCCTGATAACGTACAAAGGGCGATTTCACCGTTTTCATCATTGATGTTGTCAAGCGGTTGGGTCGGTAGCGCGATTTCCATACACAGGTTGGATTGGCGAATTGGCGCGACACTTGGGTCAAACGGACTGTGGGTGTTGCAATGGTCAACGTTTTGCACATAGATACGACCCGTGCTGGCACGCTCTTGCATCATCAGGCTAAACAACTCTTGCGCGGGCACACTGCGTTTGCGAATGGAGTCATCTTGCTCATATTGCTCATACAAACGCTCAAACTCGGCTTGATCGGCAAAGAAAGCATCGTACAAACCTGGCACATCCGATGGTGAAAACAGGGTTACGTTTTGATTTTTAATCAAACGTTGATAGATCGTTTTATTGATTTGCACGCCATAATCCATGTGGCGAACACGGTTGTCTTCTACACCGCGGTTGTTTTTGAGCACCAGCAGATTTTCCACTTCTAAATGCCAAATCGGGTAGAACAAGGTCGCTGCACCACCACGCACACCGCCTTGTGAGCAACATTTAACGGCAGTTTGAAATAGTTTGTAAAAAGGAATACAGCCAGTGTGCTGCGCTTCACCGCCACGAATTGGGCTACCTAATGCGCGAATACGACCCGCATTGACACCAATACCGGCACGCTGTGACACATAACGCACGATGGCACTGGTGGTGGCATTGATACTGTCTAAGCTATCATCACATTCAATGAGTACACATGAGCTAAACTGACGCGAGGGAGTACGCACGCCCGACATGATTGGCGTTGGCAGTGAGATTTTGAAAGTAGAGGTCGTGTCATAAAAGCGCTTGATATAATCTAATCGCGCGGCCTTGTCATATTGTTTGTCGTAACTGGCAAACAGGCACATACCGACGAGCATGTACAAAAATTGTGGGCTTTCAAAGACTTGTTTGGTGACGCGGTCTTGCACCAAATATTTGCCTTCCATTTGTTTGACGGCGGCATACGCAAAGCTCAAATCACGGTTGTGGTCAATATAGTCATTGAGTATATCAAATTCTTCTTTGCTAAAGTCTTGCAAAATATGCGCATCGTAACGACCTTCTTGGGTCAGTTTGGTGACATGGTCAAACAAATGCGGCGGCTCAAACTGACCAAATGCGATTTTGCGTAAATGAAAAATTGCCAATCGCGCTGCCAAGTACTGATAATCAGGCGTTGCTGCAGAAATCAAATCCGCGGCTGATTTAATGATGGTTTCATGGATGCTTTTGGTGGTGATTTTGTCATAAAACTGGATGTGTGAACTGATTTCTACTTGCGAAACAGACACATTATCGAGCCCTTCTGCTGCCCACTCGATGACTCGGTGAATCTTATCCAAATCAATTTTTTCCAAACGCCCGTCGCGTTTTTGCACGAGGATGTCTTCAGTACGAGTCATAATACGTTCCTTTTTTTTACCTGTTTATCAACGTCATATGTGTATGTATTAAAAAGGCGCTGAGTGAGAGGTGGTGAGATAAAAATGCCAAGTAAAACAGCTAACCGAAAGTATAGTAAGTGTGTGTGCCGCTTTTAAATACCGCTTTTGAGCCAAAGCTACATCACGTATGTAGCATCGCAAAGTCATTACCGTATTATTGCAAGGTTTTGCAAAAAACTACTATATCTAGGGGTTGTTTTATTATTTCGCACAATATAGCCTAAAAAAATTTGTAATTCTAGCTTGTATTTTTTTCAATTTTTTGCCTATTTTTTTGCAAAAATCCTAGACGCTTGATTTTATTAGCAGTTCATCAAGTCAAGCAAAAAGATAAAAAATTTGTAATTGTTAAAGTCAGATGGATTCATGAATGCGTAGTCATTGTCATAAAAATTTGAAAAATTTATGCTATAGTCAAACTTATAGTCAAATCATCAAAACGATTTTGTAATCGTGGTTTTTATGAAATTAATCAACAAGAACAATAGGACGGACAATGACAACTTTTAGTAATTTTACCTATGAGGAATTAAGTATCGGGCAAACTGCCAGCATGACCCGCCAAGTGACAGCAGATGATGTCAAAGCATTTGCGCTTGTTACCCATGACTACAACCCTGCGCATCTCGATAATGAGTATGCCGAGCAAAGCCAGTTTAAAGGCGTGATTGCGCATGGTATGTGGACAGCAGGTCTATTGTCAGCCTTGATTGGTACCAAATTTCCAGGCTTGGGGACAATTTATCTGAACCAAAGTTTGTCGTTCCGTCGTCCTGTGCATATCGATGATACCTTAACCGCGACCTTGACGGTGAAAAGTAAAGACGATAGCAAAAAATGGGTGGTGTTAGATTGCCAAGTGACCAATCAAGACGGTAAAGCGGTAGTGACAGGCGAAGCACAAGTAATTCCACCCACTGAAAAAACCAGCCGTGAAGCGGTCAAATTGGACGATTTTACCCTGCGTCAAACCTTCACAGAATAATCAGTCGGTACAAAATAGACAGCATCAAAGTGTTCCACTTATTGACGACAATTATTTGCTACAATAAAGCCAAGAGATTCTTTGGCTTTTTTTATAATTTTTTGATAGCAGATAAACCATGAAAACATTAACGCCTGAACAACAACAAATTTTAGCCAATGTCAAAATGCCGGACGATTGGAAGCATGCCTTGGCGACAGAGCTAACCAGCAGCAATATGGATAAGATTCGCCAGTTTTTGCGAGATCAATATCATGCACAAAAAGTGATTTATCCCTCGGGTAGTCAGATGTTCAATGCGTTTAATTTGACGCCATTGTCGCAGGTTAAAGTAGTGATTTTGGGTCAAGACCCGTACCATGGCGCGGGACAAGCGATGGGGTTATCTTTTTCTGTGCCCAAAGCCATTCCCAAACCCCCGAGTCTACAAAATATTTTACGAGAGCTTGCCGCCGATTTGGGTATCGCGCCGTCAAAACATGGCGATTTGACCCATTGGGCAACCCAAGGGGTGCTGCTGCTTAACAGTATGTTATCCGTAGAAGCAGGACAGGCCGGCAGTCATCAGCGTATTGGCTGGGAAACGTTCACTGATGCGGTGATTGAGGCTGTCAATCAGCAATGCGAGCACTGTGTCTTTATCCTATGGGGGAGTTACGCACAGAAAAAAGGCCGTTTTATTGATACCTCTAAGCATTTAATCATTACAGGCACGCATCCATCACCGCTTGGCGCCAATCGGGGTGGTTTTTTTGGCACGCGTCCTTTTTCCAAAGCCAATGATTATCTGATAGCGCACGGCAAAAGCCCAATAGATTGGCAGTTGCCACAGTAGTTTGGGTGGTATCATAAATGAATGCTAGTGAGCATAACTGTTGTGCAACAGGCTTTTGTGACAGCGATGACGCCTTTATGCAAGCGGCGCTTGATGTTGCAGCCGAGGGCGGAGAGAGGGGGGAAGTGCCAGTGGGTGCCGTGATTGTGCATCAAGGCACCATCATTGCCAAAGGCTACAATCAACCGATTTTAAGTCATGATGCCACGGCCCACGCTGAAATAGTGGCAATAAGGCGAGCATGTCAATATTTTGATAATTACCGTCTGCCAGCGGATTGTGAGCTGTTTGTCACGCTTGAGCCTTGCACCATGTGTCTAGGAGCGATTATTCACGCCAGAGTATCGCGCTTGGTGTTTGCAGCGACAGAGCCGAGAGCAGGGATGATTGTGAGTCAGCAAGATTTTAGCCAAGTGACGTTTTATAATCATTTTTTGACCGTAAAACAAGGCGTAATGGCAGAGCAAAGCCGCGCGTTGTTGCAGGATTTTTTTCGCCATCGTCGTGAGCAAAAAAAACAAATGCGCGAGCAGTTAAGGGCAAACCAATAACCAATGAGTCTCTCAAAACCATTCTTTAAAATAAAAACCATTGGATAAAAAAAGACAACCCATCGGCTGCCTTGTTTGACGCAAAAAACGGTTAGATTTTGAGACTTAAGTATTTTCGATGAGGTTATGACGCTTTTGGCATTAAACAATTACGCTGCATCAAAAAGCCTTGCCAGCCAAAAAAGCTAAAGTTACGGATATTGGCATGGTTTGTACCTTTTGGCTCTGCTTTAACACTGTCATAGTGCTCAGCAAACAGTTTTAGCGTATCTTGTTGGGTCAAATGGTTGAGTAGCGCAAAGCCGAATACTTTCGCACTGCCTTCATTTTCACCTGCCGCATTGTGCACTTCGCCATTGACAAAATCAGTTGGGCGGTAGTTATAGTAACTATCGATAATAGCCAGTACGGAAGCAAAATCTAGTGATTTGTTTTCTAATTTAGCTAATAGTTTTGATAGTTCTAGCTTATCAATAGCGCTCATAATTACTCCAAAAGTCAAAATAGCGACCGTCATTAACGATTAAAATAATCGTCCTCAAACGGATCAAAAGCTGGGTTAAAATTATTGTTGGTCTGACCAAAACCGCGGTTTTCCACACGGTTTTCTAGATGACGCATTTGCTGACCGCTGTTGCGCGGTTGAGAGGGTTTACTGCGCTCTTGGGGAAAGGCCTCATGATTGGCTGCCCCAAAACCACTGCGGTCTTGACCCATTCTATCCTGGGCTGCAAAATCGACTGGGTGATTATCATAACCCATGCGTTCATGCCCAGTTCGTTCATGCAAAATTCTTTGATAAATCTCTTCACGGTGTACGGCAATGTCTTTTGGCGCATTGACGCCCAGTCTGACTTGGTTACCTTTTACACCCAGTACGGTGACACTGACTTCATCACCTATCATTAACGTTTCGCCAACACGGCGAGTCAAAATTAACATGCGTCACACTCCTTATGTCGCAACAAGTACCATCAATGTCCTATGATGATTCAACGATAAATTAGCTAAATTCGTCAAATATATTATCATGTATCATTGCCCAATGATACGTTAAAGACAGACTGCAAGGGCATAATTTAAGCGAACTCATCATGCTTGGCGGCTATTTGCCAACAGTCAAAATAGGAATTGAGGGGTTAGTTGCGTTTGTGCCCAATAAACGAGATGCCATTATAAACGAAATGCTGAAGTAAAAAAAAGGTTAACACCCGCAAAACGCGGATATTAACCTTGTTTTTGTGGAGAATTACAAATTTCTTATAATCCAGCAACCTTGCTTTCACCGTCTTCACGGTCAAGACCAAAGGCGGTATGTAACGCTTTGACCGCTTTTTCCAGTTGTTCTTCTTGAATCAGTACCGAGATTTTGATTTCGCTGGTAGAAATCATTTGGATATTGATGTTGTTTTCCGCCAGCGTTTCAAACATTTTGCTTGCCACGCCTGCATGTGAACGCATACCCACACCCACCAGTGATACTTTAACCACTTTGTTATTGCTCACGATTTCTTTGCCGCCAATCTCCGCAAGATTGTCACCCAAAATCGCTAGGGTTTTATCAAAATCCCCACGGTTAACGGTAAAGGTAAAGTCGGTCAATCCGTTTTCTGCGATGTTTTGGATAATCATATCGATTTCGATATTGGCAGCACTGATTGGGCTTAAAATCGATGACGCAATACCAGGACGATCAGGCACTGCTAGGATAGATACTTTAGCTTCGTCACGGTTAAAGGCGATGCCCGAAATAATTGGTTGTTCCATGCTGTCTCCCTCATCGGTGGTAATTAATGTACCTACATTCTTTTTAAAATCATCATCGAATTTACCATCGGCGTTTTCATCAAAACTGGATAAAACACGCAGTGGCACTTGGTATTTTCCGGCAAATTCAACCGAGCGAATTTGCAACACTTTTGAGCCAAGGCTTGCCATTTCTAGCATTTCTTCAAAGGTAATTTTTGATAATTTTTTGGCTTTTGGTGTCACCCGTGGGTCAGTAGTATACACGCCGTCAACATCGGTATAGATTTGACATTCATCGGCAGATAGGGCAGCAGCCAGTGCAACCCCGGTGGTGTCTGAGCCGCCACGACCTAAGGTGTTGATATCACCTTTTTCATCTACCCCTTGGAAACCCGCCACCACAACGACCATGCCAGAATCGAGTGCGGCGCGAAGCTGACTATCATCGATGTGTTGAATACGGGCTTTGGTATGACTGTCATCGGTACGAATCGCCACTTGTCCACCCGTCATTGACTTGGCGCTCACACCGATTTCATTTAATGCCATGGCAAGTAAAGAAATTGATACTTGCTCACCGGTTGACACCATTTGGTCGTATTCACGAGCGTTTGGTTCTTTGCTGATTTGACGTGCCAAATCAATCAAGCGATTGGTCTCACCACTCATGGCAGAGACGACAACCACAACCTGATGACCATTGTCATGCCAACGTTTGACGCGCTGTGCCACATTTTTGATACGTTCGACACTACCCATCGACGTACCACCGTATTTTTGTACGATTAAAGCCATTGTCAATACACCCTATAATATCGCGCACATTGTTTGCCATCGCTATCCAAGACTTGCCATACCAAGTGCCTGATGGATTACTTAGCAGACTGTTTACAATGTCACGAAACGTAAATTAAACGGTACTTTATACCATATTTTCCAATTTTGGGGCAAGGCAAAATTGCCAAAAACCCCCAAATGACTGGCTGAAAATTGGATGGGTATTGTGAACAAAATGTTATCAGTTTAGGCAATCGGTTGTAGGGGTAAGGTTACAGCGCGTTGCACGGCAGGGCGGTCATGCAGGCTTTTTGCCCAGCGTTGTAGATGGGTGTAGTTTTGCACTTGTAAAAACTCGCCAGCGTTATACAATTTGCCCAGTGCCAACTGACCATACCATGCCCAAATCGCGATATCCGCGATACTATAGTCATTACCTACCATAAACGTGTGAGTCGCTAAATGTTGGTCGAGTAAATCTAATTGGCGTTTGGTTTCCATGGTAAAGCGATTGATGGCGTATTCAAACTTCTCTGGGGCATATGCATAAAAATGCCCAAAGCCGCCACCGACATACGGTGCAGCGCCCATTTGCCAAAACAACCATGACAAACATTCGGCACGTTTGGCGGTGTCTGCTGGGATAAACTGCCCAAATTTTTCGGCAAGGTATAGCAAGATAGCCCCTGATTCAAACAGTTTAATCGGTGGATTAACACTGTGATCCACCAGTGCAGGGATTTTAGAATTGGGATTGATATCAACAAAATCTGAGCCAAATTGGTCGCCATTCATGATGTCGATTTTGTAGGCGTCATACTGTGCGCCTTCAATACCGAGCTCTGCCAATTCTTCGAGTAACATATTGATTTTGATACCGTTTGGGGTGTTAAGGCTGTAGAGCTGCAAAGGGTTATTACCAATCGGTAAGTGTTGCTCGTGGGTCGCTCCTGCGGTGGGGCGGTTGGTACTGGCAAATTTGCCACCGTTTTGGCTATCGTTTGTCCAAATTTTGGGGGGCTGGTAATGATTGTCCATGATGTTTCCTTATTGATTATAAGTGTTTTAAAGCGCTAGGCGTGATTTAAAGCTATAAGAAGCGTAATTTAAAGCTTCGTTGGTTGATAAGATGCTAGATGTGATTATAGAGACGATTATACACAATGTGGTTTAGGCTTTATGATACCGAATGTTTGGCTAAAGTAAATGGCGCTTTGATTAAGCCTAATTAAACTCATGCTTTATATAGCCGCATAAATATAGCTGCATAAAAAAAATAATCCCATAAAAAAAGCCGAATAAGTCATTCGGCGTTTTTTTAGGGATAGTTTTAATTAGGCAAGTCGCTCAGCCAACCAATTTGGTAGTGCCTCTAATACGGCTGGCAATCCTGCCACATCAGTTGCGCCGCCTTGGGCAAAGTCGGGTTTACCGCCTCCTTTACCGCCAAGCTGCTCGCTTAAGTGTTTGATGATATCGCCCGCTTTGATTTTGCTCGTTAAGTCTTTGCCGACACTGGCAGTCAGGGCAATTTTATCGTCAGCCACACCAGCGAGCACCACGATGCCATCATGCAATTTTGATTTCATGTCATCGGCAATCGTGCGTAATGCTTTACCATCCATGCCTTGTAAGCTTGCAATCAGCACTTTTTGTCCATTGAGGTCTTGCACGTTGTTGATTAAGTCTTTAGCTTGGCTGCTGGCCAATTTTTGCTGCAAACGCTCAAGCTGTTTTTCAAGGTCGCGTGTTTTGTCGGTCATTTGATTGACACGGTCGGCGATTTCGTCGCGCTTCGCTTTGAGCTGACTGGCAAGTTGATTGAGCTGTTTTTCGCCTTGCTGCACATATTTGACTGCGCCCATGCCTGTCACCGCTTCGATACGGCGAATGCCTGCCGCGATACCTTGCTCACTAATAATTTTGAATAAGCCGATATCACCCGTGCGTTGTACATGCAGACCACCGCATAGCTCGATTGAAAAAGGCTTGCCGTCTTTATCTACTGTACCCATCGACAATACGCGAACCGTGTCTCCATATTTTTCACCAAACAGTGCCATCGCGCCTTTATCTTGCGCTTGCGTCATGCTAAGCATTTCTACAGTGGCAGGTTGGTTGGCAAGGATTTGTTGGTTGACGATGTTTTCAATGGTGATGATGTCTTGCTCAGTCAAGGCTTTGTCATACGAGAAATCAAAACGCAACACCTCGCTATTGACCAATGACCCTTTTTGGGTGACGCCTGTACCAAGATGCTCACGAAGGGCAGCGTGCAGTAGGTGAGTGGCGGAGTGGTTCTTGGCACTCATGGCGCGTACTTGGCTTGCCACGCGTGCTTCGCTTGACTGACCTTGACGGATACTACCCATTTTGACCACGCCATGATGGATGATGGCTTGACCAGATTTTTTGGTGTCTTGAACTTCAAATACGCCGGTTTCGGTTTGGATGTCACCCAATTCACCCGCTTGACCACCGCCTTCAGCATAAAAAGGCGTTGCCGCTAATACGATGACCCCTTCATCGCCTTCCTGCAATTGTTCAGCAGATTTGCCCTCAAGGTATAAGTGGGTGATAGTGCTGCTGTGTTCTGCTTTGTCATACCCCAAAAATTCAGTGGCACTGTCAACTTGAATTAATTGGTTATAATCAACGCCAAATTTACCTGCTTCACGGGCGCGGGCGCGTTGCTGCGCCATGCCTTGTTCAAAACCGACTTCATCAATGCTGATGTCGCGTTCGCGCACGATGTCGGCCGTCAAATCGGCAGGGAAACCATACGTGTCATACAGTTTAAACACTGTTGCACCCGATAAAGTATCGCCAGATTTTAAGCTATCTAATTCTTGGGATAGCAGTTTGAGACCTTGTGATAAGGTTTTGGCAAATTGCTCTTCTTCTTTTAAGATGGCTTGCTCAATGTTGGCTTGTTGTTCCCGAAGCTGTGGGTAGGCATCGCCCATGATTTGAGCCAGTGGCGCGACGAGCTTATAAAAGAAGTTGTCATTAGCGCCTAATTTGTTGCCATGACGAACCGCGCGGCGGATGATACGACGCAGCACATAACCACGACCTTCATTGCTTGGCAATACGCCATCTGCAATTAAGAAAGAGACGGAGCGGATATGGTCAGCAAGCACTTTGAGTGATGGCTCAGACTGTAAGTCGATATCGTTTGGCAAGCCGATTACTTGCGCCGCGTGCTGCATGAGATGGGTAAACATATCGATTTCATAGTTGCTATGCACGCCTTGCATGATGGCACTAATACGCTCTAAACCCATCCCGGTATCGACACTCGGCGCAGGCAGTTTTTCAAGAGTGCCGTCTTTTTGGCGGTTAAACTGCATAAAGACGTTGTTCCAAATCTCGACAAAACGGTCGCCGTCTTCTTCAGGCGTACCTGGCAGACCGCCCCAAATATGCTCGCCGTGGTCATAAAATACTTCGGTACAAGGACCACAAGGACCTGTGTCACCCATTGCCCAAAAGTTATCCGATTGGTATTCACCGCCTTTATTATCACCAATGCGGATGATACGTTCGGCAGGCAAGCCCACCACGTTATGCCAAATATCAAAGGCCTCATCATCGGTGTGATACACTGTCACATAAAGTTTATCTTTGGGTAATCCAAGCCACTCATCCGATGTCAAAAACTCCCAACAAAATGGGATGGCTTGTTGTTTAAAATAATCGCCAAACGAAAAGTTGCCGAGCATCTCAAAAAACGTATGGTGACGCGCGGTATAGCCGACATTGTCAAGGTCATTGTGTTTACCGCCTGCGCGCACACATTTTTGCGACGATACCGCACGTTTATAATCGCGTTTGTCTATCCCTAAGAACACATCTTTAAATTGGTTCATACCGGCATTGGTGAATAGCAGGGTAGGGTCATTGTGTGGGACTAGGCTCGATGATGCCACTGGGGTATGACCATTTTCGGCAAAATAATTGATAAAAGCTTGACGTATATCGGCTGAAGAAAACGGACGGCTCACAGCGGCTCCTTAAGAGTTTTCAAAATTAAATTTGGCATATATTATCAAAAAAATGTAAACATTGTATTTTAGCAGAACTTCTTTAGTGTTGATATTGTTTTGATATCTTGTAGGTTAAAAGGAGTAAAGTATAAGATTGTAGAAAGACCATTAATCCAATAATATATAGTATTTTTTTCTAAATACTCCAATGTTTAACTGCAACATCAGCCATCATTCTTTGACGTTTCTCTATCGAATCTTTATTCCAATTTTCTTCGTCAGAAATTATTTTTGTAAAATAAAAAGGTGAAGAGGCAAAAATAATTTTTTTAGACTTGAAATTTTCGTTGCCTATGGAACTATTGGCTGTGGAAGACAATAGAGCTATATTTCCTAGTCTATTTGTATAGGAGCGTTGTTCATCTGCATTAAAGATACTATCCCAATATTCATTGGTGTTTTGTGGTAAGACATGTTCTGAATTAACAGCTAGAACATCAGAGTTTACAATGACTTGACTATCTTGAGCATTGGCTTTTTCTAACTCTCTTAAATAATATCTGGCAATTCTTTGTTTAGATACACTAGCTATTGCAAAGCCATCCCTAAATGCTACATCGCTAGGTACGTTTTTAAAAGCTAACAATAATTCCTTCGTATTCTCTATAGATTTTTCAGTAATTTGCTTAGCTGTGTCAGAATAGAGTTTTTCCAAAGAACCACCACCTACACCTCCTACTATTTGGTATCTTACGGCTATTGATACCAATTTTTTAAAGCTTAAGGTAATTTGTTTATTTTCGAAATTATTTAGAATTGCAATTAAGAGAGGTCTAATTTGAGTCATTCCTAATAAATTTAAGGTTTCTATGGAAGTCTTAACGCTGATTTCAAACTTAGACCAAAATTCATGGTCAATATTTATTAATGCAGAATAAGCCTGAACATTCTCATATAATTCATTAGAGAACTTTAATGCAAGATTTTTGGTTGATATTTTTTTCTTCAAAAAATTAAATAGCTCTTTTTCACGTATCAAACCATATTTCGACATAGTAAAATGTCTTATGTAAGTAACTATTAATGGATCATCTGCACTACTTTCTAAAACTGCAACCATTGATAACCATCTATTTTTAGCTTCTTCTAATTTATCTCCTGATCTATGGAATAAATAGTTTTTTACTAAGTCAGATATTCAAGGTTTCAAAGATTACGAAAGCATTGCTATCGTCTGGTGCTGTTACTACAATAATTTTTAAATTTTCTTCAATATAATCGAGCCAAGAATGCAATAAATCTTCTGCATCTCTACTTTTATCACATAAATCACTTAAATATTGGTAACAAAATTCATAGCATTCAATTAATCGTTTGTGAGACATTCGTCTAATTTTTTTCTTATCCGAATAGTCATAGATATCATCAATCATTTGCTGATAAATATCATTATCTGTCTCATTAAGAATAATCTTTGATTCTTTTTCCTTTGTTCTTCTATCTGTTTTAGAAAGAAAATCTTGTTGAATTGATATAACTGCTTCATTATCTTCAAAACTTCTGAAAATATTTTTTATTGCAGAAATTATTAGACTCACCGTTGTGAGTCTTTGTTGACCATCAATAACTTCAAATCTACCATTGCTACTTGAAGTAAGAACTATTGAACCAAGGAAATACTCTTTTTCTTTGTTAGTTAAGGCATCTCTGATATCATTTAAAAGTGCATCAACATGATCTGTTTCCCAAGCATAGGATCGTTGATAAGCAGGAACTCTGAATTTCTTTGACTTGATAACCGAGCCAATTCCATCCAAATTGATATTTAATTGTTGGACTTGAGACATTTAGAGTTCCTGGTATTTATTAATTGAAAGATAGATATTATTTCTCTACTTGACTGACATCACGCACCGCGCCGGTATCCGCGCTAGTAGTCATCGCTGCATACGCCCGCAAGGCGGCTGAAACTTGGCGCTCACGATTGACAGGTTTCCAAGCTTGGTTGCCACGGCTCACCATCGCCTCTCGGCGTTTTTCCAGTTCGGCAAAATCAACCGCCAAATGAATCGAGCGATTAGGGATATCAATCTCGATGGTATCGCCTTCATTGACCAGACCGATGGTACCACCTTCAGCGGCTTCTGGGCTGACGTGACCGATGGATAAACCCGACGTACCCCCTGAAAAACGACCATCGGTGAGTAGCGCACAGGCTTTACCCAGACCTTTTGATTTTAGGTAAGAGGTCGGATACAACATCTCTTGCATACCAGGACCGCCTTTTGGACCTTCATAGCGAATCACCACGATGTCACCTGCGACAATTTGGTCTGCCAAAATCGCTGCGACGGCGTCATCTTGGCTCTCAAAAACACGGGCACGACCAGTAAATTTTAGGATGCTGTCATCCACGCCCGCTGTTTTGACGACACAGCCACGTTCAGCGATATTACCAAACAATACCGCCAAACCGCCGTCTTGTGAGTAGGCAAATTCTTTGCTGCGGATACAGCCAGATTCGCGGTTGACATCAAGATTGGACCACGCATTGTTTTGGCTAAAGGCTTGCGTGGTGCGTACCCCACCTGGGGCTGCAATATAACGCTCACGTGCCTCGGTATTATCAGGATTCATGATATCCCATTGGCTAAGCGCTGCTTTGAGTGAAGCACTATGAACGGTGGGAACATCGGTTTGTAGCAGGTTTGCGCGATCAAGCTCGGCTAAAATTGCCATCACACCCCCAGCGCGGTGCACGTCTTCCATATGATATTTTTGTGTCGCAGGGGCAACTTTCGATAGACAAGGCACACCGCGGCTTAGACGGTCAATATCCGCCATTTTAAAATCTACTTGGGCTTCATGGGCAGCGGCAAGCAAATGTAAAATCGTGTTGGTTGAGCCGCCCATGGCGATATCAAGGCTCATGGCGTTTTCAAATGCTGCTTTGGTCGCAATTGAGCGTGGCAATACGCTGGCGTCATCTTGCTCATAATAACGTTTGGCAAGTGCCACGATACGGCGACCTGCTTCTAAGAATAAATCTTTACGTTTGGCGTGAGTGGCAAGTAACGAGCCATTACCAGGCAGGGATAAGCCTAAGGCTTCGGTCAAACAGTTCATCGAGTTGGCTGTGAACATACCTGAGCATGAGCCACAAGTTGGGCAAGCAGAGCGCTCAGTTTGTGCCACATCTTCGTCACTAATCAAGTCATCTGCTGCATCAATCATGGCGTCGACTAAGTCAAGTTTGCGAATTTTTTCACCCAATTCATTCATCACGGTTTCATGGGTGGTATGTCCATCGCCCAACGTGGATGCCAATACTTTGCCCGCTTCCATTGGACCGCCCGACACAAAAATCGTTGGGATATTAAGGCGCATCGCTGCCATCAGCATACCAGGGGTGATTTTGTCGCAGTTGGAGATACAAACTAGCGCATCGGCGCAGTGAGCATTGACCATATACTCCACGCTATCAGCAATTAAATCACGGCTTGGCAAGCTATAGAGCATACCCAAGTGACCCATGGCAATACCATCATCCACCGCAATGGTGTTAAATTCTTTGGCAACACCACCTGCCGCTTCAATCTCGAGGGCAACCAACTGACCCAAGTCTTTTAGGTGTACGTGACCGGGTACAAACTGGGTAAACGAGTTGGCAATCGCGATAATCGGTTTGTTAAAGTCCTCATCTGTCATACCTGTTGCACGCCAAAGTGCGCGTGCACCCGCCATATTGCGGCCAGACGTGGAGGTTTTTGAGCGATATTGTGGCATGGTTGTTCCTTATTTCTAACAGTCAATACAAGTGATAAATTTAGCACTTAGTGTACTCTGTCTCGACCAAAAGGGCTAGTCATGGCTCATGATAGATAGTTATAATTGGTTTTAAAGAATGGCATATTAGCCACCCTTATCATGGCTATATCACGGCTATCATTCAACCGTATCTATCAACAGTATCTAATAAAAACTCATCAAAAGGATTTTATTTTGACCAATCCCACCTTAAGCATTACGGATGTCGTCCGACAAAGTCTGGCATTTCTAAGTAAAGATAGTTTAAGCAAACATGATTTGAGCAAACACGATTCAAGCAAAGATAAAAATGCCGCATCAACAAATCAACCATTCACCGGGCTGATTATTGGTAATGACACGCTGTCGGTTTTTACCCAAATTCAAGCCATTGATGAAGCTATTAATCAAGCCGTGAAGTGGGAAGCGTTTGATTATCAAGAGTTTATCGCGCATCGGTTTGCCAAGCGCTATGACTTGGCAGTGATAATATTATCAAGCGATAGCGCTATCGATACCCAAATCATTCAGCGCTGTCGCGACTTGTTTGCCAAGCATTGTTTGGTGGTGCAAAACTTATCCCAGCCGGCAACAGGTGTTGATGTGGTGAGCTTTGGTTTTAGCCGATTACATGAGCAGCCGATTGTGGAAAATGACCAAGATCACCATACAACAAGCTACCAAGTATGGCAATTTAATCTGTTTGACTATAAACATTTGCCAGATTGGTTTAATAGCAAGTTTTGGGCAAACCCTGAACTATGGAATAAATTTCGCTGGTAGCGGTTTTAGACATCACTGTTTTAGACAGTTTGTGTTGTTATCACTTATCTTATAAGCGGTAAATTTTTTTAAGCTACTTGTTTAATCTAAAAATTAAACTGCTTTGAGAACTTTGAGAAAAAGTTGGCTAAAATTTACAGTAACACTGTTTACAAAAAGCGCGAGATTGATTTACTCTATCGAAAAGTAACAAAATAGGTAAACGCGTTAAATAATAATTTTTGAGGAAAGACTATGAAATTAACGATGCTAAAAGTAGTAAGCGCTGCTGCGATGATGGCAACCATCGCCTTAACAGGGTGTTCTGCCAAACGTAATGGCACGTCTGAAGTGGTGGTTGCACCGATGGGCGTTCCCGGTGGCGTAGGCTACTATAACGGGGGCGCTGTGGTAACAAACTCGACGTCAGTCATTACCGCCGCGGGTGCAAATCCCAATGCCGTGTATTTCGGCTTTGATAGCAGTGAAATAGACGCTCAAGGTCAAGCCGTGTTAAATCAACAAGCGCAATTCTTACAAGCCAACCCAAGTGCCCGTGTCGCTATTGCGGGTCACACCGATGAGCGTGGTAGCCGTGAATATAATTTGGCATTGGGTGAGCGCCGTGCCCAAGCCGCACAGGCCTACTTAGCAACGTCAGGGGTATCAGCTTCACGTATGGAAGCCATCAGCTATGGTGAAGACCAACCTGCCGATCCCGGTCATGACGAATCAGCATGGGCAAAAAACCGCCGTGCAGAAATTTCTTACTAAGTATTTCTTAGTGAGTAAAAGACAAACAAAAAAACCTGTTGATTCAACAGGTTTTTTTGTGGTTAACAGCAGCTTATTTTACCAGTTGTACGGTACCGTTGGCAGTGACTGTAATGGTGCTATCGCCCGCTTGGAAGTTTTGGTCAGCGACTTTGGCACTGGCGGCTTCTAGCATCATTACACTGCCATACGCACGCGGTGCACGATAATCGCCTCCTTGACTAAACTCCAACGAGACTAATTGATAGCCTTTTGCGCCCCAGACAGGCAGCAGCGTTTGCGCTTGGCGCTGGAAGTTTTTGGAAGCTTCCATCATCAATTCTTGCTCGGTGGCTTTGCGCGCGGCATCAGACACACTAAAGTCTAATCCATCAACCGTCATAAAACTTTGCAATTCAGCAATCAATTTGCTAGCGGCAACTGTGTCGGTGCTTTTTAAATTCAAGCTTGCAGTTCCCGTCCAACCAATGATTTTTTGGTTTTTATCATATTGCGGATAGGTGGCTTGATTGCCCGTACTGACTTGCACTTGTGGGTATTTTTTGGCAATGGCAACCGCTTGGTTCAACGTGGTAGCAATTTGATTAGCCACCTCACTGCTTGATTTGTTTTGCACAGTTTTGCTAAGGGTGGCATTGATTTGGTCATTGCTGACTTTTTTACTCGCTGAGGCAGCAAAGTTAAGCAAGCCGTAGTTTAAAGTATTGGTCATTGATGGGTTCGCAGGGGATGGGTTCACAGGGTAGGTGGCGGCTGAAACACTGGTAAAAGGTAATAGCGTCGCCATAGCAAGCAAGCTGGCTGCAATACCTTTGGTCATTGTATGATTGGGATGATTGTTAGTTGCGGTGCTTAAGTGTGTCATAGTGTTTCCTATTGTTTTTTTCCTAGTTTTTTCTAGTGCTTGTTTATATGGGGTGGCATGAATCTGTTGCTGATTAAACTGCTATTTAGCTCATTCAATATATTATTGAATGGGCATTATAAAATATTTTGTAACATTTGCAGCGGAAGAATTGTAGAAAAAGGGTAAGAAGTTCGACAAAAATTTACCCAAATGTTGCTTGCTGATGGTTTAGCGTGTGTAAAAAGGAAATAAATAAAAAAATTTGGCCTATATGATAAAAATAGTTTGCATTCAGTCGCCAAATTCTCTAGAATACCGCTTCGGTAACCCCATTGGTAGCTTCGCAACTAGCTGCTGTGAACCCCGCCAGGACCGGAAGGTAGCAACGGTAGCAGCCAGCCAGTGTGCCGAAGATGTGCTAGTGGGGTTATCACTTTTTTAAGTAGGTGTTTTTGATGCCTATTTCACTTGGTAAGTTTTTTAATTGCGAAAGAAAACTGACCAATAATGACTCATATACGCTAAGAGCAACGTCAATTTTCCAATTAATCTAGCTTATCCATCTGCCTATATATCAAGCGCGCCATTGTAAGCGCTGATAATCTTCCGATGATAACCTAATATTTAGCATTGTATTTTTTTAAGCATTCTTGTGAATGCCGCGATACGAACTTTTTGATGGTTTTACTGTTTCAAAAGTTTTGATAAGTCTGACAGTAGGTTTTGTCACTATTTTTATAGTGAAAATAAGTCTTACAGACACGATTACAATGCTTTAAAGCGATTAACACGATATTTGTGATTAATGATAGCTGATAATTTTGCCTATTCATTTTGCTTATCCATTTTGAAAGTGCAGTCAGCTTGAGGGCTTTTGCTTGTTGCGTGTTTTCAATCAAGGTTACCACCGACACTTTGATTAACTTATTTTTTAAGGACTTACATGACTGATTTTAATTCAACCACAGATTTTGCTGATAACTCAATCGATAATTTTTTTAGCCACAGCCAAGCCAACAGCAATCAGCCTACTGACAACACCCAAGTTGATGATACAGAAGCAACTGCGACAACGGATGTTGTAGCGGCTGATACTGTAGCAACAGATGCGCCAACGACTGACGATGCTAACCTTAGCGAAAATGGTTTTACTGCACTAGGTATTTCAGGTTCATTACTAAAAAGTATTGTCGCAACGGGTTATACCACACCAACGCCTATCCAAGCGCGCGCGATTCCTGCTGCATTAGCGGGTCGTGATTTGCTATTATCAGCACAGACAGGTAGTGGTAAAACCGCCGCGTTTGTATTACCAATTTTGCATCAATTAAGTGAGCTACAAGCCAAAGAAAAAGCGGCAGAAAAAACCGCAAGTGGTAAACGTGGTCGCCAACAGCCAAAAGTCGTACAAGCCTTGATTTTGACACCGACGCGTGAGCTGGCCAACCAAGTACAAGACAGCATCCGCAAATATGGCTCAGCCATGAAAGATTTGTACAGTGTGCCACTTGTTGGCGGTGCGGCATACAGTGGTCAAATCCGTGCGCTAAAAAAAGGCGTACAAATCATCGTGGCGACGCCTGGTCGTTTGCTAGATCATATCAATGCCCAGCGTGTGAATCTCTCTGATTTGACCATGTTGGTACTTGATGAAGCAGACCGTATGCTAGACATGGGCTTTGCCGATGACATCAATGCGATTTTGGAAGCCACACCCGCGCATCGCCAAACCATCATGTCATCTGCGACATGGGATGGTCCAGTCGGTAAAATCGCTGAAAGCTTTACCAAAGACCCAGAGCGTATCAACATCAAAGTTGAAACCGCACACATCGATGAAAAAGTGTACTTCTGTGACAACTTTGATCACAAAAATAAATTATTAGAGCAGCTGATCTGTGACCCAGAGCGTGGTCAAGCGATTATCTTTACCGCGACCAAACGCAGCAGTGAAGAAGTCGCTGAGCGCTTACAACAATGGGAACACAAAGCCTGTTATCTGCATGGTGACTTGCCACAAAGCAAGCGTAATCGTATCGTCTCAGATCTACGCAGTGGTAAATTTGACATCGTGGTAGCAACAGACGTGGCAGCACGTGGTCTTGATTTACCCAACATTACCCATGTATTCAACTATGATTTACCGCGCCAAGTGGAAGATTATGTGCATCGTATCGGTCGTTCAGGTCGTGCCGGTCGTACTGGTATTGCTATCAACCTATGTAGCCGCGATGACCGTCGTCAATTTGGCAATATTGCCCGTTACCTAAAACGTGATATCAATGAAGCGCAAGTTGAAGGTTTAGAACCGCGTTTTGTGGAAAAATTTGAAGGTCGTGGTAAGCCTAATGGTCGTGACGGTCGCGGTCGTGGTCGCAGCGGCAGTGATAGCCGTGGCGGTCGTGATGATCGTGGCAGTCGCTCACAACGTTTTGCTGGTTCAAGCGACAGACCTTCAAGCGAGCGTCGTTTTGCGGACAAGCCACGTGACAACCAAGAACGCTATGGCAAATCAGCGAGCAACGATAGTTCAGCACGTTTTGAAAAACGCGAGCGTTTTGACAAAGGTCACCAAGGCAACAGCGATAGTCGTTTTGGGCGTGATGATGCTAGTGCGCCGCGTCGTCACCGTGATTCAGATAACCGTCATGGCAACAGTCAGGGCGATTTTCACCGCGCCGCTAAATCATCGGACAAACCAAACTTTGACCGTGATTCACGCCAAGGCAATCGTGAGCCTCGCCAAGGTGAGTATGCAGATCGTCGCCGCGATGATAACCGTAGCTTTAACAAAGATGGCTTTAAAGGCTATCAAGGTGATAAACCACGTTACAACACTGACCGTAACAGCAGTGAGCGACAAGGCGAGCGTCCTAACCGCTTTGAAAAAAATGACCGTTTTGGTGACAAACCTTTTGCCAAAAAGACTGAACGCTCTAGCGAGTTTCGTGGCGATGACCGCGCTCGCAAGCCACGTCCAATCGTAGAAGAAACCTTTGGTCAACCGCTTAAAAAACGTAGCGACAGACCGTATCCGGCAAAAGAGGGTCAACGTGCTGGTGATTCACGCTCAAACGGGTTTAAATCTGAGGGTTTCAAAAAATCAGATAAACCATTTGCAGGTAAATCGTCAAGATCGGAAGGATTTAAGTCATCGTCTGACCGTTATGCCTCATCAAGCAAGCCATCCGCTAAACCTGCGGGCAAACAAGATGGTTGGGATGCGCCAAAACGTAGCCGTCGCAATAGCACAGGCAAACCGCTATAAGTTATAAGCAGTAAAAAAAGCACCTAATTGGGTGCTTTTTTATTGGCTAGATTATTTTGGCTTGTTATCAGACTGGGCAAATTTTATCCGGCTGTGCAGGTGTTTTGGGGCATTGGGTTATTGGCAAAATTCGCCAACGGTTTGATACAGTTGTTTGCATTGGTCAGGGCACAGATTTTCCATATTCAAAAACGCGTGCGGCATATCCGCAAAATGGACGAGTTGGGATGGCGCGCCTGCGGCTTTTAGTACGTCATGATAGCCGATATCTTCATCACGCAGCGGGCAATAACCAGCCGTTAGGTGCAGTGTGTTTGGGGCTTGATACGGCGAATGATGCAGTAGGGTAGCCATATCGGTCCAAAACGGTGAGCTCAGCTCACGGTCATCATAGTCTGAAAAATAATTGTCAAAATACCAGCGGATTTTGCTGGATTCCAGTAAATAACCCGTGCCATTTTCCTCAATCGAGGGCTGTGACATGGTGTAGTCTAGACTGGCATAAATCAAAATTTGATGGGTGATAGCTAAGTCTGTGCTCACACGGTTGGCAAGCCAATCTTGCACCAAGCTAGCAGTAATCGCCCCGCCAGCGCTATCACCTGCTATGATAAGCTTGCCGTTACAGGCATAACCGACTTGCTGTAGGGTCGCCGTTAAATGCGTTAAAATCGCGTGGGCATCATCAATCGCCGCAGGGTAACGATTTTCTGGTGCAAGGCGATATTCGGGCGCTACCACCACACAGCCTGTCGCTTCGGCCAATTTTTTATAGAGTTTATCATACACAGTGACGCTACCTGCCATGCCACCACCGCCATGAAAATACACCATTACCGGCACGTCAGTCGTTGCTTGTTCATTTGGCATGGGGCAGTTGCTCGGTACAAATAGCCTAAGTGGTACGTTATAACCACGAAAATTGCTTGGCGTCACCAGCACCGTATCGATGATTTTTGCCATATTGGGTGCGTCAGTGACAAATGCGGTTGTCAAATTGGCTAACGCCTCACGTGCGTTGATGGCATTGGGCTTAACCCCTTGCGCTAACAGATACGGAACAATCACTTGATGTAACTGTGTCAAATACGCTTGCATGGCAGCGGGCATTGGCTGTTTTAAATTCTCTGGCATAATTCAATCCTATTGATTTTAAGGTTAATTACCACAATGTGCTAAATATTACTGCAATTTCGTCATGGCTGGGTAGTGATGTTTTGAAAAATCCTGATATGTTTTGGCAAATAGTCATGTGTTAAAAATATTACACGCTAGGGCGCCAAATTTGGCATTGAAGGGTTTTTAAATACCCATCAATTCACGTGATTGGTTTGAAAATTACAGCTTAAGGTTAAACTTCTTTTAACAATAAATACCGCGCTTTAGTGCTAGTATAGGCATTTCTTTGACGGGCACTACTCTGTAAAAAGGTCACTTATGACTTCTCAACCACAATATGCCATTGGGCATTTGGATTCTTCCAATCATTCCACCGATACTGATACTCATACACTAATATCCAGTAACTTAACTAGCCGCAATCCATCCCATAGCCAACCGCAAAACCAACCGCCTTCTCAACAACCGAATGCTAAACCACCGACAACGCCACCCTCATTGATAGTCAAAATCATGATTGGCATGATTGGCGCGTTTGCATTTTTGCAAGTTTATTCGATTCAAGCGATTTTGCCAATTATGATGCAAGCGTTCTCAGCGACTGAAACGCAAGTGGGTATGACAGTTGGGGCGACGGTGATTGCCATTGCCATCATGTCACCGTTTATGGGGATGTTGTCCGATGCCGTGGGTCGTAAAAATATCATTGTGGCATCCATTGCCTTTATGGCAATACCCACTATGATGATTGGGCTGTCTGACTCACTCTCCAGTATCATTATTTGGCGATTTATGCAAGGGTTGGCGGTACCTGGCATTACAGTGGTCACGATTGCCTATGTAGGGGAAGAGTACGCGGGCAAAGAGATGGCAAAAATGATGTCCTACTATGTCTCAGGTACAGTATTTGGGGGATTTTTAGGGCGCTTTATCTTGGGGCATTTAGAAGAGCTTATCGGCTGGGAAAAAGGCTTTGTGTTCATGGGCATGTTGACGGTGCTAGGCGCTGGCTTGGTGGCTTGGTTATTACCGCGTTCACGTCATTTTCATGCCAACCCAAACTTTGCATCGGCGCTGCACATGCTGAGTAAACATGTGCGCAACCGTTATGTGGTGACCGCAGGACTGCTTGGCGCGTGCGTGTTGTTTTCATTAGTGGGCTGTTTTACCTATGTCAATTTGCACTTGGCAGACGCACCCTACAATCTATCGAGTGCAGGGCTTGCTAACATTTTTGCGGTGTATTTGATTGGGGTGGTGGTCACACCGATTGCAAGTAGTTTGATTGCCAAATACGGCGCTGCCCGTATGGTGCGCGTGGCAGTGATGATTTCGATGATGGGCGTGCTGATGACACTGGCTGCGCCTATCTCTTTGGTGATTGTAGCGCTTGCGGTGATGTCAACCGGGGTATTTATTACCCAATCGGCGACCATTACTTATATCGCGGTGAATGTCAAAGAAGGGCGGTCGCTGGCGTCAGGTTTATATTATATGGCGTATTATATCGGTGGTAGTATCGGGGCGTGGGCGTGTGGTCTGGCATATGCACAAGGCAAATGGATATATACCGTCTATACACTGCTGGCTGTACAGGTCATCGCCTTACTGATTGCGTTTTTTGGGTTAATTAAAATCCCAATCAAAAGATAATCATTCATCACAAAAATAAACCCCAATCAATGGGGTTTATTTTTTTAACGGCTGTTAAATGAAAGCATTAAAGCAGTCACATATTAAAATTAGGGTACAAAGCGATCATGGTTGGGATGTTCACCGAATTCTTTACGGTATTTGGCTGAAATTTCATCCCAAATTGGCGCATTGTGTACGCCATTGGCGCGCGCATCATAGATCGGATCTTTGCCTTGTTTGACCTGTGCTTCATAATCGCGCAGTGCAGCAAACGCAGGTTTTTGCAAGAATAAGATACCAATGATGTTGAGCCATGCCATCAAACCAACGCCCAAGTCACCCAGTGCCCATGCCAAGTCGGCGGTTTTTAAGCAGCTATAAATTACCACAAATAAAATCACTACTTTGAGTACAGGGATTGCCCAATTTAGCTTTACGGTACGAGTGAGATAACGGATATTGGTTTCTGCAATATAGTAGTAAGCCATGATGGTAGTGAAGGCAAAGAAGAATAGCGCAATCGCTACAAATACTGAGCCAAAACCTGGCATGATGTTTTCCATCGCAGTTTGAACATAACCTGGACCTGCGGCAACGCCTTTAACCCCTTGATACAAGAAGGCTTCTTTGTTGGCAGGGTTTTGTACGTTGTACATACCAGTAATGATTAGCATGAAACCTGTCGCCGAACAAACAAATAGCGTATCAACATACACTGAAAACGCTTGTACTAACCCTTGTTTGGCTGGGTGTGATACATCAGCGGCTGCCGATGGGTGAGGACCTGTACCTTGACCTGCTTCATTTGAGTAAACGCCACGTTTCACACCCCATTGAATGGCAAGACCCAACACAGCACCAAACGTAGAATCCATACCAAACGCAGAGCGGAAAATCAACGCTAGCACTTCAGGTAATTGACCGATGTGCATGATGATGATAACAATCGCTACGATGATGTAGGCAAGTGCCATAAAAGGTACAATCAACTCAGCCGAGGAGGCAATACGTTTGACACCACCAAAGATGATAAAGCCTAGTAGTGCCGCAATTATCGCGGCTGAAACGCTAGGTGCGACACCCAGTGAATTGTTCATCGCTTCAGCAATCGAATTGGCCTGTACGCCTGGTAACAATAAACCACAAGCGGCGATTGCCGATATCGCAAATAACACCGCGTACCATTTTTGACCCAGCGCTTTTTCAAAATAATAGGCTGGACCACCGATAAAAAAGCCTTTATCATCACGTTCTTTATAAATCTGCGCAAGCGTTGACTCAACGAATGCGGTACTTGCACCCAAGAACGCTACCATCCACATCCAAAATAATGCCCCGGGACCACCAAAAGTAATCGCCGTTGCGACACCGGCAATATTGCCTGTACCCACACGACCGGCGAGTGACATAGCGAGTGCTTGGAATGAAGACACACCTTGATCGGTGCTTTTGCCGTCCATCAGCAATCGAATCATGCGACCAAAATGGCGCACTTGTAAAAAACGACCACGAATTGAAAAATATAAACCAACCAATAAACATAGATAGATTAATGCGGGACTCCATACCCAATCATTAATCGCATTGACAAAATCTTGCATTACCTTATCTCCCACTACCGTAGAAAGCTAAAATCCGATAGGATTTTTGACTATTTGCCAACTGTTTAATTTATAGAAACGATAATCTATCACCCAATAATAGTTTCTATAAACTTGCTGAATTATTACAGTTTCCTTATCTTATAAGAAAAAATTGGTTTTGCAAATGGTAATGATAAAAATTGGCGATAAATAATGCGATAAAAAGTGATTGACTAACCTGTTTTTACCCCAAACATTTCACCGATAAGGTTGGTAGTAACTAACGCGACAACGCCCCAAATGACCACCCGCACAATGGCAGGGAAAATTTTGGCACCCCCTAAATACGCCGATAACCACCCCAAAAATGCTAATCCTATCAAGGTAATTGTACCCAAACCGCCGATCATATATTGCTTCGGTAACAGCCAAATACACAGCACCGGCATTAGCGCCCCTGTGATGAAAGATAGAGCCGATGCCACGGCTGCCTGTAGGGGGTTGGCGGACGCAGTATCGGTAAGTCCAATTTCATCGCGTGCGTGCGCTTCTAGGGCATTGTGAGCAGTGAGCGCTACCGCAACATCATGTGCCATGACAGGCGTTAAGCCGCGCTGAACATAAATATGCGTCAGTTCTTTTAGCTCGCGGTCTGAATTGTGCTCAAGTTCATAGGCTTCTTTTGCCAAGTCGGCTTTTTCGGTGTCCGCTTGCGAAGAGACGGAGACATATTCGCCCGCTGCCATACTTATTGCGCCAGCAATCAGCGATGCTACCCCTGTCAACAGCAAGGTGTGACTGTCTACTTGCGCTGCCGCAACCCCCATCAACAGACTAGCAGTGGAAATCAAACCATCGTTGGCGCCGAGCACGGTTGCGCGAAGCCAGTTGTTGCGATTACTAAAATGCGGTTCATGATGTGCTGAATACATGGTCTTGTCCTCAAAAACAAAAAATTGACATAGATTAAAAGACAGATTAAAAGGTAAAAATAACAAAATTAGCTTAATAAATTCTTATAATGGGCTTAACAAATAATAGCCTTAACAAGGCTAGATAGTTTTCAGCCAGATTCTTTACCATGTTTGTACCCTAATAAATCAGCGTCTTAATTGACGTGATAGTTGCCAAGCTGCCTCATCGCGCAGCTCATGCGACTGCTTGGCAGACACAGTGGCTTGTCTGCCTGTGTTGAGCGATGACCATTCGGGCTTACCACGCGCTTTTTTGAGCAAACTTGGCAATCTATCAACTGACCAAGGTGCGAGCGATTGGTTCGCCATGATGCTATCAGTCGCCGCATGACCACGATGGCGTAGCGCAGTCAGTAGGTCCATCGCTCGAGTCGCCAGTAAGGTCAGGGTAGCAGGATCTATGTGCAGCCGTTTGACGCCACTGATTTTGTCGGCAATCGCGCTGGTGTTTGACAGTAAGCCACCTGCCAAACCACCAAGCGCCGTACCTAGCCCCAGTGATGTGCCAAGGGTGGCGACATCGATACCCAGTCCAATCAGTGCGCCTGCCGCTGCACCACCTGTGGTACGAATCCCATAACTGGCTAGTACTTCTTTATCGAAGGGATCGCGGCGATATTCAGTCAGCTCAAGCGGTGTGGTGGTGACGGTATTGTCATAAAATTTATACAGGTTTAAAAGTTCATCTTGCATACTGCGTTCAGCTTGGCGTACTTTTTCTTGCATTTTTTGTAAGGTAGGCAGCGGATCATCCTCCTCATGAATGGTTTCAACAAAGGCGGCAACGTTTAATAAGAAATGCGAAATGATAATATTGGCATCATCGTACAAATTATCCCAGTCGGCTTTACGACGCTCAATCAGCTGTTTGATAATTTCCGGTTGTATCAGCATGGTTTCTAAGTTTTGCCACAGTTTGATTTCATCATCAAATTCAAACGCCACTGAGTCAAACCGCGTAGATACATGTAAGTTGCGGCGCGCGAGCATCTGCTGCCATTCATTGATATTGCTATCTTGACCCTTGGTAAAGTTAAATACGGGCATGACGGGGATGGCTGACCATGACAGCACCGTCAACTCATCTTTATATTTGCCGAGCACAGGCTCACGCGCATCAATCACATAAACGGCCATGTCACTGGCAATCAGCTGACGAATGACCTTGGCTTCTTGGCTAAACTCGTCTTGCGCAGGCGCACTTGCCAAAAATTGCTGTAACCGCTCCACACCGTCACGGCGGGCAGCGGTGTTGTCTTCTAACCAATCAAGTAGCCCTGACGCATCTTCTAGACCTGGCGTGTCATACAGTGCCACCAAGCCTTGCCCCGTTTGGCTATCATTGATCATGGCTTTTTCCACATGGCGGGTAGTGGCAGGCGCATTTTTGACTTCGCCAAAGTACATATCACGCAACAGGGTGCGTAGTAACGAAGTTTTACCGGTATTGGTATGTCCAACGACCGCCAATTTTAACGCTTCATTTTCACCAATGCTGATTTTGCGGCTTGAATAGGGATTTTGTTCAGCTTGGGCTAATGGATGATTGATTGGCTGCGTAGCGATATCCGCGCTTGGATGGGTCGCGCTGTCAGTAGCCGTCGCTGGCAAATAATCTTTGGCTACATCAATTGTCAATTTTTCTTGGGAGGTTATGTCTTTGTTATCCATTATTTTGTTAACCTTTATGTATTCAGCGTGAGCTATTTTTGGCAAGTTCTTTTGGCAAGTTCTAAGGCATGGGTGACATGATTGAAGGCAGTTTGGGTCAGTGGATGTGCCAGCCAATCATTAAAACTATGGGCAACATCATCTATGTTTTCGCTACTATCTTCTGCCAGTTGGTCGTAATAATCCAAATAGCCTTCAGCAGTTAAAATCACCCAACCATCACTCACTGCAGATTTTTCTTCCATGGCTGTCAAAGATAGATAAAACCCAAGCATATCAAGCATCAGCAAAATCGCATCACTGGTGCTGTGTGGATAGCTATCGCCCATAGCAAACATGATGTCATCGAGCGCATTTAGCGCCTGTTCGATGCTATCGGTTTGCCAAGTTTGAGTATTTACGGCGTCAAACAGGGCTTGATAGTAAGGTTTTTCACTGTCGAGTTCATTGTCAAGCCAATCGGCTGGTAGATTTTGAACAAATTGACGCAGTAGATTTTGCACAAAGGCGCTTTGCGCTGCGAGCGTAAGCTGTGAAGCAGTTTGGGCAATGCTATTAATCACATCGGCATAGCTTGTCGTGGCATTCATGGTTAATTTTCTCTTACTAGGGCAATTTGGCGTTCTGCCAACGCGGTTTCCCATTGTAGCTGACGGGCTTTGATGGTTTCAATTTCGCTTGGACTCGGCAGGTAGCCTTGATTGACATCGAGCAGTTGTACAATCATACCCCCTTTTGCCGCGCTTGCGATATTATCGAGTTTTCTCAAGGTGCCACGGTCGGGGAGTGCGAGATTGGAGATACCGACGAGCACTTGAACAGGGTTGCTTTGAAGGTAGGCAATCAGTTTTTCCAAGTCATCACGATCATCGATACGACCAAAGTTTTGTGCCGCCATACCAACTGTTTTGGCATACCATTGCGGGTTGGCTTGCGGGTATTCGAGCAACACGGCAAGTTTATTGGCTAGGCTGATTTGGGCAGTGGGCGCGATAGGTTTTTGCTCAGCAGGGCTGTCATCGGGGTCGATTACTTTGCGCTGCCAAAAGTCGATAATTTTTTGATAGTACGGCTGTTTGATATCAAGTTTCATACGGCTTGAGCGTACCATTATCAGACAACATAGCCATGCGAGCAAACGTGGCACGATACCGTACATCAGTAGGCTGCCGATTAATAACATCGCCCAGCGAAACGAAATCATCTGTGGCGTGGTTTCAGGATTCATCTGCGCGGTGATAATATCTTGCGCCGTTGGTGTAGGAAAACCTACCCAATGGGGGAGCCAAGCCATCAGCTTGACCACTTCCACCACGTTGCTGTCTTGCAGTAGGGTTGATTCCCATACAAAATTATAATTTTTGACCAATAACAATAGAATTAACGACACCAACATTCCCGATAGACTGGCTAACCAAAACTGGTGGCTGATACGACTGACGTACCATTTGGTGCCAGCGTGATTGAGCTGGTCTTGATACAGTTCAACCGCCGTTTGGGTGACAATATCTTTGCCACGCACTAGGGCTGCCGGGGTGAAAAAAGCACCAAAAAAACTGGGTTTGTTGCGCGGTGAGAACAGCATCCAACCGAGCCAAACCAGTAAAATAATGGTATTAAACCCTAATAAACTGGCTAGCACATAAAAAAAGTTCACCACCTGCGCTTGCATCAAGCCAAATAACGCGACAAAGCCCAAAACAAACCACAGGACGGTCAATCCCCAGATCACGCCATTGACGCGGGTGTCAATGGTGGTGAGTAGCTGCGCAAGTTTGCCGTCATTATCAATGCGTGTGGCACGGCGGCGCAATTTGCTCAGCGGTTCGCCCGGTTCATGTTGCAGTTTTTCCGTGATAAGGATAGGGTCGGCGGCAAAAATATGCTGTTTTTCTTCTAGCCTGCGCACCAGTTCGGTCAGTTGGTCTTGAGATGTGTACATTTTTTTATATTCTAGAAATAATTTGTCTTATGATAACAGAATTTATTTTGAACTTAATAATTAACGACTGATTAAAAAATCTATCAATTTTCATATTGATAAATATATTTTAAAAAGATAGAATAACGATAAATTATAGATAAAAAACTTAGGTGATAATTTAAGTGAATAGTATTAGTCAATTAGATTTAATTGAAAATTTAAATTTCGACAACCTACTTAAAGGTTGTTCAAGTTTGAATGATATTTATTTGACTTTAGAACTAAGTGGTTTGAATACCACTAAATGGCTTCCAATTGAATTAAATAAAGAAAATTACTCTGATAAAGAAGCGATTAAAAAAAGTATATGCGATTTATTGAATAATGTTAAAAATAATATAAGAAAAAATATAGAATATTTAGATTTTGCTCTTAGTTTACTTGTAGAAGCTATTAGAAAACCTGAAAACTATATCAGAAAATACAGCATTTATAATAATGAGTATTTTTTTCAACTTTCAGAAAATTTAAAAGCTAAATTTTCAAATCGTAGTTATCAATGTGACATTGAGTTTATATTAGTTTTTTTCAGTAACTTTAGAAAATATTATCAAAAACTAGTTGTTAACTTTACAGAGTACATTGTGTCTGAATACATTCATAATATTTCTTTTAATAAAGCGTTTAGTTTAAAAGTCAATTTATTAACTTTTAATCATTTATTAAGAGAAAGAATTTATGCGAGAAATCAAAAATTTAGATATATCAATTAATACTTTTAATTTCAAGAATTGTAATAATTTTCAAATCAATCAAACCATTATTCTTACGTCTGAATTGGCTGAGACTGATGTGAAAGTAGTTGCAATAGAAGATATTGAAGAAAAGGCAAAAAAGCTAGAAGTTTTAGCGTCAGTTATGAATATTGTAGCTACTATTTCGCCAATAGTATTGCCATTTTTTATGAGTATAACTGTTTAATTTAACGTGATAAGTGCATTTCTGAGAAACAGTAATGCACTTATTTTAAGGTAATAGAATGTCGGCTAAAAAAGAAGATACCCAAACTAAAGCTCAAAGAATCCAAATTGATTTATCACCCAAAGCAGTAGAGACGTTAAAACGTCTTAAAGAAGAAACGGGCTTAAGTACCTATAGTGCTATTATCGCTCAATCGTTAAGTTTCAAAGACCAAATTATGAAAGAATTGGCGCGGGATGATAGTAATCGCTTATTGATTGTCAATGATAAGGGTGAGGCAACTCAAATCCTTATTACTTAATATTTTGTAGTCGTTTCATCCCAATAAAATACCGACTAAACTGATAAGCCACGCGCCCAGAGCGTCCACCGCGTTCACTGGCAAAGCGCAAGGCAGCGGCTTTTGCTTCCTCATCAAAGGGCAAACTTGCTTGCGCCAAATAATGCGCACAAATATCCAAATACACAGGCTGGGTCATGGGATGGAACGACAGCCACAGCCCAAAGCGGTCAGACAACGACACGGTTTCATCAATCGTCTCGTACGGATTGACTTCATCGGTTTGCCCATTATAAATGCTCACATTGTCTTTCATCAGTTGCGGTAGTAGATGACGGCGGTTACTGGTCGCATACACCAGTAGTTTGTCTTGCTCGCTATCTAGCGCGCCATCGAGCACACTTTTGAGCGTGCGATAATTCTCATCTTGTCCATTGAACGCTAAGTCATCGCAGTACACCACATAATGACAGCCATGATTGGGCTGGGTTGTATGAAGGTCTCGTACCGCTTGGCGAATCGGCTCTAACATCACCAAATCATCTCGTGACACTTCGATAATACGAAGACCATCCGCTTTATATTGATTGAGCAATGCCCGAATGAGCGAGGATTTTCCTGCGCCACGCGTGCCTGTCATGAGTACATGATTGGCAGGTAAGCCTGCTAAATATTGGCGCGTGTTTTGAACCAGTTTATTTTTTTGCCCATCAATGCCAAGCAAATCATCCAACGTCAATCGCAAATCTACGGTTAAAGGCACCAGTTCACCACTGCCCGTGAGGCTATTGGATTGCCAGCGGTAGGCAAGCACGCTGGGGTCAAGTTGTATGGGCTTGGGCAGCTGCGCCTGTAAAAATTGGGTTAGTAAGTGTTCTAAATTAGCGGGTAAATTAAGATTAGCGGGTAGAGTGAGTTGCGACATACAAGGGTTCTTCTGAGTGGTTTTTAAGTGATTGGTTTTTAAATGAGTAGTTTTTAAGCAATTTTGCGGTATTTAATCCGTATGATAGCAAAACTCCGTTAGATTACCCATTATCTTTGTAAACATTGCAGCATAACACTGGCTTTTTGTTTACAAAAAAAATCAATTCAGTTATAAAGATAGGCTCTATAATAAAATTTGTTAAGGAAGATCAATGAATGCGCAACAAGCCATCGCCTTTAGTATCAAGCCTCTCACTTTTGCCATCGTCTTGCTGGGGATTCACGGCTGTGCCACACAGCCTAGCGTGAGTCAACCGCTTTCTCAACGTGTGTTGCAAGCCAACCAAAATTTGGTCAGTCGCCAAAGCTATGCTTATGACTATCGAGTCAATGTGGTGCGCCCGCCCTTACGTAGCGCACAAGCTTTAGCTGCAAGCCCTAATCGTTTGAAACTTATAGGTCAGCTTAGCGCAGCACAGCACCTTGATGCTCGCCAACAAGCCTTGGTCACAGAGGGGGTTAATCACCAAACCCGTGAACAAAGCGAAGCGGGGCAAGTGATGGATATTTTAACCAAGCGCTTTGAGTTTGCATCCACAGGTGTGGTAGATCTTCGCCGAGGGCAAATGTCAATCGTGCCTGAATTTCGCTACGTGCAGAACAATGCAGGGGCGTTTATCAAAGTGCCGCTTGCGGCTGATTTTGCGCGCTCCAAAGTATATGCTGACTTGTCGGGACTCTCTGAGTTTGCCACCGACCCCCAATATGATGGACGCTACATTGAATATGACTATAGCAAACTGCTAAAAGATAAAAAGATAGATAAAAGAGCCTTATTCAAGGTATTTGAACAGATGTCACTGCTAAATGCCACCCTTGCTAAAGAAAGCGATTATCAGTCATTGGCTTTGACTACTGAAGATAAAGCCAAAGGTGTGAGCCAGCGCATTGGCTACCGCATTGGCTACAATCAAATGCTAGCCGAGTATTTGCTGTTCTTCCACGTCAATAAGCGCTACCTAAAATCATTCATCAATCCAGCCGATTTTGCCAAAGATGATGAATTAAAGCAGCTTGGCAGTCTTGCTGTTAGCCCACGGTATCTGATGAAAAAAGCCTTTGACAGCCATGAGTTGGCAAGCGTTGAGGAAAAAGCGTATGAATCTGCCATGCGCCTGTATGAAGCCATTGACAAAATGCGCGCGCAATCAGATGATAGCGCTGCTGACCCAGCCAGTGCCGATGCTGCAGAGGCAATGAACAGTTTAGAGACTCAAACAGCCAATGACGATTCAACCACTGATGAGTCGACCAGTGGCGAATTGGGTCAAACTGCAAAAGCCTTAGCAGCCTTTGACAAATACCAATCAGACAAATTGGTCAGTGCCGCTGCACTGGCAAAAATCATCGACGCCAATCCGCAAGCCTTTAAAGCGCTGCAAGCTGAGATAAGCAAAGAGGCAAATAGCGGCTTTATCTCAATCGATGACGACATCCGTATCAGCTATGGACTCAACCGCCACAATCAACTACTCAATATGGTGGCAATGAGTGATTTACCAGCATTTGAAAACACCACGCCGACAGCCAATCAGCCCAAGACACAAATGCGCACAGTGGTTAACTTTTATGATTATGGCAAAGCCCGCGTCAATCCTGATATCTTCAACAAGGCAATCACTTGGCAACAAGCATCAAAAGATAACAATCTATGGGCGGCGACAAAACAATCCAAAACCTTTGACAGTGATAAGAATTTAGAAGCCTTGTCCTATAGCTTACTCAAACAAAACAAAGGGTTTGTCGAGACCTTTGTCACCCTTTATACCTACCAGTTTGTGTTGCAAAAAGATGAAGCAAGCCTCAATGAAATAGATATGGCGGCGCTAAACGCCGCTGCAACCAAACTTGCAAAAATACAGGCCGATAATTATGCGGTCATGAATACCGATAGCCGTCAGCAAGAAGCGGTTACAGACGTTGATGCGTATGTCGATGATGAGCTTGCCGAACATATCGCAGGGATTGTTGATAAAACCTATCGCAATCAACAATACTTGCAACAGATTGCTAGACTTAAAGCGCAAGGCAAATCTGACGCCCAGATTTTTAGCCAGTTGTATCAAACTATTAGCGACAAACCCAGCAATGTAGAAAGTGCCGCTGCAGTGGCGGCGGAAGCTGCAGTAGATGTTGTTGAAGAAAGCGAAGAACAACAAGCTTGTTCGCTACTGTTGGACACAGATAAACTTGATAAAAAATCACGCACCCGCCTTGCCAAAATCTGTGAAAAAATCGACACAGCCACCGCCCAAGAACAGGCAGCCAGCCAACAATCTGGCAGCGCTGATACTGCATCCGTCCGCATGACCGCTGCCGATATCGCCAAGCAAAAGCAGGCGCGCGATAAGTTTAATCAATTACTTGGCGAAATCGCTATCGAAGACATGCAGACCCAAGCCAAGCATATCAGCCTATCTGATGAAGATGATGAGTTAATTGAAAAACTCAAACCTCACTTTGAGGCGAGCTATGATTTTAATTATGATGCCTACAAGGCTGCCTATCAGTTGTTACTTTTGAGCCAATAATCGGGCAAACGAAGCATCAACTGCTGATAAGCCATATAAAACAGATAAAAAAAGCGGGATAACTGATGTATCCCGCTTTTTTGTACGTCAATCACTCGTGCCATTTTAACCATAACAGGTTTATAATACGGTACGAATACTTGCCGCTTCATCGAGCATTTTATACAAGCTATTGACTTGCTCGGCGTCTGTCAAATATACATTAGCGCGTACTGAATGGAAACGACCGGTACGCGAGGGATTGATAGTTAAACTTGCCAAATCAAATTCAGGAAATAAAGTACCCAAAATTAATTTTACTTCATCAAGTAGCGTCTCTTTGTGACCCTCATGACCGATGATGCTAAGCGGATAATCCATAGGAAAATTCCACAATTCTGGGTGCTGGATATCCGTAGGTTTCGCCGCTCGCGTACTACATGCAGCGGCTTCCAAGTTATTAAGCGTAATTGTTTTATCGTTCATAGCATCACCTAAGGTTGTATCAATTTCTTTAGGGTCTAAATGAGGGTAAAACCGATAATTTCAAGACGTTGGGGTTTAGCGTTGAAAAAAGCGCCATTCATAAACCTATCCCTAACCCCATCTATAAAAAGCCACATTTATAGATAAATCACATTCATAAACCCGCCCATAAAAAAACCGAGAACATTGTCTCGGCTTTTTTGGATGGAGATAACATTAATCATTCTCTAGGAATGAACGTAAATGTTCAGAGCGAGAAGGGTGGCGCAGTTTACGCAGCGCTTTGGCTTCAATCTGACGAATACGCTCACGGGTGACATCAAATTGTTTACCTACTTCTTCTAAGGTATGGTCGGTAGACATATCAATACCAAAACGCATTTTAAGCACTTTGGCTTCACGTTCGGTGAGGTTGGCTAACACTTCACGGGTAGCTTCTTTTAACCCTTGTGCCGTTGCTTCATCCACTGGGCTTGAGATGCTTGAATCCTCAATAAAATCACCCAAGTGACTGTCTTCATCATCGCCGATTGGGGTTTCCATTGAGATTGGCTCTTTGGCGATTTTGAGTACTTTGCGGACTTTGACTTCGTCCATCTCTAAGCGTTCGCCCAATTCCTCAGGTGTAGGCTCGCGTCCCATTTCTTGTAATAGCTGGCGCGATACACGGTTGATTTTATTGATGGTTTCAATCATGTGCACAGGGATACGGATGGTACGCGCTTGGTCAGCAATCGAGCGGGTGATGGCTTGGCGAATCCACCAAGTGGCATAGGTCGAGAATTTATAACCACGGCGATATTCAAATTTATCTACCGCTTTCATCAAGCCAATGTTACCTTCTTGAATCAAATCAAGGAACTGCAAACCGCGGTTGGTGTATTTTTTAGCAATCGAGATGACCAGACGTAAGTTCGCCTCAACCATTTCTTTTTTGGCGCGGCGGGCTTTGGCTTCACCCACAGACATGTTACGTGCGACCACTTTCATTTGGTCGATGTTCATACCAAGATTTTGCTCATGCTGCTGAATACGTCCTTGATACTGTAACACTTCATCAAGTACCCGCTCTAATGTATCTGCAAAGGCAGGTTTGCCTGCGATACGGTTAGGGAGCCAGTCAAGGTTGGTTTCATTATGCGGAAAGGTTTTGCGAAACTCATCTTTTGGCATTTTACCGCGGCGAATCACCAGTTTCATGATGTGACGTTCGTTTTTACGCACGTCTTCATACACCTCGCGCATCATATCCATGATATTGTCAGAGACGCGGCTATTGAGCTTAAACAGCATAAAGCAGTTGGCAAGCTCATTCATCGCAGTTTTGACCACCTCACTATCACGGTCATGGGTGGCTAATAAATCTTTGACCTTGGTGAACAATTGCTCTAATTCTTCAAAACGCAGACGCACTTCTTCAGGGTCAAGACCGCTCGCTTCTTCGGTATCGGCATCTTCACTGACTTCGCCATCGGCTTCTTCGATTTCATCGGCGTTTTCGGCTTCATCATCGAGTTCATCTTCGGCTTTGTCGTCTTTGACTTTGGGTTTGATAATCGGTAACGCAATTTCTACCTCTTCGTCATCGGCAAGGGGAATGACATCAGCGGCTTCAGGGTCAAGAAAACCTGTAATAATATCCGAGACTTTCTTTTCACCTTCAAAGGTTTGGTGGTATTCATTAATGAGCATGGCCACCGTACCTGGCCAAAAGGTCATGGCATGTTGTACATCTCGAATACCATCTTCGATACGCTTAGCAATCGCAATCTCACCTTCACGGGTGAGTAGGTCAACCGTACCCATCTCACGCATATACATACGCACAGGGTCGGTGGTGCGACCTGGCTCAGATTCTACTGAGGCAAGTACCGCAGCGGCTTCATCGACAGCAATTTCGTCATCATCCGCATCATCGCTAAGCATAATGTCGTCTTCATCAGGCGCGGTCTCAAAAATCTTGATGCCAACGTCTGTGAGCATTTGAATAATATCATCAATTTGGTCACTTTCAGTTACCGATTCGGGGAGTTGATCATTAATCTCAGCATAGGTGAGATAACCTTGCTCTTTACCTAATTGAATCAGCGTGGCTAATTGAGAAGTTGAATGTTCGCTCATGAGGGCTCGCTTTGATATTGGTTAAAAAAATAAATAATGTAATAGCACGACAAATAAGCTAATGACTGTATTTCTTCATTTTTATCAAGGGATACACCCTGCAAATGACAGTCGAGGACTAAATAAAGATTTAGTATGATTAAAAAGCGGTAGTCAACCTATTATTATAACGGATTATATGAGGTTCGCGGGGAGAAAATTAAAGGCAAAGCGGGTAAGTTTTCGCTTTATGCGGCATTTCGCGCAGTTTTTGGCGGGTTATTTTGGTAAATCAATCGATATCAAGCTCGATTGCCCCTCTAACTTGACAACAGCAGGGTAGGATTTCGTCATCATCTAACATCACCAGTGGCTCATTGATGTATTCGATACGGGTGTCATGGTGGCGACGGCGGTATTTGAGCTTACAAGTACCGCAATAACCTTCAAGGCATTGGTGATTGGCAGGGATTTTTGAGCGAAGCATGCCTTGTAGCAACGTCTCGGCGTCATGCAGATAAAACTGCGTATTGTTGGTAAAAATCCATGCCATAATCGATTATATTGCCTAAATAAAATAAGCGTATGACGAATTACAATTCAAAATCATCAAACGCATCATCACTGAGCTCTGCGTCAATTTGACCGACTAAGTAAGAGGTGATTTCTGACTCTTGGGGCGCGACTTGCACGTTGTCTGAGGACAACCAAGCATTGATCCAAGGAATCGGATTATTTTTAATTGCCGCAAAAATAGGGGGCAAGCCAATCGCATCCATACGTAGATTGGTAATGTACTCGACGTATTGCACCAAGATATTTTCATTCAAGCCAATCATTGAGCCATCTTTAAACAAGTATTTTGCCCATGCTTTTTCTTGTTCAGCCGCGTCTTTGAAAATTTCAATGGCTTGCTGTTGGCAATCTTGGGCGATTTCTACCATGTCAGGGTCATCTTTACCCGATTGCATCAAATTAATCATATGCTGGGTGCCGTTTAGATGAAGCGCTTCGTCACGGGCAATCATTTTAATGATCTTGGCATTACCTTCCATCAGTTTGCGTTCAGCAAAGGCAAATGAACAAGCAAACGACACATAAAAACGAATCGCTTCTAGCACATTGATAGCCACCAAACATAGATACAATTTGGTTTTAAGCAGGCGTAAATTAACCTCAACGGGCTTGCCATCGATGACATGACGACCTTCCCCGTATAGATTGTATAGCTGAGATAGTTGATACAGCTCGTCATAGAACTTGGCAATCCCTGTCGCGCGCTCTAGGATAAAAGGATTGTCAACGATATCGTCGAATACTTTGCTTGGGTCATTGACCACGTTACGAATAATGTGCGTATAGCTGCGAGAATGGATGGTCTCAGAAAATGACCATGTTTCAATCCAAGTTTCTAACTCAGGAATCGACACCAGCGGCAGTAGCACGGCATTGGGGCTACGACCTTGAATCGAATCAAGCAAGGTTTGGTACTTTAGGTTGCTTAAGAAGATATGCTGTTCATGCACTGACAAGTTGCTAAAATCCAAGCGGTCTTTGGAGACGTCAATTTCTTCTGGACGCCAAAAAAACGACAATTGCTTTTCAATCAACTGCTCGAAAACAGGGAATTTTTGTTGATCGTAACGTGCCACATTGACAGGCTGACCAAAAAACATCGGCTCAAGCAATGGGTCATTTTTGGTTTGGCAAAAGATGGAATATGACATAGCGGTGAATCTTCTTCAATCAAAGTTCAAGACAAGTGGCGTAGCAGTATCAGTTTAAAAATAAATCAGCTAACAAATAAATCAGTTGAAAATGAGCAACTGGCTAGTGTGCTTGGCTATTATAGATAACAACATATAGAAATTGCAATCCACCCAAGGATTTGATTTTTAAGGATAAAATTTATAAAGTATTGAAATATATACATATTTGCATATCAAAAAATTAGTAATTAAATTCATTGACATTTGAAAATCTATATATTGTGTTTTTATTTTACCACGCAATAAAAAAGACGACTGTCAAAGCCGTCTTTTTGGTCAGATGGGACGATTAGCCAAGATAGGCATTGTACATCCACACCAATTTTTCTTGTTCTTGTACATAGGCAGTCAATTGGTCGGCAGTACCTTGATCGTCGTCTTCGTCCGCTAGGTCAATGATTTCGCGTTCTTTAGCGATGGTCATAGTCAGACCCGTTAAAATACCTTTCACACATGCCACACCGTCAGAGACGTTTTTATCTTCTTTGATGCTTGAGATTTTCAAGAAATCACTATAAGCATGTAGTGGTGTACCTTGTAAGGTCAAAATGCGTTCAGCAATTTCATCAATCTGGATTTGGAGTGCAGTATATAACTCTTCAAACTTCACATGAAGGGTAAAGAAATCTGAGCCACGTACGTTCCAGTGATAGCCACGCACATTGGTATAGAATATATGATAATTGGCTAATAAGGTATTTAATTGCTCAACAATGGCACTCATGTCTGCAGCGGCTAAGCTGATATCACGTGTTTTACTTGAGCCAGATTTGGAGGCGATAGATTTGGAGGTAGTCACTTTTTCACCTGATTTATCGGTATTGTCTAATTGTTCTGAGTCTTGTTTGGTTGCTGATTGCTTTATAGTGGCTTGTTTTGCCATGTTGTTATCTCCTAAAATGATGATTTTTATTTGTTTACGGCTTAATTGTAAGCCTAAACAATCTGTTATTAAAATTAATCGTTTTTATCAGTACGTTTAATTTTATCAATTAAAATGTACGGTATTACCCTAAAAATAATATCAAACATTTGGTACAGCTGTGTGCAAATTTGGTAAATAGTTTTGCTTGCCGCCATAAAAAAACTGCAGTTTCTTGGCTGCAGTTTTTGTGGTCATCAATAAGTAGTTTTTTCTTAATTGTTGTCTTAGACGTTTCTTAATTGTTTTCTGGGAAATATTTATCAGTCGGTTTGTCGGTTAAATCAAAACCTTGTTTTCCGATGTTTTGCTGTAAATGATGACGTAAAGTATCAATGGGGAATTTTTGGTTGGCAAGGCGTTTGGGGACGATTTGGCTGCCTTGTTGGCTTTCACCTGTTTTTGGATTTTTGACATCAAACATCATAAAAATATAATCAGGGGTTTCTTGCCAGTTGGTGACACTATCCCATTTGATGACCGCTTGCTGCATACCGCTACTACGTACCAAAGGCTGATTGTAGCCGCGTGGCATGGCGGGCATGTTGGGTGCAGGCATGGACATCACTACCCCGTGCTGCTGTACGCCAAGCTTGATTTGTTGCATCTCTGGCGGCATGCTTTGGCTTGCCATTTGTTTTTCAAATTCTCGTTTGACATACCATTTAAGACCGTAGGTACGCGCTAGTAAATAAATCACTACACCCACGAGCATCAACCAAAAAATAATGGTGGAATAACCGTGCACAAAAATCAGACCTAAAATCGCTAGCACCACGATGACTGCCAAAATTGCCCAAGTTTTTGGGGTGATTTTGGTTAAAGTTTGGTTGTTGGCATCAAACAGCTGTAGCTGTGCTTGACGAAACTCGTCCTCGGTCAGATTCAAATCCACAGGTTGTAGGGTGTAAGGGTACAGAGCCATAAACAATTCACTTGGTTACAAAACGATAAAAGAAGGCTTATCTTACCCAACCTTGACCCAAAAATAAACCTAACAACGCACTTTTTGATAAATTTTTGTTTTACCGCCAATGCAGCGAGGTGCGAACGCCGATAAGCGCATACCGATAAATCGTCAATTTGCCGTGTATTTCTAGTCGCTACCGTGAAAAATCGCTGCAATCTTGGTATCATACACGCTGATATCAACAGCCATTTTGCTGCTTTAACTCAAGTTTGAACAATTTAAGGAACTTATCGCCATGATCGACCCAAAATTACTACGTACAGAACTAGACACGGTCGCCGAAAAACTTGCCAAACGCGGCTATGAGCTTGATAAAGCATTTTGGCAGCAAGTCGAAGAACAGCGTAAATCCATTCAAGTCAAAACCGAGGAACTGCAAGCCAAAAAAAATGCGGGCGCCAAACAAGTCGGCTTGATGAAACGTAATGGCGAAAATACTGACGCCTTAATGGCAGAAATGGCAACCATCAGTAGCGACATGAAACAAGCGGAAGACGCGCTCAAAGCCTTGCAGGAGAAAATTCTAGCGGCAGCTTTAACCATCCCAAACTTGCCTGATGACAGCGTGCCCGCAGGTAAAGATGAAAACGACAATGTCGAAATGCGTCGATGGGGTGAGCCGCGCCAATTTGAGTTTGAGGTCAAAGACCATAGCGACTTGGGCGAAGACTTGGGGCTACTTGACTTTGAAATGGCGGCAAAACTCACTGGCTCACGGTTTAGCGTGCTAAAAGGTCAACTCGCCAAACTCAACCGTGCCTTGATTGCCTTTATGCTTACTACCCATACCGACAAATACGGCTATACGGAAATGTATGTACCGTATATGGTCAATGCCGACAGCCTACTTGGTACAGGGCAGCTACCAAAGTTTGAAGAAGACCTATTTAAGCTGCGCGGTGAAAAAGAGTATTACTTAATTCCTACTTCAGAGGTACCGCTTACCAACAGCGTGCGTGATAAAATCCTAGACCCCGAAACCCTGCCCATTAAGATGACTGCCCATACTCCATGTTTTCGTAGTGAAGCGGGCAGTGCAGGACGTGATACTCGCGGCTTGATTCGTCAGCACCAGTTTGAAAAGGTCGAAATGGTGCAAATTGTCCATCCTGAGACTTCAATGCAAGCCTTAGAGGACATGACAGGACAAGCGGAATATATCTTGCAGCAGCTTGGTTTGCCGTATCGGGTGATTGTGCTGTGTGGCGGTGATATGGGCTTTGGCGCGGTGAAAACCTATGACATCGAAGTGTGGCTACCGTCTCAGACGACCTACCGTGAAATCTCTAGCTGCTCAAACTGTGGTGACTTCCAAGCGCGCCGTATGCAAGCGCGTGTCAAAGACGGCAAAAAAACTGAGCTGGTGCATACCTTAAATGGCTCAGGTCTTGCGGTGGGTCGTACCTTGCTAGCGATTATGGAAAATTACCAAAATGCGGATGGTACGATTACGGTGCCTGAAGTGTTACGTCCGTATATGGGCGTTGATGTGATTGGTTAGTGGTAAGATTGAAAAAACAGCCAGTTGATTGACTGGCTGTTTTTTTGACTAATTGATAAACCTGCCTAAATTATCTGGCAGGTGGGATAGGTTGTACTGAAAAACTGCTAAGTGATAATAATGATTTCTTAGAAAATTTCATTATATTTTCTTAGAAAGAAACATCAAAAATTATTTTGAGGGAGATGTTATGCAGATTCAATCAATTAAAATTAAAAACTATAGAGGAATAAAAGAGGCTGAAGTTAAATTTGGCTCATTTAATTCAATAATTGGTAAAAATGATACGGGTAAGACATCCATATTATCTGCTATTGCTTCTTTTTTTGATATGAAAAACTATCCTATAACAGTAAATGATTTCAATGATTCTAAATTACCAATTGAGATTGAACTTGAATTATACGAGGATGCTTTAAGAGAAAAATTAATGGAATGTTTTAAATCTAAAGTTAAAAAAGACGCAGGTTTAGAAGATTATGTTGAATCGTTTATTCACAGTAATAACCTTAAATATAGGAAAACTATAAACTACGGACAAAATAAATTCGATGAGGAAAGTATTCTTTGCACAGATTTTGAAAGAGAAGATTTGAGAAGTCTATATTTAAAATCTGACGATGCAATAAATCAAATTTTAGAAGCTTACAATATTAGTGTACCAGTAAAAGGTAAAGGTAGAAATTCAAAATTCGAAAAAATAGGAGAAATTAAGAAAAAATTTATAAACGAAAAGCTTATTAATTTTTGGGTTAATGATGAGTATAAAATTCGTGGAATGTTACCAGGGGTCGAGTTTTTTAAAGCTGATTACGGACTTGAAGCAGATACTAAATTCAAATCTCAGTCAGTGACTGAAATCGTTAGTTACTTTGAAAAGGAATTGAATCAAGAAGCATCCAAGCTAAAAGCTATAGAAGCAGAAATTTTTGATGAAATGCAAAATGAGGCACTAGCCATCAAAGATTTTATGAAAGATTATGCGGCTAACCTTGAAGCTATTGAAATTAAGCCATCACTTTCTTGGAAAGACATAGTTAAATCTGTTGATGTTAGTTTCAAATTTGATAATGATGAAAAGATGATACCTATGACACATAAAGGTGCAGGTTATCGAAGAATATTCATGGTTGCTCGATTTCGATACTTAGCGGAAAAATACCATAAAAATAATATAATTTATTTGATTGAAGAACCAGAGACTTTTTTACATCCAGCTGCTCAATATGATTTAATTGAAGCCTTTAAAGAATTGTCTGAATCTAACCAAATTTTCATTACTACTCATTCACCAGTATTTACTGGTTCAACATCTCTTGATTCAGTTATACTTTGTACAAAAACCAATCAATCTAATTATGAATATAAAAATGAATTAAATGAAGAAACATTTTTGAAAAAAGTTATAGGTGAATTGGGAATAAAGCCTAGCTATAATTTAATGGATGAACATGAAAAGATAGTATTTGTAGAAAGTCATAATGATGCCAAATTTTATGATTGTATTTGTAAAACTCTAGGTTTAGGAAATTTATTAAAGAATCCTAAAATTTTAGTTTTACCGTTTGGTGGTGGTGAGGATATAGATAGTTTTCTTAATATTGATTATTTCTCAAATTCAAATAGAAAGCTAGTCTTAATAATTGATTGTGATTTACAAAACGGCGAAGATAAAAAAATAAAGCAGACTGCTAGAGTTGAAAGTTTTATTTCAAGAAAAGACAGAGCAACAGGTTATGTTTTGAAAAAAAGTTGTATTGAAAATTATTATCATCCCAAAGCTTTTGAAAGATTTTTATCGACATTAGGAGCTACAGGTCATACATTTAATTTTTTCGATGAAAATACAAATGTAAAGCAATTCATCAAAAATTTTATCGAATCGAATGATTTAAGAGGACTACCCTTAAAGCACAAAAATAATTTTGAAATTTTTCAAATGACCACTGCTGAAGAATGGAATGAGGTTCTTGAACCAGAGTTAGTGCAATTTTTGAAAGAAATATTGGAGATTTAATTTAAAGGAGATTTAAATTAAAATAGGAGAGATGAAGTGTGGTAATTCATCTCTCTTTTAATTTCATAAAAATTACGCCACTTCACCTTTTAAGAAGTCTTGCGCGAATTTTTGCAATACGCCGCCGGCTTTATAAGTATCCACTTCTGCCTGCGTATCCAAACGGCAGGTCACAGGCACTTCAAGCGGCTGAGAGCCTTCTTTATTAATCACCAGCGTCAAATCACAACGTGGCGAGATGTCACCAATCACATCATACGTCTCAGTCCCATCTAGCCCTAGCGTGATACGCGTCGTCCCAGCTTTAAATTCAAGCGGCAGCACGCCCATACCGATAAGATTGGTACGGTGAATCCGCTCGAACCCTTCCGCCACAATCGCTTCCACCCCAGCCAGACGCACGCCTTTGGCAGCCCAGTCACGGCTAGAGCCTTGACCATAGTCCGCCCCGGCGATGATGATGAGTGGTTGCTTACGGTTCATATAAGTCTCAATCGCTTCCCACATCCGCATCACTTGACCTTCAGGCTCAACGCGAGCCAGTGAGCCTTGTTTGGTACTGCCATCGTCATTTTTCACCATTTCATTAAATAGTTTTGGATTGGCAAAGGTCGCACGTTGCGCGGTTAAATGGTCGCCGCGGTGGGTGGCATAGCTGTTAAAGTCTTCTTCGGGTAAGCCCATTTTTGCCAAGTATTCGCCTGCCGCCGAGCTTGCCAAAATCGCATTGGACGGCGACAAGTGGTCGGTGGTGATATTGTCAGGCAAGATGGCGAGGGGGCGCATGCCTTTGAGGGTGCGTTCACCCGCTAGCGCGCCTTCCCAGTAGGGTGGACGGCGGATATAGGTTGACATGGGTCGCCAGTTGTAAAGTGGGCTGTCAGCTTTTTCGCTGCGGTCAAGGTTGAACATCGGGATATAGATTTGACGGAATTGCTCAGGTTTGACGTGTTTTGTCACAATCGCGTCAATCTCTTCATCCGATGGCCAAATGTCAATCAGGCGAATCTCTTTACCATTGACCACGCCAAGTACGTCTTTTTCGATGTCAAAACGAATCGTCCCTGCAATCGCATACGCGACGACTAACGGCGGGCTTGCTAAGAAGGCTTGTTTGGCATATGGGTGGATACGTCCATCAAAGTTGCGGTTGCCTGATAGCACCGCAGTGGCATACAAGTCACGGTCGATGATTTCTTGCTGAATCGCTGGATCTAACGCACCCGACATACCGTTACAAGTGGTACAGGCAAATGCCACGATACCAAAGCCGAGTTTTTCCAGTTCTGGCAATAGGTTAGCGTCTTGCAAGTACAGTTCAGCCACTTTTGAGCCCGGGGCGAAGGATGATTTCACCCAAGGTTTACGTGTCAAGCCAAGTTCGTTGGCTTTTTTGGCAAGCAATGCCGCTGCCACTACGTTACGAGGGTTTGAGGTGTTGGTACACGAGGTAATAGCGGCGATAATCACCGCCCCATCAGGCATTAAGCCATTCTCTGACTCAGGCACGGCTTCACCTTCGGCATGGGCAATGCCTTTGGCAGAGAGCTCAGAAGTCGATACGCGCGCGTGGGGATTTGAAGGACCTGCCATGTTACGGGTGACAAGTGACAAATCAAACTCAAGCACACGCTCATAGTCGGCATTGACGAGGTCAGATGACCAAAGCCCTGCGGTTTTGGCATAGTTTTCTACCAGTTCGACTTGTTTGTCTTCACGACCTGTGAGGCGTAGATAGTCGATGGTTTGCCCATCAATATAAAATAACCCTGCGGTTGCGCCATATTCTGGGGTCATGTTGGCGATGGTGGCACGGTCGCCAATGGATAGGCTGTCTGCACCTTCACCGAAGAATTCCACATAGGCACCGACTACGCGCTCTTTACGCAAAAACTCAGTGAGTGCAAGTACGATATCGGTGGCGGTGATGCCTGCTTGGCGTTTGCCTTTGAGGTGTACGCCCACGATATCAGGCAGACGCATCATCGATGGGTGACCGAGCATCACGGTTTCTGCTTCCAGTCCACCGACACCCACCGAAATCACTCCCAGCGCATCCACGTGTGGGGTATGGCTGTCTGTGCCCACGCAAGTATCTGGGTAGGCGATGCCGTTTTGTACTTGGATAACAGGTGACATTTTTTCCAGATTGATTTGGTGCATGATGCCGTTGCCTGCTGGAATCACGTCGACGTTTTCGAAGGCAGTCTTTGTCCAGTTGATAAAGTGAAAACGGTCTTCGTTGCGGCGGTCTTCGATGGCGCGGTTTTTTTCAAACGCATCTGGGTCATAACCACCACATTCCACAGCAAGCGAGTGGTCAACAATCAGCTGGGTTTGTACCACAGGGTTGACCTTGCTTGGGTCGCCGCCTTGCTCAGCGATGGCATCACGCAAGCCTGCCAAGTCCACAAGGGCAGTTTGACCCAAGATGTCGTGACACACCACACGGGCAGGGTACCAAGGAAAGTCTAGGGTACGCTCGCGGTTGATGAGCTGTTTGAGCGCAGCGGTCAGTTCGTTTGGGTCGCTGACTTTACGCACCAGTTGCTCAGCTAAAATACGCGAGGTGTAGGGGAGTTTGTCATACGCGTCTGGGGTGATGTCATTCACCGCTTGGCGGGTGTCAAAGTATTCCAAATCAGAATTGGGTAAGGGCTTGCGGTATTGGCTTGTCATTTGGCTTAACCTTAAAATTAATAATCCATTAGAAAAAAAGCCCTTCAAATCAATGGGTAAGCTGACCTGAAAGGCTTTTTATACGATTAAAACGCTAATTATTGGCGCTCATCCAGCGGTACAAATTTTTGGTCATCAGGGCCTGTGTAGTTGGCAGATGGACGGATGATTTTGCCATCGGCACGTTGCTCAAGCACGTGCGCTGACCAGCCAGCAGTACGCGCAATCACAAATAATGGGGTAAACATGGCAGTGGGCACGCCCATTTTGTGGTAGCTGACCGCTGAGAACCAGTCGAGATTTGGGAACATTTTTTTGTTGTCCCACATCACGCTTTCTAGGCGTTCTGCCACATCAAATAGGGTCATGTCGCCCGTTTCTTTGGATAAGTTGCGAGCCACTTCTTTGATAACCACGTTGCGTGGGTCGCTCACGGTATACACAGGGTGACCAAAGCCAATGATAACTTCCTTTTTCTCAAGACGTTCAAGGATGTCTTTTTCCGCGTCGTCGGCATTGCGGTAGCGTTTTTGGATGTCATACGCCACTTCATTGGCGCCGCCATGTTTTGGACCTTTTAATGCACCGATTGCGCCTGAGATGGCGGAGTACATATCCGAGCCAGTCCCCGTGATCACGCGGCTGGTAAAGGTTGATGCATTAAACTCATGCTCAGCGTATAAGATGAGTGAGATGTGCATGGCTTTGATATGGCTTTCACTGGGGGCTTCGCCTTGTAGCAGCTCAAGGAAGTGACCGCCAATGCTGTCTTGGTCGCTCTCAAGGCTGATGACTTTGCCATTGTGGCTGTAGTGGTACCAGTACAACAGCATTGAGCCTAATGAGGCGATAAGCTTGTCGGCGATATCACGGGCTTCTGAGGTAGGTTGGCTTTCACGCTCGGGCAAGGTGCAGCCGAGTGCCGATACGCCAGTACGCATCACATCCATCGGGTGGGCGTGGGCAGGCAGGGCTTCAAGCACCGCCAGTACATTGACCGGCAAGTTACGCAGGGTTTTGAGTTTTTTCTTGTACGCTGTTAGCTCATGACGGTTTGGCAAATGACCATGAATCAGTAGGTGCGCCACTTCTTCAAACTCGCTGTCTTTTGCCAAATCCAAAATATCATAACCACGATAGCTTAAGTCATTGCCTGTACGACCTACGGTACATAGGGCAGTGTTACCGGCAGGTACGCCTGATAGGGCAACGCTCTTTTTGGGTTTTGGCTTGTTGTCAGTCGTGTCTGTCACTGGGGTGTCTTTTGACATGGTAAAACTCCTTTTTAGCTTTATTAAATGTTTGGTATTAAGTGTTTGGCATAGTTCGCCAATTATTTTTTTGATTTAAATAATGCGTCCAATTTTTGCTCGTATGAGTGGTAGTTTAAGAAATCATACAATTCCATGCGAGTTTGCATGGTGTCGACCACGGAGGTTTGTACGCCTTCATCTTTTAACGCTTGGTAGACATTGAGGGCGGCTTTATTCATGGCACGAAACGCAGATAATGGATAAAGCACCATGTCAACACCCACGTCAAACAGCTCTTTGGTGCTGTAAAGGTCGGTTTGCCCAAACTCAGTCATATTGGCAAGCACGGGAATGTCTAACACGTCGGTAAATTTGCGGTACATGGCGATATCGGTCAACGCTTCAGCAAAAATCATGTCCGCGCCTGCTTCTTGAAACGCCACCGCACGTTCAACCGCAGCATCCAAACCTTCCACTGACAGCGCATCGGTTCGTGCCATCACCACAAAATCTGGGTCAACTTTGGCATCCAGCGCAGCTTTTAGACGGTCAACCATCTCGCTAGTTGAGACGATTTCTTTGTTGGGGCGATGACCACAGCGTTTTTGCGCCACTTGGTCTTCGATATGGATCGCGGCAACGCCTGCTTTTTCCATTTGTTTAATGGTTTGGGCGATGTTAAATGCGCCGCCCCAACCTGTGTCGATGTCAACCAATAATGGCGTGTCAACCGCATTGGTGATACGGGTGGCATCGGTCAATACATCGTTAAGGCTCGTCATACCAAGGTCGGGCAAACCGAATGAGGCGTTAGCAACACCGCCACCTGAAAGATAAATCGCTTTATGACCGACTTGGCTTGCCATCATGGCAGTATAGGCATTGATAGTACCAACGATTTGAAGGGGACGACCTTCGGCTTTTTCAGACTCGATGGCGTCACGGAATTTGCGACCTGCAGAGATAGGTGCCATGTTGCTTCCTTTTTACATGATTGAAGGGGAAAATAGCAAAGTTAGGGTTAATCAGCCCTGCTTTAGGTTTTGGGCAAGGCAGGTTATTTGCTGCTTTGCCTTAGTATACCCACAAGTATACGCACAAAAAAACTAGCTGTCAGTACCGGATTTTTAAAAATTAAGTTAAGTAAAAATAACAGTATGTGAAAAATGAATAGTAAACTTCTATTTTTACATAATTAGTCGCTTTGACTTTTAAAAGGTGAATATTTTGCTCAAAATATGAATCGTTTATTTACATTTATTTACAATAAACAGGCGCTCGTTGCTACATTCTTCTAAAATAAGTTTAACAAACTAGGCATGATATACAGGTTAAAATTTGAGGAATTACTTATGGCACAATCAACGTTACCGAGTCATATCAAACAACTGGTCGATAAAAAAAACTACGTCATCGCCATCAAAACCCACGCACAAGAGCAGGGGATTAGCTTAGACGAGGCAAAACAACAAATTGATGCGTATGAAAATCAAGCGTTAGCAGCAAAAATCCAAACGCCGCCTATAGCCCATCCTGCGCCATCAGCAGGGACTAAAGAGCAAGGCTTTAGCACATTGACACAAGGGCTTGATAATCATCTTAAACAAGAAAATATCAAAGTGCCATTGATTCCACGTTGGGTGTGGCGAGTGAGCGTGATTATATTAGTCATGGTGCTGATGGGCGTGCTATTATCGCGTTTATTCTAAGTTTATTAGCACGCTTATCTTCTGAGTTATTCTAGGTATTGATGGGTTGAAGCAGCTTATTAGGCTGAACTTAGCATTTTTGTCTGCCTCATCTTGGGTTGTTAAATTGGGTTATTCGGTGGTGGTTTGTTATTCAGTGATCACCATTTTTTTTTGTTTGACAGTTTTGATAAGATTGAATTTTTTGGCTTTATCATTCCATACATTCACGTAATAGGTAACATGGCGTTTGGCGGTGTTGCTGTTTTCAATAGGCGCTTGCTCACAAGTACGAGTAATCAACAAACGGCTATTGGGGTAAAAACTCACTCGTTCATCTTCATCGCTATCATCGACTGACCAACAGCCAAAGTCATACGCAGTTTCTTCGTTAATGGGTAGCGGATACACACGTCCCGTACGTTTATCTGCCATTGCCCCACTGATACACCCTGTGCCACAGCCCCACATTGTCACCACAAAGTTGCCCCCAAAACCTATCTCACCTTGTTGATAGGCTTCAGTAATCCGAGTTTTAAACAACTTTGCAATTGGGTCGCTTTTATAGTTAAGTTTGGCAGGTTTGCCTATATATAGTGGGGCAGGGTAATTTTCAAAGCGATAGCCTGCCACTGTTTCGGCATGGCTGGATAAGGTGGATAGACCAAGCAATGAAAGAACAGGAAAAAGGGTAGTAAGGGCGATTTTGACGGACATAGCAATCTCTTTAGTGGGATGTTAATTTTTAATCTATCCAACTATCGCCCTAAAATCAACGAAAATTTGTTGATAAAATAGTTTTTATTGTTTGCCAATTTGCATGTATTTTTGGAAGTTTTCGGCGTAATCATCGATATTATCCGACAGCATACGCTCAAAATTCTTGGTAAAGTGCTCAATGATGTCTTGTTTTTCTTTGGCATAATCAGTGCCTTTCACAAAGCCAGTGGCGGCTGTCCAGGCGCTAAAACGCGCGACCGCATACAGCATGGAGGCATTGATTTTACCTGCGTGTATATCATCGGTGCGAAGGGTATTGGCAAGCTGGATAAACTCATCAGCGCGCTCATAAAACGCATTCATTTCTTCGGTGATTTGGTTGGTGTTTTCGCTCATAAATTTTCTCTACAATTTTCTACCATCAATAAAAAGTTAAAAAGGTGCGTAAAACGCACCCTACAAATCTTGTACTTCGTCAATAAAATTATAAACCTGCGTCTGCTCTAAGTAATGCTGCGCGGTCAGTACGCTCCCAAGTAAAAGCGGTTTCAGTGCCTTGGCGACCGAAGTGACCATAGCTCGCTGTTTGCTCATACATGGGTTGGAGTAGGTTAAGCATACGCGTGATACCATACGGACGTAAATCAAAATGCTGGCGAATAAAGTCGACAATCTTGTCATCGCTGATTTTGCCCGTGCCAAAAGTGTTGACAGAGATAGAGGTTGGCTCTGCCACCCCAATGGCATAACTTACTTGAATTTCACAGCGCTCCGCCAGTCCTGCCGCTACGATATTTTTGGCAACATAACGCCCTGCATAGGCTGCACTACGGTCAACTTTTGATGGATCTTTACCTGAGAACGCGCCGCCGCCGTGACGCGCCATACCGCCATACGTGTCTACGATGATTTTACGACCCGTCAAACCTGCATCCCCCACAGGACCACCAATCACAAATAACCCCGTTGGGTTGATATGATACTTCGTGTCTTTGTGCAGCATCGCGGCTGGAATGACAGGCTTGATGATTTCTTCCATCACCGCTTCATGCAAGTCTTTTTGCGAGATACTGGGATCATGTTGGGTTGATAGTACCAGCGCATCAATAAACGCAGGTTTGTCGCCATCATAGCGTACCGTGACTTGCGCTTTGGCATCGGGACGCAGCCAAGCCAATGTGCCGTCTTTACGCAATTGAGCTTGCTTTTCCATCAAACGATGAGAAAACTGAATGGGGGCAGGCATCAACACATCCGTCTCATGGGTGGCATAACCAAACATCAAACCTTGGTCACCGGCACCTTGCTCTTCAGGGCGCGAGCGGTCAACGCCTTGGGCGATTTCGGGAGATTGTTTGCCAAGCATATTGATAACCGCGCAGGTGGCGCCATCAAAGCCCAACTCTGAGCTGTTGTAGCCAACGCGCAGGACGGTATCACGCACGATTTTTTCAAAATCAACATTGGCGGTGGTAGAGATTTCACCCGCCAGCACCACGCCACCTGTTTTGGTCAAGGTTTCGCATGCCACACGCGCATGGATGTCTTGCTCAAGGATGGCATCAAGGATAGCATCAGAGATTTGGTCAGCGAGTTTGTCTGGGTGACCTTCACTGACAGATTCAGAGGTAAATAGTTGATATTCACGCATTTAATTTTCTCATTACATTAAGGGTGATAGAAAATTAATCGCTTTGCAAACCTATCTCTATTTTACATTTTTAAAACAGAACAAAGCAAAAATAGAAAGTCACGGACTGCGATACAGCACGAGCAAGTTTGCAAAATGATTAACGAAAAAATGATTAATATGACTAATAGCAAAATGACTCATACAAGTCACTGCCGCTACAGTGGAAAAAGTCAGGGGGTATTATAAGGGATTTTGCCAAATTAACCTAATGCTTTTAAATGCCTAACTGGAATAGGCTAATGGGGTGATTTTAACAAATTTGATGAGGGCTGGTTTGTTAATGGGTGGTCTTTTTCGATATAACCAGTCACTGATACAATATTTCGCGTTATTTTGCTTTAACTTCTCAATCATCAACCCCATTATTTACCCATCTGTGACTACGATAAAGACAATAAAATGCGACCACCTCAATCTTCCCGCTCCGAACGTGAACTTAGTCAACTTGCCCGCCAAATCCAAGATAATGCCCAAATCACAGGTGTCAATGCCAGTGGCACCCAAATCTCAAGTAAACCTTTTGAGATGGTGACCGAATTTGAACCCTCAGGCGACCAACCGCAAGCGATTGCCAAATTGGTTGACGGTGTCGACAAAGGCATGCACGGTCAGCTGCTCTTAGGGGTGACAGGCTCAGGTAAAACCTACACCATGGCAAAAGTAATTTCACAATGCCAGCGTCCCACCATTATCATGGCACACAACAAAACCCTTGCCGCCCAGCTATATGGCGAGTTTAAGGCGTTTTTTCCGCACAATGCTGTGGAGTATTTTGTCAGTTATTACGACTACTATCAGCCTGAAGCATATGTGCCTGCCAGTGATACCTTTATCGAAAAAGACAGCGCCATTAACGACCATATCGACCAAATGCGACTGTCCGCCACGCGTGCGCTACTTGAACGTCGTGATGCCATTATCATTGCATCGGTATCTTGTATCTATGGTTTGGGTGACCCAGAAAGCTACCTAAAAATGCTTCTTCACATCGTAGTGGGTGACAAAATCGACCGCACTGCCATGCTCAAACGCTTGGTGGAGCTGCAATATACGCGTAACGAGCTTGACTTTGGGCGAGGTACTTACCGCTTGCGTGGTGAAGTACTGGATATTTACCCCGCTGAGTCTGAACAGCTTGCGGTGCGTATCAGTATGTTTGATGATGAAGTGGAAAAAATCACTTGGTTTGACCCGTTGACAGGTAAGAACGTGCGCAGTGTGCCACGCATTACCATCTATCCAAAATCACACTATGTCACCCCACGAGACAAGTTAGAAAGAGCCAGTGGCACTATCAAAGCCGAGCTTGAACAACGTCTTGAGTATTTTCGAGCGCATGACAAACTGATTGAAGCGCAGCGTATCAAAGAACGCACCACTTATGATTTGGAAATGATTCAACAGCTTGGCTACTGTAACGGCATTGAGAACTATTCGCGCCATTTATCGGGACGTCCTGCGGGTGAAGCACCGCCGACGTTGTTTGATTATATTCCGCCCGACGCCTTGCTATTTATTGACGAAAGCCATGTAACTGTGCCACAAGTCGGCGCAATGTACAAAGGCGATAGAAGTCGTAAAGAAACCTTGGTCAATTATGGCTTTCGCCTCCCATCTGCGATGGATAACCGCCCGCTGATGTTTGAAGAATGGGAGCGTATTACCCCTGCGACCATTTTTGTATCGGCGACCCCTGCCCAATACGAGCTTGAGCATAGTGAGCAGATCGTAGAGCAAGTGGTACGTCCGACCGGTCTAGTTGATCCTCAGCTGGAGATTCGTCCTGTCTTGACTCAGGTTGATGATGTGCTATCAGAAATCAACATTCGTAAAGCCAAAGATGAGCGAGTGCTGATTACCACGCTCACCAAACGCATGGCAGAAGATTTGACCAGTTATCTAAAAGAATACAATATCAAAGTCGCTTATTTGCACTCGGATATTGACACGGTGGAGCGCATGAAAATCATCCATGAACTGCGTACAGGCGTGCATGATGTGCTGGTCGGTATCAACCTATTGCGTGAGGGCTTGGATATGCCTGAGGTGAGTTTGGTGGCGATTTTTGATGCGGATAAAGAAGGCTTTTTACGTTCGGAGCGTTCGCTCATTCAGACCATCGGTCGTGCCGCGCGTCATGTGAATGGTAAGGCGATTTTGTACGCTGACAGCATTACCCCAAGTATGCAAAAAGCGATTGAAGAAACCGAGCGTCGCCGTGCCAAACAGATGGCGTATAACGAGGAACATGGCATCACGCCGACGTCCGCTCGCCGTCAGATTACCGATAAAATCGACACCGGCGAGGCAGAAGCCCCGAATGATAACCAAGCGATTGCAGTCACCCATGCGTTCCCCGATGTGGATATTTCGATTTTGCGTTCGCCTGATTTGCTTGCCAAAGAGATTGCACGGCTAGAAAAAGAGATGAAATCCTTGTCGCGTGATTTGAAGTTTGAGGAAGCGGCAAAAGTGCGGGATAAAGTGGTAAGCCTAAGAGAATTTGTGTTGCAATGATGGTGGACGATGGGTGTTAAATGCGCGGTTTTACCCCAAGAAAAGTAACAGCTTTTCTTGGGGCAAGTTTAAGCTGTCATCCAACTTTTTATATTAAACATCATCATTATCCTTGCTAAGTTTTTGTTTTAACGGACTAACAAAATAAAAAATCCCTACCATAAACACACTAATCAATACCGCAATCTCTAGCCGCCCCATCGCCACTGCCACGCCCACACAGCCTGCCGACCAAATCGCAGCCGCTGTCGACGTCCCTTCAATCATGCCATCTTTTTTGAGAATTGCCCCACCGCCGATAAAGCCAATTCCCGTTACCACGCCGCTTACGATGCGCCCCATCGCACTGGGGTCTTCGCCTTGCACTTCAAACGCAAGCAGCGCAAAACTACAGCTTGCCAGGCTTACAAGCGGAAAAGTGCGCAGCCCAATGTTTTGGCGACTGCTCTCACGATTGTAGCCTACAGGTAATACCAATACAAATGCTATCACCATTTGAAACATGTGAACTACCATCAATTTCCAATCTAAATCAAATAAATTACCTACAAAATTATCCATCATGTCACCCACAAACGAGTCAAAAGAGTTAAAATTTTATCCGATAAAAATAAAAAAAATAGCATGAAAATGTAATAACAAAGTCATTATGGTTTATGACCAAAAAACGTCATTAATTATGGCATAATAGCCACATTGAATGAGAATAATTTTTAACAACACATTGCGAGCTAAAGAAATATATGACCAACGTCACCGAAACCAACCAAACCGAAAACCCACATTTATTAAACACCGAAATGCCTGATGTACCCGCTAATATACCCACGCCAGACCCCAGTTTAAATAGTCACCAATTAAGTAGTAATCAACCGCAAAAAATCTATCTAAAAGACTACACGCCGCCGGTCTTTAGCGTCAATCACATTGACCTTAACATTGAGTTGTTTGACGGTCCTGATAAAAAGCATGCAACCGTCACCGCCAATCTTGACATGACAAGAAACACAGCAGGCGATTTGGTACTCTTTGGACGAGAATTACAACTTGAGTCAATTACCTTAAACGGCAAAAATTTAAGCGAAAGCGAATACCAAGTAGACCAAGAAAGCCTAACGATTATTAACGCGCCAGACACTTGTCAGATTACCACCGTTGTCACCATCGTGCCGCAAACCAATACCAGTCTTGAAGGTTTATACCAAGCAGGGGAAGGGGCGGACAAAATGTTCTGTACCCAGTGTGAGCCAGAAGGGTTTCGTAAAATTACCTTTTATCCAGACCGTCCCGATGTGCTTGCTACCTTTACCACACGCATTGAAGCCGATAAAACTTACCCAACGCTATTGGCAAATGGTAATTTAATCGACCAAGGGGAGCTTGCGGGCACTCGTCATTTTGCGGTGTGGCAAGACCCCACCAAAAAACCGAGTTATCTATTCGCTTGCGTGATGGCAGATTTGGACGTATTGACCGATCAGTATGTCACCAGTGAAGGGCGTGAGGTGCTGCTTGAATTATACGCCAAGCATGAGAACATCGAGCAGTGCCATGTCGGCATGCAAGCGTTAAAAGACTCAATGAAATGGGACGAAGACAACTACGGACGGGCATATGACCTTGACCGCTATATGATTGTGGCAGTTAGCCAGTTTAATATGGGCGCGATGGAAAACAAGGGATTAAATATCTTTAACACCGCTTGCGTACTATCTAGCCCAGAGACCACCACCGATCGCCGTAACTTTAATGTTAAATCAGTGATTGCCCATGAATACTTCCATAACTGGACGGGCAACCGTATCACCTGCCGTGACTGGTTTCAGCTGTGCTTAAAAGAAGGCTTTACCGTATTTCGTGACCAGTCTTTTTCTGAAAGTCTGCATTCCCCTGCGGTACAGCGGATTGATGATGTGGCAACATTGCGAGCGGCGCAGTTTCCTGAAGATGCCAGCCCATTGGCGCACCCGCCACGCCCTGACCATTTTGTCGAGATTAATAATTTCTACACCGCCACAGTGTACGAGAAAGGCGCAGAAATCGTACGCATGATTGCCAATACGCTTGGCAAAGAAAAATTCCGCCAAGGCACGGACGAATATTTTCGCCGTTATGACGGGCAAGCGGTCACGGTAGAAGACTTGTTATCTGCACTGAGCGTTGCAGACCCAAGTATTGAAACATTTATTGATTGGTACACCCAACCAGGCACGCCGACGTTATCAGGGTATTTTGAAAAAACAGCTGACAAGCTTATCTTGACGCTAAGCCAACACACGCGCCCAGTGGCTGGCTATCCTGCGCCAAAAGCTTTGCCAATTCCTATCAAAATGGCGATTTTTAACCGTGCCAATGGGCAACTGGTACAGGAAGATTTGGTGTTACTGCGCGATGACCATCAGACGTTTAATTTTGACGGTTTGTTTACCACAGCGGATTTTGACCCTGTGGTGTCATTGCTTCGTGATTTTTCCGCACCTGTTCAGCTCAATTTTGAGTATAGCGATGATGATTTGGCGTTTTTGATGCAGTATGAGACCAATGGCTTTAACCGTTGGCAAGCGGCACAGTTGTTGGTCAATCGTATTTTATTGCAAAATGCCGATACCGATGCCTATATCACGGCATTAAAAGCCAGTCTGCCAGCGCTATCAGAAACCGATCCCATGCTAGCGGCGCGGTTACTAGATATACCAAGCGAGCGAGAGCTGGGCAGTGCGATTCAGACCGACTATGACCCTAGCCAAGTTCGTGCCCGTCATCAAGCGGTCAAAAAAGCCGTAGCGGTAGAGCTTAAAGACATTTGGCAGAGTGCGTATGCCAAACTGCCGATTACCGCATATGAAGATACAGCCGAAGCCATGGGCGTGCGGGCGTGGCGAAATGTGGTGCTGGATATGGCGTTATTGGCAGGCGTAAGTGATGCCAAACACTGGGCGATCACCCAATACCAACAAGCGTCTTGTATGACCGAGCGTTTAGGCGCGTTAAATGCCGCGGTGGAGCATGGTTTGCCCCAAAAAGCCGAATGGCTTGCCGATTTTTACCAACGCTTTCAGCATGATGCATTGGTGATGGATTTATGGTTTGGTGTCCAAGCCAATGACAGCCAGGCGAGCGTTACCGATATTTTTGCGTTAACGTCACATCAAGATTTTGATATCAATACCCCAAATCGTGTGCGGGCAGTGCTAGGTGGATTGCTTGCGCAGCCTACCAAAATTTGGACACAGCAGGGCGTTGAGCAGTATTTGAGCATGATGCAAGATTTGGATAAACGTAACCCACTGTTGGCGTCACGTTTGATTCAAGGTTTATCAAATTGGAATGCCTTGGTAGCAGACAAAAAGTCAATGGTTAACGACGCTTTGATATTAAGCCAAGCTAATATGTCGTCCAAAAATGTGAAGGAAACCTTGCAAAGTATGCTCAATAATCTTTAAAATGCAAGCTTAAACGCTGACAAGCCGTATCAATAAAATCAAGGGGTAATGCAAAATGTCACAATCTGACCGACAACAGATTATATTTTGCTTTATCTTAGCGACTACCTCGCTTGCCGTGGCAATGGGAATCGGGCGATTTGCCTTTACACCGATTTTGCCTTTAATGATACAAGAAGGCACGGTGCATCTTGCGCAAACGGCGTGGTTATCAAGTAGCAACTATATTGGCTATTTGGTCGGTGCGCTGTCATTGCTTAAAAGTAAGCGGCACTCGCTTTTTGTCGTGTTAGGTCTCACCTTGGTGACCCTTACTACTTGGCTGGCTTCGCTAGGCAGTTTTGGTTGGTTACTGGTGTTACGCTTTTTGGCGGGCGTTGCAAGCGCTTGGGTGCTGGTATCTATCAGTGCGTTTGCAATCAATTGGTTAAAATCAAGACAGGTAGCCAGCAGTGGCTTGATTTATACGGGTGTCGGTATCGGTATCACCCTTACAGGATTGATTTGTAGCTATTTTATTTTTCAATCAGCAACGGCGACTATCGCGGCCCAGTCATCATTCAGTCCATTATCGAGTCGATTATGGCAGTATTTAGGCGTGATTGCACTGCTCGCCACCCTGCTTGTCACCTTTCTGCTGGCGAAAATCAACTCACAGCCTGCCACAACAGCCGCTGCCTCAATAGCCGCTGCCAAAACCAACCCTAGCAAAGCTGCACATACCAAAGCCAGCCATACCAATCCTACCTCTTCTAGCATACCCCCACCTGCCAAGCTAAAATTAGCGAACGTATTAACCGCCTACGGCTTATTTGGATTTGGCTATATTTTACCTGCGACTTTTTTGCCACAAATCGCCAAGCAATGGTTATCGGGGCAAAGTTATTTGCTGATTTGGCCATTTTTTGGATTGGCGGCGGCTTTGTCGGTGGTGTTGTCGCAGGGGTTACAACGCCGTTATAACAACTTTTCTTTGCTCGGCGTTTGGCGAGTCTCGCAAATCATCATGGCGGTTGGTACGTTATTGCCTGCGCTTTGGCAGTCGTTAGCAGGTTTGATGTTGTCAGCGCTGATGGTGGGCGGCACTTTTATGGTGGTGACGATGGCAGGGCTGCAAGTGGCAGCAAGCCAAGTCACGCACTACCCTAAATACAACTTAAGTGCACTGATGACCGCAAGTTTTGCATTTGGGCAGCTTATCGGACCGCTAACTGCGCTAGTTGCAACAGGCAAAAATATTTGGCTTGCATTACTGCCCGTCTCTGCCATCGTTTTGCTTATTGGGGTGGCGCTACTTTGGCGACCGTATCAACATCAACAATCATCAAATCATGTTTAAATCACTTCTAACGGGGCAACCATGAATAATCAAACTGTGAGTAATCAAACCATTGAACTTTTACAAAATCATCGGGTGTATCGAGAATTTGACAGTAGCGCCACCGTGCCAGATTCGCAATTAAACGACATCATCAAATGCGCCCAGCAAGCGCCAAGTTGGCAAAACGGACAGCACTACAGCATTATCAACATCAGTGATAAGGCGTTACGTCAAAAAATCGTCGATTTGCAACCTCGCAACCCACAGATTGCCCAATGTAGTGTGTTTTTGGTATTTGTGATGGATGGTTATCGCTCCTATTTGAGCAGTCAAGCATATGACGGCAGCTTTGAGGGTTTTAAGGATAGTGATACATTAATTACCCTGGCTACCGATACGGCATTGGCGGCACAAAATGCCACGGTGGCGGCAGAGAGTTTGGGTTATGCCACTTGTCCGATTGGCGGTTTGCGTATAATTGCCAATGACTTAATCGAACTGCTTCAGCTACCAAAATATACCTATCCAATTTTTGGCTTATGTATCGGTAAACCTAGCGTAAAAATGCGCCTAAAACCGCGTTTACCAAAATCTGCGGTGTATTTTGACAATCAGTATCAAGTTGACGCGTTACCACAAATGCTCGCCGATTATGAGCAAACCATTTTGGACTTTAATGAAGCGCGTGAGCGTAAGCCATACCGTCAAAAATTTGCCGATTACTACAGTCAACCGTATGTCGCTGCTGCAGAAGATTGGCTCAAAGCGCAGGGTTTTTTGACAAAACAAAAATAACGTGTAAAATTCGCGCAGTTGACAGATGAGAGCAAAATTATGGCAAATTCGCAAAGACAACCAACCCATCAAAATACCGGCAATGATAGCGGCTGGTTCCCAAAATGGCAGCCTTACGATGGGCATTTAGATCATCATCCTGTCCGTATTCATGAGTATTTACCTGCTGATAAAAGTCTGTTACTTGGGTTGCAACATGCGTTTGCGATGTTCGGGGCAACTGTGCTTGCGCCGTTATTGATGGGATTTGATGCCAACCTTGCGATTTTGATGGCAGGGCTCAGTACGGTGCTGTTTTTCTTTTTGACGGGTGGGCGAGTACCCAGTTATTTAGGGTCAAGTTTTGCGTTTATCGCGCCAGTGATTACCGCGACGGCTTATACAGGCTCAGGCTTCAACGGTAATTTATCCGTGGCGCTCGGTGGTATTTTTGTCTGTGGTATTTTTTATGCCATGGTCGGATTACTTGTGATGAAAACAGGGGTTGGCTGGATTGAGAAACTCATGCCGCCTGTGGTAACCGGTGCGATTGTGATGATTATCGGGCTAAATTTGGCGCCAGTGACTATCAAAGGCGTGTCGGGGAACCAGTTTGATAGTTGGGTTGCGTTGATGACGGTGCTGTGTATCAGTGCGGTCGCTGTGTTTAGCCGCGGTATGCTACGTCGTTTGTTGCTACTGATTGGATTGGTATTGGCGTATATAGCATATTTTGTGCTCACCAATGTGCTTGGGTATGGCAAGCCGATTGATTTTACCCCAGTTGCCCAAGCAGCTTGGGTTGGATTACCCAATTTTTATCATCCGACGTTTGATATCAACGCAATGATTTTGATTGCCCCAGTTGCGTTTATTTTAATCGCTGAAAATTTAGGACATATCAAAGCGGTAGAAGCCATGACAGGACAAGCGGTATCGCCTTATATGGGACGGGCGTTTTTCGCCGATGGTCTATGTACGGCGATGTCATCGAGCATGGGCGGTACGGGCGTGACAACCTATGCAGAAAATATCGGCGTGATGGCAGTGACCAAAGTATACTCGACCACGGTTTTTGTGGTGGCAGGCTTGATTGCTGTGCTACTGGGGCTGTCACCAAAATTTGGCGCGATTATACATACCATCCCAGCGCCGTTACTGGGCGGTGCCTCTATCGTGGTGTTTGGGCTTATCACGGTAGCAGGGGTCAAAATTTGGCTGGATAATCACATTGATTTTAGCAAAAATGCTAATTTAATCATTGCTGCGGTGACCGTCATAATGGGGGCTGGGGATTTTAGCTTACATATTGGACAATTTAATTTGGGCGGTATCGGTACGGCGACAGTGGTCGCCATCGTGTTAAATTTACTGTTTAGCCGCAGTGAAAAAGCCAAATTGACGGTTTTAAAATAAACTAAAAAACGCCTTACTTTGGGTAGGGCGGCGTTATTTGATAAGCTGTTTGATAAGTTGTTTGCCAAAAAGAATATGTCACCAAAAATGGACGAAAAAGGATGTCGCATGAGCGAAAACAATGTAGCAAAACCCAAGGGATTGAGCGCAACCAGTTATTTGTTTGTACCCGCCATCAATATTGAGCGGGTGGAAAAAGCCTTTGCCCGTGGCGCAGATACGGTGATAATTGACTTAGAAGATGCGGTCAGTGATAGTGTCAAAATGCAATCGCGTGACAATGTGGTCAATTATCTAAGCGGCGCTGATGCCCAGCCTGTTTGGGTGCGTATCAATGCCGCAAGTAGCAACCACCAAGCGGGCGATATTGATTTGCTCAAATCTTTACCAGCGTCCGCAATGAACAACGTGATTGGGGTGGTGCTACCCAAAGTCGAGCACGCCATAGAGATTGACCGCGTCCGTCATGCGCTCGCCAAACCCATGATTGCCTTGATTGAGACGCCCAAAGGCATGGCAAATATACCCGACATCGCCGCTGCCGCAGGATTGACTGCGCTCAGTTTTGGCTTTTTGGATATCTGTGAAAAATTGGGCGTGCGCGCAGACAGCGAGGCAGGTCAGATGGTTGCCAACCAAATCCGTTATCAGCTAAGCTTGCATAGTGCTATCAATGCGCTCACCCCACCGATTGAATGCGTATATCCGCCTTTTAATGACGATGACGGTTTGACTCAGCGGGTAAATGGGTGGCGCGATTTGGGTTTTTCAGGGATGCTATGTATTCATCCAAACCAAGTCGCCATTGTCAATGCACTGGCTAGACCCAGCCAAGCACAGCTTGCCTTTGCCAAAAAAGTGGTTGACCATTATGCACAGACAGGGCTTGCGGCATTTGCCATGGATGGACAGATGGTCGATACCCCGGTGATTGTGCAAGCCCAAAAACTGATTGAAAAATACCACCCCTAAGGCTAATCAAACCCTAAGCCAACTTATAACAACACAAACCATAATAAGGCAAACCATGACAACACATAGTGAGAATAGTGACAGTAAACCCACCTTAGAGACGATACTCAATCATCGCTCAATTCGTAAATTCACCAATCAACCAATAGATGCAGCAACGTTTGAGCAGCTCATCGAAGCGGGGATGGCAGGCTCATCATCGGGATTTTTGCAGTCGGCGAGCATTATTCGGGTGACAGATGCAAAGCGGCGCTATGACATCCGCCGTATTTGTGCCGATGCCCAGCAAGCCAAAGACGGGGAAAAATACGGTCATCCCTACGTGGAGCACTGTGCCGAGCTACTAATTTTTTGTATGGACAACCACCGCCACAAAACCCTTGTACCCAATGCGCAAATTGATTGGACTGAAGTCACCATTGTTGGGGCGGTTGATGCAGCCATTATGGCGCAAAATCTGCTACTAGCAGCTGAGAGCATAGGATTGGGTGGTGTGTATTTGGGCAGTATCCGCAATGATATAAGACGTATGGGCGACATACTCAAACTGCCACAAGGCGTGGTGCCGCTATTTGGCATGGCATTGGGTTACCCTGACCAAAACCCTGCCATGCGTCCACGTTTGCCAAAGGCATTGGTGGTGTCAACCAACCAATATGAACCGGCTGAAAAATCCGAATTAGAGCAGTATAACCAAACCGTTGCAGATTATTATGCGGCGCGTGGTCAAGCAGGGTCAGATTGGGTGCAAACCATTGAAAGTTATTTGGATAAACCCGTACGTCCCGACGTGCTGCCTTATCTTAACCAACAAGGCTATGTCAAAAGATAACCCAAACCTCAATCAATAAATTCATCTAAAAAAATTTATGTAAAAAAATCGATGTAAAAAAAATTCTGTAAAAAAAGGACGCCTAAGCGTCCTTTTTTATTTTTGATGAGCGAACAAGTCTTATTTTAATAAATTTTTCAAGTTTTTGGCTTGCTGTGCTGCATTACCCGTGTAAGTGGCAGGGGTCAAATCAGCCAAACGTTGACGCTCAGCTTCTGGCACCGCTGCCAGCTCATCACCATGGACGAAGTTGACCATCATCTCACGGGTCATGGCTTGACCGCGGGTCAAGGCTTTTAGTTTCTCATAAGGTTTTTCAACATTGTAGCGACGCATCACGGTTTGGATTGGCTCTGCCAACACTTCTTGTGCAAGCTCTAGGTCTTCATTGAGACGATTGGCGTTGAGCTCTAATTTGCCAATACCTTTTAGGCAGGCGTCAAAGGCAATCAGACTTTGGGCAAAACCCACTCCCATATTGCGAAGGACTGTCGAGTCGGTCAAGTCGCGCTGCATACGAGAAATCGGCAATTTTTCACCCAAATGCGCTAACACGGCATTGGCAATACCCAGATTACCTTCTGAGTTTTCAAAGTCGATTGGGTTGACTTTGTGTGGCATGGTGGATGAGCCCACTTCACCATCTTTGAGTTTTTGTTTGAAATAACCCAAGGAGATATACGTCCATACGTCACGGTTAAAATCAATCAAAATGGTATTGTAACGGCGCAGCGCGTCAAACAATTCGGCGATATAGTCGTGTGGCTCAATTTGGGTGGTATACGGATTAAAGGTTAACCCAAGACTGGTGACATAGTTTTCGGCATTTTTTGCCCAGTCGATTTGTGGGTAGGCTGACAGGTGCGCGTTGTAGTTGCCCACTGCACCATTGATTTTACCTAGCAATTCTACATTATTAAACTGCTTGAGCTGGCGATGCAGACGGTATGCCACGTTTGCCATTTCTTTACCCAAAGTCGTTGGGCTCGCGGTTTGCCCATGCGTGCGTGACAGCATGGGTTGGTCGGCATGGGTTTCGGCGAGTGCTGCAATCTCATCAATGATTTTTTGCATCGTTTGCGCCAGTACGTCGCGACCTGATTTTAGCATCAATGCGTGTGATAAGTTATTGATGTCTTCAGAGGTACAGGCAAAATGGATAAATTCACCCGCATCTTTTAGCGCATCGATATCGGCAATTTTTTCTTTTAAAAAGTATTCAACGGCTTTGACATCATGGTTGGTGGTGCGTTCGATGTCTTTGATACGCATCGCGTCTGCTTCGCTAAAATTGGCTACAATCGCATCCAAGCGCTCATTGGTCGCTGCCGAAAAAGGCTGAATTTCATGAATATCTGCATGATTGGCAAGGGTCTGCAACCAGCGCACTTCCACCGTCACACGGGCATGAATCAAGCCAAATTCTGACAGGTAAGGACGTAAACTATCCACTTTACTGGCATAGCGACCATCAATAGGTGAAAGAGCGGTCAAAGTATTCATCAAATAATCCTAATCGGTTAAATAAAGGGTTAACGTAAAAGTGCCTGCATTATAGCAAACTATGACAACGTGGACTACCGCTAGCGTTGCTTGGCAAACAGCACAAGCCCAATAATCACCAACGCAATCCCCACAAAACTTAAGCCTGATGGCATGGGCGTGTGCAGCAGCAACATACCGCCTAACAACGCAAAAATAATTTCACTGCCTTGTGTGGCATCGACGGCGGCCAGTTGTTGTGGCTGTTTGGCAAGACTACGCGCATGTAAAAAAGTGGTGGTACCTAGCACACCTGCCATCAAGGCAACTAAAAAACTAATGGTCATTTGTGAGACACTAGGCGCGGGCGGTTGTACCATAAAACCTAATAGCAACCACATCGGCAATGACCCTAGCGACATCAGCCAGACTTTATGCAAGGGATTTGATAGCAGTGGGGAAGTTACTTGCGGCACTTTTTGCAACAATTTGCTCGTTGTCAATTCGCTCGTTAATTTGCGCGTTTCATTGCCCGCTGCCTTGCTTATTTCATGGGTATGATGGGTAGAGTCCCCTTTGGGTTGTGCTGCTTGCCAAATTAATTGATTACCTAAGGGGAAACAAAAACTGGCAATAAAGGCAGGCAGCGCACCAAATAGCAACAAAGCATGCCAATCAGTGCCTTGGCTCGTGCTATGCCTTAACCCTTCACCCACATTGGCAAGTACCACACCGATAAATACAATCACCGAATAGACAATGACTTTTTTTTGAAATGATTGCCCAAAAAAACTCAGCACCACCAAACTTGCTACGACAGTGAATAAATAGGTCGCGGCAATCACCCATCCTTCTGCATAATCTGCCGCAAACGCCAGCAGTCCATACGTGCCAAGTCCAATGCCACCGGTCACACACCAAAACTGCCAATGACTGGCAAATAGTTTACATAGCGCTAGTAGCTTGGACGGATTGAGTTTGTTTTGCAGTAAAATAAAAACCGATAACAACAGCCACATAAAAAAACAGCGAAAACTTGCTGACCAAAACCAATGTCCGCCTTGTACACTCATCAATTGATACAGTACAAAGGACGTGCTAAAAAAAGCCGACGCAATCAGCCCCCAAACAATCATTTTTCCCATTGGCTTGATATTTCCCTAAGTTGTGTTTTAACGATTTGGCAGTGGCTATTTGCCTTTGGCATCTGCCCAAATGATTTTATGCAGTTGCAGTTGAAAACGCACCGGCAGTGCATCGGCAAGTATCCATTCAGCCAAGTCAGTGGCAAGGGTAGGTACATTTGCTTGACGTTCTTCCACATTAAACATCGGGGAAAACCATACCGTTGCGACTTTTTTATCCAGTTGGTAGTCTGCGAGGATTTGTTTTGACCAGTCATAATCGTCGCGATTCATAATGACAAATTTGATTTGGTCATGGGCAGTTAAGTAGGGGAGGTTTTGCCACAGATTTTTATCGGCTTCTTGAGAGCTTGGGGTTTTGATATCCATGACCTTAGAGACTGCCGTTGGCACCTCTGCCACGGACAGTGCGCCCGAAGTTTCGAGCGAAATCTCGTAGCCATGCGCCAGTAGCAAGTTCATCAGAGCGATTGCATTGGGCTGGGCTAAAGGTTCGCCACCTGTCAAACAAATACGCTGGCACGGAAAACTCTGACACACTGCCAAAATCCCTTCCAAACTCATGCGCTCGCCGCCGACAAAGGCATATTCGGTATCACAATACACGCAGCGCAGCGGGCAGCCCGTCAAGCGAATAAAAATCGTCGGCAATCCTGCGGTCAAGGCTTCACCTTGCAGCGAGTAAAAAATCTCAGTGACTTTAAGTCCTGCTTCGGGGTCAGTGGTGGGAATGTCGATACGTCTTAAAGAATGGTTCACAATTATTACCTAAATCAACCGTAAAAATATCGCACTATTGCATATTTTATACAAATGCATATTTTATACAAAGCTGACCGTTTGGGGAAAATAAAATGTTATATAATAATAAAAAACTGGGTGCTAGCCCCTTGTTCCCCTTGTAAACTTGCTGTTAATTTGCGTCTTATGAAAAAGTAAGGGGCGCAATATATAAATAACACGAAAAATAATAGGAAACCATTATGAAACAATTGATGACCGCTGCATTGATAGCAGGTTTGACCATCACCAGTACTGCAAGCATGGCAGCGGCGGATAAACCTGCTAAAGCCGTGGCAGTAAAATTTAAAGTAGGTGCGTCAGGTGCCACCTACCATGGTAAAATCAAAGGCTATGGCTATGACCAATACAGTTTTTATGCCAAAAAAGGTCAAAGATTAAAAGCGGTCACCACAGGCAATGTTGACAGTTATTTATTTAATAACCGCTTAGCTGATTCGGTAAATTTGGGGGAATATTCAAGTGACTTAGATAGTCATGGTGATTATATCTTGCCTTATACAGGCACTTACCAAGTCAGAGTGATGCAAACTCGTAACGATGCGCGCAAAGGTAAAACACCCAACTATACCCTGCAGTTAACGATTCGCCAATAGCCTAATCAATAGCCTTATTAATAAGAAAGCCTAATAAGGGCGCTTGTGCGATAGGTTACCTAGAGCTGTCTGCGCCCATGATTAAGGTAATTTCCAATCAGCCTCCATTGCTCAGAGCTTAAATGCCGCTCAAAGCTAAAATGGGGGCTTTTTTTATATGGGCTTTTTTGCTAAAAACGTGTAACAGTCAGTCACGAGGCAGGGGTAATTAAGTTAAGCTCGGTGAGTATCTCTAGCGCTGCCCGGAACGCTTCTTGAGCCGCTGGTGCACCGCAGTAAGGTAGGCTATGTAGTAGCACTTCTTGAATTTCTGCCACGCTTGCGCCGTTATTAATCGCCCCGCGAATATGACCTTTTAGTTCTGTCGGTGATTTTTGCGCGATTAAAAATGCCATGGTGACCAGCGAGCGGGTTTTACGGTCAATGCCTTTTCCATCAGTGTCGTCGCGTTGCCATGTTGAGCCCCAAGCGTGTTCGTTAATCCAGTCTTGTAGCGGTGCGGTGAATTCGGTAACTTGTGACATTGCGCGCTCAACGTGCGCATCGCCCATCACTTGTTTGCGTACCGCAATGCCGTTGTCATACAAGGTGTTTTGTTGTGACGACATACTGTTTCCTTTAATAAAGGCTATAAAATTTGCTGAAGGCTATAAAAAAAGCAAACCACGGCTGATTTGCTTTAAATAATTTACTGTTATCTTGACTAAAAATCTAGTCCATTCTGAGCAAATCGTTGATAGAGGTTTTAGAGCGGGTTTGCGCGTCCACTTTTTTCACGATTACCGCACAGTATAGGCTGTGTGAGCCGTCTTTGCTTGGCAAACTGCCCGACACGACCACCGAACCTGCAGGAATACGGCCGTAACTGATTTCGCCTGTTTCACGGTCTAGGATTTTGGTTGATTGACCGATATACACACCCATCGAAATCACCGAGCCTTCCTCAACAATCACACCTTCAACGATTTCTGAGCGCGCACCGATAAAGCAGTTGTCTTCAATGATGGTTGGGTTGGCTTGTAGTGGCTCAAGGACGCCGCCAATGCCTACACCGCCTGATAGATGCACGTTTTTACCGATTTGGGCGCATGACCCCACCGTTGCCCACGTATCGACCATCGTGCCTTCATCGACATAGGCGCCAATATTGACGTAAGATGGCATTAAGATAGCGCCTTTGGCAATGTATGAGCCTTTACGCGCGACGGCAGGTGGCACCACGCGCACGCCCGCTTTGGCAAATTGTTCATCGCCCCAGTCTGAAAATTTGGTTTCGACTTTATCAAAGAATTGCAGGTCACGACCGCCATTCATGATGCGGTTGTCGTTCAGACGAAAGGATAATAATACCGCTTTTTTGACCCATTGGTTGACGATCCATTCACCGTCTTTTTTCTCTGCCACGCGCAAGGTACCGGCATCGAGCTGAGCGAGCACATCATTGACGGCGGCACGCACATCGTCGGTGGCGTCATTGGGGTTGAAGTTGGCACGGTTTTCAAACGCATCTTCAATAATCTGTTGTAATGACATAATTTTTTCCTACAATCCAAAAAAAGGTAGGTCATTGTCGCTAATTTTATTTTGTTTGGCAAATATTAATACGTCATTTTGGCAAGTTTTCATGAGTAGATAGCTTTGAGGTGTTGTAAAATCACAGCAGGTATTAAAAGGCGTGTGTTAAATAGCTTAAAAAGCATGGGTTAAATAGCTGTCATTATATGAATCAGCGCAGGACCAAAAAATACCATAAATAACCCTGCCAATACCATCGTCAGACTGGCAATCACGCCTTCGCTTTCATGGCGCTGACTGGCTCTTGCGGTACCAAAACCATGTGATGCATTACCAAATGCCACGCCGTGGGCAAAATGGAAACGGATTTTTGACCATGCCAGTACCATATCACCAATCACCATGCCGACCACCCCAGTAATTAAAGTAAATAGCGATACGAGCGCCGCTGAACCATGAATCTGCTTAGCCAAATCAATCGCAAATGGGGTAGAAATTGACCGTGCCATCAAGCTGTAGGTGAGGGTGGCGTCAAATTTAAACACGCTAGCAAACACCATAATGCTAGCAATACCCACCAACATGCCCATCACAATCGACACCGCAAGCACGGCAGCATAGCGATAAATCAATTGACGATACTGATAAATCGGTATGGCAAACGCCACGGTGGCAGGGCCCAACAACTCAACAATCCAAGCGGTATCGGCAAAATAGGTTTGGTAAGAAATCCCAAGCACAATCATCAAAACAATCGTTACCGTCGCCACCGTGATGGCAGGATTGAGCCAAAATTTTGGGAAACGGGCATACACCCGCTTTGCTAAAACATACGCCAAGATAGTCCAAAGTAAACAGCCGATAGAGATAATATTCATAGTAAATTACGATTGGTATGATTAATGGTATGTGATTATTGATGTGTATGGTGCTTGCGGCGATACAACGCGCGCTTAACACGATTGCCTAGCATAAAAGTGATGGCAGAGCTCAGCATCACCAGTGCCGTACTCACGACAATGGTAATCATCAACTGCCAACCTTTAGCGAAAAATAACTGCTGATATTGGGTAATCGACATCATCAGCGGAATAAATAACAGCACCAACTCGCCCAAGATAAACTTCGCGCCGACATTGACCCAATTGAGTTTGATGACCCCAGTTAATAGCAATGCCAGCATCAAAAACAGCCCCACAATGCCAGATGACATAGGGAGGTTGAATAATTTTTTGAGGATGTCAGCCGCGCCCCATACCACACCAATGAGGGTAATTTGCAGTAAAATTTTGACCAGTGACTGTTGTAACATAGGGTCTATTTTTTTGGGCACCAGTTTATGGGGGAAAATCTGCTGAAAAGTTGAAAGATTCATAGCGCGTTTCATGGTAAACAAGTCATCAACAATTGAGATATCTAGTATAAAAAACCCATTAACAAAAAATATGAATAATATTTTTTATATTATGCGTAAAATCTATAAAGCTACAAAACAAGGCTATAACACTATAAAGCTATTTTGGGCAGTTCAGAAATATGATGACCTTAAAACAACTTCAATGCTTTATCACTGTGGTAAAGACGGGCGGATTTTCTCATGCTGCCGATACATTGAATTTGACGCAGCCGACAGTCACCAAAGCCATTTCTAATTTGGAAGATACGCTGGGCGTGGCGCTCTTTGATAAGCAACTGATGAGCCGCAAGCGGGATATTGCGCTGACCGAAATTGGTGCATTAGTGTATGAGCAGGCGCAGACGGTGTTACAACAAGTCGGCTACCTCGAGCAGACGGTGACACAATATCAGCACATGGATCGCGGGCAGCTGCGGCTGGGGTTGTCACCGCTCGGGGGTGAGTTGTTGAGCGATGCGATTTTTGAGTTTTATCAAACCCATCGCCATATTGAGCTGTCGTTGCTAGAAGATGGCGCAGAGTCGTTAAAACAAGCCTTGCTCGATGATACGCTTGATGTGTGTACTTTGATGCTACCGATTGATGAGGACTTTGATTGTATCCCGGTATGCGATTATCCCATTATGATGGTGGCACACCGGCAGCATATGGGCAATACCATCAAACAAGTGACTTTAAAATCTTTAAAAAATGCGTCGTTGATGTTGTTTGCGTCCCATTCGTCATTTACCTCAATGATTGTAGAAGAGTGCCAAAAACTTGGCTTTGAACCCAATATCGTTTGCCACACCAACCAATGGCAACTACTGACGACATTGTTGAAAAAAAATATGGGGGTGACGCTACTGCCCAAATATTACACTGATAAAATCGATGACAAACAGCTGGTTTGCCTACCGCTTGTCCAGCCCAATTTGACTTGGCAAATGGTGATGGCATGGCGAAAACACCGACCACTGACTCCAGCGATGCAAGCTTGGTTAAACGTAGTAAAGCGCCAAGCTAATAATAGAGTTTAATAGGAAAGTTTAATCGACAGGCGATAAACAGTTGATAGACATTGTTATCGCACCGTGTTAGGGCTTTGTGTTACAGCCTTGTATTATAGACATGTGTGTTAATGCTTTTTGATATATGGAATTTACCAAATGGCGTTAGACACCGCAAAATCACTGCCGTAAAATCATTCAACAATACCTCAAAAAAAAGGGAATACCTATGCTACAACAACCTGATGATCACTACACCGCACCCGCCAACCTTGGTACCGCGGTATATGCCAACAATGCCGATGCTATTGGTAACACGCCGCTGGTGCGTCTTAATCATATCATGCCACAGGGGGTGACCGTGCTTGCCAAAATCGAAAGCCGTAACCCGGCGTTTTCGGTCAAATGCCGAATCGGTGCGGGCATGGTGCAAGCCGCCGAGCAAGCAGGGTTATTAAAGCCAGGTATGCAAATCATCGAGCCCACCAGCGGTAACACGGGGATTGCGCTGGCGTTTGTGGCAGCAGCCAAAGGCTATAAAATCACGCTGACCATGCCAGCTTCGATGAGTATGGAGCGCCGTAAAGTGCTGGCTGCGTTGGGCGCACACTTGGTGCTCACAGAGCCTTCGCTAGGTATGAAAGGCGCGGTGGAAGCTGCGCAAGAAATCCATGACAACCATCCTGGCGAATACTTTTTGCCGCAACAATTTGATAACCCTGCCAACCCTGACACCCATGTCAAAACCACCGCACCTGAGATTTTTAATGCCACAGCGGGCAAGGTCGATGCGCTAGTCGCAGGCGTGGGTACAGGCGGGACGATTTCGGGTATCGCGCGTTATTTTAAACAACTCAAAAATCAGCCGCTTTATACCGTCGCGGTTGAGCCTGCGGAATCACCGATTATTACCCAGACGCGTGAAGGAAAGCCCATCACTCCCGGTCCCCATAAAATCCAAGGGATTGGCGCCAACTTTATCCCAAAAAATCTTGCGCTTGATTTGCTCGATGAAGTCATCACAGTAACTGGCGATGATGCGATTGCATGGGCAAGACGGGCGATGACCCAAGAAGGTATTTTATGTGGTATCTCTTGTGGTGCAGCGCTGCAAGCGACGTATCAACTAGCAAGTCGCCCTGAGATGCAAGGCAAAACCATTGTGGTTATTTTGCCAGACAGTGGTGAGCGTTATTTAACCAGTGTGTTATTTGATGGTATCTTCACTGGCGAAAACTTTAATTAACAAACCTTCATGAATGATAAAAAAGGGCTTTAATTAGCCCTTTTTTAATTTATCTTTTAATTTAAAATATCTATAAAATCATGGGTTGAATAACCCAAATATTGTCATCAAACCATGACCTATAGCGAATAACCCACAATAAATAGCCTAAGCGAATTTGCTAATCATTGCCACTCATTTTTTTTTCAAGTCGTTTTTATTGCTGACTTATTTTCATTGCCAAGCCATTTTTAAGCGTTTTTGCTGACGTAATAAACGCGTCCCTAACAGTAGTGACGCCAATCCGAGCGCTGCAACCAGCGCGATCCAAAATCCTTTAGCCCCCATATCGGTATGGCGCACCAAATAGGTACCCAGCGGAATCGCCACCACCCAATAGCAAAACAAGGTGATAAACATCGGCACTGTGGTATCTTGCATACCGCGCAAAATCCCCGCAAAATTGACCTGCCAAGCATCAAACAACTGATACACGGTGGCAAACCATAACAACAGCGCAGCTTGCTGAATCACTTGCGGGTTTTCACTAAAGAAAGTTGGCAGGGTTTGCCGAAAAATGGCAGTTAACAACATGCTAATCACCGCAAATGACGTGGCTACGGCAATGCCGATGAGCTTGATGCGTTTAAGTTCTCGGTAATCTTTGGCGCCATAGCGATTTGACACCATGATTGTCAATGCCATCGCGACTGAAAACGGGAACATGAATAACTGCGATGAAATCGTCAACGCTACTTGGTGGCTTGCCACCGCGATTTCACCCAATGGGCTGATGATAATGGAGGCTAGACTAAACGCGCTCACTTCAAAAAAAATCGACATGCCAATGGGAATACCAATCGATAATTGCTGACGCAACTGAGCAAAATCCATGCCGGAAAAATTGGCAAAAAAGCGCTGGTTGGCAAAATCTGACTGAGGGCTTAGAGTCAAATAGCTTACCAACATCAATAAATTTATCCATAACGCAATCCCAGAGGCAAAACCACAGCCTGCGCCGCCCATGGCAGGAATTAGCACAGTTTCACCGAGGGTGACGCCATGAATAAACGCATAGCTGAGCGGCACATTTAAAATCAAACCAATGAGGCTAATCACCATGACCACGGTGGGATGTTTTAAGCTTTCGGTGTAGCAGCGCAGCGAGGTGTATAGACAGACTGCAGGAAACCCAAAAGAGATACCAAACAAGAATTTTTGCGCGATATGCTGAATATCCTTCGGTACCTTCATCCAATCAAACAAATAATGCAGCTGATTGACCGCTACAAACCCTATAATACCGATGATAAGCGCTAGCCACAGCGATTGTTGGGTGATAAACGGTACTTTTTGTAGTTGCTGCTGACCAATTGCTTCCCCAATCAATGGCGTGGTGGCAAGCAAAATACCAACCGCTAGCAAAAACGTGGGCATCCAAATACCCGCGCCGATTGCCACGCCCGATAAATCTAGTGCAGAGACTTGCCCAGCGAGTAAAGTATCGACCAAGGCGAGCCCTGACTGGCAAATCTGGGTGATTAAAATAGGTAAGGTCAAGACAAATAATTGTTTTAAGTCTTGACGAGCAATAGCTGACAGCATGTAATGACCAAATATTCGTTGATAAGTTCAATAAAGGCGGCAGTTTAACAGATTTTGTGGCATGATTTTTTATTGTTTAATTTATTGTTTAACAGGTCAGCAAATTAACAGGTCAAAAAAGTTAGCGTTTGATTGTGATAGCATCAACATAAAAAAGCCTTTATCAAATTGTGGCAACATTTGATAAAGGCTTTTTTTTAACAATAGCTTTTAAAGCGCTTTAATCATGGCTTGATAGCCTGTCAGTTTATTGGTCGCATCAAAGGTTTGTACCACAAACGCGTAATTGGCTTTGGTGGCATCCACAAACGGTGTAAAAGTAGTGCCGTAGGTTAATTGGTTAGTGCGTACAAAACCCATACCGCGGTCAGTGGCTTTATTTAAGTTGATTTGGGTGACAAGCGTGCGAGCGGTGTTGGCAGGCGCAGTCCAATTGAGGTTTAGGGTACTACCTGTTCCCGTGAGATTAACGCCTAAATTGCCGACACTAGCAGTGAGTGGGAATACTTTAAAATCGCCATCGCCGCCTAAGGTATAGTTGACATCACAGCTGTCTTTATTGTCAGATAATTGTTTGCCAAAATCGACACCCACCTGATAACTATATTGACCATCCCAATAATCGCGATTGCTATCATAATCGCCATTAAATGGCATGCCCGCCACGGAGGTTTTTAATTCGTCAAACTGTAAAAATTTAAGAACCGTATTATCAAATTTTGCCGCTGGGTCGAGTGTGCCAGACAACACACCACCGATCGCTTCGTCAGTTTTAATAGAGATTTTTTCTGTGGTTAAGGTGTTTGGGTCTTGGCAAGTTTTTTGTTGATAGCTCATTTGACCATACACCGAGGCAGCATAATCATTGCCAATATCAAAATACACCACACCCAGGTCGCTATCATTGGGCTCCTTGTCGTTGTCTTCTACAAAATAGCCAACATACAATCCCCCTTTACCGCCTTCTGGGGTGATTTTGTCCAAAAAATTATCTAAGCTGTCTTCGGGCAAAAAGATACTTTGTAAAATCTCTGCCATGCTTTTTTCTTTATTGGTTAATTTATCCTCGACTTTTTTGTAGGCAGCGCGGACATCCGATGCAATGTTTTTATAACTATCGTTGGCATCGTTTAGGGCATTGTCGACAGTGTCACTACCTGAGCCGCCACACGCAGATAGAACGATGGTGAGCGCAGTTAGCATGCTTATTTTATAAGCCGCTTTTTTACAAGGCACCTTTTTACATGGCGCTTTTTTATCAGGCGCTTGGGTATATGACATGATGACAATCCTTCCTTGATAATAGATGAAATAGCAATAACAAATAGCGATAAATTATTAAATAAAATCAAAATAAAAGTTTGGGGCTATGCTACCATTGTTATTTTTTAAAGTATAGCCAAATAGTAGCGATTATCATCAAAAAATTATTGGCTATAGCATGTTAAATTATCAATCAAATGAATTAGTTACTGATTAATGCCAAATCCAAACCTTATCCCTTTATCGCTTTATATCCATATTCCTTGGTGTGTTAAAAAATGCCCGTATTGTGATTTTAATTCACATGAAAGCCGTACACCGATTGATTTTGTAGGCTATGTCGATGCCTTGTTAGACGATTTAAAAACCCAGCTAAGCTTTGTACAAGGGCGCAAGATTTCCACCATTTTTATTGGGGGCGGCACGCCATCGCTACTGCCGCTTGCGCAATATCAGCAGCTTTTTGCGGGCATCAATGCTCAGTTAACACTCACTCACGACTGTGAAATCACCATGGAAGCCAATCCTGCCACCGTGGAGCATGCGCCATTTCATGAGTATTTAGCGGTCGGTATCAATCGGTTGTCGCTCGGTGTGCAAAGTTTTCAAACCCAAAAACTTGCTGCCTTGGGGCGGATTCATAACCCGCAGCAAGCACTTTTTGCCATTGCCAATGCCCAGCAAGCAGGGTTTAAAAAGTTAAATGTCGACTTGATGCATGGCTTGCCCAACCAGACATTGGCAGACGCCCTGAGCGATTTGCAGCAAGCGATTGATTTGGGCGTTTCGCATATTTCGTGGTATCAGCTCACCATTGAGCCCAATACCGTGTTTTATCGCAATACGCCGATTTTGCCCGATGACGAGATATTGGTGGATATTTTTGAGCAAGGCGCTCAGCTTTTGCAAGCCAATGGGTATGTGCAATATGAAGTGTCCGCATGGTCAAGGCAGGCGGATTTTCAGCCCAGTCAGCATAATCTCAACTATTGGCAGTTTGGCGATTATTTGGCGATTGGGGCAGGCGCGCATGGTAAAGTCACCCGGCCTGATGGCATTTACCGGTTTAGCAAATCCCGCTTACCAAAAGATTATAGGGTTAATCAGTCGGCAATAGGCTGGCAAGCCATCGAGCCGTCTGATTTACCGTTTGAATTTATGATGAATGGGCTGCGGCTAAAAAATGGCGTGCCCAAACAGTTTTGGACACAGAGAACAGGCTTGGCATGGTCAGTCATTGAGCCACAATTGATACAACTACACAAGCGTGGTTTGGTTGAGTTAAGCGGTGACCATATCCAGTGCACAGCGCAAGGGTTTTTATTTTTAAACCAAGTGCTGCAAGAGTTTTTACCCGATGACTAACGCTTTGACGGCGCATTTGATTGAATTTATGCGCCGCAGCCTTATTTAAGCGTCAATCAATTAAAAAAAGAGAGTGATATGTTTACCGATACCCATGCGCATTTAAATCGTTTGGACTTAGAAAAATATCAAGGTGATATCCGTCAAGCCTTACAAGCCGCCAAGGATGCCAATGTGCAGCGGATTATGGCGATTATGTGTGAGCTGGATGAATACGATGCTATTTATGAGATTATCAATACGAAAATTGATGGGCTGACGTTGGGGATGAGTGTGGGCGTGCATCCCTGCGAAGACATTGCCATGCTACAAAGTGCAACGGTTGAGTCACTCGTTGAAATGGCAAATCAGCCGCATGTTTGGGCGATTGGTGAGACGGGGCTTGATTATTATTGGTCAACAGAAAACAGCATAGAGCAAAAAGCGAGTTTTGCCCGCCATATCCATGCCAGTCAGCACCTAAAAAAACCCATTATCGTCCATACCCGTGAGGCGAAACACGATACATTGGATTTATTAAAAGCAGAAAAAGCCGAGCATGGCATTATTCATTGCTTTACGGAAGATTATGCGACCGCCAAAAAAGCCTTGGACTTGGGTTTTTATATTTCTTTATCAGGGATTGTGACCTTTAAAAACGCCACTGAATTACAAGCAGTGGCGAAAAAACTGCCTAAAGATCGCATTTTGATTGAAACGGATAGCCCTTACCTTGCGCCAGTGCCCAAACGCGGTAAATCTAACGAGCCTGCTTTTGTACCCTATGTGGCGGATTTTCTCGCCAAGCATTATGATATGCCAGTGGATGAGTTCGCGCACTTAACCCACCAAAATTTTGACACATTATTACATCAGTATTATTAAAAATAGTTAAACAAATCTTTATACTTTATTAAGTAGGTAATAAAATTTATGTGATAAAACATTTGGCAATGACTCATCAGTCATGTATCATACGTAGCAACCTTGCTCTTATGTTACTAAGCGAGGTTATTAAGCTAAGTTACTATGCAAGCATTTTTTTATCATTTAACAGTTGTGCGTAGATGGGTTGATGTAACGGGTCTCGTCAACAATAGGGGCTACTAGAACAGACTGATGGAGTAATCAATGAGTCGTCAACAACAATTCAAAAATCGTGAAGAAGTTATATTGGCAGTTGCTGAGCAGTTGCTATTAGAGTCTGGTGAAGGCGATATCACCCTAGATAGTTTAGCCGAGCAGCTAGACCTAGCCAAAGGTACGCTATACAAGCACTTTACCAGCAAAGATGAATTGTTTTTACGCATCATTATCCGTCATGAGCAACAACTACTTGCGCTAAGCGAAGTCGGCGATTGCCCTGCCGCAGGCGTGGCACGTCTTACGCTGTTTCAACTGATTAATCCGCAAAAAGCCATATTACTCAACCAAATCGAAGAACGCTTAGCCAATTCTGCCGTAGGGCTCAATAAGCTTTTTTCGCAGTTGTATGAAATTCGTCGTGAACGCATGAAGCGATTAATCAATACCACGGCTGAATACCTGCAATCGCTACACAGTACCATGAGTACCCGAGACTATCTGTCAACCATTTGGGCGATGGGGCAAGGCGGTGCGGGACTGCTGAATTCTAGTTTTTACCAACGCTATCTCGGTCGCCGCGATACCTTACGCTTTGCCTTGGTTCAGCATATTTTAGATATTCCCAAGCAATATCCCGCGGTTGTACAATCAGTGGATGCGCCTACTGGGGCGAACCCACCCAGCAATGCTACTGATACGGCAAATTCACAGACTGAGTCAAACCTGACGCCGCGCAATGTCAAATAGTAGATGTCAAAGAATACTAGTTAACTATCATCACCCCCGGTTAAGCTTTATAAACTATCCCTGTTTTGTCTGAGTGCATGACGATGCGATTGCTGTTTAGTCGGTCTTGTAAAACTTTCACTCCCGCACCCAGTGCGAGGGGTGGGCAACAAGGTTTTACTTTAATCGAAATCATGGTGGTCATCGTCATTTTGTCTATTTTTGCTGGGATGATGAGTTTATCGGTGGGGGGGAGTGAAAATCGTAGAAACACAGCGTTTTATGAGCGTCTGAGCAGTAATCTTGATTATGTACGCTTGTTATCAACAGAACGCATGCAGCCTTATGGGCTGGCAATCAAACTGCCGCAAAATGACGCGCCCAATCAGCTGGTGGTGGTTAAATTAGAAAACGCCTTTTCCTATTCTCAAAGTGCTGTTCGCAATGCCAATGCCGCAACAACCTCGCAACCTGCGCCCCCACAATGGGTGATAGAAAAACAAATCGCACCGCTGGATGTGCCAGACAACCTTGACGTCAAAATCCGTCCACTCGATAACCTATTTAATACCACCGCCACCCAAAATACCCAACCCACCGCCAACTGGTTAAGCGGCAGCGAGGCACCGCCTGTGGTATGGTTTGGGACAGGCGAGGCGACACCCGTGCAAATCAGCATCCAAAAAACCAATGCCGACAAACAAACCTTTGCGGTTGGCAATCCCATCATCGTCAACCAAGCTGGGGCAATCGAGGTGGCGAAATGACTATTGCCACCTCAAATAGACTGGCTACCTCAAATAGACTGGCTATCAGGCAGCATCAGCAAGGATTTACGTTACTTGAAGTCATGGTGGCGCTAGCGATTTTGGCGGTGGTCGCGATATCAGCCAGCCAAGCCAGTCGCAGTTATGTGCAATCCGTGGATAACATGAAAACACGAACCTTTGGCTATTATGTGGCGCAAAACACGCTGGCAGAATTACGAGTACAAAAAACTTGGCTCGCGGCGTCTGATACTCGGCAAATTACTTCGCAAGGCCGTCAATGGCAAGTGGTTATCTCACCGCAAACCATACAAAACAGTCAAGGCTTTGTCCAACCCATTCATATTCGCGTGGCACCTATTGTCGATGGCAGCGCAAAAAAAGACGTGGTGGATATTGATGCGGTGCTGGTAAAGGATATGGGGACAACGCCGTGAGCCCTTTTTATCTTTATTGCTCTGCTGCAACCGCAAAGCATAAAACATCCCAGCAAGGCTTTACCTTAATCGAATTAATGATTGCATTGGTAATTTTTGCGATGCTGGCATTGGCGGGATGGCAGATTATGGATAGTCTGACCAAAAGTCGTGAGCGCGGCTACCAACATCAAAAATCATTATCACAGCTTGATTATGCTTATTTACAGCTGTCGCAAGATTTGGCACAAACCAGCAATTATGTGGCGGTGCCAATCCTATCAGCGACTGACAATAATACGGCATCGACCAATAGTGCCGCTATGACACCAACCTTTGTATTAAATGCGTCACAAATGAGTTTTATCCGTTTTGCCGCGCCCGATCCGCGTTATCAGTCGTCACCTATGCTAGCAAAAATACAATATTCGTTGGCAGGGGAAACACTGACTAAACAGCGTTTTTACCAGTTAGACGACAATAACGAAAACCCTGCAACCAGTGTGTTATTGACAGGTATCAAGGACGCCAGTTGGCGAGCATTGACGCCTGATGCCGTGAGTGTGTTTCCAGATGAAGCCACGCTGCAAAAAGTTCAGCAAATACAAGCGCAAAAAAAGACCAATCAAACGGCCAATGCTTCAACCAACCCGCTCCCTAACGCGCCTGATAACGCAACAGATCAAAATGGCAATTTGCAAAACAGTATAGATTTAACGCCTTATCAGCAGTTACCACGCGGCATCGAGCTTAGTTTTAGTTACCAAGGCGAGCCGATTACTTGGCGATTTGCGTTACCCAGTACACCGCCAAACGCGCCGAACCCATAATTCAATCAAATTCTGCCAATTAAACCATGCCAATAAACTCCAATCCGTCTAAAATTTTTGCAAATGTTGTCATAGCAAGCCCGCCATATCGGCATGGGCAACAAGGGATGGCACTGCTGACTATTTTGTTGGTGGTGGTGGCGATTACCATTGTGGCAGGCAGTATGCTTGCCAATCAAAAAGTGATGATTCGAGAATTTGAGCTGACCAAAGGTCAAGGGCAGCTTAAAGAATATGCCTTGGCAGGGGAAGCTATGGCGACCAATTTGATCGCGCAAGACAGCCAAGTCAACCAAGTCGATAGTTTAGCAGACGCTTGGGCAAAACCGCTGGCAGAACAAACCCTGAATCAAGCCAAAGTCAGTATTAAAATCGACGATGATGCTAGCCGTTTTAATGTTAACAACCTGTATCACGATGGCAAAGTGGATGATACGGCACTGGCTTTTTTTCAAGCGTTGTTACAAGCCAATGGCTTATCGCCCAATATTGCGATGGCGGTGCTCGATTGGCAAGACCCAGACAGTGATACCCGTGCCGACGGCGGTGCAGAAGCAGGGTACTATCAAAGTACGGGCAAAAAAATGGCGATGGGTATCGCCAACCAGCCTTTTATCTCAGTCAATGAATTGCAACATGTGCGTGGTATGGATAGCGAAGCATTGCAAAAATTAGCGCCGTATCTGACCGCAGTGCCATATTATCTGCCCATGAATATCAATACGTTACAGCCCGAACTATTAAGCGTACTGGTGAATTTACCCGCCGCAACCAGTGGCAACCATCCGCAAGGCTCAAACCGTTCGGACAGTGATGACGCCCCACAATCTGGACAAGACACTAGGGCAGCTTCAAATGTGGCGGCTACCCAACAAATCGACGATACGGCAATCATCAATTGGGCAAATGCCCGAGAAAACAATCTACCGGTGCAAAACTTGAGTCAATTGTGGGCAGTGCCAAGTCTTGCCAACATTGACGAGCGCAACAAAGCACGCATCGCTAAGCTGTTATCCACCCAAAGTCAAAGTTTTCGCATCGTTGTCAGCGTCAAAAGTGACGACAAGCAGCTTTTTTTGCACAGCCAAATCGCTAAGATTTTACCCAAAGCTGACAATGACCCAGCGCCTGCCTCCGGTGTGCCAGCGACACCCATCCCAGCACCAGTCAATACGCAAAATGGCACGCAAAATAACACGTCGCCGCAACTTACCACTTACAACCGCCAATTTTTACCCTTTGCACAATAACGCAGCAGCGCAATAAATTGGCTTCAAAATTCTCAGTTATTTTATGTTTATTTTAATCAGTTATTTGTTGCTGGCGTATTCTAGGGTAAAATAAGGGGTTTTTCTTGGGCGTTGTTGAATGGCGATGGGGCAGAAAACGGGCACAAAAGCGCTGTCAACACAACGGATACACATGCAACCTAGACGCATAAATTGGATGAATAAATTGGGTGAATATAGATGAATGTAATCGAGCGCTATTTTGGCATAGATGGCCGCAATACAACGATAAAAACTGAAATTCTGGCAGGTCTGACAACCTTTTTGACAATGGCTTATATTATCTTTGTCAATCCCGACATGCTGGCAAAAGCCGGGATGGATAAAGGGGCGGTATTTGTGGCGACATGTCTAGCCTCAGCGCTGGGCTGTTTTTTGATGGGATTGATTGCGCGTTTGCCCGTGGCATTGGCACCTGGCATGGGTCTAAATGCGTTTTTTACTTTTACCGTCGTCTTGGGGATGGGTAAAAGCTGGCAAGTGGCGTTGGGGGCGGTATTTATTTCAGGCTTGCTCTTTGTGCTGATTAGTGCCTTTAAACTGCGTGAATGGATTATCAACGCCATTCCCTATACCCTTAAACAAGGTATCGTGGCAGGGATTGGGGCGTTTTTAGCATTTATTGCCCTTAAAAGCTCAGGCATCATTGTGGCGAGTCCCGCCACGTTTGTGACGATGGGCAAACTCACCGATTTTGGTCCTGCGATGGCGATTTTAAGCTTTTTTCTGATTGTCGTATTTGTGCAGCGTAAAGTCCCTGCGGCAGTGATGTTGTCAATTTTAATTGTGACGGTGATTAGCTTGTTGGCAGGGGAAACCCATTACTCAGGGATTGTGTCAATGCCGCCATCGATTGCACCGACCTTTATGCAGTTAGATATTGCAGGCGCGCTTGATGTGAGTATGGTTAGCGTGATTTTTGCCTTTTTATTTGTGGTGTTATTTGATACATCAGGCACATTAATTGGCGTGACCAAAAAAGCCGGGTTAATGTCTACCGATGGTCAAATCCCGAATCTAGGTAAAGCCTTGTTTGCTGACTCAACGGCGGCTGTGGCAGGCTCATTGCTAGGGACTTCATCAGTAACGAGTTATGTAGAAAGCACCGCTGGGGTGGCAGCAGGTGGACGCACGGGTTTGACTGCGATTGTAGTGGGTGTGTTATTTTTATTGGCGTTATTTTTTGCGCCATTGGCTGGGATGATTCCTGCGTATGCGACGGCAGGGGCGATTTTTTATGTCGCGGTATTGATGTTATTTACGCTGCGTGAGATTGATTGGGATGACTTGACCGAAGCATCACCTGTCGCGGTAGTGCTGCTGTTGACGCCGCTTACTTTCTCAATAGCGGATGGGATTGCGTTAGGTTTTATCACCTATACCATTGCCAAATTGGTGAGTGGGCGTTATAAAGAAGTTAGTCCTGCGGTTTGGGTATTAACGGTGATTTTATTGGCAAAATTGATTTTTTTAAGTTAATCAATGGCTGAGCAAAAAAAACCATCTAACTGAATTGGGTTAGATGGTTTTTTTATTAAATTTTGGTCCAGAGTACCGCTGTCTATGTGAACCCATGAACTGTAACGTTCAGGGTGGGTATGGCAACCACTCTTAAGGCTTCCTGAATCATCGCAGCGTAGCTGGATGCAGGCTTGCACAACAAGTGAAAAGAACGCATACCCTTATATAAATTATCAGCTCAGGTAAAACCATAAACTGGCGAATACCCCAGATGCACTCATTGTAGCAGATTACCTAAGATGATGCAAAAGCTCGCTCGTTAATTCAATGATTGATTAAATTAATCAAAGTTGACTGTCAAAATACCATTGAAACCTTCAAAACACATCACAAGGTTCTTTGTTCTCATCATCTCGCTTAATATCGCCTATCAGTTAACAGGCTTTGCAGTTAACAGAATGACGCAAAATCAGGGTTAAAGAGATTGAGCGAGCTATGCTATAATTTTCAAAATTTTTTTAATACTAGTTTTGTATTTTCCTTATTTTAGCTTTTCTAGAGGCAACAATGAATCAAGCGTCTAACTCGGTTACCCATCAATCGACGGTTAAAAAAATCCCCCATGTGTTGATGATTTTAGATGGTTTTGGATATCGCGAAGATCAGCGTGATAATGCGATTGCCGCCGCACACACCCCAAACCTTGATTATTTGTATCAGCATTATCCCCATGGTTTGATTTCAGGGTCAGGTGAAGACGTGGGTTTACCCGCAGGGCAGTTTGGTAACTCTGAAGTCGGGCATATGAATTTGGGTGCAGGTCGTATTTTGTATCAAGATTCTACCCGTATTCACAAAGAAATCCGCGAACAGCAATTTTTTAGCAACCCTGCACTAACCCAAGCAGTAAAGCTTGCCAATGACCGACAAGCCAATGTGCATATCATGGGATTGTTATCCGACGGGGGAGTGCATTCACATCAAGATCATATTGTCGCGATGGTGGAGCTAGCATTGCAGCAGGGTGCAAAGCAGGTCTTTATCCATACATTTTTGGACGGTCGTGATACGCCGCCTAAAAGTGCTGACAGTTATGTCGCACAATTAGAAAAAGCGCTTGCCACGCTTAATCAGCGATATGAGGGCACGGCTTATTTGGTTAGTCTTATTGGTCGCTACTTTGCGATGGATCGGGATAAACGTTGGGACCGGGTACAGCAAGCGTATGATTTGCTGACCCAAGCCAAAGCAGAACGGGTGGTGCAATCAGGTGCTGAAGCGATTAGCGCAGCGTATGGCGCAGGTGAAAGTGACGAGTTCGTCAAACCGACTTGGGTGCGTTATGCTGACCAAAACGCTGACTTTGGTACTATCCAAGACAATGACAGCGTGATTTTTATGAATTTTCGTGCCGATCGCGCTCGCGAAATCAGCCAAGCACTGGTATCAGCTGATTTTGATGGCTTTACGCGTGAAAAACTGCCAACACTGTCAAAATTTGTGATGCTGACCAAATACTCAGATGAATTACAAAACAATGGCGTGACCAGTATCGCTTTTGAACCGACATCGCTAACCAACACCTTAGGAGAGTATTTGCAAGCGCAAGGCAAAACCCAACTGCGCATTGCTGAAACAGAAAAATACGCGCACGTGACTTTCTTTTTTAGTGGTGGGCGCGAAGCAGAATTTGAAGGGGAGCAGCGGATTTTGGTCAACTCGCCTTCGGTTGCTACTTATGATTTACAACCTGAAATGAGTGCGCCAGAAGTCACTGAAAAATTGACCAATGCCATTAATTCCGGTGCGTATGATGTACTGATTGTGAATTATGCCAATGGCGATATGGTAGGGCACACAGGTGTGTTTGATGCCGCTGTCAAAGCCGTCGAAACGTTAGATAACTGTGTGAAAACCATTGCCGATTGTGTGATTGCCAATCATGGGCATTTACTGATTACCGCTGACCATGGCAATGTTGAACAAATGCAGGATTATGATAGCGGACAGGTGCACACCCAGCACACCACAGAGCTAGTGCCATTTATTTACGTCAATGAGCAAGCGCCTGATACCGTGCACATTCGCACAGGTGGTAAGCTATCGGATGTGGCGCCAACACTATTGGACTTAATGCACCTTGCCAAACCTGCCGAAATGACAGGTGAAAGCTTAATCGTAGCAAACTAACAGTTAATGGGTGCAACTATCGTATGGTAACGCAGCGTCTCAAAACACTATCTAACCCTACTTTCAAAAGACACGTTATCGTGCTGGCATTGTGGGGGATAGGTTCATTGAGTTATGCTGCTAACCGACCGAATGTCAGTGCGCCTGTTAAACCACCGGTTAAATCTGCTGCCTCAGTTGCGGCAAAAACCAATAAAACGGCATTAACACCTGCAATCACTCAGGCGATTGCGGGTGTCAATCCTAATGCCGTACCTGTTAGTGGGGTGAATGCACCTGATGGTATACCCGATGGCGCTGATAACGACAATTTGACGGATGACGGCGCTGACGATGGCGGGGAAGTGGATATTACGTCAACCACGCCTATGGTGACTAATCCCGCCAATCAGCCCAACCTAGACACTCAGCCCATCGCGCCAGCCTCTGAGCAAATCCAGCAAGTGGCGTTAGGGGCAGTATCACCCGTCACAGTCGAAAAATTTGTCAAAATGATTGATATCATCCGTCAAAATTATGTGACGAATGTCGATGATGAATCCCTGTTTGCCAATGCGATGGCAGGCACTTTAGCTGCGCTCGATCCTTATTCTGAATATCTGGATGCGAATGCGTTTGAAAACTTAAGGTTATTTACCGAAGGCGATATTGGTAGTATTGGCGTGAGTGTGAGTTTTCATGCCGATGTAGATAGCTGGGTGTTTGATGACGTGCTGCCCAACTCGCCTGCCGCAAAAGCGGGTATTCAGCGCGGCAATTATTTGCATCAAATCAATGATAATAAGCTGGACAGCACCCGAACCTCGCAAGATGTCGATCAGCTGCTGACAGGCATCGCAGGGACAACGGCTCGCTTGTTAGTCTCGGATAAAGGTCGTCGTAAACATCTGGTGGTCGTGCAAAGAACCTTGTTACAACAACAAGCCATGAGTACCAACATCATTAATGGTGTTGCGGTGGTGCAAATCCCCGTGTTTCAAAACAATACCCAGCAGCAATTTTTAATGGCACTCACCAACTTAAATCAGCCCTTTAGCGTGCTAGTACTTGATTTGCGCAATAACCCAGGTGGCGTGTTGTCAGCTGCCAATGATATCGCAAGCTTATTTATGAACGATAAAGTGGTGGTGCAGATTAAAAATCGGCAAGGCATACAAGAGGTGATGCGCACGCACGGCAAAGCCCAGTTTGCCGACTTACCGCTGGTAGTATTGCAAAATCGTTATTCCGCTTCGGCGGCTGAAGTATTAGCCAGTGCGCTACAAAACAACCAACGCGCTAAGGTATATGGCGAAACCAGCTATGGTAAAGGCTCTATCCAAAGCATTGTACCCATCAATGATAACGAAGCGGTAAAGCTAACGGTCGCTCATTATTACTCAAGTAAAGGTGACAAAATTGATGGCGTAGGCGTCAAACCCGATGTGACTTTGACGGGTGCCGAAACGAGTTGGCTAGATAAGGTATTAGCGGATTTGCAAACCACCAAACGAAGCAACCAATTTTTACTTAAACCTACGCCAACGCCCCAGTCTTTCTAAGCTAACCACCTAAGCAGTCACACAATAATATCTAATATCAGGTGGAATTTATTTTACAATTCATCTTCCATAAAAAATTGTGGATCGACGGCATCCAAATCGCGTACATCAAGTTTGGTATATTGTTTTTTGCAGAAATTTGGATCCAATTTGCACATTGCACTTTGCAATTCATCGAGGCGCGCTTCAGACTGGCGAATGTGCTCGAGCATTTTGATAAAAGTCATTGCCACAGGATCTTGGGTGTTTGGGTCAATCCCATATTGATGAAAAACGCCCGCTTGCTCTAGCTTAATTTTATTGTAATCTTCCTCATTAGTAGCAGACCTATTGGTAACAGAGGTTTGTTGAACCGCTTTCATCTGCTCAGCATCGGTTGTTTTTTCGATGATGGTTTTTTCGATATAGTCGTCAGCTGGGGTTACCCCATTATTTGCCAAGCTATCAAGCCCCATTTGCTCCGCTTTTGCTTTATCATGAATCAAACGCGCGGCACCGCCTACCATGGTCGCACCGGCAGGCACTTCTTTGACAACGACAGCATTGGAGCCGATTTTGGCATATTTACCCACGGTAAAGCCGCCTAATACTTTGGCACCTGCACCGACAACCACGCCATCTTCCAGCGTGGGATGGCGTTTGCCTTCATTTAATGATACCCCACCAAGCGTGACGCCGTGATACAAGGTGACATCATCACCGATTTCAGCAGTTTCACCAATGACCACGCCCATGCCATGGTCAATAAAGAATCGACGCCCAATTTTTGCTGCAGGGTGAATCTCAATCCCGGTCAAAAATCGATTGCCAAAGGATACAAACCGTGCCAAGCCTTTGTTATTGTGTTGCCACATACTGTGGGCGACGCGGTGAATCAATAGCGCATGCACGCCAGGATAAGTCAACAGCACTTCAAGCGTGTTACGTGCCGCAGGGTCACGGTCAAACACCGCTTGGATGTCCTCTTGTAATTCTGCTTTGATGGTCTGGGTTTTTTTGGATAAATTTTGGATGACGGACAACATACTGACTACCGATTTTAAAAATTTTAAGTGATTATGATATCACGAACTCATTAAGCTACGCTATGATTGGCTATGATTGCAATACTGTTGTCGCATCACGGCGAGAGTTAGGTCGATGCATCAAAGGTTTTTCAATATAGTTGTAGCCTATAACAGCAAACATAACAACGAATACCAATACCAGCGGGTACGTCCACACATAAGCGGTCATCGATTGGCTAAAGTCATGCAAGTGTAATAAGTTAAACCATACATACATGACCAAACCATGGGTCAGATACAAGCTATAACTTAATTCACCCAAGACCTTTAGACCTTGTTGGTATAACACGCCAAAATACGTAAAACCGTTGGCGATAAAACAAAACAGTAATCCACAAAGTAGCATTTGCCCATAAGAATACGCCGATGTTTCAAATAAAATAAACAGGGTTAGTAGGCATAAAGCGATGGAAATAAACGTAGGAAATTTTGCCAATAAATTTTTAAAAAAATCTTCCAGCCAAACTGCAAAAAAAGCCAACAAAAATAACCAATATAGCTTGATAATAGTATATGTGAAAACATAATACAACACAGGCAAACTTATTATCAGCATCGCGATATTTTGCCAATAGCTTAGTTGTTTGGGATGAACCAATAAAAACAGTAACGGTAGGCTAAAATAAAAACCCCACTCATAAAGCAATGTCCAAGCCGCGCCTGCGATTAGCGGCCAAGCGTAAAAATCTTTAAGCGATTGATTGTTAAAGCTTAACCAGCGTAGCGTCCATTGCTGCCACTCAGACAGGGGTAACGGCGGGTGTTGCTGGGTGAAATAGATAGCGACGATACAAATGCCCAAAAATAAATACAGCGGCACAATACGCTGCAGCCGAGAGCGATAAAGGTATTGCCAATCCATCCGCGGCTGTCTGAGCTTACCAAAAAATAAATAGCCAGTGATTAAAAAAAACAGCGATACCGGCACACTACCCAAGTTGGTAAAAAAATCAATATTGGGTGACTGCCAGCGCCCCGTCGTTTGAAAGAAATAATTTTTAAAAAAGTGATGAGTAAATACCGATAACGCTAAAATGCCACGGATACCATCTAATGGGGAATGGCGATGGCTGGCATCAAAACCCACAATCATCCGTTGGGGGAGTTGATTGAGTAGCCAAGTGACAAGCGTTAAGCTCAGCACAAACACAACAGCAAGCAAAACAGTGGCAGACATAAACTTTGAGCGCTTAACGGGTTAATAATTTATCGTTTGAGTAATGCTTTATCGTTTCAGTAATTTTGCGATAGTGGCTTGCAGTAACTGATATTCTTTGATATCAAGCTGTAATCTACTAAGGAGTCGATTAATACGCTGAGGCATCACTTTAGATTGGGCGGGATTGTAGATATCTAAATTCTCCAGCAATGCCAACAGCCTATTTTCTAGCTGTAAACGCTGCTCATTTGAGATAGGCGGCTCATCCCATTGTTGGCGAAAAGTCAAATCAATGGATTTTTCAGCCGCTGTTTTTGCTGTCAATGCCAATTCGGCAGTTTCGTAAAAAACGCTGGCAATCACTTGAACCGCAGCCGCCACATTTAACACCCCATACTCAGCATTGGCAGGAATTTGAATATGGTAGTCAGCCAATTGCAGCTCTTCATTGGTTAAACCGCGATCTTCACGACCAAACACAATGGCAATTTGCCAATTGCGATGCGCAGAATCTGTCATTAAATCGTCAAGGTTTTGAAAATTAGTGACCATCAATTCGGCCGCTTGTCGGGGCGATAGCACGGGTCTTGGAATATGGCGTTGGCGACTACTGGTAGCTATTACCCAGTGGCAATCTTGCAGTGCTTGCTCCAGGGTGTCACAAATGGTCACAGCATCTAAAATTGCTTTGGCACCTGCGGCATGGGCATAGGAATCTTCGTTAATCGGTAGTTTGGGCGCCACTACCGTGAGCTGCGTTAGACCCATGGTGTGCATGGCGCGGGCGGCAGAGCCAATATTGGCAGGCAAGGTGGTATTTACCATCACAATGCGAATACCGGCTAAAAATGCCGCAAGGCTTGAGAAGGGTTGCTGGGAAGCGTTAGTGTCAGTCGTTACCATGGGTTGTCAAATTTTAGTCAGTCGTTACGCAATAAGCGATTGTATTTGGTCATTCACTGCTTGGCATTCCGCTTTGATTTCTTCAATCAATTGTTGGTGTTGGTGGATATGACCCGTGCGGCAGATTTCTTGCAGTTTATAACAAAGTTCGGTCAGCTCGGTGGCACCAAGGTTAGAGCTAGCGCCTTTTAAGCCGTGCGCTGCATTATACCCCAAACGATTGTCTAAGTTGGCATAAGCTGTCTCCATTTCCGATAAACGTTGTATGCTATCTTGCATATAAGTATGCATCAAATCGACAAAATCTTCGTCAAGTAACGCTCTTAATTCTTCAAACTGGGGCAGGCTAATATGGGATGGCTGAGTCATATGAGTTTCCTGTTGATGGGGCATTGAATAAAACATCATTGATTAAATTTGATTGGCTTATTTTAGCCCATATCTCATTGAATTTTATCAAAACTTTGATGAAAGTCAGTTTAAGGGATACAAACGTTTATCGCATGATGGGTTTATCGGCCAAATTTACCAAAATCAGGCACTAACTAAAATGTAAATGCAAATCTTCTTCATTGACCAAGCTTTTGAGTTTGCCAAAATTCTCTTCTGTCGGCACAATTTGCCAATGCGTTGGCATATTAAGATGGGCAATCGCATAGTCGTTATACACACATAGGTTAATCGGTACCCCTAATTGACCCGATGCATTGGCGGGCTGACTGTCCATAAATTGGGCATTATCGGCCGGGTGATTCAACTGATGCGATAAGTAATGAATTGTTGAGTTATTGGCGGTCGCTAACAATTGCTGTATCTGTTCAAACAGTGCCATATCATGACCTGCAATTTTGATGCTGATTTTTTTGAGCCAGCGTTTGCGCGCATCGGTTAAAGTCATTACCTCTTGTAGGCTGGCATAAAACGTGCCATCGCGTTCACGAATAGAGCCGTCGATAATCACCACGGTTTCCACTTTAAGCTTGTCTTTCACGCGGGCAAAGCGCTCGGCATAACAACTTACTTCGATACGACCTGTACCGTCATCTAAAGTAATCACTGAGCGATTACCAAAGTTTGCGACATCGAGTATCAAGCCTGCAAAAAATACGGTTTCGCCATAGCTGGTTTCGCTTAAATCGCCCAATGTCTTTGGCGTATAGCGTTTTAACTCATCGCGATAACTATCAATCGGGTGACCGGTGAGATAAAGTCCTAGCGTGTCTTTTTCACCTTTTAAGCGTTCAGCATCTGTCCAGACAGGCTCACGGGGCAATGGGGGTGGCGCAGTGACTTCTTGTATATCGCTAAATAAATCAATCATCCCTAGGCTGTCATTGCTGCGCTGTTGCTCGGCTGCTTGTACCGCTTTTGGCAATTCGGCAAGTAACGCGCCACGAATGTGATAAGCTTCATCCGCAGGCAAATCAGGTCGTAATTTTGGCGCAAAACTATCAAAACAGCCTGCTTTAACCAATGCTTCAAGGGTGCGCTTATTGACTTTTCGTGTGTCAACACGGCGGCAAAAATCATACAAATCGGTAAACTCACCGCCCGCGTTTCGCGCTTCCACGATAGACTCTACGGCACCTTCACCGACACCTTTGATACCGCCTAACCCATACACAATGGTCGTCGGGTTAATCGGCACAAACGCCCAATTGGAGTGGTTAACACTGGGGTTTTCTACTTTTAAAGCAAAATTTTCGCGGCAATCATTGATAAAAAACACCACACCATCGGTATTATTCATGTCTGAGGTGATGACCGCCGCCATAAATTCGGCAGGGTAGTAGTGTTTTAAATAGGCGGTTTGATAGGCTAACACGCCGTATGCGGCTGAGTGTGATTTGTTAAACCCGTAGCCGGCAAATTTTTCCATCAAATCAAACACGCCACCTGCAAGTTTATCATCGATGCCCTGATCAATTGCTCCTTCCACAAAAATACTGCGCTGTTTTGCCATTTCTTCGGGTTTTTTCTTACCCATCGCGCGGCGTAGCATATCGGCACCGCCTAGACTATAGCCTGCCATCGCTTGCGAGATTTGCATTACCTGTTCTTGATAGACAATCACCCCATAGGTATTTTCCAGTATCGGCTCAAGTCGGTCATGGTCATAGATGACCTCTTCGCGGCCGTGTTTACGGTCAATGTACATATCGACCATCCCGGCATCTAGTGGACCTGGGCGGTACAGCGCACACATGGCGATGACGTCTTCAATATTGGTCGGTTTAAGCTTGGCCAAATATTTTTTCATGCCGGTACTTTCAAGCTGGAACACAGCGGTGGTATGGGCATCTTGTAGCAGCGTATAGGTGGGCTTATCGTCTAAGGGTAAAGTCTCAAGATCAAGCGGTGGCTGTTGCTCTTTAGCGCGGCGTGCATTGATATTTTTAACCGCCGCATTAATTACCGTTAAATTGCGCAGCCCCAAAAAGTCAAATTTTACCAAGCCAACTGCTTCCACGTCGTCTTTATCAAACTGACTGACGGGATGACCCTCTTCATCACAATAGATTGCGCTATAATCGGTGATTTTGGTCGGCGCGATAAGTACGCCCCCGGCATGTTTACCAACGCCCCGGGTAATCCCTTCGAGCCGTACCGCCATTTCCCAAATCTCATTGGCATCTTCATAATCCATGTTGTCAGGATTGTTAAGCAAATCTTTGAGCTGCGGTTCGGCTTCAACCGCTTCAGCCAGCGAAATACCTGGGGTTTTGGGGATAAGTTTGGAGATTTTATCAGCAAGACCGTACGATTTACCTTGAACGCGCGCGACATCACGCACCACCGCTTTTGCCGCCATCGTACCAAAGGTGATGATTTGGGATACCGCTTCTCGTCCGTATTTTTGCGCCACATAATCAATGACGCGGTCGCGCCCTTCGATACAAAAATCGACGTCAAAGTCAGGCATGGATACCCGCTCAGGGTTTAAAAACCGTTCAAACAGTAGGTCATATTCCAGCGGATCTAAGTCGGTGATATTGAGCGAATACGCCACTAATGACCCCGCGCCTGAGCCACGACCAGGACCTACCGGCACATCATTGGCTTTTGACCAGCGGATAAAGTCCATAACGATTAAGAAATAACCGGGGAAACCCATATTCAAAATCGTCGTGAGTTCAAACTCCAAACGCGCATCATACGGCTTGCGTTTTTCTTCCCAACTGTCGTCGCGTTTTTCGATGGGATAGAGTTTTTCAAGGCGTTTTTCTAGACCTTCTCGGGCGGTGCGCCGGAAAAAGGTTTCAATGGTATCGCCTTCGGGAATGGGGAATTCGGGTAAATCATGATGACCCATAGGAATAATGACATTACAGCGTTTTGCCAAATCCAAGGTGTTGTCAATCACCGCTGGCATGTCACTAAACAGGGCAGTCATCTGATCTTGGGTTTTTAAATACTGCTCAGAGGAATAATCACGTGGGCGATTGGGGTCGGCAAGCACTTGCGAATTGGCGATACACACCCGTGCTTCATGCGCTTCAAAATCATCTTCTGTTAAAAAACGCACGTCATTATGGGCAATGATAGGCACATCAAAGGCATTGGACATGCGAATGGCTTGCTCGATAAAACGGTCTTCGTTGGCACGCTGGGTGCGTTTAATGGCAAAATAGACACGATCGGCAAATGTGGTTTGCCATTGTTGTAGTAGGCTATCGGCTTTTTCTGGGTGACCTGATAACATGGCTTGACCGACGTCTGATTTTTCGGTGAACAGCACAATCACGCCTTCACTTCGCTCAAAAATCCAGTCACGCTGAATAATCGGTTTGCCCATTACTTGACCATCGACAAAGCCTTTTGACACGATATTGGTCAAATTCTTGTAGCCGACTTGGTTGCTGGCAAGTAGCGTTACTGTCGTACTATCATTTTCAAGCCATACTTCAGAGCCAATAATCGGCTTGATACCGGCATCCAAGCAAGCTTTATAGAATTTGACCGTGGCATACAGGTTAGATAAATCGCTAATGGCAAGCGCCAGTTGGTTATCGGCTTTGGCAGCTTTGACCAGCGCTTTGATGCGTACAATCGAGTCAGTGATAGAAAATTCGGTGTGAATACCAAAGTGTACAAATGCCATGGATTGCCTTTATCGCGGTTCGTTTTTAGCCCACTATTATACTATGAATTGCAAAACTGCGAACCTACAAAATCAGCAACAAAATGTCTAAAAATATCAGCGCATGCTAAGCATTTAAGATTTAATATGATAAAATAGTAGCCCTTTACGCCTATAGCTTAACTGGATAGAGCAGTTGCCTCCTAAGCGACCGACGTGGGTTCAAGTCCCGCTGGGCGTACCAGTTTTTTGACATCAAAAACCTATAAAAATAAAAAAACCCAATAAAAAATTATTGGGTTTGGTTGCAAAAAGTAAAACTTAGCTTAAACGTTTGGCATTGGCGGCAACGCGGCTATAGATAGGGTGCATCCCTTTTTCCAATACATGCAGCGCTTCTTGGTTAACAGCATAAAAGAAGTTTTCCAATGAAACTGGTTGACCCAAGCTTAATTTCATACAGTTTGAAAACATTAATTGCCCAATATTTTGCTGCGCAACGAGCGCTTGCCAAGCCATTTGCGTCCAAGATTCAAAAAATGCGATGGGTTTTTCAGTCACCATACGTTCCATTTCTTTCATTTCTTTGGCATTGTTGAGGGGGTTTTGTTTCGCTATCATATAGATGCGGCGCTGCATGACTTGTGGTACGCGAACTGAAAAATCTTCAGATTGCTGACACATTTTTTCAACTTTTTGGTTAATATGTTCGTAGGTAGCCATAGGGACTCCATTGATAACAACAATAAAATACAGGATTGACAGTAAAGTGTAGTGCTATTATACACTGATTTAAATTAAGTTAATAATAGCAAACTCATTGGGTATACAATACTTACTTAACATTACGCAAATAATCAGATTTCATTTAATCAAACCATTGGTAATCGCTAACAATCATCCGCGTAATCAAAGTTTTAGTTGACGTCATGAGGATGAAACTTTTTTATCAAGTTAATAATGCGCCCCATTATTGTTAATGAATTCAAAAATTACTAAACCGAATCGTTTTATCAGTGTTTATCAAAAGGTATAAAAATGACCATTCAAAGTCTTCCCTTAGTGATTACTTCGGGCGAACCTGCGGGTATTGGCATGGATATCATATTGATGCTTGCCGACAAACAGCAATTAAATCTGCCCAATCGCGATGTCATTGTGTTGGCAGATATCAACGCGCTACAAGAAAGGTATCTGGAGCTCAAACAAAAAGGTGCTGTAACACAGGGGTTGGTGATTCAACAGTTAGCGATGGATGAGTTAAAAGATTTACCGAAAACTGCTCAACCATCATCCGATAACATTATTTTGGTGGTGGATGTGCCGACGGCAGAGCCTGTGGTAGCAGGGCAGCTAAATCCGCATAACGCGCCGATGGTTATCGCACAGCTGCAACTGGCGCATAAGCTCGCCATCAGCAAACAAGTCGCTGCAATTGTCACCGCGCCACTGCAAAAATCGGTGATTATGACTGTGTTGCCAGATTTTATGGGGCATACCGAATTTTTTATGCAGCAGTCGGGTCTGGATAAAGTGGTGATGATGCTCGCCAATAACCTGATGAAAGTGGCGTTAGTCACCACCCATTTGCCCCTGCGTGCGGTCGCCGATGCGATTTCCCACGAAGAAGTGGCAAAAACCGTCGATATTGTCATTCATGATTGTCAGCAAAAATTTGGTCTCACTCACCCAAAAATATTGGTCTGTGGACTCAATCCTCATGCCGGGGAAAGCGGCTATCTAGGCAGAGAGGAAATTGACATCATCAATCCTGTGTTACAGCACTATCGCGATCAAGGTGTCGATATTAGTTTGGCGATGCCAGCCGATACCTTGTTTACCCAAAAACATATCGTCACTGCCGATGCTATTATCGCCATGTATCATGATCAAGGACTGGCGCCGCTCAAATCACATGGGTTTGGCGAAACCGTGAATATCACTTTAGGCTTGCCTTATATTCGCACCTCAGTCGATCATGGCACGGCACTGGATTTGGCAGGGACAGGCAAAGCGAGTACTGATAGCCTGTATCATGCGATTGATTATGCCAATAACATGGCGACCGCGATTGTTCTATAGTCATCCTCACTGATAATTACGCTCACAAAAAAAGCCAATCGTCATAGATTGGCTTTTTTATTGCGATTATTTTATATAGCTGCTTGATTATTTTAAATAACTGGCAGGATTGACTGGCGTGCCCCGATAACGGATTTGGAACTCTACAGCAGGTTGATTCAAATTATTGTCCGTTCCAACGGTACCGATAGTTTGACCCGCTTGCACAGTTTGGCGCTCTTGTACAGCAAAATTTCCCAAATGCGCGTAGGCACTAATGTAGTCGCTGTTGTGCTGAATCAGTATCAATTTGCCATATTCTGGCAAATCACTACCGACATACAGCACCGTACCTGGCTGGCTGGCGACAACATTTGCGCCGGCTTGTCCGCCAAACCACATACCTAGCGTACCTGTTTGCTGGTTAAACGGTCGCAATAGATTGCCAGTGGTAGGACGTAACCAACCTTGTGACAGGCTGCTGGTTGGCACGATGACTTGGTTTGGCATCGGTAACGGGGTTGATGAATTATTGGCTTGTCTAGGTGGGTAATAAGTCGGGTTAGACGGGCGGGATGATTGATTGACCGTCACAGGGCGAATGGTTGTTGGGCGATAAGAAGTGGGATTGCTTGCTGAGGTTAAAATCAAGCGTTGCCCTGGATAAATAGTATAGTTGCTATCGAGCCCATTGAGCGCGCCAACACGACGATAATCTAGACCATAAGTGGTGGCGATTTTGCTTAAAGTATCGCCGTTTCTGACAATATAATAGTTGGGCACACCCCGTACATACACAGGTCGCTTATCCACGGTCGCGATCTTCTGTGAAGCACAAGCGGTCATCAACACCGCAGTACAGGCTATCGCACTGAGTTTTACCAGTTTGGGCGTGCACAGTGTTTTATAAGTGGCAAACATAACAGTCATTCCTAGCAAGTGATACAAAAAAATTACAACAAGTCAGGGTATAGTAACTAACTTTTAACCACTTACAAAGTAACTGGAGTTAACAACAACGTTTCTTTGCCAAACGATAACAAATAGCAACATTTTGGACTCAAATGAAAAAATGGCGCAAAAATCCTTATTTATCCATTGTTTGCCATCCATCCGTTGCCTAGCATTTCTAGCTATTTGTGCTAACTAGCTAACCTAACGGAGTGATTAAATAGGGTAATAGTGTGTATCCCTAAGTCATAATGGGCTTGGCAGGGCTATATTTTTTTAGTTTTAAAAATAGCCAAATGCCCATGACTAGATTTATCACCCCGACAATCGCAAATAGCATCGGCAGGCTCACGTTAACTAGGGTCAAACAAACAATCGAAAAAATCGCTGAACCTACCATAAATACGGCATTTAAAATATTGTTGGCACCGATAATGCGAGCACGGCTTGTTTCCGGTGAATAAGCTTGCATATAGGCGTATAAAGGTACGATATAAATACCGCCTGAGAAACCCAATAAAAACAAATCGACAAACACACGCATAGCACCCTGCGTGGCAAAAATCATACCGATATTATAGTGGGCGTTGTTGGCGAGTGGCGGCAAATGCATCGCTGAAAGCGTGAAATACAAGTCAATCGCAAAAATCGTTAATCCTGCAATCCCAAAAGGCAACAGCTTTAAACTCACTTGGTTTTTGGTTAACGTTTTGCATAACAGTGAGCCAAGCGCCGTACCGACAGAAAACAGCGTTAATAAAAATATCACGACGCTTTCATCGCCTAGCAAAATAGACTTGCTAAATTCAGGTACTTGGGTCAAAAACGTGGCACCATAAAACCAAAACCAACTATTACCCAAAATGGTAAACCACATAATCGGTAAGCGATATAGATTGGCAATGGTTTGCCAGCTAGTACGAAAGATATTCCAGTCAATGGTCAAGTCAGGCTGCGGCGCAGTCATAACGGGAATAAACCGAGAAGCCAAGTAGCCAATAATCGCCACAAAAACCGTCACCCCAGATATCCAAAACAGCGGACTGTCTAACTTCATCAATACGCCAGCCAGCATCATCCCTGTCAAGATAGCCAGTGACGTGCCCATTTGAAACAGCCCATTGGCACCCACTAACTCATCGGTGGTCATGGCTTGGGGTAGATAAGCATATTTGATAGGACCAAAAAACGTCGAATGGGTACCCATCAAGAATAACGCAACAAATAATAGCGGATAAATCTCAAACACAAACCCAAATGCGGCAACTACCATGATGACGATTTCAAGGATTTTAATCAGCCTTGTCAGCCAAGATTTTTCATATTTATCAGCGATTTGCCCCGCCAAAGCGGAAAACAAAAAAAACGGCAATACAAACAGCATCGCCGCCAGATTGTTGAGCAAACTGACACGCATCCCCAATTTTGCCGCTGCCATAAAGGTCAGTACTAAAATCAAACCTTGCTTAAATACATTGTCATTAAATGCCCCTAAAAACTGGGTGGCAAACATGGCGCTAAACCGTTTGTATTTAAAAAGCGCAAATTGGGTACTCATGAGCAATCCTAGAAATGTCTGATGATGACTATCTTAACAAATATTTTACAAAGGGTTGCGAAAATGTTTGGTTAGTAAAGTGTTTATGCTAAAATCGCCTAGTGCTCGCTCAAGGATTTGATTTTTATCATGAAACCAATAAATTTGCTACCCTATCGTCCGCCAACCGCATTGGCCGATAACCCGTTTAGTTTTTTTTATGCCATCTCTCCACTATCGTCAAATCCTCATCAGAGCCCCGCCCAGTCTAGCGTATCAAACCATTCGCTGTTTCGCTTGACCCCCATACGTTTGGCAATTACCTTGGTTAGTGTCAGTGTGGTGCCTGCTTGGGGGGCACAAACGCCAACAATAACAATGCCAGCTACTGTTAGTAGTTCAGCTAATACTTTAGCTAACAACACAGTTAATACTTTGGCTAACAGCTCAGCAACCACTAGCACGCTAACCACTAGCAGCGCAGCGCAGACGACCGCCAATGACAGCAAGGGTACCACGGCAACGCAAAATACCATCCCTGCTGCAACTGAGCAAGATAGCATTACTACCGATGCCAACACCGCTCAGCCTTATCTTTATCAACTCAATCAGCAGCGCGTTGAAGATAAAATTGGTCAACAAATCGATAATCAGACCTTGGCAGACTTTAATAATTTTAACCAACCTGTGGCGACGTTGAAACAAAACCAACCTAGTGTCGGCTACAGTAAGGCATTAGATCAAGCCACGCCGCAGTCGGTTGCCAATCAAATCAACAATAGCAAGCCTGCAACCGTGAATACCCAATCACAAGCACAAGTCACTGAGCAGCTAACAACCGAAAAACAGAATTTCGACGCGATTAATCAAAAGGTGAGCGAGCAAACCAATTTATCTAACCAAAATATTGCCAATCAGAATCTAGCTAATCAGAATCTTAGTAATCAAGGCGTCGCCAATGATGCCAGCAATATCAAATCCACCGACACCATCAATCCCAATGATTACTTGCCCGCCTATCAACAGCAAACAACGGCATTGACCACCCCACAAGCCAACTCAACCGTGACCGCAGAGTCGCAAGGCATTGTGGCGCGTTTGAAGAACAAAATCATTGGTCGCGGGGAAGGGCTAAACTATATTGATATCAGCTTTGCCAATGCAGATGCCAAACTTGAGCCTGCGCGCAATATCAAAGCGGCATTGGAAAAAGTGACCGTCGAATCGGTGTCGGATTTTAATGCCAGTGTGAACAAATTACGCCAAATTGCCAAAGATGCGGCAGAGGCGGTGGGTTTTTATGACACTAAAATCGCTTTTAAACATTTAGGCAAAGACAATATCCAAGTCAGCTTAGAGGTCGGTAAACCCGTCATCGTGCAAAATCGCATCATTGATATCCGTGGTGAAGGCGGAGAAGGCGATAACGCGCTGCCGGTGTATCCTGTGATTGAAAAAGAAATCCCGCCTAAAGAAGGGGATGTGTTCAGTCATGGCATCTATAAAGCCGCAAAGGCCACGATTGAAGGCGTCGCGCAGACCAATGGTTACTTCGATGCCAAATGGCTCAATAGTTCGGTGGATATTATTTTGCCGGACAATACCGCCGATGTTGACCTAATTTATGACACAAAAACCCGCTATCACTTTGATGATGTAAAGATATATAGCATTGATAAGCAAGGCAATTTGACCGATGACCCCGATAAACTGCCTTTAAAGCCAAAGCTGCTCAAAGCCTTAATGACGTACCAAAAAGGCGATGCCTACTATCAACCTTTTGTCAGCGAATTTACCAACAACTTGACTGCCACCCGTTATTTTAATGGGGTGGATGTGGATGTCATTATGCCATCCGACGAAGCGGCAAGCGATATCGCATTTGAACAATCGGGCTCGGCGACGCTCAGCAATGCCAATAGCAGTAATACCACAGCCGACAATACCGCTGACACTTCTGATACATCCGCCGGTATTTTACCTACCAATTCAACCGATCAAAGTCTCGCATCTCAAAGTAATTCAGCTCAAAGCAACTCCGCTCAAAGTAACTCATCCGAACTTCAATCCGCCGGTACTGTGGATAGCACGACGCAAAAAACCGTCAATCAGGTGCAAGACCCCAATGACATCGCACCGATTCAATTTGAAGTCGATGATTCGACCGAACAACGTCTCAATGCCATTAGCCGAAAAGCCAAAAACTTATTGGCCGCACCCGAAGATATGGAGTTATCACCCGAGGCTGAAAATAAAAGTAAAAATCCGCTGGTGGTCATTGCCAATGCGGTCAGTAAAACGGCAAAAAAACTCGATAAAGACAAAGACTTACCCATCAAACCACGAGAAGACCAAGTTATACCAAAGCTCACGCCACAACAAGTGTATGAAAGAAAGCAAATCCCAACCTATGTGGTACTCAATGCTACCAAGCCCCATGAGGCACAGGTGGGTTTAGGTTATGAAACGGATGTGGGCGTGCGCTTGACCGGTAAATATCAAAACAACTTGGTTAACCGAAGTGGTCTGCAGACTGGGGCATCAGTGGCGTTATCCAAAGTCGATCAAGCGGTTGAATTTAATGCCAGCTTGCCCTACAAGCATCCCCTCAACGATAAGCTGACAGGCACAGTCGGCTATCAGCACAAAGAAGTTGATGACCTAGTCAACACCTTTGAAGCGGACACGGTCTATGCCAGTATCGCTCGCAATATTTATCATGATAGTGGTTGGAATCGCACCTATTCACTGCGCTACCGCGGCGATAAATTGACCGTCGACCCTGAAAAATATAGCACCGATAGTTTGCCTTATCCTTTTAACAACTACGCATCGGACTATACCCAACAAGCCTTGTTAGCGGGTTATGCAATCAATAAAACGGTAGCAGACAATATGCTGACACCAACGTGGGGTTATAGCCAACGTTATTCGCTTGAAGTCGGTGCTAAAGGGGCACTGAGTGACACCAATATGGCCATTTTACGTGCGGGTGGTACGGGGATGTATACTTTTGGCAAAGATAAAAAACAACAAGTGATTGGGCGGTTGGATTTGGGTTATCTATATAGCGGTGATTTTTATGATGTGCCTTATCGTTCACGCTTTTTTGCAGGCGGTGATTCTAGTATCCGCGGCTACAACACCGATAGCTTAGGGCCGACCTATGGCGGCGAAAATTTCTTAGTCGGCGGTGATGCCTTAGCGGTAGGCTCGGTAGAGTATAACTATGAGTTTAGACCGAGCTTTCGTGGCGCTGTGTTTACTGACTTTGGTAATGCGTATGATACGACTGGCGAATATGATAACGCAACGGCGGTCAGTATTGGTACAGGTATCCGCTGGCAATCACCGATAGGCTTGGTACGGCTCGATGTGGCAAAAGGTCTGACAGGGGATAACAACGATGTCCGTTTACATTTCTTTATCGGTTCACCCCTATAATAGTTTGGCTAAAAATTATTGCATTATTTTGTGCAAGGTTTTTAGTTAAGATTTTTGGATAAAACTTTGCTAGTATGTAAGGTTTATCCAATATACAGCGCATAGAACCTGTGTTTTTGTAGTTAGCCAACGATTGATTTGCGATATTAATGAAAGACGATAATAACAACGACTCATTGCCCGAAGATGGCACCAAGCCTGACGATAAATCGTTGGTAGATAATGACCTAGACGCTAAAAATCTAGACCCTAAAAGTCCAGACGGTAAAGATTTAGACGCTAACCATGCGGATACGGCAACTAGTGATGATTTAGACCCAGCAAAAGAAGATACGGGTTGGCTTCGGCACTGGTATCGACAGGGTCTTGTCACCAAGATTGTGATGGTGTTAGCCGTTATTTTGATTGCAATTTTATTAGGGGCTTATTATGCCGTCGGCACGCCATGGGGTACACGGTTACTTATCAATGCCATCGTTCAAGAAACAGGTATCAGCCTAAAATATGGTAAAGGCAATCTTCGCGATGGCATTTGGGTTTACGATCTTAAAATTCCTGATAAACCGCCAAAAAATTATGTCGAAGTCACCGTTGATAAAGCCTATGTCAAAATTGGCTGGCGCGCCCTCATCCATAAACAAGTGCATTTGCGTGAAGCCAACATCAATCGCATGGTCATCACCTACAAAAAACCCCCTTCCAATAAACCCTTTGATTACTCACGCATCGCACTGCCTGTTAACTTAATCTTAGATGACGTAAAAGCGAATTTAGTACGCTATCAGCAAGTGACCCGCGACCCCATCGATTTTAAACAAGCCCATATCCAAGACTTTACTTGGTATGATACTAAAATCACGGTTGGCGAAGGCAAATTGGCATATAACAATTTATTAAGCGTTGATAAAATCAAAGGAAAAATTGATCTGCAGCATGATTATCCGCTGGATGTGACAGGACTGGTTATTGTCAATTCATTGTCAAAAGTATATGTCGATGCGCTTGATACACATGCCACAGGCAGTTTGAAATTTTTGACCGCGGATATAAAAAGTAAATACAATAAATCGGATGTTACTGGGCACGTAACGGCGCAGCCGATGGATAAAAACGCGCCATTTAATGCCAAGCTTGAATGGAAAGATGTGTTATTACCCTATGCCACCAGTCAAAACATCCACCTAAAAAATGGGCTAGCGACCGCGACAGGGGTGACCAATAATATCCAGCTGCGTATCAATGCTGATTTGACTGCCAAAGATATCCCCGATGGGCATTATCAAGGTCGCGGCGTGATTGCCAATCAAAAACTCAGTATCGAATACCTCACGGCTAAAGTCGCGCAAGGCACATTGACGAGTCAAGGCACGATTGATTGGCATGACCGCACCCGTATTGCCCTGATGAATACGGGGAATGGCTTTAAGATTCGTCAGTTGTTGTCAAAAGACATCGCCCCCTATGCGCCAGAGACTTTAACAGGCAAATTAGGCATTGTCTATGATGTGGCAACCGATAAATTGCCGATGCAAGTACGGGCAAATCTGCGCCAAGATGACGGTGAAATTATCAATGCCGATATCCGACAAGCCAAAGGCAACCATAAACCTTATACTATCGATGCCAATTGGCAACAGCTGATACGTCACAATCTACCGAGTATTGGCGAGCTTAACAGTCCCAACGGCAAAGCGCACGTGATTTTTCAGCCGGCAGACGGCAAGCGACCCAGCAGTGTACAAGCGCAAGTCAATGCCAATATACTAAAGCTCAATCAAGCCCCAAGCGGTAATTACCAAGTCAATGTCAACAAAACAGGTCAGCTGGTTGACATCACTCAATTGGTGTACCAAGGCGTGGCAGGTAATTTGGCAGGCAATGGTAAAATCAAACTAGCCAGCGGCAATCAGCCGTTAGCTTGGCAAATCAATGCCAAAACCAATCATTTAAATGCCCACAGCATTTTAAATAGCATCCCGCTGCAAGACTTGTCGGGCAATGTGGTTGCCAGCGGCACCCTGCAACAGATCCGTCAAGCCAATCGAGCGGTGTTGAACCGTCATGATGTCACTATCAACCAAATTGACATGACAGGGGATTTATTGGGCGCCAACAATAGCAAAAAACACTTAGCATTAAAAGGCACGGGCAAAGTACGTGCCGATGTACTCGGTAATAAATTATCTTATATCGCCGCCAAATTTGATGGTAGCCTCAATGCGCCAAACGTACCCGCAGGCTCATTTAAATTTGATATCGCAGGCACGCCACAACAGCTAAAAATTAATCAATTTAGTCATCAAGGTAAAGAAGGCTATATCAATGCTAACGGTAGCATTGATATGACCAATGGTGCCGGCTGGAATATCAATGCCGACATGAAAAATTTTGATGCCAGCTATTTTGTGCCAAGTCTGCCAAGCCAAATCACCGGTACCATCAATACCGATGGCTATTGGCGGGCAGGCGCTCAGTACATTCATATCGCCAATATGAACCTCAAAGGGAGACTAAAAAATCAACCCTTGATGGCAACGGGTCAATTGACCGCAAAACTGAATTTGCCAAAAGATCTAAGTAGTCTGCGTCAAGTCATTGAAAATAGTGCCAATAGTCAAAAATACGGACAAATTCGCCGTCTTATTGACAGTCTGCAAGCCAATAATCTGCTGGTACAATGGGGTAGCAATCGCATCACCGCCAATGGCAACCAAAACCAACTGGTGACCAGTGTCGATATCAGCACACTCAATCAGCTGATGCCACAGCTAAAAGGGATCGTTAAAGGCGGTATTGTCTTAACCCAAGATAACAACCAAGCCCTGCCTAATATCTATGTGGATTTAGTCGGGCGTAACATTTCACTGCCAAACTTTGTGGTACTCGATGCCAAAGTCACCGGCAAATTGGTCAACCTTGCCAAATCACCCAGTCAGTTGCAATTGACTGCAACGGGTATCAACATCGCTAATCAACCGCTGCGCTCTTTGCAACTGTATTTTAACGGTACCCAAGACAATCACACCTTGGATGTCAAAGCAGATAGTACCAAAGGACAAGTACAAGCGACGCTCAAAGGTCGTATCGATCTTGCCAAAAAACAGTGGTCGGGTATGCTCGGCAATGGACAAATTGGTACCAAATATGCCAAGTTGCAACAGCTACAACCCGCCCAAATGCTATTTGGCTGGCAAAATCTGAATGTACAAATGGCGGCACACTGCTGGCAAATGGTGGGTCAAAACGGCAGTCTGTGTCTAAAAAATAACCTTGTGGTCAGTAATGGGCAAGGCAATGTCGATGTCAGCGTGCAACAAATTGATAGCCAAATTTTCTCTGTGGTGATGCCGCGTGATATCGCTTGGTCAGGAAAACTCAACGGCACTGCACTCGTTCATTGGCAGAAGAACCAACGACCCAGTATCAATGCCAGCTTCTTTACCGATAATGGGGTATTTGGTACTGCCGCACAAACTCCTGAAGAAAATCCAACGACTATTGCTTATGAGCGTATCAGTGTCATTGCGCGTTCAACCGCAGAAGGGCTAAAACTTCGTGCAGATATCAAAACCGCCAATGGCGCGGGCAATGGTTATTTGGACGCCACCGTCAATCCCTACATACAGTCAAAACCGATTTCAGGCACCGTTGTTTTTCAAGATATTGACTTGGCGGTATTTAAACCTTTCTTCCCATCGTTTGAACGCTTGACCGGTAACGGTCTAGTGGCAGGTAAAATCAGTGGTTCATTAATGCAGCCCAAATTTGTTGGCGATATTGAGCTACAAGATGCCGGTCTTAGCATCACAGGTGTGCCGATGCGCTTTGACAAGATTAATGTATTATCACACGTGACAGGCAATCAAGCCTCTATTGATGGGTCTTTTGCCAGTGCAGGCGATGGTCAAGGCACCATTACCGGTACAGTTGACTGGACACGTGAGCTGCAAGCCAAGCTGAAGCTGCAAGGTAAAGCGCTGCAAGTGAGCCAGCCGCCGGCGATTACTGCCATTATTAATCCAATTTTTGATGTGATTGTCAAACCTAGCCAGCGCTACGTGAATATCGTCGGCGTGATTGATGTGCCTCGCGCCACCATTCGCCCCCCTGAAACCACAGGCAATGTGGTCAGCAAATCCCCAGATGTTAACGTGATTGATAGACGCTTGATGGGTCAGATTGATGATGTACTAAAAGTCACCCAACCTTGGAATATCAACGCGGATGTGGGTGTAGATCTCGGCGATCGCATAAGCTTCCAAGGTTTTGGGGCACGCTTACCATTGGCGGGTGCGCTGCATATCACCCAGCGCGGTCAAGGCACCATGAAAGCAGAAGGGGTGGTGCAAGTATCACGCCGCTCAAAAGTCGAAGTGTTTGGTCAAAGCTTGAATCTAAACTTTGCGCAAGTTCGGTTCAATGGTGAAGTGATGAAACCACTGCTAAACGTAGAGGCAGTAAAAGACGTGCAAGGCGTACAAGTGGGTGTCAAAGTCAAAGGCAGTGCCAGTGCGCCAAGTATCACCGTGTTCAATAATGGCGGACTCAGTGAACAACAGGCGATGAATGCGTTGGTGACGGGTAGCCTAAATAACAATTCAGGTCAAAATACCAACGAACAAGACTTTAGAAACCGCGTCAACAATACCATTGCCGCAGCAGGGTTAAGTTATGGCTTAAGCGGGACGCGCAAATTTACCAACCAAATTGGTCGGGCGTTTGGGTTGCAGCGTTTAACGTTAGACGCCAATGGCTCGGGCAATGACACTTTGGTTAGTCTAACAGGGTATATCACGCCAGACTTGTTTATACGGTATGGGGTAGGCGTGTTCACCTCGCAGCCTGAGCTTAGTATGCGTTATCAATTAACAAGGCGCTTATACATTGAGGCTAAATCTGCCATCAATAACTCTGTCGATTTGATTTATAACTGGCGCTATTAACGGGTTAATAAATAGTAATAACAAAGGCTGAGCATTAACTCAGCCTTTTTTTGGTTTCACTGTCTGTTGGTTTAACTGTTTTTTAGCTTAATTTTTTATTAAGGGCACCAATTACGGACGCCATAAAACAGCACTTGCGCCTGTTTGATACAGCGATTGAGATAATCTTGCTTACTTTGTAACTCTGTAGGGTCAAATTTGAGCCATTTATACACCCAAGAAAAATACATATTCACGCCCATATCCGCAATCAATAGGCGCACTTCTTGATTTAAATGACCAAAGGCAGGCTGCATCGCCAAATCATCGGTCATGATTTGCGCGAACAAGCTGATTTGCTCATCGAGTGCGTTTTGCACAGCTTGGTTACCACCATAGCGCTCAGAGACAATAAAGTGCCAGTGCAATGACGCGTGCTCCACACTTTCCAAAAAGAAACGCACGCTTGAGGCAATTTGCCCTTCATGCGTTCGGGTACGACCCAGCTGCAAATGATCGCGCAGACTTTGCAGCGTGTGACCGAGTTCTTCATTGACTAAGCAGGTGCCAAGCTCATCGATATCCTGAAAATGTCGATAAAAAGCCGTTGGCACTACGCCCACTTCGCGGCTAATCTGGCGAAGTGAAATCGACGAAAACGCATGCCCTGACCTCGATAACTGAAGCACCGATTGAAAAAAGGCTTGACGGGTTTGGCGTTTTTGCAAGTCACGGCTAGTCATTAGGTATCCAATCAGCGGGTTAAATAAGGAAAAATATTCTAAGCCGAAAACGCCAAATATACAATCGTTGACGATTGATGCTCAGCGATGATGTTTAAATATTCACCGACCAATTGCCCTTCAACGCTTGCGCGAGCCGATAGGCTTCATGATCATTCATGCCAGTCAGCATGTCTAAAATACACAAGATATTTTGATAAACATCATCCCCTAATTGCCGACTAACATTGCTTAAATGGGCATTTAATAGATTAAGCAGTCGTAATTGCTCAAACTGAGAAATACTGTCTGCTGAATTACCCGTCAACGCCAGCGGCATAAACGCATCAAGTAGCGTATGTAAACAGCGGTTTGACATGATTTCAACGCGTACTTTGCTCGGATGTTGAAAAATACGGGTATTGGCTAGGCTTTTGGCTTCACTGATACTACTGCGTACGTTATTGGGGCAGTAGTCAAACAAGCTGCCCGTCAGCTCACCTGCCAATAAGGCGGCTTGGTTGGCAACAAAGGCATCAGTAACTTTGTCCACCAATCGCCGCATTGCTCGTCCTCTTAGCGCGGCTAATTTTTGGGTGATAGGCGCATTGGTCGTCACTTCAGATGGTACGCCAAGCCGTTTACCGACGAGTTTGAGCAGCAGTGGCTCAACTTCATGATAGTCTAACATACCTAGTAAAATCCCATCTTCCAAATCAATCAGCGCATAACAAATATCATCGGCGGCTTCTAGCAAATAAGCCAATGGATGACGCGCGTAACCTCTTGGGGTCTTGGGTAGTCGCAGCTGCTCCGCCAAATCATGCAAATACGGCGCTTCACTTTCAAAACAACCAAATTTCTTGAGCGTCAGCGGTGAGGGCAGTGAGTCACTGTCGCTGACTGGGTTGATAGGGGTGGAAAGATAAGGGTATTTCATAAAAGCCCCAAGCGTCGCCGCGGTCAGACGCATGCCGCCTTCATCGGGATGATGCTCGTTACGGGTCAGCAGTCGAAAGCCTTGCGCATTGCCTTCATACGCTAATAAATCTATTTGCTGGCGCGTGGTAAGCCGCCTTAGATATTGGCGCTGTGCAGGCTGAAAAAACCAATCTCGAATCGCCTGCTCACCTGCATGCCCAAATGGGGGGTTACCGATGTCATGCGCCAAACAAGCTGCTTGTACAATGACCCCCATATCCGACATGGTAAAGCTGCTTGGCAGGTCATTACCGAGTTTCTCCGCGCTCATCATCCCTAGCGAGCGACCAATACAAGATACTTCAAGCGAATGGGTTAAGCGGGTATGAATACCCATCTCATGGGTTAACGGATGCACTTGGGTTTTTTGATTCAATTGGCGAAAAGATTGCGAAAAAACCAGCCTGTCATAGTCCTTATGAAATGCCGTCCTTGACGTCTTGGATTGGGTGAACTGATTGCCATGATAGATAGGTTTGGCAGATAACAGCGCTTGCCATTGCTTGTGTGTATTTTTTTTCATTGTTATTTTCAGTCATAAAGATAAAAAGCGGATTCTTGGAATTAGCTAACTAGCTAATTGAGCTTAGCTAGATAATTGATTATTAACCAGTTTAGATAAAAATTTTTTCAAGTGTTTGATGACACTATACCATTAATCGAAAAAAATGACCAAATAGGAATTTTTCTGATAAAACAATTGTGTAATTTTTTATTATTGTTATAATTTAGTAACAAATACATTGTATAATGTAATCACTATAAGATAAATGTAATGTTTGATTACCTTTGTAAATTGCTTTTGTAGCACTACCACGCATAGATCATGGTCTATGTCATATATGGATAGTTGCTAAGTAACACGATGAAATTTAAACAGTTAAATTTCAAATTTTTTAGGATACAAGTTATGATTCATCAAGTGAACGATACTAAAGACACTGATGATAGTGTGGAAATGACACGCCATCACTCCAAAGTCAACATTCATAGTGTTGTGCTGGTGATTATGTTATCGCTCGTGGTGACATTTTTGATGGTGGTTGGGGTCAGCTATCTGTATGAAGCCAACAACTTAAAAGGACAGTCATCAAAATATTTTTGTCCGTCCGCTGCTGCCGTACAAGTGGGTATATGCGTTAAGAGCTAATAGTAGATTTGCTATAGGGCTGTGATGGTTATTATATTTGCCGACTGGGTTAATCCAGTCGGTTTTTTAATGCATTAATTCAAGGGCTTTGAATTAAAATGCTTTTAATTGAAACGCTTCGAATTAAAGCGCTTTGAGTTGATAAATGCCGGCAAAAATTTGACCCATTTTTTTATATTTGAGTGGCTCAAGTGATGCGGTGAATGATGCTAACAACTGTGTGTGATCTTGATCGCTTTCGATATACAGTAATGTCTGCGGATGAATTAACTGATGGTTTATTAAGCCATGCAAAATTGTATCCCACAACGCTAGTTGATAAGGTGGGTCGATAAATACCACATCAAACGGCTCGGTGTTTGCCAGTTGTGGTAAGGCATGTTGTATCGTAGCTTCCATTGTCACAATTTTTGTATCAGCAATACCTAACAGGGCTTGGGTGGCTTTAATTTGCCTAAATTGCTCATGGTTAGGCTCGATAGAAGTTAACTGCTTGGCACCCCGCGACAAGGCTTCAAAACCGAGCACCCCACTACCAGCACAGCAATCTAGTACCTTGGCATTGACTAAATCATCAGTAAGCCAGTTAAATACTGTCTCTCGGACACGGTCGGGGGTCGGCCTCAATCCATCGGCATCGATAAACGCTACCAAACGCCGCCGATACTCGCCGCCGATAATACGCACGTGAGAAACTGGCGGGGATTTGGTAGCTTTATTGGGTCGTTTGCTAATTTTGGACATCATACATTACGTCAGTCAGCGCCACCCACTGCAGTGAGTTTGGCGGTATTGGGTTTTGCGATAATAGGTTTACCCGACAAAACTAACGCTTCACGTTGTAATTTGGCGGCTTGTTTTTCGGCATTGATTTTGACAAGTTCTTCAGGCGACGGTGGCACAATCGGTTTTCTGATTTTATCAATGAGCCAATAATCCATCATTTTACGCACAATCGGCGCTACCCAGCCACCATGACGCCCATTCTCTACGATAACAGCAATGGCAATTTGCGGGTTTTCTACTGGGGCAAAGCCAACAAACCAGCCATGATCCCAGTGACGCGAGTCAAGCGCGGCTTCGTTATAGCGTTTACCTTGTGCGATAGATTTGACCTGCGCTGTGCCTGTTTTGCCAGCGATGCGATAAGTTGGCGTATAAATACTATGCGCTGTGCCTTTTTTGACCACATCTTCCATGGCTAGGTGCATACGCTGCCAATCATTGGGATTACCGTTGTATTGAATTTTCCCATCGGGCTTTTCAATGGGGGTGACATGTTCGGCACCGGTGGATTTTTTGAGCAGATGGGGGGTTAAATGCTGTCCATCGCTGGCTAACATGGCGATACCGTTGGCAATCTGTAAAGGGGTCGCCAAAAAATACCCTTGCCCGATACTCACAGAAATGGTTTCCCCAGGCAACCAGGCTTTTTTGTAGGTTTTCATTTTCCACTCAGTAGAAGGGTAGACGCCGGTTTTTTCTCCCGGCAAATCAATCCCTGTTTTACTACCAAAATTAAAACGCGTCATCCAATCATGAAGCCGGTCAATACCCAGTTGATAAGACAGCTTGTAGTAGTAGGTATCGACAGATTCGACCACGGATTTATGCAAATTGACGTTACCATGACCTGATTTTTTCCAGTCACGAAATTTATGGCTATCGCCAGGCAGACTAAAATAACCCGGATCATAAATACTACTGTCCCATCCCATCATGCCGTAATGAATCCCTGCCAAACCCTCAATCGGTTTGATAGAAGAACCCGGGGGATATTGCCCTTGTAGCGCGCGATTGTACAGTGGCATGTCGGGGTCTTGTTGCAGCGCCTTGTATTCTCTGCTACTAATCCCAGTGATAAAGGGATTGGGGTCAAAACTTGGGTTGCTCACAAAGGCTAAAATCTCGCCAGTGCTTGGGTCAATTGCCACCGCGGCGCCGCGTTTACCATTTAACAAATCGCTGGTCAATTTTTGCAAGCCATAATCAAGGCTTAGATAAATATCATTGCCGGGAATGGGCGGTTTGGTATCGAGTTTTTTGATGATATCGCCATAGGCATTGGTTTCAATCGATTGATAACCGGGTTTGCCCAGTAGCAGCGACTCGTAATACTTTTCAATCCCTGTTTTACCTATCAGATCGGTGCCTGCATACAGCTTTTTATCCAACTTTTTACTATCATTGTCGCTGATACGCCCAACATAGCCAATCACATGGGCAAACAAATCACTGTAGGGATAGGTGCGCGTGAGTTTACTTTGAATCGTCACGCCTTTAAAAAACGGTTTGCGTTCACTAAACTGGGCAACTTGCTGTTCGGTAAGTCCGATTTTAATGGTGACAGGTTCGTTTTTACTTTTTTTAAGGGCTTTTGAAGCTTCACTGATTTCTTCAGGTGTCAACTGAAAAATCGGGGTAAGTAGTGCTAAGGTATTGTCAGGATTGTCAATTTCATCAGGACTGATGACGGCGGTAAAAACAGGCTGGTTATCTGCCAAAATCACCCCGTTCCGGTCATAAATGTAGCCGCGGCTGGGCGGTGCAGAAACCAGCTTAATACGATTATTGTCAGACTGGGTAACGTACTGGTCGTGGGTATAAATTTGTAGATAAGCATAGCGTACAATCAAGCCAACCAAGCCCAAAAAAACAAACACCGATGCCAAAATTACCCGACGGCGAAAGATGAGATTTTCACGTTGCATATCTGAAGAATGGGGTGGTTTCATAAGCGGGTAACAGCAATTAGAACGGTTTTAAAAAGGGTCGCGGTGCGATGAAAGTTTAGCTTAATGCAAATATAGGGATATCACCCAGCTACTATATAATATGGGTAGCTTAAATCTGATGGCTTAAGTCAAAATTTAAGAGCGATATACTAGCATAAAATGTGGTAAATAAGCATGCCCAAATCCTGCCAAAATCGCAAATAACTGACGGCTGCTGTCAAAACAAATGTATCAAATTATGATAGCACCATTGACGGCAATATGGATGATAACATAGGGACGCAAAACCGCTAAAAATACAACTTCTTCAGGCAAAATATATCTTTCTGTGCTAAAATCTAGCAGTTTGAACGCACCCTTATTAAGCCACTTATAGTATAGACGTTTTCAAGCAAACCTTATAATGTCATCTCGGTTTTATTGTCCTTTGATTTTAGCTTTTTCACCATGTGAGCTTTTTTGATATGTTTGCAGAAATTTGGCACAAGCTTGCAACCCATCCGCAATTTTTCGCCATGCTGACCATTCCATTTGTGACGGCAGTCGTGACTTGGGCGCATGTATGGATGGCGCTCAAGATGCTATTTTATCCCATTCATTTTTGGGGCATTAAGATTCAAGGATTCCCAGGCGGCGGTATCGGCTGGCAGGGCATTGTGCCACGCAAAGCGGGTAAAATATCCGGGATTATCGTTGACCAAACTTTATCCAAGCTTGGCTCGCTCGATGAGTTTTTCCAAGCCATGCACCCTGAAGAAGTGGCAGATTTTATCAGCCAAACCATGAACCAAAATTTGGATTTGCTGATTGATGAAATCATGAATGAGCGCTCGGCAACGCTATGGGCGAATCTGCCTTTTGCTGTCAAACGCCGTATCTATGCGTATGGACACGAGCAATTGCCAGCTATCATGAAAAATCTGGTGCTCGACTTGACCTACAATGTCGAAAACTTGGTTGATATGCGCGAGATGATTGTCAACAAGATGGAAAGCGACCGTGCGCTGATGGTGCGGATGTTTTTGAAGGTAGGTCAAAAAGAGATTAATTTTATTTGGCATATCAGTGCGTTGATTGGGTTTGTATTTGGTATTTTGCAGATGGCGATTTTTTGGTTTGTGCCGCAGCATTGGACGGTGCCGTTTTTTGCTGCGATTTGGGGGCTGTTGACCAACTGGATTGCTATCTGGATGGTATTTAATCCAATTGACCCGCATTATTATCGCTATCCCAAATTTTTTAGTTTTAGCAACTCATTGCCATTTATTCGCTTTGAAAAACCGCATATGGGACAATTTAACTGGCAAGGTGGTTTTATGAAACGCCAGCCTGAGGTCTCTGAGGTGTTTGCTGAGATTGTGGTCAAAGATTTGGTCACGCTCAAAAACATCATGTATGAAATGATGTATGGCAGCCGTGCGATGCAAACGCGTGAGCTAATTAAAAAACACCTAAACCCAATGTTGGAATCACAGGTGATTCAAACGAGCTTGAAATTTGGTTTGGGTCGTAAAGAATTTGGTCAGCTCAGACACGTGATTATTGATAAGTCAATTGCAGCGACCATGGTGCCGATGAGTAATCCTGAGCTTAACCTTAGCCGCGCGGAAAAAATCTTTGGGCTGTTTCGAGACCGTATTCGCGCATTGACGCCCAATGAATTTCAAAATCTGTTGCGTCCTGCCTTTCGTGAAGATGAATTAACACTGATTATTTTGGGCGGTGTGACAGGGTTTTTGGCGGGCTGGATACATTTGATATTGGTGTTTTATTAATTTGACCCATTTTTTTGGTGAAAATTCTACAGTGTGATAACCACTACAGCGATAGGAGCAGTGGGTATGTTAATTACTGAATTGGGCTATTTTGCGCTTATTTCAGCCTTGGTGATTGCCATTTTACAGGTTATTTTGCCAGCAGTGGGGGTGTTTAAACACCAACCTGCTTGGCAACGACTGGCGGGAAGTTTTGCCATTGCTCAGTTTTTGGCAACCGGTACGTCATTTTTATGCCTGATGTATGGGTTTTATGCCAATGATTTTACGTTGATCTATGTCGCCAATCAGTCAAATTCTTTGCTGCCTTGGTACTATCGCTTATCAGCCACGTGGGGCGGGCATGAAGGCTCACTGTTACTGTGGGTTACTATTTTGGCGACTTGGGGCGCGGCGGTGGCCGTTTTTAGTCGAAGCTTGCCGCTTGCCATGCGCGCACGCGTGTTGGTGATTATAGCCTTTGTGCAAATGATGATGCTAAGCATGGTGATTTTTGTGTCGTCACCTTTTAATCGCAGTCTACCCAGCATCCCCGTGGATGGCAAAGATTTGAATCCACTACTGCAAGACCCCGGATTAATTTTTCACCCGCCGATGCTATACATGGGCTATGTGGGCGCGGTAGTACCGTTTGCCTTTGCCATGGCAGCATTGTGGGCGGGCCGGTTAGATGCGGTTTGGACGCGTTGGTCGCGTCCTTGGACACTAGCGGCTTGGTGCTGTTTAACCTTAGGGATCGTATTTGGCTCAATGTGGGCATACAACGAGCTTGGCTGGGGCGGCTGGTGGTTTTGGGATCCTGTGGAAAACGCGTCGTTTATGCCTTGGCTCGGTGGTGTGGCATTATTACACTCATTGGCAGTCACCGAAAAGCGCGGCGTGTTCAAAGCTTGGACGATTATGTTGGCGATTTTTACCTTTGCCTTGAGTTTATTGGGTACGTTTTTGGTACGTTCGGGGGTCATTACCTCGGTTCACTCATTTGCCGCAGACCCCACCCGCGGTCTGTTTATACTAGTGATTTTGGGCGTGGTAATCGGTGGCGGTCTGGCGATGTTTGCGTGGCGCGGTTGGCGTTTGACCCAAGAAAGCCATTATCAGCTCAAATCTCGTGAGACATTATTGGTCATCAATAACATTATTATATTAGTCGCAACCATCGTGGTGGTGATTGGGACACTTTACCCAATGCTGGCCGATGCGTTAAAACTGGGTCAAGTATCGGTGGGTGCGCCTTACTTTAATGCGTTATTTGTGCCGTTAACTTGGTTATTGTTGTTGTTTTTAGCCATTGGACCTGTCAGCCGTTGGAAAAAAGACACCCGTCCATTGTTAGGTATAGGCCTGGCGATTTTAGCCAGTTGTTTTGTGTTAGCCGGTGTTCTGAGTTATTTCTTGGTCAGTAGCATTAACATCAATATCTTTATGTCCGCGGCACTGTGTTTATGGGTGTTGGTATGGATGGTGATTGATATCAAAGACAAAACCCGTAACGCGCGCTCACTGGGCGCTGGGCTAAAACGTCTGCACATGGGCTATTGGGGAATGCAGTTGGCGCATTTGGGTATTTTGCTATCCGTGATGGGCATTGCCATTACCACAAGCTTAAGTATCGAAAAAGACATTGCCATGCAAAAAAACCAATCGGTTGAAGTACAGGGCTACCAGTTTACGATGGATGAGCTAAAAAAAATCCGCGGTGCCAACTTTGATGCTACCCAAGCGGTGGTCAGTGTTCGTAAAAATAACCAAATAGTCGCGACCCTTTATCCAGAAAAACGCCATTATGTGGTCAGTCAAATGCCCATGACCGAAGCTTCTATCCAGTACAACCCATTAAGAGATATCTACATGGCAATGGGTGAGCCAATTTTGGACGCCAATCAAACGGAAGCTGATGCCACTAAATGGGCGGTGCGTATCTATATCAAACCTGGCGTACGCTGGGTATGGTGGGGTGGTTTTGTGCTGGCGCTCGGTGCGATTTTAAGTATGTTTGATAAACGTTATCGTAAACTGCCGAGACTTGCTGATATGAGTGATGACAAGTCGGGTAATTTGGCAGCGATTAACACACCAGTGGCAAACGCCCCTGTATTAGTAAAAAATGACAATGAGTTAGGTCAGGAGAGTGCTCATGGCAATGCGTAAAAGACAACTTTGGTTTTTGATTCCTTTGGTGCTTTTTTTGATTATCATTGCGCTGTTTTATACGCGGTTGGGCAAAGACACCACAGTAGTGACCAACACCTCGCTCAATCGCGCTTTGCCAAGTTTTAGCTTACCGTCGTTGGGTAACCCATCACAAATGATTACCCAAGCACAGTTACCCAAACAGCCATTTTTACTCAATGTATGGGCATCTTGGTGTGTGACTTGTAAAGTTGAACATCCGTTTTTATTGCAGATGTCAAAAGCAGGTGTACCGATTGTTGGGGTCAATTATAAAGATGAAACCAAAGACGCGCTCGATTATCTCAACACCCATGAAGACCCATTTACCCTCAATGTGCAAGATAAAGAAGGTAATTTTGGCATTGATTTGGGTCTGACAGGTGTGCCAGAGTCGTTTGTGGTTGATGGCAAAGGCAATGTGCGCCAGCATATCTTGGGTGAAATCAACGAAGAGCGCTACAATAAGCAAGTATTGCCTTGTATGACTGCGCTGCGTGAACAAGCCGCCGATGCTAAAATTCGTGAGGTGTGCCAATGAGTATCACATTTGCAAAAATTCTTCATTTGATAGTCAGGGCGATGGCGATGGGGTTGTTGGTCGCAGGGTTATCCATGTCGGCTTGGGCAAATATTGATACCTACCAATTTGACAACCCGCGCCAAGAAGCCCAGTATCGTGCACTTATTGAAGAATTTCGTTGTCCAAAATGTCAAAATCAAAACTTGGCAGGTTCCGATGCGCCAATTGCACAAGATTTAAAACAAAAGACTTATGACATGGTCAAAGACGGTCGTTCCGACGCCGAAATTCGCCAGTATATGAATGAGCGTTACGGTGATTTTATTAGCTACAAACCACCTGTGCGCCCATCCACCTGGATTTTATGGTTTTTTCCGCCTGTGTTGTTGGTGTTTGTGATGCTGGCTTGGTTTATTCGTAACCGTAATTCGTCAAAACGTGCCGCTGTCATCGACAATCCCATAGAAGACGGCTATGCGCCACTTTCAGCCGCCGAACAACAGCGGTTACAAGACTTGTTAAACGCCAATGATAATGCTGCCAGTGCTAAAACTAGTGAAATCAATCAAGCAGTGGGTAAGGAAAATTAATGTCAACGCTAATTATTTTTATCATTGTCGCGCTTCTGTTTGCTATCACGCTTGCGGTATTTATTTTGTTACCTTGGTTGCAAACCCAAGACCATCACGCTATTGCCAATCGCGCTGATAATCAGCTACTAACGCTCAATATTGAAGTATTTAAACAACGATTGGTAGAACTTGATGCCGATTTTGGCGAGGGTCAAATCGATGAGGCGACTTATCAAACCCAAAAACTGGCGTTAGAGCGTCAATTACTAGATATCAGTGACAATCAAGATACCAGCCATTTTACCCCCAATTGGAAAAGCCGTCTGATAGTTATCATCTGGATTCCGCTGTTATCTGCGATGGCTTATGTGATGATTGCCGACCGCACGCCCGTCTATCAATTATGGGATGCACAAAATCGCTTGGGACAAGTCGCGGATGATTTGCTGACCGCAAAAATCGATACGCCACCCGAATGGGCGACCAAAGACAGCGTGGGACTCATTAGTGCCATGCAAACCAATGTGCATCATCATGCCACCGATCCGCTACGTTGGTTTCGTCTCTCTGAAGTGTTTGTAGCCTTGCAAGCACCCGAGCAAGCAATTGAAGCCTTGGCAAGGGCGTATCGTCTCAATCCTGATGATGAAAAAATCGCCATCACCTATGCGCAAACTAGCTTTTTCACCCAAGGCGGGGTAATGGATGACAAAACCCGTCAAGTAGTTGAGCATATTCTAGCCAAAAGTCCCAAACACCAAGGCGCACAAATGCTGATGGCAATGGGCGAAATGCGAGCGGGTAACTACGCGCAGTCTCGAAAATGGGTAGAACTGCTACGCACCGAAATCCAAGCGCGTCCTGGCGATCATACCCAAGCTTTAAACAGCCTATCTGAACTTGAGCAGACTATCAATCAGCGTGAGGCCCAAGGCGAACAGGCAATTACAGTCAATGTCAAAGTCACCCCTGAGATATTAGGACGGGTGAAAAAAGGCGAAAGCTTATTTGTTAATGTGCGTAAGATGGCAGGTGGTCCCCCTGTTGCTGCCAAAAAACTGTCAGCAGATAGCTTAACCATCAATGGTATGTCAATCAACATCAGCGATAACGATAGCATCATGCCGACCATGACCTTAAGCTCGGCGATTAGCACGAATGAGGCATTGGTGATTACTGCCCGGGTTAGTGCTTCAGGTGACGCCATGCCGCAAAGCGGTGACTTGACGAGTAACCCCGTACCGCTAGAGAAAACGGCTGACTCAACAACGGTATTGATTGATAAAATCGTGCCTTAAATCGTTATGAAAAATATCTTGATTGAATAGGGGCTCAATTGAATAGAGGGCGGATTAAAGCTTGCCACATTTTTATTTTTAATACCCCTATCAATTTAAATTATTTTGCAAAAATTGCTTGAGATTTTAGCGGTTAACGAGTATTGTTAACCCAGTATTTCAAAACTGTTAGTTATTCGAACACACCATTTGTGGGTCTTTTTTGCTATTGCAGTAATGAGATAGGGCGATTTTAATAATTTCGACTTAAGGAATAGGTTTATGAAGCGTATTATTCTTTTAGGGCCACCTGGCGCTGGTAAGGGTACCCAAGCACAAATCATCACCAAGGAATTTAATATTCCACAAATTTCAACAGGTGATATGCTACGTGCCGCTATCAAAGAAGGTACTGAGCTTGGCAAACAAGCCAAAAGTATCATGGATGCCGGTGGACTTGTCTCAGATGATTTAATTATCAACCTAGTTAAAGCCCGTATTGCGCAGCCAGATTGCGCCAACGGCTGTATTTTTGATGGTTTTCCGCGTACCATTCCACAAGCGCAAGCGTTAGCCGATGCAGGCGTACACATCGATAACGTGGTAGAAATTGCAGTACCTGATGAAGACATCGTGTCTCGTTTGTCAGGTCGTCGGTCTCATCCTGCTTCAGGTCGCGTGTACCATGTGGTCTATAATCCACCCAAAGTGGAAGGTAAAGATGACGAAACCGGTGAAGAATTGGTTCAGCGTGAGGATGATAAAGAAGATACCATCCGCGATCGTTTAGCGACTTATCATAACCAAACAGAAGCTTTGGTTGGTTTCTATCAAGACTTGGCAAAATCGGGTCAAAACGCACCTCGCTATGCCAAATTTGATGGTACACAAGCGATTGATAAAGTCAGTGAACAAGTCCTTGCCGAGTTAAAAGCATAATTAAAACCATGATTAAACGCATCAATGGGCTTTTAGGTAAGCTAAATAAAAAGCTGAAATTTCGATTTCAGCTTTTTTTATAATTAAATCAGTTGTATACCCAAATCGGGCTCAATAAAAAAGCCAATTCAATACGAATTGGCTTTTTTAGTTTTAAACAAACAATTAAGCAGTTTTAAGGGCTTTAATTGCTTTATTTAAGCGGCTTTTATGACGTGCTGCTTTGTTTTTGTGAATCACGCCTTTGTCAGCAATACGGTCAATCACTGGAACTGCTTTTTTGTAAGCTTCAGTCGCTGCTTCGTAGTTTTTATCTTCAACGGCTTTTACCACATGTTTGATGAAAGTACGAACCATAGAACGTTGTGATGCTTTTAATTGACGACGTTTAACGTTTTGACGAGCGCGTTTGCGAGCTTGTGCAGAATTTGCCACGTAAATCTCCTTGGATTTGCAATATAAATCGATCTGTTAGTAAGTGAGCAGCCATTCGCTTATTACAGACACGGGTAGTTAGGGTTGCTTGAATCCTTGAATCACTAGACACGGAAACACAATTAACGATATCAAGCGGATTTAAAGCCCGCTATTTTAGCAAACTCACGCTACAATAACAACTTATTCGGCAGATTATTCAGCGTATTTCGTCTGTTGGTCAAAAAACCATCGGGCAATGCCCGTCAACGCTGAAAAAAACGTATTTGTAGGTGAAAGTTTTGATTATCTGTGATTAAATAAAATGACGTTAAAAACTCATAAAAATATTCATACTGAGGTCATTGTTTTATGCAGCGCACAGCATTAATCATCGGTGCAACCGGCTTGGTAGGCAATTCATTACTCACCCAGCTTGGCAGTTTGTATCAAAAAGTCATTATCATTGCGCGCTCTCAGCCAAAAGGATTGAGTGATTCCATGCATTTCTACCAGCTCAAAGATTTTAATCAAATGCATGAATTTGTGTCTGCGCTGTCGATAGGTAAAGACACCGATGCTTTTAGCTGTCTGGGTACCACCATTAAGGAAGCGGGTAGTGAAGCCGCCTTTCGGCAAATCGATTTTACCTATAATGTCGAATTTGCAAAAGCTTGCAAACAAAAAGGCGTAGAGCGGTTTTTTTTGTTATCGGCGATGGGCGCCAATGCTGACAGTCGCTTTTTTTATAACCGTGTCAAAGGTGAGCTTGAGACTGCGATTGGCAATTTAGGCTTTCAAGAATTGGCAATTTTTCGTCCCTCTTTGCTGCTTGGCAAACACGATGATCGTAAATTTGAAACCATCGCGCAGACGGCGTACAAACTCATCAAACCTATCGTACCTAAAAAACTGCCTGTCCGTCCCATAGAAGCCGATAGGGTGGCGATGGCAATGGCGCTGGTGAGCAACAATTGGCACATCAAACATACTTATGAAAAATCTGCTAATCGCGTCGATACTGCCAAAAAAACCCAAGTTATCAGTAACGGTGAAATGCTAGCGATGACGCGGTTTAGAAACTAACCTTCCCAAAAAAATAATTGACTTAAGGAACGATGATGAGCGACATGACGTTACAAAATTTTATTACGTGCGATTTATTAGATGATAATCCAGAATGTCAGGTTTGTGCACCCAACATGGAAGGCAAACGCTTTTTTAGTTATGGCGGTAAAACAAAATTTGGCGGTGAAGTAGTAACTGTCAAATGCTTTGAAGACAATAGCCGTGTTAAAGAGTTGTTAGCCACGCATGGCAAAGATGATAAAGGTAATGGCAAGGTTTTGGTGGTAGACGGTGGGGCATCAATGCGTTGTGCCTTGCTGGGCGATATGATTGCACAAAGCGGCGTTGATAATGGCTGGGCTGGCGTGATTGTGTATGGCTGTGTTCGCGATGTGGATGATATGAGCAAAATGCCAATCGGCGTACAAGCGCTCGGCGCCATTCCCCGCAAATCCAATCGCAAAGGTGTGGGTGAGACGGATATCGAAATCAGCTTTGGCGGTCTAACTATTAACTCTGGCATGTATGTGTATGCCGATAACAATGGCATTATTGTGAGTACGACATCATTGCTTTAATGAGCTAAGTTAAGCTACTAAACTAAAAAGTAGCCTAGGTTGGTTAAAAAACCGCATCAAGTGTTGATATATTAACTGGTTATATGGCTTGACTGCGGTAACATCAGCGCATGAAAGCGCATACTTTTTCTGATTTTTTTATTGTCATCTCATTTTGGGAATTATTATGAAACTACATCAAACTCTGCTATCGCTTGCCATCGCCACCGTTATGTATCACGCTGCGCCCGCGCAAGCCGCGCCCGCGCTAACGTATGCTGGCGATAATCCTCATATCGTTAATCTTGCCAATACCAACGCTTGGCTTGAAATAGATACTGAGGCATACGGGCATAATATTGAAGCAATGCGCGCGCATTTAGGTGGTAAATCCCAAATCTGTGCGATTTTAAAAGCCGATGCCTATGGCTTTGGCATTGATAATTTGATGCCTACCGTGATGGAGCATAAAGTCCCTTGTATCGGTATTGCCAGTAACGAAGAAGCCCGTATCGCCCGCAAGCACGGCTATAAAGGACGAGTGATGCGGGTGCGTACGGCGACCAACCAAGAAATTGAAGACGGCTTAAAATACAATGTCGAAGAGTTATTTGGTACCCTTAAACAAGCCCAAACTGCCAGTAATATCGCACGAGCAGCGGGCGGGGTCATTAATTTTCATATGGCACTCAACGACGGCGGCATGGACCGTAACGGCTTAGATTTGAGCCTTGAGAAATCTAAACAAGACGCTTTGGCAATTACCAAGCTTAAAAATCTCCACATCGTCGGTATCATGACCCATTTTCCTGTTGAAGATAAAGCCGATGTACAAAAAGGGTTGGCTAGTTTTAAACAAAACACCGATTGGCTGATTAAAACCGCCAAACTCGACCGTAAAAAACTCACCATCCATGCGGCGAACTCGTTTGTGTCGCTGAACGTGCCAGAAGGTTGGTTTGATATGGTGCGTCCAGGGGCGATTTTGTTTGGCGAGCCTTACTATGAACGTCCAGATTTTAACTACATTATGTCGTTCAAAAGCCGTGTGGCTAGCGTCAATTTATATCCTAAAGGCTCAACTGTTGGCTATGACCGCACTTATACTTTGACACGAGATAGCTATTTGGCAAATTTACCATTTGGTTATTCAGACGGCTACCGTCGCGCCTTTACCAACAAAGGTCATGTCTTAATTAATGGTCATAAAGTCCCGGCATTGGGCAAAATCTCGATGAATACCACTATGGTCGATGTCACCGATTACCCCGATGTCAAAGCAGGCGATGAGGTGGTTATCTTTGGTAAACAAGGTAGTGCCGAAATCACCCAGTCGGAAATCGAAGATATCACAGGTACACTCTTTACCGAAATCTACGCCAACTGGGGTAACTCAAATCCCAAATTTGTCAAAGCCCAAATCACCAAATGGCTCAATAAATAACGTCAACTTGACAAAAAAGCACCGTCAAATTGGCAGTGTTTTTTTTTGCATATCACTTTGGTAAAAAACGCTAGATTGCTGCATTGCAGGGATAAAGTGTTAAAGTGTTATTGCCAAAAAGTCTGCTAAAACACTGCTATTTTAGCTTTAATTTTTCAGCAAAAACCCCCACAATAACGTCATTATTTTTCGCCTTTCTTAATCAAAAGACTTATAACCAAAAGACCGATAACAATGACGAATGTTACACACTCACTGTCTCATCTTTCCTTTCGCCTCAACCAATCGTTGTTTGACAATGCTAAGCATGACAAAAAATGGCTGGGCAATTTACAAGGCATGACCCAAGCCTTGTGGCTCACTAGCCTAACCAGCAGTGATAGCGGTCAGCAAAACCGACTTAAAGTCGTCGTGACCCGTGACCAAAATCAGCTCAATCAGCTTGAAACAGAGTTGGCATTTAGTGGGGTGGATGCCTATGTGTTTCCTGATTGGGAAACGCTTACCTATGATGAACTGTCACCGCACCATGACATTGTCTCTGAGCGGATTCATTTGCTTACCCATATGCCAACTGATGGTATTTTACTGATTTCGGTGCAGACCTTAATGCATCGTGTCGCCCCTGCATCATGGCTATTGGGGCAACACTTTGATTTGTCAGTAGGTGACACCTTTGATGTGGCAACCGAACGTCGAAAACTGGCAACCGCGGGCTATCATGCGGTAGATAATGTCTTTGAGCCTGGGGAGTTTGCTGTGCGTGGCAGCGTGATTGATTTGTTTGCCATTGGTCAGCCGTTTCCGGTTCGCATTGATTTATTTGATGATGAGATTGAGAGTATCCGTTTTTTTAACCCACAAACCCAGCGTAGCTTGACCCAAGCAGATTTGGACGAGTTAAAAGACAGTGACCCCCATCAATACGTCAAGTTTATGAATAGTCAAAAAAAATCGGGTGAAACTATCGGTAAAATCACCAGTTTCCAGATTTTACCCGCGCGAGAATTTCCCCTAGATGAAGGTAAAGAAACGTTTCGCGCCAATTTTGCCAGCACCTTTGCCAACACATCCGCCCGCCGTTTTGAGCTGTTTAACGATGTGATGAACGGTATTGCACCCGCGGGGGTGGAGTATTATCAGCCATTATTTTTTGACATCGATACTTGGCAAAATGGCTCGGATTTTTTTAGTTATTTGCCCAAAGATAGCTTGTTTATCGTCGATAATCAAATAGAGACGGCTTACCAAAATTTTTGGCAACAAATCCAAACTCGTTACAATGACCGCAGGCACGATATCGAAAAACCGATTGTGGCACCGCAAGATTTGTACCTGGCAGAACATATTTTTAACGAAAAAATTGCCCAATATCCCCGCATTATCACCAGCGAACAACCAATCGATGACACCAAAGCAGGAGCAATCAATGCATTGGTTGACACCCCCCCTGATTTAACCGTTGACCATAAACTTGCTGAGCCACTGCAAAGATTGATGGCATTTCGCGAGCAGTTTGCTAAACCGATATTATTGGTCGCCGAAACTGCGGGTCGCCGTGAGATTTTATCGGAGCTGTTGCAAAAACGCTTTAATTTACAAAGTGTTTCAGGATTGACCGACTTTCTTGCAAACATGGATGAGGCGCATAGTAATGCGATTGCCTTGACCATTGCACCGATTGAACGAGGCGCGTTGCTCCCCGATAAGTTTGCGATTCTCTCAGAAACCCAGTTGTTTGGACGGCAGGTGTTACAGACTCGCCGCCGTCGCCAAAGCGATGTGTCTGATGAATTTTTGGTTAAATCGGTCAGTGAGCTTAATATCGGTGACCCTGTGGTGCATATTGATTTTGGCATTGGGCGTTATCAAGGCTTGATTACCCTGGAGATTGATAGACAACTGCAAGAGTTCATCCATCTTACCTATGCAGATGATGCCAGTGTGTATGTGCCTGTGGCAAATCTGCAACTCATCAGCCGTTATGCGGGTGGCGACGCGGCGACCGCACCGCTTCATGCCATAGGTAGCGGTAAATGGGATAAAGCCAAAGCCAAAGCACTTAGCCAAATTCATGATGTAGCGGCGGAACTGCTCAACGTACAAGCCCGCCGTGATGCCAAAGTGGGCATTAACTTCCCAATTGACCAAATCCAGTATGACCTATTTGCCAGTCAATTTGCGTTTGAAGAAACGCCCGACCAAGCCAATGCCATTGAAGCGGTTAAGTTTGATATGAAGCAAAATAAGCCCATGGATAGGCTGGTGTGCGGTGATGTCGGCTTTGGTAAAACCGAAGTGGCAATGCGTGCCGCTTTTATTGCGGTACAAGCAGGGTATCAAGTAGCAGTGCTAGTACCGACGACGCTGCTTGCTGGGCAACACGAAGATAACTTTTTGGATCGATTTGCTGATTGGCCCATTCGTATTGAAAGCCTGTCTCGGTTTGGCACCAAAAAACAACACGATGCGATTCTCAAAGGCTTAGCCGAAGGTAAAATTGATATCGTTATCGGTACCCACCGTATTTTGCAGGAAGATGTCAAGTTTGCCAACTTAGGTCTGATGATTGTCGATGAAGAACACCGTTTTGGCGTCCGAGATAAAGAGCGTATCAAAGCCATGCAATCGGATGTGGATGTACTATCTATGACCGCAACCCCCATACCACGTACGCTGAACATGGCGTTATCTGGTATGAGAAACATGTCGATTATTGCCACGCCCCCTGCAAGGCGGTTGGCAATTAAAACCTTTGTCATGCAAAAGTCTGATAACTTACTCAAAGAAGCGATTTTGCGTGAATTATTGCGTGGCGGACAGGTGTTTTTACTGCATAACGATGTGGCAAGCATTGAGCGCATGGCAGAAACCGTGCGAGAGCTTGTGCCCGAATCTCGGGTGGCAGTAGCTCACGGTCAGATGAAAGAACGAGAGCTTGAGCAAATCATGCAATCGTTTTACCACAAAAGACACAATGTGTTGGTGTGTACTACCATTATCGAAACAGGCATTGATATCCCCAATGCCAACACCATTATCATCAACCGTGCCGATAAATTCGGGCTAGCTCAGCTTCACCAACTGCGCGGTCGAGTCGGGCGTAGTCACCACCAAGCCTATTGTTATCTGCTTGTGCCATCTATTAAAGGCTTGAGCAGCGACGCCCAAAAGCGCCTTGACGCCATCAGCCGTGCTAACACATTGGGGGCAGGGTTTATGCTTGCCAGTGAAGACCTTGAGATTCGTGGAGCAGGTGAGCTGCTGGGCAAAAACCAAAGCGGCAATATGCAAGCGGTTGGTTTTAACCTGTATATGGATATGCTAAACCGTGCCACCAAAGCCATCAAAGCAGGTAAACAACCTGATTTGAACACCCCATTATCGCTAACCAGTGACATTAATCTGCATTTGTCGGCACTCATTCCTGAAGATTATCTGGGTGATGTCCATCAGCGGTTATTGTTTTACAAAAAAATCGCCAATGCTGAAGACTATGACAGCCTAATTAGCATTCGCAGCGAAATGCTAGACCGTTTTGGCAGTTTGCCGGAGCCGACCAAAAATTTATTTGCTATTCACCAAATCCGCTTAATGGCTGAAGCGCTGGAGATAAGCAAGATTGATGGCAATGAGCGGCAAGTCACCTTTGAGTTTTCACCAAGCACCCCTGTGGAAGCAATTACCATTATTGGGCTTATTCAGTCGAATCCGAAAAAATTTAAAATGCATGGCGCGACAGGGCTAAAAATGATGGATGACAAAGCCCTTGCTACAGCAGAAGGTAGGATTGATGCGGTTAAGAATTTGCTTGAAAAATTAACCTTGAAAGGATAATTTATTTCAAAAGAAAGCGACATTAATTGTCGCTTTCTTGCTTTTTTAGATTAAAATAGGATAATGATTCAGTTATACTGCAAACGTAATATTAAACAATCAAAAAACTTTCTATTATAAAACTGCCCTTAACTTAATTAAAAGGAATATTACCATGTCAGAAGTTTTAGAAATTTTAAAAAAAGATTCATCGAATTTAACCGATGAACAAACTAAAGAATTTGAACAAGGGTTTTTAGTTCTTAAAAAAGAGTTTGAAACAGCAGATATTGATGATTTAAATAATGATGAGTATAAGCAGGAATTTGCCGAGAAATTTGATAAACTAATGCAAAAAATTGGTTATGATGAATTTGAACTCGATTCATCCAATCTATTTCTTTATGACCTTTATAAAGTCGACGAGTATGAAGATTTTATGGGATTTATAGCAGTCAGTTATCAAGTTGCTTGTGGTGATGATGATGTGCTAAGAGAAATTTATCAAGAAATGCACGAAAAACTGCAAAGTGAATTTGAAGATTTTGATGAATGATTTATGATTGTTAAATCAAAATCAACTATTTAAGCAACATCACAAAACTTGATTTTCTAAAACTGCTAAACTATAATTTGAAATAAGGAGATGGTTAAGGTTTCCCTTAACCACACCTTGTGCTATTGCGAGTAGCATTTAGGTGTGTTGTTAATAAGCGTTAATCGCTAATAACAACAGTAAAACAAGAATCATGACCTTGGTTAGGCGTTTCATGGTTCTTCTCCTTACTGTTTTGGTTGGGTTTCAGCCCAACGGCTCTGTTAAATGTAACTTTAACCGCCATCATTTTCACTGCCAAAAATGACGGTAGCATTATACAGGAAATTCCATGCAAAAAAATGCCTATCGACTATGATAGGCATTTTGCTTTCTAACACTTATAAAGCCAAAGAATAAACCCACATGACCGACAAAAGTCCCAGCACTGAAAAACGCCTAGAACCCCCAATCTATCCCGAAGATTGGGAATGTTGCAACAACGGCTGCGAAGAACTGTGCGTGTATGAAATTTACCGCGTTCAAAAACAAGCCTATGACGAACAGCAACAGCGACTCAAAAGCGTGCCAAAACTACTTAGCGACCTCGACAAACCTTCACGGTAGCGGGATTGTTCTTCAATAAAAGTAATTTTTTGTAAATTCATATTCCTGTTACAGGAATTTCATGCTACTGTCATCAAACTCACGTTAAATATCATGACGTTATGAAGTTGCATTGATAACGTAAAATAGTCAGTAGTAAGTAAACAACTAAAAAATGGCAAAAGCCTTAAAATGAATAAAAAATCCACCACTATGGGATATTGGATAAAGAAGGATAGGAGTAAAAAATGTTAGATATGTTAAATGAAGCGTTTGAATATGAAACCGATATCATCTATCTTGACGAAGGCGATGATGCGGTAGAAATGTAAACTGCAAGTTAGGCGTAAAACGTAAAAATTCGCAACCGATAACCTCTTAATATACCGATTAAGAGGTTTGTTTTTTTGGCAATATAAATGAATGATTAATGACTAGTGATTATGACTGGTACTGGCAGGCATGGCCATCTCATGTTGCTTATCTTTCATATCCTGCATATTGTGCATGTCGTGATTCATGTTATGGCTCATATTATGGTTCATAGGCATACTAGTCGGCATGGTAGTCGAAGCTGTCACAGAAGCAGGGTTAGACGCAGAATGATTCATTGTCGACATATCGTGATTCATACTCGTCTCATTCATACTATAACTGGCATGACTGTGTGAACCTTGATTATGTGAACCATGATTATGGTTATGGTTATGGTTATGGTTATGGTGCATTATCATCGGAATAAAAATCACTGCAAGCCCAGACAACATCATAATCACCCCATTAATTTGGCGAAGGCGAAAATTTTTAATACTCGACTGTAACATCCCCACAGTTTTTTGTGTGGCAATCAACATCGGCATGGTACCCAGTCCAAATACAAACATCAGAGCCGCCCCTGTAGCGATGTTGTTGCCAGCAATCGCCATCATGAGCGCACCATACACCAATCCACACGGCAAAAACCCCCAAAGCAGGCCAGCAAACAAGGCTTTACCAAAGCTATCAATCGGAAAAACTTTTTTGCGTATCGGGGCAAGCGATTGCCAAAAACGCATCCCAAATTTTTCTAACTGATTAAACAGCGGTAACCCAAGCATCGCAAGCCCAATTAACACCAATACCGCACCCAGTACAATTCTTGGCGCACTATTGCTCATAATGGATTGAAAGATTGCCACCCCAACAACACTGGCAATCAATCCAAGCAATGAATAACTGATGAGGCGTCCGAAATGATACGTCAAAATCAAGCCATTTTTTTTGCTGTCCGATACATGCTGCATAGACAGCCCAAAAGCAGTCACAATGCCACCGCACATTCCCAGACAGTGCGGTGAGCCAAACAATCCCATGCTAAACGCTGCCAAAAATAAAGCCCAGGTCATAAGATGCTCCAAAAAAGTCTAAAAATTTTTCAAAAAAAGTAAATAAATCAATAGAAAGAAATCAGCAGGAAGAAAAATAAGACCAACGTGTTATTTTTGCTCGTCAGTAGGGTCTTGTATTTTCGGGGGGTGAGAAGATGAAGGCTTGGCGGGATTTTGCCCCAATTGTTCGCGGCGAAATTGTCTGTCATCCAAAATGACCCGCTGAGACTCATTGTCCAAATCGTCAAATTGGCGTGATTTGATGGCGTAATAAATGGCAAAAATACCCAATACAAATAGCACTAGACTAATAGGAATCAAAAAATACATGCTTTGCATCGTGCATCCCCATTACTTGGCGTAAACAAACGAATTAAGTTAAAAAACCATTATACGCTTATTTTGATATAAATAAATGCGGCAAAATGTCGCAGCGTTGCTGTAGCAATTAAATAGCAGCAATCAAATAGCCGTTGGTATGCTTACAAAACAAACACATGGGTTGCAAATCAAAGCAACTCAGTGATTTGAGTGCGAACAATGGATGCTATAATGATAGCAGGTTAAACATTGAGGTTTAACATGGTTTTAAAACTCAAAATTTTACAAGGAAATTATGATGTTGATGCCTAAAATCTTTAAGCTTTCAAAAAAACAGTTGCTTGCCTTAGGCGCGGCTGTCATGGTTGGCGCATTATTGATGCCAACAGCAAACGCTGCGACAGTGGTCATTGATGTACGTACCCCAGAGGAGTATTCTGTGAATCATCCCGCAGGTGCCATTAACATTCCACACAATGAATTACTTGCCAAAATAACGGCGCAAGGCATTGCAAAATCAGATACCATTAAAGTGTATAGTCGTGGTGGCGGTCGTGCCCAACAAGCCAAAGCTGCGTTGCAGTCAGCGGGCTACGCCAATGTAGAGATTCAAAAATAACTCATTTATTGGTCGGTTGGCAGTCGTATTGGGGTTTGACAAGATCGCGAGCGAATGCCAACAATTCATACAAGGCGCGTCTTGAGTGCTGCAGGTTTTGATCAAAATGCTGCCAATCATTTGCCTTTGGTAATGGGGCGATACTTGGGACAGTAGCCATACCATTAATGGCAAACTGCCGTCTTGAGCGGTTCATGTGATAAGCGTCTGTTACCAAAATTACCTGTTTGATATTGACCATTTCTGCGGTATATTTTGCATTTTGACAGGTGTTAAAGCTGTTTTTTTCTGCCACGACCCACATAATGCCCTTTTTTTGCAGCCACTTTGCCATCCATGGCGCGTCTTTACCACTGACGATGATGGGTAAGCCAGTCTGCTGATACACTTGGCTGGCTTTAATCAATCGACTTTCGGTAAATTGATTAATCACAATCTCATTTTGCTGGTTATTGGTTAATCCGCCACCTAATACCACAATCGCCGTTGCAGGATTGACGCTCACCGCCGATTCTGGCAGCCGATAGAAATCTAAGATAAACAACACAATGGTAGAAAACAGGGGTGTAAAAAAACTGAGTGTGATTAAACATCCCACCAATACAACAACGGTCAAAATCCGTTTGATGGTTGAAAAAAATCGCTCAAGGTAGTTAATGAGCTTGGCGAATGCTACCATCAGATTCAATCCAAACCGGTTCAGCTTCCAATTTTATCCCAAATTTCTCAAGCACTATATCTTGTATAAATTGCATACTTTTGGCAACATCACGCTGCGTCGCAACTTTTGGCGCATGGTTAGTCAACACTAGCGCTTGTTTCACATGCGTTAAAATCGGTGCAATGCCTTTACCCTTAAGCCCTGATTGGTCAATAAGCCAGCCAGCCGCAACTTTACAATAATCGGTCAAATTGCCTTGGGCATCTTTGACAGGATAATGCACCAGATTGGGATGGCTCTGTAGTAACTGGTCAACTTGAGATTTGGCGACGATGGGGTTTTTAAAAAAGCTGCCACAATTGGGCAAGTCGTTGGTATCGGGCAGTTTACTTTGACGAATGTCGATGATGGCATTCATGGTATCCACGGGTGTGACTTCATCGCGACCCGCTTGGCTAGCATACTGCTGCGCAACTTTTGCCACATCCCCATACTGGGTATTGGGTTTGGCGATTTTACTGAGGGTAAAAATGACGCTGGTAATGAGCCACTGTCCTGCTTGCTGTTTAAATAGGCTGTCACGGTAGCTAAATTGGCAATCAGCGTTGCTTAGATGATGCCACGTTAAACTCGGTATATGAAACGCTTTCACGCTGTCTATCACATCTTCAGCTTGTACCCCATAAGCACCGATGTTTTGCACGGGACTACCACCCACCCAGCTTGGGATTAACGCCAAATTCTCCAGTCCATACCAGCCTTGATGGACCGTGTCTACCACCAGCGTATGCCAATCCTCGCCAGCCATCACCTCAAGTGTTATGGTTTTACTATCTTCAAAAAGAACGGTTTTACCTTTAAGACTGGGTGACACGGCAACTGCGTCCAATACTTCGGGCAAAATGATATTACTGCCATTCGATATGACAACAAATGCTTGTTGATGGGCTGCCAGTTGCTTAAAAGTCGGCTCAATATCAGACAGGTCAGTTAGGCGAATGAATTGTTTGGCTTGACAGGCTAATGCCATGGTATTGTATGCGCTAATATCCACATCGCTAGGATTAGCCTGCACAGGGTTAGGTTCAAAAAGATTGGTCATAAAAATATCGTTAATAATCGGCAGAGTTGCTCATCGCCAGTGCAATGATAAAGTGCTTATTATAACGAAATATCACAGGGAAAATCGGGATTTTTATAACCCCATGACAGCCACCTAAAAACCTTCTTCATCACTGCCAAAATGGTTAATATCCCTAAAACGGCTTAACTGACGACGCTGTTTTTTATTTGGGCGATGATCGGGGCGGGCAAGATTGGCAAGTTTTTTTTGTTCGGTGAAAAACTCTCGTTGACTGATACTGGCATCGGTCTCTTGGTAAAGCACACTGGCGGCAGTGGCATTGCCCCGCACTTCAGACAGCGCCAGCACCTTGACCGTCTTTTGGGTGTAATGATTGGCTGACCCTTGACGAATCGTCAATTCATCGCCCACCGCTATTTCTTTACTGACCTTGACGCGATTGCCAAAATGGTGTACCCGCCCCGATTCAATCGCTTCCTTGGCTAGGGTTCGAGTTTTATAAAACCTTGCTGCCCATAGCCATTTATCTAAACGCACTTTAATTTTATCAGTTGTACTCAATGACATTTCCTATAGCTTAACTCCATGGATAACTTTAGATTAAATGGTTGTTTTTTCAAATCTTTCAATACGTCACATCGATATTTCTAACAAGCAGCTGGCGTGTCAAAGCGAGGCTAATAGTCTATTCATCATGACAGTTATAAAACGCTGCTTAAACACTGAACAGTCACACTTATTAGTAAGACTCAGGGGTTTTAAGCTAATTGATATGGTGAGTGAGCCAAGCCAAAATATCGTCGTACACTTGTTGGTGACTAGGCTCTAGCAAAATTTCGTGGCGCATCGCTTGATATTGCTGCATGCTCACCGAGGCAAAATTATTTTTTTGCAAACGCTTGACAATACGCGGAATGCCTTTTCCCATCTGCCCAACGGGGTCATCTTTTCCGCTGACAAATAGTAGCGGTAACTGCCGGGGTACTTGTTGATACCAATGCTTATTGGTGCCTGCTTGCATCAACGACATAAGCGCAAAATAGCCATTGTTGGTAAACTGAAAGCCGCAAAGCTTGTCATCAAGGTAGGCTTTTACTTGCTTGGGATCTGAATTGAGCCAATTAAACCCTTGTAAATCGGGTTCTTTTCTAAAGGGTAGATTATTAAACTGGTTTAAAATCTTATCTAATACCGGATTGGTGCGGCGCGTGGTGAAGTGATTAAGGTTTTTGGTTACAGGCACAAACAAGTTTGCCAATGGATTAAAATCTGAGGTACCCATAATTATTGCGCCTGCAAATCGCTCACCATAGCGCTGCAAAATACAGCGAACGATAAATGATCCCATACTGTGACCCAAGATAAAATGGGGGAGGTCGGGGTATTTTTCAGCGATTAACTGCGCATGATCCATCACATTGTCAATCATCAACTCAGCAGGGTTGGGGTTACCCATATAGCCTAAGCAACCATTGTCATAGGCTTGCTGTCCATGACCTAAATGGTCAAAGGTCAACACCGCAATATCATGATTTGCCAAAAATTGCGCGAAGGGTTGGTAGCGCCCTTGGTGTTCTGCCATGCCATGTACAATTAGTAAAGTAGCAACGGGCTTCACTTTAGGCAGATAGAATGTGTAGTTGTTATTCATCGCAGATTTCCTGTGAGTTATTTTATGATTAGGGTAGCATAAAAAAGCCGTCTAATGACGGCTTTAAATCAACGCACAAATTCACAAATCAACAGCCTGATTTTTTCATGTCCGCTTCTGATAACGGATTGGCACCACGGGTAGGGCGCGGGCAAGGCTCACCATAATATTGACGATCGGCAAAATAGCTTGAGCGCACCATCGGACCTGCCCAAATATTTGCAAAGCCCAATTTTTTACCGTGTGCAGTATAACGGTCGAATTCATCAGGATGCACAAATCTATCAACTGGGGCGTGCGATTTGCTTGGTTGCAAATATTGACCGATGGTAATTAAATCGACATCATGCGCCTTTAAATCATCAAGCAAGGCATAAACTTCTTCTTCGGTCTCGCCAAGACCCACCATAAAACCACATTTGGTGACGATATCGGGGCGACGCGCTTTGTAATCTTTTAACAGCTGTAATGAATGCTGATAATCCGACCCTGGGCGAAACGCTTTATACAAACGTGGCACGGTTTCGATATTGTGGTTAAACACGTCAGGCGCTGTGTCACTTAAGATATCAAGTGCCACTTGCTCACGACCACGAAAATCAGGGACTAAAATCTCAATCAAACAATTAGGGCTTAACTGACGAGATTCTTTAATGACATTGGCAAAATGTTCCGCGCCGCCGTCACGCAAATCATCTCGGTCAACCGAGGTAATCACCGCATATTTTAATCCTAGACCGGCAATGGTCTCAGCGGTGTGAATCGGCTCAAGCTCATCAAGCGCATTGGGACGACCATGCGCCACATCACAAAATGGGCAGCGACGGGTACAAATATCTCCCATAATCATAAAGGTCGCGGTGCCATCACCAAAACATTGGGGCAGGTTAGGGCAAGCCGCTTCTTCACATACCGTATACAGCTTTTGTTCACGCAAAGTTGACTTGATGCGCGCCACTTCACTCGGCGATGACAGTTTAACGCGAATCCAGTCAGGTTTTTTTGGGGTTTCTACGGTTGGAATGATTTTAATCGGAATACGGGCAACTTTATCATGGCCACGTAGTTTTTCACCCACTTCAGGACGTTTCGGCTTGTCGTAATTTGTTTTGTCACGAGCGATGGGTCTATCGGTGTGCGGCGTTGAAGGGGCAAAAGTTTGTACAGTGTCGGTCATTGCTATGATTAATCCTTGAATTCACTTAGCAGATTTTAGGGGTTATTATAACAGAAATCTATGCTGACTAATTTAAACTATTTTGGGATAAGCGTTGTTGTTTAAAGTACAGAGCCAAAGTTATTTTGCATCATACTAAAAAAAGCGATAATCGGCTCAAACGCATTTATTAAAAATTATTGGGCTATTTCTTTAAAAAATAATGGCTATGTTAACAAAAACGTATTTTCTCATTAACATTTCATCACATTTCAAGTATATTAGAAGGGTTAAATTTTTTAGCCAAAGCCATGCTGGCTAGTAGCCATTTCAAAATTCAACTGTGTTGTGAAGAAGGCTTGCAGACGCATGGTTAACACAATAATCTTACATGACTATGAGGACGATTCATGCTAGAGAACTATCGTAAACACGTCGAAAATCGTGCGGCACAGGGTATTGTGCCACAGCCACTTAACGAACAGCAAACGGCTGATTTGGTTGAACTATTAAAAAATCCACCAGCGGGTGAAGAAGAAACACTTGTAGACTTATTAGAAAACCGTATTCCACCTGGGGTTGACCAAGCAGCGTATGTTAAAGCGGCATTTCTAGCAGCCATCGTTAAAGGCGAAACCACTTCGCCACTGATTTCAAAACTAAAAGCGATTGAGTTACTGGGTCATATGCAAGGTGGTTACAACGTTGAACCATTAATTCAAGCATTAGACGACAAAGAATTGGCGAAAGCTGCGGGCGACGCGCTGAAAAAAACCTTACTGGTATTTGATGCCTTTAATGATGTCACTGAAAAAGCGGAAGCGGGCAATGAAGTGGCCAAAGAGGTGTTACAATCTTGGGCAAACGCCGAATGGTTCACCAGCCGTCCAGAAGTGCCAAAAAAAGCCACTTACAAAACCTTCAAAGTCACCGGCGAAACCAACACCGACGACTTGTCACCTGCTCAAGATGCATGGTCACGCCCAGACATCCCACTACACGCATTAGCGATGCTAAAAAATACCCGTGAAGGCATTGTGCCAGACCAAGACGGCGTGATTGGTCCGATGAAACAAATCGAAGAGATGAAAAAAGACGGTATTCCATTGGCATACGTGGGTGACGTGGTTGGTACCGGTTCAAGCCGTAAATCAGCGACTAACTCGGTATTGTGGTTAATGGGTGACGACATCAAAGGCGTGCCAAACAAACGTGCTGGCGGTCTTGTATTGGGTGGTAAAATCGCACCGATTTTCTTCAACACCATGGAAGATGCTGGCTCATTACCTATCGAAGTGGATGTTAGCAAACTTAACATGGGTGATGTATTTGATATCTACCCACATGACGGCAAAATCACCAAACATGATTCTGACGAAGTGATTGCGACTTTTGAATTAAAATCACCAACGCTGCTTGATGAAGTGCGTGCCGGTGGTCGTATTCCATTGATCGTAGGTCGTGGCTTAACAAACAAAGCCCGTGAATATCTAGGTTTAGGCGCGTCTGACATTTTTGCAAAACCAGAACAACCTGTCGACACCGGTAAAGGCTATACTTTAGCGCAAAAAATGGTCGGCAAAGCTTGTGGCGTTGAAGGTATTCGTCCTGGTGCCTACTGTGAACCAAAAATGACAACCGTGGGTTCGCAAGATACCACAGGTCCTATGACCCGTGACGAATTAAAAGACTTGGCTTGTCTAGGCTTCTCTGCAGATTTGGTCATGCAATCATTCTGTCATACGGCAGCTTATCCAAAACCAATTGACGTAGAAACTCAGCACACACTTCCTGACTTCATCATGAACCGTGGCGGGGTATCATTACGTCCAGGTGATGGTATTATTCACTCTTGGCTCAACCGTATGCTATTGCCTGATACCGTTGGTACAGGTGGTGACTCACATACCCGCTTCCCAATGGGTATTTCATTCCCAGCAGGTTCAGGTCTAGTGGCGTTTGCTGCAGCAACCGGTGTGATGCCATTAGATATGCCAGAATCAGTTCGTGTACGTTTTGTCGGTGAAATGCAGCCTGGTATCACCTTGCGTGACTTGGTACATGCGATTCCTTACCAAGCCATCAAAGAAGGTTTATTGACCGTTGAGAAAGCCGGTAAGAAAAACGTATTTAACGGCCGTATTCTAGAAATCGAAGGTTTAGAAGACTTAACCGTTGAACAAGCATTCGAATTATCAGATGCCTCTGCCGAACGTTCAGCCGCAGGTTGTACTATTACCCTGTCTGAAGAATCAGTAAAAGAATACCTAACGTCAAACATCACCCTACTCAAATGGATGATTTCTGAAGGTTATGGCGATGCCCGTACGATTGCACGCCGGATCAAAGGTATGGAAAGCTGGCTTGCCAACCCAACATTATTACGTGCTGATGCAGATGCAGAATATGCCGCTGACATCACTATCGATATGAGCGCCATCAAAGAACCGATTCTTTGCTGTCCAAACGACCCAGATGACGCCAAAACTTTGGCTGACGTTGCCGGCGATAAGATTGATGAAGTATTCATCGGTTCATGTATGACCAACATCGGTCACTTCCGTGCAGCGGGCGCGTTGTTAAAAGAAGTACCAGCTGGCAGCTTGACCACACGTCTATGGATTGCACCACCCACTAAAATGGATGCACGCCAATTGATGGATGAAGGTCTATACAATGTCTATGCACAAGCGGGCGCACGTACTGAAATGCCGGGTTGTTCACTGTGTATGGGTAACCAAGCGCGTATCGCACCAAAATCAACGGCTGTATCAACTTCGACACGTAACTTCCCGAACCGTTTGGGTCAAGGTGCCAACGTGTACTTGGCTTCTGCAGAGTTGGCGTCGGTGGCTGCGGTACTTGGTAAACTTCCTACCAACGAAGAATATCAACAATATGCTGGTAAGCTCAACAGCATGTCAGCTGATATCTACAAATACTTAAACTTCGACCGTATGAGTGAGTATACTGAAGAAGCAAATAAAATTAACGTAGCACAGCTTACCTAACCATCGTTAGATTAAAGTTAGGCTCATCTAATTTTAGTTAAGTAGGATAACAATAAAGTAAGACCCTGCAATATAGCAGGGTTTTGCTGTTGTTAGGTTTTAGATAAAAATTATTTAAACGGTCAAATACAAAAATATCTTGGCAAAATTTGGCTTTTAGTGGTTTATAGTAATGGCATCTGTGCTGGGGCTTCAGCTTGCAGCAAGTTTGAATAAGTCACCCCAACCAAACGTACGGGTAAAAGTTTCGGGGTATGCTCGTATAGCCATTGAATCCAATAATAGGCATCAGATTCTTGTTCAAAGTGGGAGGAAATACTATGAGAACGGGTAATCACACTAAAATCGCTGTATTTGATTTTAATGGTGATGGTGCGAGCGTAACGCTGCTTTTTTTGTAAATCTTTAAACGCTTGGCTATTTTCGCGATATAGGGCAGCCACAATGACTGTATCATCCATAGTATTGTGCTTAAACGTTGTCTCAGAACCGACAGATTTATGGTTGCGCTCAGCTTTAACCTCTCGATTATCAATACCGTGGGCAATCTGGTGAAAGAAATCACCCCGTTTGCCAAAGCGTTGTTTTAATACGTCCGCTGGGGTATTGCGTAAATCCAATCCTGTAAATATACCCATGTCATGCAACATTTTGACGGTGGCTTTGCCAATCCCGTGAAATTTTTTTACCGGTAAATTGGCAATAAAGTCCAATCCTTGCTCAGGTGTGATAACCGCAATACCGTTGGGTTTATTTAAATCTGACGCGATTTTAGCAAGCATTTTATTATAAGACACGCCTGCTGAAGCGGTCAGTTGCGTTTGTCGCAAAATCTGTTGGCGAATGCGATTGGCGATTAGTGTCGCAGAATTTTTTTCATACGGGCTATCGGTGACATCTAGATACGCCTCATCCAGTGATAAAGGTTCGACTAGTGGCGTATATTGGTGCATGATGGTACGAATTTGCTCACTGACTTCACGATATACCTCAAAGCGTGGTTTGACAAAAATTGCTTGGGGGCACAGTTGACGGGCTCGATAGCATGACATGGCAGAATGTACACCAAACTTGCGTATCTCATAACTTGCTGCTGCGACGACGCCACGCCCATTGGGATCACCGCCAACCACCAATGGTTTACCTTGTAACTCAGGATTATCTCGTTGCTCAACACTGGCAAAGAACGCATCCATATCGATATGAATAATTTTACGCATGGCTGTTAGTTTACCATTTTAACTGTATGGGGAAAGTATTTAATTAACTTGTTAAACACAAAGACGCTAGCTAACATAAACAATAAATTTAAAATTTACTGATTGATAAATTCAATTGATAAGTCGCCGTTTATCTGCTACATTAGCGCTATCAAGGGGAGTAACTTCTCACTTAGCTAGTTTGTGATTTATCGTCATTACGTAAGTAGCCGCTTACCGGTAAATCAGCTATTTTTTAGCCATATATTGAGCTAATTATCAAATAGTAAGCCAGACCTTGACTTAACACAACCACATATTTGGTCGGTGTGAGTCAAGGTTTTTTTGTGCTTAGCATTTCCCAAAATCCTTTGACTTATTGCCAGCCATAGTTTGTAAATGCATACTAAGGAGCGATAATGTTACTTGCAGCAGTAAATCAAATGACAGAACCCATGAGCATTGGCAGTCCCATGCTATATGCCGTGTTCTTTGCTATCGTAGCGATACTATTATTGGTTGATTTTTTTACTTTTAAAACCCCAAAAAATGGTGAAGCGGTTTCGATGAAACAGGCGGGTATTTGGAGTGCCATTTGGGTGGGCGTGTCTGTGCTGTTTGCAGGCGGTCTATGGTGGTATCTATCACAAAATTTTGGCGGCGCTATCGCCACACAAAAAGTAGGGGAGTTTTTTACAGGATATTTACTGGAAAAATCGCTCGCCATTGATAACGTCTTTGTATGGTTGATGATTTTTGCGGCGTTTGCGGTGTCGCCTGCGATGCAACGGAAGATTTTACTTTACGGGGTGATTGGTGCGATTGTCATGCGTACGGTGATGATTTTTGCAGGGGCTTGGCTTGTCACGGAGTTTAGCTGGATTTTATATATTTTTGGCGCATTTTTGCTGTACACGGGTGTAAAAATGTGGCAAAACCACGATGAGCAAGAAGACCCGAAGCAGTCAGGCTTATATAAGTTTTTACAAAAACATCTGAAAATCAGCGATGACAGCCATGATGCATCAGGTCAAGAGCGGTTTGTGTTGGTGAAAAATGACGTTAAATATTTTACCCCGTTAGCGGTGGTGCTTATCTTGGTTGAATTGTCGGATGTGATTTTTGCGGTGGATTCAATTCCTGCAATTTTTGCGGTCACTACCGACCCGTTTATTGTATTGACGGCAAACTTGCTGGCTATTTTGGGTCTACGGGCGATGTTCTTCTTGTTATCGGGTTTGGCGGATAAATTCCATTTATTGCCTTATGCGCTTAGTGTCATCTTGGTGTTTATTGGCGCCAAAATGCTGCTGCTTGATGTGTTCCATGTGCCGATGGCTATCTCGTTAGGCTTTATTGCCGCCGTGCTAACAGTGACAGCGATTTTATCGGTAAAGTTTCCGAATTTGGGTAAAGTTGAAGCATAAAAAATATTTTTGAATAAAAAAAGGGCTAACAATTTAGCCCTTTTTTGTGAATTAAAAACTGACTATTGGGCATAAAATGCTTCTAAAGTAGGCACAAATTGTTTTTTTCGGCTGACCAAGTTACCCAAATCAAGCAATTTATCATTGAGTCTGGTATCAAATGCTTGCTCAATGATTTCATTTTGTGCATCGTTGCTACCAACCGCCCAAGATTGCTGTTTTAAAATATCAACAATAATAACTAGCATATAATCCAAGCCATCTCTTTGGCGGATTAGTTCACTGGCTTGTTGGATGCCCTCAATGCGCGACAACACCACATCAGGTTTAACAGTTTCGATACTAGCGATTGCCCATTTTTTATTTGAGAAAATAAACTGTTTATAATCGGTAGTGACTAACGCATCATCCGTTAAGTCGCTGATATTGCTTTTTGCATCGAATAATTGATTGGCAAAGCTGTTTGTATCGTGAATCCCTGCAAGGTGGATGACTGCTTGTAACGCTTGCTTGTCACTGTCTGTAGTGGTAGGACCTGTCAGATTAAGCGTATCAGAAATGATTGCACCTGCCATCAATGTCGCCATTTGCTGAGAAATCAGCAAATTCTTTTCCATAAACATATGGTATAAAATGGTGCTGGTAGAGCCGACAGGTTCAAATCGAATATAGGCAGGTTCGGCAGTGGTCAAATCACCAAGTTTATGATGGTCGACAAGGTAACAAATATGGGCGTCTGCTAGATTGGCAATCGATTGCTGGCTTTCGTTATGATCGACTAAAGCAGCGAGTTGGTCAGGTTCAAGATGGGTGAGTAATTCTGGTAATCGGACTTTAGCAAGTTCAATTAAAAATTTAGTTTCTTGATTGATATCATCTAAGCGGTAACTTTTGGCATCTATACCTTGTTGATTGAGCCAATAGGTCATGACAATGGCGGATACGATAGCATCGGTATCTGGTTTTTTGTGCCCAAAAACAGCAATGGTTGTCATAAAATTACCCCAATATAAAACACAGCTATTATATCATCTTGTCAAAATCAAACGGTTGACTGGCAAGTTTGCGATGAAAAAGCCGATATTGACTAATCGGCTAACTTTACTATTAAGTGCACCATTAAGTGCAAAAAAACTACATGGCTGATTGGATAAGGTGAATGAGGCGCTCACCGATTTGGACGGTTTCATCGGCACTCATGTTGAGCGGTGGCAATAAACGAATGGCATTACCGCCTGCCACATTGATGATTAGATGATGATTGTCACGCGCTTTATCGACCAAGGTATCAAATGCAATGCCGCGATCCTGTGGCATTACCACCCCTAGCATCATACCTTTTCCGCGTACAGTAACCCCTTCGCTACCCAGCCCGCTGGTGATTTGCTCAATCAACGCTGCGCTATTGCTTAAGGTAGTTGCCATCATATTTTCATCATCAATGACATCAATCACTTCGCTAACCACACGGCAAGCAAACGGCGTACCACCATACGTTGAGCCGTGTGAGCCATAACTAAAAATATCATTGGCTTTTGCCGTGGTCATGCAAGCCCCCACAGGAAAGCCATTCCCCAATCCTTTTGCTGTGGTCAAAATATCAGGTTTGATGGATGAATATTGATAAGCGAAATATTGCCCCGTCCGACCATTACCCGTTTGCACTTCATCTAAAATCATTAGTAAGTCATGGTCATCACAAACTTTACGAACTTGGGTTAAAAAATCAAAGTCATTGTTAGCAGTATTAACGCCACTTTCACCTTGGATAGGCTCAAGCATCACAGCGCAAACATTGTCGTTATCGGCAATCGCTTGGCTAATCGCTTCAATATCCCCAAAAGGCACGCGAATAAAATCATCATCTAAGGTAAAAAATCCAGCTCTAGCCATCGGATTTGCGGTGGCGGATACGGTCAATAGGGTACGTCCATGAAACGATTTTTCCATCACAATCACTTTGGCTTGGGTTTGCCCACGATTTGATGCAAACAGTCGCGCCATTTTTAATGCCGCTTCATTGGCCTCGGCACCGCTATTGGCAAAAAATACTTTATCCATGCCTGCGACTTGGCATAACTTTTCACCCGCGCGCTCTTGCCAATCAATACCAAAAAGATTGCTGGTATGCACAAGCGTTGCTGCTTGATCGGCAATCGCGGCAGTGATACGCGGATGACAATGCCCCAGTCCACAGACAGCAATCCCTGTTAACGCATCCAAATACGGCGTTCCGTCATCGGTATAAAGATAACTTCCTTGACCTTTGACAAAGCTAATGGGCTGGCGTTTATAGGTGGGAAGTAAATAAGAGCTCATGGGGATTCCTTTAATCATAGTCAGCAAATCATAGCTAGCGCAATCACTAACCAATCAAATCTACGTTATTTAAAAGCGTCTAATTCGTCACTAAACGGGGTGTCTTCTGCACCGACTTTATAGTCCTCATTCGCCCATGCGCCTAAGTCAATGAGCTTACAGCGTGGACTGCAAAATGGCTTGGTGGGATTATCTGCCCAAACGGTGGGTTTGCCGCAGCGGGGACAGGGGTAAGTTTTGACAGGTGCATTTGATGGGGTGTGCTCGGTTTTAGACATAAACAAAAGGTATTCTGAAAAATGGTGTATCGGATTATTTGCCATAGTATACTATAAATCCTTTTTTTTTGGGCGAATCAAGCGACTGTTCATGCTAAGTCATCAATTTACCAGACCGTTTCAACCCGATCGTATCCGTCATCCCAGAGATTTTCAGCCACTTGCCGCAACATTTTGGCAGCAACCCGCCATTTTTCTTGAAATCGGTGCAGGGAAAGGCAAGCATGCCTTGAGTTTTGCCAGCGATAATGGCAATGCCCATCTCATCGCGATTGAACGTACGGCAGAAAAATATCAAGCCATGCAAAAAATGGCGAATCAAGCGCAGTTGTCTAATTTAACCACTATTCATGCCGATGCCATTGCTTGGGTCACCCATGGTGTGCCTGCCCAAAGTTTATCAGGGGTGTTTATTCTTTATCCCAATCCAGAGCCGCATAATCCCAATCAACGCTGGCTTAACATGCCGTTTTTTGAGTGGTTATTATCTCGGTTAAAACCAAATGGTGAGCTTATACTTGCCAGTAATATTGAAAGTTATATTGATGAAGCCGAGCATAAAGCACAGACGGTTTGGCAAGTACCGGTGGAGAAAACCCAAGTACCCAGTCATAGTGAACGCACGCATTTTGAGGTGAAATACCTAGCGCGTGGCGAGGCGTGTTGGCAATTGACCATAAAAAAACCGCATGGTTATACCACACGGTTTGATGATTTTAATTCACTTTAGTCAGGTTTTAACGCAAGGGGCGTGGTTTGGGTGTCATCGGCACGTACCACATAAGTTTTGGCGATTTTATCATGGAGGCTTAATCGCTCTTTGCTGGTGAGCATCATGACCAAATCAACAACTAACACAACCAAACCAAAAATCGATAAAGAGTAAGCCAATGTGGTGAATAACCCACGCATAATGATTAAGTTAAAAAATCTAGGAATGGCATTGGATTGGCGATCCAAAATACGTATGCCCATTATCATCTTACCGATAGTCTGACCACGGCGCATCAATAATAGGACTTGCGCAATCATTAAGCCCCATACCAAAATATTGGTCAACAACAATATATGCTCAGGTAACGCTGACATAAGTTCCATCTGCTGGGCAGAGGTCAAGCGGGTTTGTCCTGCTTCTGCCCATTTGAGCAATTTATCAAAATTTGGGCTGTTGTACAGGGAGATGAACAGCGGCGACGACGCCAATACCATGAGCAGGGTATCTACTAATTTTGCTGCGATACGGCTACCGATGCTGGCAAGGTCTAACTGTTTTTTGGCATAGGCAATGTCTTGGTTCGAGTTAAGTTTCTTGGTCAATGTGACCTTGGTAGGGTTAGGGGATTTGTGCGGGTTGTTCGCTGAATACCGATCCCAAACATTCTCAGAGTCTTCTGAAGGGGATGTAGGATTAGGCGTGTTGTTAATAATATAATCTGCTTCGTTAGATGTTAGCTGCCCACGTTGGTGGGTATCGACTGGCAGGCTTTCATCTATCGTTGGACGGTAAAAAAATTGCCCATCTGTCATCGCATTGACTGTGTTCCAGTTATCCATCCCTTGATGCCACATCAAATCAGTGAGTAACACTTGCCCTGTCGCAAGCATTTGATTGAGTTGTTCAAGGGTATAAGGGCCGGCTTGCACATTGTTGCGAGCTAAAAAAATATGCATGTAATAACTCTACTTCTACTGGGTGGTAAAATTTGAATGACTGTATCTTATTATATGATGTTTTGCAACATTGTGCTAAAAATCGCTTATTATGCAAAACAGGTTATACAAGGCATGCTATTCAAAAAATCGCGATATCCTTATGGATTGAGGTCAACAGTATCTAAACCATTAGCTATGATTGGGTGGTAATGATTGGTAGGTGGTAATTATCTATCATAGGGTTAACCAAAAGTGTGCTAATATTTTTGGTCCAGCCTACGCTTATTTTTCTTATTCTTATTCTTATTCTTATTCTTATTCTTATTCTTATTCTTATTCTTACATTGTCAGATTGTATTTATGTCAGCGATTCATCCTACTGCCAGCATTGATTTTGATAAACCTTGGTATCACTATTTGGCTTATTTTCCGAATCTTCCGGAGCTTGACGCAAAACATCCTCATGCAGCACACGGTCATGCGCCCGCTATCAATATTGTTGAAAATTTGAATGCTTGTCTGGATAGATATGAGCATGTAAACGCCAGCCGTATAGCTAATTATGAAAAATTACCCATTCGCTTTGTTGAGCAAGCGTGTCTACCTGAGGGTGAGGCTTATGAGAGTTTTATTGCCAAGACAGGGAAAATTCCAACCCGTGACAATCACCATGATTTGCTTAACGGTTTAATTTGGCTGAATTTTCCGCAGTCCAAAGCGGTATTTAACGAACTGCATGCCAAAGATATTTTGCGACATGGTATTCATAATGCCAGAACAGCGCTGCGTAATGCGTTAACGGTATTTGATGAAAATGGCGGCATTGTGGTGAGTTCAGATAGACTATTGCTTGAACAGTTACAAGCATTTAAATGGCAAGCGGCTTTGGTCACGCATAGAACAAATTGGTTGGGTCAACATCGTACCATTGCCTTTTTTCCATTTGGTCATGCCCTGCTTGAAAAATTGCTTAAGCCAAGAAAAAATATCACCAGTCATACCTTGCTGATTTTAGTAGATGAGGGTTGGTTTGAGCAATCTATAGTGAGTCAGAGAAACCAGCTTGATACCGCAATTGCTAATATGTTTCGACAGCTGGCAATGCCGGATTTGGCGCATAATGCAGTTAATCTATCATCCAAAAACTTTCAGCCTTTACCTGTAATGGGTATCCCAGGCTATAGTGCTGACAATGTGATACCAAAATTTTATCAAGATGAGGCTGTTTTTAGGCGTCCAAGAGCGTTTAGCGCGCCTATTTTTTCATTAAATGACTAATTACACCAGTGAGCAGACAATTTATAACCGTGACTAGAAAGGCGCATGGCAAGTTCATTCAATAAACATTTGAATAGGGGTGGGGTGATTACCCAGTCTATGAATCTTGCTTGATAAAAGCCGGTTAATCCGTTAGCATTAAAGCAATCTCTAGTTCATCCAGTCGCATTTATTGATGAAACTCATAATTACTAATAAAAATATTGGAGCATCGGCATGACCACCAAAGTCGTCAAAATTGATAATAAAGTTCGTATGATTACAGGTAAATTAGCCCCGCATCTTGAAATTCAGTGGGAACATTATACCTTAGCAGAATTGCAATCATTGCTTGAAACGGTGGTTCGTTTTGAAATTGAGCACAACTTTCGTCGTCATAAAGATTATAAAGATAGCAAAGGCGCTAACATTCAAGTGTTTAATGATGCCAACGAACTTAAAGTGACAAGTTTAAAAGATGAGTTACTAATCATCCGCGATAGCCAAATCGATTCACAATAACTATAAATCCGCGAATCAATCGAAATCCAAGCCGAATGACTTGGATTTTTTTATGAATTTGATTTTTTCGTCATGTCGTTGGTGATTGTTGAGGCGAAATTATCACCCTAAATACTCAAAGATTGGCATTGATAAAAAAATAATCGATAGCCATCTAAGCATGGTATAATTGTCAGTTTTTATTGACAAGCGAATGATGGGTGACACGATGAAATACCCTAAAATCTACGACGTAATTGTGATTGGTGGCGGTCATGCTGGCACAGAAGCGGCGCTAGCTGCTGCACGCATGGGTCAGCAGACGCTGTTATTGACGCATAATATTGAAACCTTGGGACAGATGAGCTGTAATCCTGCGATTGGCGGGATTGGCAAGTCGCATTTGGTGCGTGAAGTCGATGCGTTGGGCGGCGCTATGGCGCTTGCAACCGACAAAGCAGGGATTCAGTTTCGTGTGTTAAATAGCCGTAAAGGTGCCGCTGTCCGTGCCACACGCGCCCAAGCAGACCGTATTTTATATAAAGCGGCGATTCGCCATACCTTAGAAAATCAGCCAAACTTGGATATTTTCCAACAAGCGGCGGATGATATTTTGGTTGAAAACGGCAAAGCGGTAGCCGTTGTTACCCAGTCAGGGATTGAATTTGCTTGCGGGGCAGTGGTGTTAACGTCTGGCACTTTTTTAGGTGGCACTATTCATATTGGGTTAGAAAACCACAAAGGTGGACGTGCAGGCGATCCACCTTCTATCCGTTTGGCGGATAGATTGCGTGAGCTCAAGCTGCCGGTTGGACGTCTCAAAACAGGCACGCCACCACGCATTGATGCGCGCACGGTAGATTTTAGTGTCATGACCGTGCAGCCAGGGGATACACCACTGCCCGTTATGTCGTATTTGGGTGATGTGTCCATGCATCCGCGCCAAATCAACTGCTATATCACCCATACCAATGAACGCACCCATGACATTATCCGCAGCGGGCTGGATCGCTCACCCATGTATTCAGGCGTGATTGAAGGCATTGGTCCTCGTTATTGCCCATCGATTGAAGATAAAATTCATCGATTTGCGGATAAAGACAGCCATCAGATTTTTATTGAGCCTGAAGGGTTGACCACCCATGAGCTTTATCCCAATGGGATTTCAACGAGTTTACCATTTGATATTCAGTTGGCTTTAGTCCGCTCGATGAAAGGGCTGGAAAATGCGCACATCTTGCGTCCTGGCTACGCGATTGAATACGATTATTTTGACCCACAAAATCTTAAACCAAGCCTTGAGACCAAATCGATTGATAACCTATTTTTTGCCGGTCAAATCAATGGAACGACAGGGTATGAAGAAGCCGCTGCGCAAGGTATCTTAGCGGGGTTAAATGCCGCACGTCGCACCCAAGGACTAGATGCTTGGACACCGCGCCGCGACCAAGCCTATATCGGTGTGTTGGTAGATGATCTTATCACCCATGGCACTAAAGAGCCATACCGTATGTTTACCAGTCGTGCCGAATACCGTCTGCTGCTGCGTGAAGACAATGCCGATCAACGCTTAACAGAAATTGGGCGTGACTTAGGGCTGGTGGACGATGCGCGCTGGCAAGTGTATAGCGATAAGATGACAGCCATTGAGCAAGAAACCGCACGTTTACGCTCGCTTTGGGCAACGCCTACTAATACGCTGGGTCAATCATTTATCGATAAAACCGGCGAAGTATTGACCAAAGAAAATAACGCGCTTGATTTGTTAAAACGTCCAAACGTGTCATTTGATGATATTAGCGAATTGACCGAATCTCCCGTGTCTGCCGAAGTGGGCGAGCAAATTGAAATTGGTGTCAAATATGCCGGTTATATCGATCGTCAGCAAGTTGAAATCGGTCAGATGAAAAAACTTGAACACACGCTCATTCCAGACGATTTTACTTATCATGATATCTCTGGGCTTTCCAATGAAATCGTGCAAAAACTTGAAAAAGTACGTCCAACGACGCTTGCCCAAGCCAGTCGCATTAGCGGCGTCACGCCAGCTGCGGTACAGCTTTTGGCAATGATGATTAAAAAAAGCAAAAAAGCGCGTGAAGTGCTAAGCTCTTAACTTTAGACCATGCTTGATAAGTCCCATGGTATTGCTATGTGCCATACTTGGGACTTTTTTATTTTCTACTCAAAAAAATTATTATGCTAACAGCTTTCCTCTTTGCGCTAAAAATTACCTTGCCCAATATCTTGCTGATGTTATTGGGGGTGATGATGCAAAAAAAACAAACCATCAACCAATCGTTTGTTGAAATAGCCTCTGATATGGTTTTTAACTATTGCCTGCCATGTTTGCTGTTTTTTAGTATTCTAAAAAGTGACATTCATTTTGCGGAGCAGGTGGATTTGATTAAATCGGGATTGATGGTCACTTTTGGGCTGTTTTTTCTCGGTGAGCTATTTGCCTATTTTTTTGTCAAAGATAGGCGCGATAAAGGTGTGTTTGTGCAAGGCGTCTTTCGCAGTAACATGGCGATTATGGGGCTGGCGACTGTGACTAATGCATACGGTAGCCAAGGCGTGAGTATCGGTGCGGTTTATATGGGTCTTTTAACCATTGTGTATAATGTGTTATCTGTGATTAGCCTAAGCAGAAATGATAACAACAGCCAAGGCGTGGTTAAAAAAGCCATCACCATGACCAAAAAAATCGGGCAAAATCCGTTAATTATTGCGTTGGTATCGGCGTTTGCTTATAAGTTATTGCAGCTGCCGATGCCGCCTGAATTTATCATCAAAACAGGCGAGTTATTGGCGGCGGTAGCATTACCGTTAGCTTTGATTTGTGCAGGTGCGACACTCGATATCAAGTCGATGCTCAATATGACAGGCGTGTCTATGCAGGCTAGCATCGGTCGAATTATCGTGGCGCCTATCACCGCGGTCGTGGTGGGTGTATTGATGCAATTATCACCGATACAAATGGGCGTGATGTTTATTATGGTAACATCGCCCGTTGCTGCTGCCAGTTATGTGATGGCTCGCAGCATGGGCGGCAATGAAATATTAGCGGCCAATATTTTAGGATTTACCACCGTGTTTTCCATGTTTAGTCTAGCCATCGGCATGGCATTATTGCGCCATTTTGGCTTGGCGTAGCACAAAATTGGCTAGGCGTAGATTATTCAAAATAGATTATTCAAAATAGTATAGCCATTTTAGCGCAACTTCATCAACATTATGGAGATTGTCAGACTTTGGCAGCCATTCACGGCTAGCGGTGACCCGAATCGCATTGGTTTGATTGATATCATATTGACTACCAATACTGAATTTGGGCTGCCAATAGCTTTCATTATCACTATCGCCACTTATCCAAAATGGCAGTGTTAATTCCGATATCGCACGCCAATTTGGACGCAATTCTGCATTGCACCCGACATTGACGCCAAGCCCAGCACGATAACCATGGTATAAGCCTTTACCAAACTGGGCTGCAATAGTGCCCAAGCCATAGCAAATATTGGCGGGCATATCGCCTGTGTTTGGGGCAGCGCTACCGATTGCCACGCTTTTACCAAATTCACCGCTGATATTTGCGACCAAATGATTGTCTGTAGCGCTGCGGTCATCTTTGTTGCTACTGCTAGTACCCTTGATACCATCAAAGACTCGCTGTAAGCCAATATTGCCACCCCATGAATTTCCTTTTTTTGCGCTATTAATCGGATGCAATGAACGCACATCAAATAATCCTAGCTGCTCAAGTTGCACGGTATCTTGGTGGTCAGCGTTGTCATGAATGCTAAGACCCATACTCAATGCAGTCAATTGTGAGCCTATGGGATAGCCATCAATTTTATCCAACGCATCACGATATACCATGCGGTAATTTAACGTGATAGCCTGGTTACTATCTACTTTCGGTCGTCCACTGACCCTGTCAAACGACTGCTGGCTGACCCCGATATCAAATCGACTTAAAGGATTAGCCAGTTCAGGATTATCGCGGCTAGGCAATATCTGAGGACTTGACGCTATATCTTGATGGGGATTGTTAAAAGCCTTGGGATGATTCGCCGTGTTGCGGGCATTTAACTGCGCTTGCACAACAGTCGGTGTGGAAGGACTAAAATTGGTAGAGCGAATCAAATTTTCCTGGTTTAACATGCGTACCACTTGGGCAGGGGAAATCATTGGGGAATCAGTCACTAAAAAATTTTTATCGGGAAAAATAGAATTTAGTAACACCAAAATTTCAGAGGCGCAATTATCTGATAACAGATAATAGGGCAAGTTTTGGTCTTTGATTTCCCAAGTTCGATAGGCAAGTTGTTTAACTTGTTTATCGGTGAGATTGAGCTGATATTGCCATACATTGCGCCCATTATCTTGCAAATATTCTTTGATACCTTGCTGATAATTGGTCATGGTAAATTCGCCCGCATTGCCACCAATACTAGATTTGTAAGCAAATTTTAAAAAATGCTCACCGTCGGTGACTTTCGGGGTGAAGTTCAAATAGTATTGATTGCTAAGGTCGGCATTATCAAACCGCAAAAAACTATGGGCAAACGCAGACGGTGGGCTATCTAAATACTCACTGGCAAAAATTAATGAGACGGATTGGGGATTGATTTTTTGTAGCCATGAATCGAGCGTATCACAATGTTGATGGGGTAGGCTTGAGGTGTCGATGGCTAAATTTTCAATGAGCCACTGTGTACGAGCGGGAAAGCGACATTGGACAGAGGCATTATTTTTTTCGCTTGGGTGAAATAACTGTGTAAGGATTTCATCAAGTTCCGCTTGTGGATTTTTGGCACCTTGCGCGCTGGCAAAAAATTGTCGTTGGCTCGCTTGTGGATTAAAACGATTGTTGACCCGACTTTCAAAGGGCTGTTTTGTGGTGACTGTTTCAGGATAATACAACAACCGCAGCCATGCTTTTTGCGCCGCTAAATTTTGCTCATGGGCTGATGTCAATGCCGTTTGCAGTGCTTGGGTAGTGGTAATAGGCGTCGGCGTAGATAGGGCTGTATGTGAAGAAAATTGCTGAGCTGGCGCAGGCGATACATGTGACACAGGCGCTGCTAACGCACAATGTTGGCCAGATATTAGGCTCAATACAAAGACTGCTTTAGCCAACTGCTTTTGATTGAAAGCTGTTTTCTTTTGATTAAAAACACGGGTTACAGCGTGTTGATGATAGCTGTATTTGAGAGAGTTCATAGGGGTGCTCTATTTTATAAGGTAAAGTTTTATAAGATAAGTTTTCACAACTTTTGATAAGCAAAGCATATAATATCTGTGTGCAAATTAACATTGCCCAATTTGTAATCACATCATTGTAGGCAGCTATGCTCATATGAGACGACTTGCCAAATAGATTTTATCCACTTAATTTGCTATAATTTTTTAATTATTTAGCAAAATTTTTTTAAACTATTGTGATTTATTGAAGGGTATAAGGACAATTCAGTCATGGATAAACAAGCGATATTATCAGCGTTAACGCCTGAAATTGTTGAAAAATTTCGTCAAGCGATTTCGCTTGGCAAATGGGAAGATGGTCGAAAGTTGACGGATGAACAGCGTCAAACTTGTATGCAAGCGGTGATGGTGTGGGAGCATGAATTTTTGGGCGTCGAAGAGCGCACTGGCTATATTCATCGTCCAAAAAAAGCGGCAGAAGACTGTGATATCGGTCATGATCATCACTACCCAAATAAACCGCAAAATGAGGACGGTGAAAAACCGATTAAATTTAGTTAGGCGATAAAAAAGGCGAGTGCATTATCTCGCCTTTTTTACACTATTTTTTTAAGTAATTATTTATCAATTATTTGAATACTTAAGTACTTAGGTATAAGTACTTAAGTATAGGTACTTAGTATTAGTTACTTGATTATTTTTCTAAAATGGCGACCACACCTTGTCCGCCCGCAGCACAGATAGAAATCAGCGCACGACCCGACCCTTTTTGATCCAGTAGTTTGGCGGTGCTGGCAAGAATGCGACCACCGGTTGCGGCAAACGGATGCCCTGCAGCAAGTGATGAGCCATTTACGTTAAGTTTACTGCGGTCAATCGCGCCAAGAGGTTTATCAAGACCTAAGCGTTCTTTGCAAAAACTTTCGTCTTCCCACGCAGCAAGCGTAGACAATACCTGTGAGGCAAATGCTTCATGAATTTCATAATAATCAAAGTCTTGCAGCGTTAAGCCTGCACGTTGCAACATACGTGGGACAGCATACGCAGGTGCCATCAAGAGGCCTTCTTTAACGCCTTTTTTACCTGTAAAATCAACCGCAGCGGTTTCTTGGTAGGTGAGATAAGCAAGCGGTTTTAATCCATTCGCCGCTGCCCACTCATCTGTGCCTAATAACACACAAGATGCGCCATCGGTCAGCGGTGTTGAGTTACCAGCTGTCATAGTCGGGTTGGCATTTTTCTTACCAAATACAGGTTTTAATGACGCCAATTTTTCTAACGAAATATCAGGACGTAGATTATTGTCGCGTGTTAAACCTTTAAATGGCGTGATTAAATCATCAAAAAATCCCTCATCGTAAGCACGCGCCAAGTTCTTATGGCTATTAAAGGTAAACTCATCTTGTGCTTCACGGGTGATCGCCCATTCAAGTGCGGTGATGGCTTGGTGGTCACCCATCGATAATTTGGTACGAGGTTCACCATTTTGCGGTGCATCAATCAAGTCTTTTGGGTTAATGCTTAATAACGCTTGCAAGCGATCTTTATTGGTTTTGGCATTATTAAGTTTTAACAGCGCTTTACGCAGCCCATCACCAATGCCTAAAGGGGCATCAGAAGTGGTATCCACACCGCCTGCAATCCCCGAATCAATCAGCCCCAAGGCGATTTTATTGCTCACCGCGAAAGCCGCTTGTAGTCCCGTAGCACACGCCTGTGACACATCATAAGCAGGTGTTTGCGGACTTAACGCCGTGCTTAACACACATTCACGAGTGAGATTGATATCACGGCTTAATTTAATGACCGCGCCTGCCACCACTTCACCCAAGCGTTTATCTTGTAAATTATAGCGTTCCACCAAGCCGTTAAGGGCAGCCGTCAACATTTCAGAGTTGCTGACATTGGCGTATTGGCCATTTGAGCGGGCGAACGGAATACGGTTGCCACCTAAAATAGCGACCTTTTTGCCAGCAGGCTGGTGAGTTGGGTGTTGAAAATTGTCCATAGAAAAGTCCTTTTGAGCAATTAATTAAAAAAATTGGCTAAGCTTAAACCAAATAACTTTTTAAAAATAACGAAATCTTTTAAAAATAACTAAACTTTTTAAGTTTTAGTGATGTTACCATAAAACGCAGACAAAAATATCGCCTAAAGGTATATATATAACGATAATTTATATAAATCAATAAAACCAATAAAATTTTATTTGATATGACTGTTCAATATTGCTTGATTGGTATAGAATTTAGACAGAAAATTTTTTTAAATTAGTGTTTTACTCAGTGTTGAACTTAGTATTTAATTAAGCCTTATCTAATAGCCTAAGCAAAACTAATTATACAAAGGAGTCTTTATGTCAGACCATTATTCCGAATTCGTTCAAAACCCACTGGGACGTAAGATTGCCCAAAATTTGGGTTTACCGATGCCCATTAACCTTGAGCGTTACAAAGACGGTCAAGCACCCGTGACAGGCAGTGTCATTTTTGGGATCAGTGAAAACGCTGTCATAGCAAATGACATCGCCAAAGTCTTGGCGAATGTGCAAGCGGATGTCTATCTAGACCCCAATGAGTCAGCGCGTGATGCTTTACAAAATGCACAGATTGACGCCGAGCAGTTTGGCGCGAATCAGTATTTTAAAGTGGCTATTTTTGATGCTTCAGGTATCAAGACAACCCATGAGCTTAAACAAGTTTACAACTTCTTTCATCCGATTGCGCGTTCGATTGACCGCTCAGGTCGCGTTATCGTCATTGGCTTGCCACCTGAAAAATGCACCAGTATTGCACAGGCAGCAGCCCAGCGTGCTTTAGAAGGATTTGTTAAATCAGTCGGTAAAGAATTTAAGCGCGGTATCACAAGCCAGCTTATCTATGTAGACCCAAATGCGGCGCAAAACCTTGAATCTACTTTACGTTTTTTTGCCTCACCGCGTTCTGCGTATGTGTCAGGACAAGTGGTGAGAGTGGGTGAAGGCAACCCAGTCACGGTTGATTGGCAAAAGCCTTTAAAAGGTAAAACACTGGTAGTGACTGGCGCGAGCCGAGGTATTGGTGAAGCCATCGCAAAGGTATTATCGCGTGATGGCGCACATGTCATCTGTGTCGATGTGTCTGCACAGCAATCGGACTTGCAAAAAGTAGCAGGTGAGATAGGCGGCTCTACTTTAACATTAGATATCACCGCCGACGATGCCGGTGAAAAAATAGCCGCAGCGGCAGCCAAACGTGGCGGCTTAGATGGGATTGTCCACAATGCAGGCATAACGCGTGACAAAACATTGGCGAAAATGGATGATAACATGTGGGATGCCGTCATGAACGTCAATCTCAATGCAGAAGAAAAAATTGATGATTACTTACTCAGTCATGATAGTTTCAATGAAAACGCGAGAATTGTATGCGTATCATCCATTAGCGGTATTGCGGGCAATTTGGGACAGACCAATTATGCCATGAGCAAAGCTGGCGTGATTGGCGCGGTACAAGCGACTGCGCCTACGTTAAAGAACGGTATTACCATCAACGCGGTAGCGCCAGGATTTATCGAAACCCAAATGACCGCTGCGATACCTTTTGCGATTCGAGAAGCAGGTCGTAGGATGAACTCAATGAGCCAGGGCGGTTTGCCGATTGATGTCGCTGAGACCATTGCCTGGCTGGCTTGCCCTGGATCGGGCGGCGTCAATGGCAACATTGTTCGCGTCTGTGGTCAAAGTGTGTTGGGTGCGTAATTATTGACGGGCTGAAAAAATCAGTATCGAAAATGTCGGTACTGATTTTTTTTCATCATTTTTTCTAAGTCAAACTTAAACTAAGCTTTATGCAAAAAATCAACAATTAGATTGTGACATTCGATTATAATAAACTAAGTTCTCAGATTTTGAGATCTGATGGTAATGAAAAGTAATGGAATATACCCCGAATACTATCTAATCAAATAGCCATTTGTTGGCTCAAGCTTAAAAAGTAAAAAAGTAAGGACAGTCTGTATGTCAGACCAAAATTTTAGTCGTTTGCCAAAGCCGCACACCACCTATGCCAATATTATCAAAAGTTTTTTACCCATTGGCGACCAAGACAAGTCAGCCCATGCGGTGTTGCCCAACGCTACTTATAGCGTGAACACGCTTGAAATAGACCATGATAACTTAGCCGATTACCGCAGAATTTGTGGTTTTGAAAACAATAGCTATGTGCCCCCGACGTATTTTGCGGTGCTGTCGCAGTCATTACAGATGAACATGATGGTCAAAGAGCCATTTCCCTTTGCCATGCTCGGCTTGATTCATGTTCAAAACAGTGTTACTCAATATCGGCGCATTAAAGATAGTGCAATTTTTAAAATGGCGGTGAGCTTTGCTAATCTGCGCGACCATGATCGTGGTAAGCAATTTGATTTTGTGACTAAAGTTTTTGAAAAAGATGAGCTGGTTTGGGAAGGGACTTCGACGTATTTATCACGCCAAAAACGTCAAAAAACGACTCAAAAATCATCGACGACGCAAGTAGAAGCCAAGCCCACACTTGATGACAATGATATGCATGAATTTTGGGAAATTCCCGAAGATATTGGGCGTCGCTATGCATTTATCTCTGGAGATTTTAATCTGATTCATTTGCATCCTTTATCTGCCAAGGCATTTGGTTTTCCAAAAGCCATTGCCCATGGTATGTGGACAAAAGCCAAATGCTTGGGTTCATTGGGTGATTTGCCAGAGAGCTTTACCTGTGATGTGACGTTTAAATTGCCGATTTTTTTGCCCTCTGAAGTGGAGTTTATCGCAAAATTTGATAATCGTGATGAGCAGGTGGATTTTGGTGTGTATGATGCCACTACACCAAAAGCCAATTTGATTGGGAAAATCACCCAAGCGCAGGCTAAATAATAGCGATAAAAAAGCGACAGAAAAATTTCAATAAGGGTTCAATGTTAAGCAGCTATTTTTTTAGCAGAATGTTTTTTAGCACAGGATTTTTTAGGATGCTATTGAAGCAATGAAGGATTTAATGGATTATCAAGTGCTTAATCAAAACCTAGCACAACTCTTATCACAATTTGATCTTAATCAAAAGGTAGGTGGCTGCAGTCTGGTCATTTTTCATCAAGGTAAAGCGGTCACTCAATTGGCTCACGGTATCGCAAATGTTGATAAGACTAACCAGCAAGTTACCCCTTGGCAGCCATCCACATTGTCGCTGAATTTTTCGACAGGCAAGGGCATACTGGTTACGTTGATTCATATTTTAGTGAGTCAAAATCTTTTAGCATATGACAAAACCCTGGCCAGTTATTGGCCAGCCTTTGCCCAAAATGGCAAAGATAGCGTCACTTTGCGTGATATGCTAACGCACGAGTCGGGATTATTTAATATTGTCAGTGTTACCGAACATGCCAAAGACATGCTAGATTGGCAACTGATGCTCAGTAATGTCGAGCAAATGGCACTAAATAGTCCAACTAATACGTATAGTTCAGGTAATAGTTCAGCTAATAATAAGCAGCCTATTAATCAGTCAACCAAATCCAGTGCGGCTTCCAATGCGGATTCTAGCGCGGCTTATAGTGCCTTGGTATCAGGCTGGGTATTGGGTGGGCTGATTGAAAAAGTAACGCAATTACCGCTGCAGCAAGCCCTAGAATATTATTTATTGGAACCGCTCGATTTGGTCGGTCAAGCTTACGTTGGGGTACCCAAAGACAAAGTTGAAAAGGTTGCCAGTCAAATACGTGCCAAAGAGACTCAGGCCAAGCCTTTACTCACTCAAGATGCTGACTCAACGCTACAATTTTATCAATCACTCCCTTTTTACCCAGCATGGTTAACATTGTCTCAATCGGACGGTCCTTTGACGACGCAGGCCATTAATGCGCTGTATTTTCAACCTGCTAATATCAATATCGAAGATTATAATTCAGCACTGGTACCCATCGGTAGCAGACAATTTAATTATTATCACCCTATCACGCTACAGGCGAAAATTCCTGCCGCAAATGGTGTGGCTAGTGCGGTAGCGTTGGCTACAATATATGCAATGCTTGCAAATCGCGGTGTTTGGCAAGGTAAAACGTTAATTAATTCTGCTCTTTTTAAGGCACTTTCAACCATTCACAATGAGCAATTTGACAAAATCATGCCAGCGGTTATGGCATGGCGACTCGGTTATCATCGCGTATTTAGTGTGTTCCATGATGTGTCTGATGCATTTGGACATATGGGTTATAATGGGTCTATGGCTTGGTGTGATCCTAGTCGCGCATTAGCAGTCAGCTTTGTACATAATTATGATGTCACTATGCTAGGTGATGATCGACAATTTATCTTGAATGAAACCATATTAGATTTTTTTGCTTAGCGTAATTGCTAGGACTTATTTCTTAGCCTCGTTTTTTATTCTGATTTAAATAAGAAAAGGAATGTAATCAATGCAGTATGACAATCAAAATATTTTTGCCAAAATTCTTCGTGGCGAGATTCCTAGCCATAAAGTTTATGAAGATGACAAAACGCTTGCCTTTATGGATATCATGCCGATGGCAGAAGGGCATGTTTTAGTGATTCCAAAATGTGAAGCCGTTGAATTGTCGGATATGCCAGCAGATTACATTGCGGCAGTTTTCAGCACCGCGCAAAAAGTCATGGCAGCGCAGCGCAAGGTATTTAATCGCCAAGGTATTGTGCAGATGCAGTTAAATAATGCAGAGGCAGGACAATCGGTATTTCATTACCACGTTCATTTGATTCCAAGCAGTATTTATCATCTTGGCTTGCATGAAGAGCGTCAAGGCGATCATGAACGCTTAGCAGCATTAGCTAATCAATTAAAATCAGTGATTGCAAATTAATTACCTGTTTGTAAGTAGCAAATGGTTAAAACCCAATTACTTATTTACAAGCAGGTAAGATGGTGGTGGCGGTACAAATCGGCAAAAACCCCGCATCGGTTAAAACATCTTGTGCTTTTGCTGATTTTAGATAATCCACAAAAATTTGACTGGTTTCAGGGTGGTTCAAAATAATGCCATCTTGAAGAATTGGCGGATAACTATCTTTAGGTAGTATTAAATAGTTATTGGTTAGCGTCTTCACATTTTGAAGGGCATTGTCATTGGGTTTATTCAATACTTGAGACAGACTTACAAATCCAAAATCTGCTTTTCCACTATCCGTTAACGCAAAAGTTTCATCTAGAGTATTGGTATAAACAATCTTAGGCTTGATATTATTATAAAGATTTTGATTGACCAACCAGGCTTCTGCTGCCACGCCATAAGCTAAACTCTTTGGATTGGCTATCGCTAAACTAAAGGGTTTATTGTCGAGCATCAACTGATCCAGCGTGGTTGTAGGGCTAATGTCCATGGGGTATTTATGGCTATAAAGCACTAGCTGACCCCGGGTATAAGTAAAGGGCGCTGCTTTAGCACCCTTAATACTGGCAAGCATTTGCTTTGGATAACTCTGATTACCCGCTAAATAAATATCAAAGCTTTGAGGATTGGCATTGACCGTATCATACAGCGCAGCATTGGGCTCAAAGGTAATTTGAATCTTTATATTCGGATAATTGTGGTTAAAATCTGATACCAAGATAGGCAATACCATACGAAGATTAGAAAAAGCGGCTATATGTAGATTCTGAATCACTTTAGGTGAAGGGGCAGCAGGCGCATTTTTTGAAATAGCTTTGGTAGATTCTTTGGTAGATTGGTTATTGGCCGACGTTGAATTTTGATTGTTATTTGATGAATTACAACCTGCCATTAATGCTGTGATAATACATAGCATTGTGTTAAAAAAGATTGTGGTAGGTTGATTAAAAGTCATAAATTAACAAATTTAACCCTAGTTTTTAGCGATATTATGATTAAGTGGCGGGCAAGAATACTATACAAAGTAGTAAGTGAGTGTGTTAAAAACGTATCGATTTTATTGAAAAATTATTTTTTAGGTATTTTTTGGTTCAAGACAGAAATAATTGAAAAAGTTGTTGCAAAAAAAAATAAAGTTGCTAAAATACCACCCCACATAGCCGATTACAGATGAACTAAAAAGCTATAGCCATCTATGCCAGTGTGGTGAAATTGGTAGACACGACGGATTCAAAATCCGTTGCCTTTAAAAGCGTGTCGGTTCGAGTCCGACCACTGGTACCAAATTAAAGCTCCTAATTACAGGAGCTTTTTTTTTAAACTAAAATTGCTTTATAAAAGAATGATTAAGGTATTATTTTTAATTGTTTATCAAGCAAATCTATAATGCTATAATGGATTAAACATTATTGAAAATAAGAGTTAACGCTTTTTTCAATAGTTAACATGATAAAGTGATAGGTCATGATGGCTATTTTGCTTACTTAAATTTACAAAATTTACAAGCGGGTAGCATTAAACTTTTATTACAATTACGCACCATATTGGTTAATACTGTTAGATTTTGCCTTTTATTCTACGAGATTGTCACATGTTAGCAAAGCTTATAAAATTATCTCCTATCATCTTTGCACTTTCACTTGCTGGATGCAGCTCTAAAACAGCGATTACTAGCGGTATGAATGTTGGTAAATTGCCTGAATCGACAGTACCCGACCAACCCGTGTCATTTGTAGCAGATAATGGCATTCGTTTTAATGTGACCGAATTAACCGCAAATAACATTCCAGTACCTAATCTATTAGGGCCGAGAACGATCTCATTTCCGCCTGTCTCAAAATCCGCTGCAACCTATAGTACAATTGCAAAAGGCGATGTGGTTGAAATATTCTTACCAGCATATCCTGAAATCACACCTGTCGTGCAATCCACAGGGAATAATATTTATGCCAACGGCTACCTAGTTGACCAAAGTGGTTTTTTGCAGTTTCCCATGATAGGACGAGTGAAAGCGGAAGGTTTAACAGTTTCACAACTTACCAACCAAATAGCTAGCCGTTTATCTCGTTATCTTAAACACCCAGATCCGCAAGTACGGGTTATCTCCTATCGTGGGAATAAGTTCTATGTTGATGGACAAGTAAAATCGCCTGGGCAATATGACATTGCAGATCAGCCCGTCAATCTCTATACCGCAATCAGTATGGCAGGCGGTACTATTAATACCTCAGATACCAATAACATTCAGCTGATACGCGACGGTAGAAGCTATAACTTTGGTTTTAAATCACTACAAAATGCCGGCTATTCCCCAAACTCGCTATATTTGAGAAATGGTGATACTATCAAAGTTGGTGATATTACCAATCATAAAGTCACCGTAATGGGTGAGTTTACCAAACCGAGTACTATCCAGATTCCTGATAATGGGTTAAGTTTGATTAGTGCGATTGGGGAAGCCAATGGTATGGTACCTACCTCTGCAAATGCCAAAAAGGTATACGTACTAAGAGAAAATAGCTACCAAAACGAGTCAAATATCTATCATATTGATTTAACATCCATTACAAATTTTTCGGTTGCAAATCGATTCAAAATGCAGCCGGGTGATGTCGTGTATGTAGACCCAACAGGCCTGACACGTTGGAACCGTGTAATCAGTCAAATCTTACCATTAACTTCAATTACAAGTGTGGCTAGCAGTTTTTAACGAATGGAAATTAACGATGTCATTTAAAAAAATTTTAGTGGTATGCGTTGGTAATATCTGCCGTAGCCCCATTGGTGAAGCGCTATTACAGAAACAGCACCCTAATCTAATCGTTAAATCAGCGGGATTAAGCGCATTAGTGGGCGAAGGGGCAGATGAAAAAGCCATTCAAGTGATGGATGAATGGAATGTTGATATGCGTAGTCATCGCGCCCAGCAGCTTACCCAAGAATTGATGCAAACCTTTGATTTAGTACTTTGTATGTCTAAAGATCAAGAGAGTTGGATAAAACAAAATTATTCAAGCCAACGTGGGAAAGTATATCGGATTGGTCACTGGATAAACGAAAATGTAGCCGATCCTTATAAACTACCCATTGAAAGATTTTATGAAAGTCGAGCAGTGCTCAGTAAAGCTGTAGAAAGCTGGAAGGATAAATTAGCTTAACTTCTAAAGCTAGCGAATTTTTCGAAATTATAAGAAAAATTTATTTATTCTGTAACAATTAAAATGTATTTTATCGTAGTTTAGAATCAAGTGAGTAAGCATGGATCAGAAAGTAAATGATGATGAAATTGATTTAAGAGCGTTAATCGCGGTCTTATTAAATCATTGGAAATTAATTTTATCAATGCTGTTACTTGGTTTATTAGGCGGTATTTACTATGCCCAATCGGCAACGCCAATTTATAAAACCAACTCATTAATTCAAGTTGACAAAAAATCCTCAGGTGTTTCTGCGTTAGGTGAGGATGTTGCCGGTCTTCTAAACGCTCAAGATGGTTCTGCACAAACGGAAGTAGAAATCATTAATTCTCGCATGATTCTGTGGCCTGTTATAAATCAATTGCATTTAGATTTAACTGTCAATCAACTTAAAGACAGTTTTTTAGACAAATTACTTACCAAGAAAAGTGTTCTGGTTAGTCATACAGACAATGGTGTGGGTAACTTAAAGGTGGGACTTTGGATAGCTGAATTTAATGTACCATTAGCTTATCAAAACAAGAATTTCGTGTTGACAGCAATTGACAGCCAAAATTTTAAACTGATCTCTCCTGATGGTACAGAGTTTACGGGTAAAGTTGCAACCGCATCGCGTTTTAAAACGAGCGCAGGTAATATTGATATTCAAGTGACCTCATTAGCACCTGGCTACTCTTACAATGTAAGTAAACTTACACCCGCTAAAGCGATTAGTAATTTACGTACTACACTTGCAGTGGCTGAGAAAGGCAAGCAAACAGGCATTTTAGATGCTTCACTTACAGGCGCTAATCAAGATGAAATCACTAATACCTTAACGCGCATCGTAAAAATGTATGAAACGCAAAATCTTGATAAAAGTAGCGCGGAAACGACTAAAACCCTCGCATTTATGCAAGAGCAACTACCTAAATTAAAAACAAAACTTGCCGAAGCGGAAGCAAAATTTAATAACTTTCGTGAACAAAATGCGACAGTTGATATTGATAAAGAAGCTGAACTAGCTATCAAAGTAAGATCTGAGATTGAAACCAATCTTCGTGAACTTGAGCTAAAACGAGCAGAATTATCCGAGCGCTATACGGATGAATATCCTGTATTAAAGCAATTAAATATGCAGATTCAGGAATTAAAAGACAAGGAAAATTCACTTCAGGAAAATATTACACGTATTCCAGAAGTTCAACGTCAGTTTTTAGAGTTATCGAGTGACGTTAAGATTAGCAATGAAATTTATTTAAATATGCTTAAAAACTATGAGCAGCTTCAAATTGTCAAATCTGGACAATTGGGTAATGTACGCATCATAGATTTACCTATTAACACCTATGAACCTATTGCACCAAAAAAAGCGCAAATTGTCTTAATTGCGACACTTTTAGGCTTGATGTTAGGTATCGGGCTAGCATTCTTAAAATCATTGCTGTTTGCAGGCGTGAAAAATTTAGAAGAATTAGAGAACAATACAGATATTCCGGTGATTGGTGTCATTCCTCATTCGCCTCGATTAACGCGGTTGTTAAAAAGTAAATCAACTAAAATTCCCTTGGTTGAGCAAATCGAACCTGAAGGTATTGTTAGTGAAGGCTTTAAGTCCATTCGCACTCATTTATTGTTTAATGCAACAAAAACCGATGGCAACACGTTGTTAGTGACGGGTGCAGGCCCTGGTATTGGTAAATCATTTATTTCAGCCAACCTTGCAGTGGCAATGGCAATGACAGGTAAACGTGTACTGTTAATTGACGCCGATACTAGATTAGGTCATCTGCAAGATCGATTTAATTTGCCAAATATCAATGGACTGGTTGACTATTTGGTTGATGATACGATTGATGCTGCTAATAGCAGCTATATGATTCAAACCACGCTATATGAAAATCTGCATTTTGTACCTAGGGGCAAAGGACATAGCCACGCTTCAGAATTGCTCCTAGGTAGAAAAATGAAAGCATTACTCAATTTTTATTGTCAGTTCTATGACTATATTATTATTGATACCTCTCCAGTGTTGGGTACTTCAGATGCGCAATCGTTAGGGCAATTGGTTGATTCAGTCTTATTTGTGGCGCGTTACGATATATCAACTGTTAAACAAATTAATTATTCAATTGAAAGATTACAGCGTGCGAATGTAAAAGTAGAAGGGATTATTTTCAATGATGCGAAACAATCGATAATTGGTAAGTACAATGATCAGTATGGTTATGAATACAAATTAAAAGATTAACGATATAAAGATGAATCATAGCCCTATCATCTATTAGGTTTTATATGAGCAATACAACTAACGCTACTAAAGCGCCTTTAGCTTTTACTGTACTATCCAATGCGATTGAGCAGCCTCGCTGGCTAAAAGTGGTGAGCCTGTTTGTGATAGATTATATTGCATCTATTATTACTTTGATTTTAGCGATTGCCCTAAGGTATGCAAAATTTGATTTTCATACCAATATCTTGTCAATTATGCTACTTGGCGCTTTACCTGTTATCTTTTTAGCGGTTACTAAGTTTTACTCGCATGTTATCCGAGTTTTTCAAGATGAGAGTATGCGCTGGGCGCTTGTAGTTTTGTTAGGTTATCTATTAATTAGTCAAATACTGATTTTTTTAGGGGTAACACCTGATATTCCTAGAGCGGCGACCGCTATCCATGTTTTTTTGCTTTATTTATGGATATGGAATAGCCGAATTGTTTTGCAATTTATTATTTCAAGAACATTGCATCCTGAATTTTACACACAAAAAAAAGAAAATGTATTAATCTACGGTGTGGGTCACATAACCAAAGATTTGATGCATGTGCTTCATCAAACTCACCAATTTAAAATAGTTGGGATTATCGATGTCAATGATAACTTTATTGGTGCTAGGGTATTAGGGGTTAAGGTCTACCCTAAAGATAACCTTGAGTCTTTAATAACAGACTTGGAAGTTAATCATGTATTTTTTGTATTACCTAGCCATCAGCGTCATATCCAAGAGCATATTGTTAAGCAATTAGAAAATGTACCAGTTAAAATTAGTGAAATTCCAAGTTTGGAAGAAATCACCAGTGGTCGAATTAAATTATCAGATATTAAACCGGTTGATGTGCTAGATGTGTTACAACGAAATACGGTTAAACCAGATACATCGCTTCTTGCCAAAAATATCAAAGATAAAGTTGTCATGGTCACAGGGGCGGGCGGTTCAATTGGTAGTGAGTTATGTCGGCAAATATTAAAGCAGCAACCGAAAGCCTTGGTATTATTTGAACTGTCAGAGTATGCGCTTTACGCCATACATGGTGAACTACAAAAACTTGCTAAAAATATGCAGCAGGAAAGACAACTACCGACTGTGACGCCGTTATATGTGCACCTAGGCAGTGTTACCAATCAAAAACTTATTGAACTGTTATGCAACCAGTACAAGGTTCAAACCATCTACCATGCAGCCGCTTATAAACATGTCCCTATCGTCGAAAGTAACGAATACGAGGGTGTAATCAATAATTTTGTTGGTACTTACAATACTTTAAAAGGCGCAGTCAGTGCGGGCGTAGAGACTTTTGTGGCCATCTCCACTGACAAAGCCGTCCGACCAACCAATGTCATGGGCGCTACCAAACGCATGGCAGAGTTGGCGTGTCAAGCGATGGCTGCAGACCAATCAACAACCACTATCAGTATGGTAAGATTTGGTAATGTATTAGGTTCATCAGGTTCTGTCGTACCGCTGTTTAATAAACAAATTGCCGCAGGCGGACCTATCACCTTGACGCATCCAGACGTGACAAGGTATTTTATGACGATTCCTGAAGCGGCTCAGCTTGTAATTCAGGCAGGCGCAATGGCACATGGCGGCGAGGTATTTGTGCTGGATATGGGTGAGCCAGTCAAGATTATGGACTTGGCCAAGCGTATGATTAGCTTAAGTGGACTTAAAGTTAAAGACCAAAATAATCCGAATGGTGATATTGAAATAGTGATTGCCGGTCTAAGACCGGGTGAAAAGCTATATGAAGAGCTTATTATTGATGGGGATAATATCGAAACCACACAGCATCCACTCATTATGAAAGCAAAAGAGCATTTTTATAGTTATGATGAGATTGCAAATATCGTAGAGCAAGTATCCCTGCAAAATGTTAATAGTAAAGATACAAGTTGGCTAAGATCACAGTTTTTAAAATATGTCGAAGGTTATAAGACTAATTTTATTTAATATCAAAATATCTTTAGGTGGAAAATAGGCTTTATGTCTAATAAAAAAATAGCTTTGAACACAATTGCTTTATACCTTCGATTAATAATTACCTTAGTAGTCAGTTTATTTACAACAAGACTTGTTCTAAATAATCTAGGTGCACAAGATTATGGTTTATACGGTACTGTTGGTGGTATTGTAGCATTAATTAGTTTTATACAAACCGCCTTATCTACTGCCACTAATCGCTTTTTTAACATTGCAATGGTAAAGAATGAAGTTGATCATGTTCGACGTCTTTTCGTAACCTCATTTTTTTTACATATAGGGATAGCTATATTTATTAGTTTGATCTTAGAGATTATTGGAAGTATAGCTATTAGTCATTATATAATTTTGCCAATTAATAAAATTGATACTGCTCAGAAAATTTTACATTTATCTGTATTATCATTATTTATTTTGATTATAACTATTCCATTTGAGGCGTTATTAATCGCTAAAGAAAACTTCAAAGCATATGCTTTTATAAGTATCTTTGACACTTTTTTTAAATTATTAGTATCTTACTTATTGATCTATTTTGCCGATAATAGATTAATTTATTACTCTTTAGGTTTATTGTTAGCGACCATAATTACTAGATGTTTATATGTTAGAGTAGTTAGGAATCAATATATTGAGGCTAAACTTAAAGGAGATATAGATAAGTTATTCTTAAAGAAAATTTTTGAGTTTGTCAGCTGGGATTTATATGGAAACTTTTCAGTTATTTTGAAAACTCATGGTATTACTCTTATAATGAACAATTTTTTTGGTTTAATTATGGTTGCTAGTATTCAAATTGGTAATCAAATAATGGGAGCTTTAGGAAGTTTTTCGGGAAGCTTTTTAATGGCAGTTAGACCTCAATTGATGAGAAGCTACGCTGAAAATGATATAAGAAGAATGAATGAATTAACAATTTATGCTTCTAAATATTCTTATTACTTACTTTTATTATTATGTGCGCCAGTTTTAATGAATATAGACTATATTTTAAAAATTTGGTTAGTACATCCTCCAAAATATAGCAAACCTATTTCAATTTTAATGATACTCTCGGTATTAGTTAATAGTATATTTTTACCATTGAACAGTTTGATACATGCAACAGGAAATATTAAAGGTATCAGTCTAATAACTGGTTCTGTTATTTTAATTTCTGTACCTATTATTTATATTTTATTTTTATATGGTTTTAATTACTATTGGGCTTTTATCATTGAAAGTTTAATAATTCTTCTAGCGGGTATAGTTAATTTGATAATAACAAAAAAATTGATTCCAGAATTCGATAGTAAAGGTTTCATTAATTATGTTCTCTTAAACTTAATTTTAGTCAGTATTGTTCTTTTATTTTTAATGCGTACATTAATTTATTTAGAGCTTTTTGAATACCAAAATTTTTCAAATTTACTTATCTTAGGTGTAATAACAGCAAGCTTAACATTATTAGTTATATTTATAGTAGGATTAGAAAAAAATTCTAAAAAAACTGTTTTACAATTTATAGTAAATAAATTTAACATTAATTCTAAAGTGAGAAAATGAAAATATGAATACTGAATTAATTAGTGTTGTTATTCCAGTCTATAATACTGAAAATTATTTAAGAAGATGTCTAGAATCAGTTATTAATCAAACTTATAAAAATTTACAAATTATTATTGTTGATGATGGTAGTAATGATGATACTAAATATATATGTCAGGAATTTGCTAAATTAGATAATAGAATTGAATTAATTCAAAAGGATAATGAAGGCGTTAGTATAGCTAGAAATCTTGGCATTGAAATGGCTAAAGGCGAATGGATTTACTTTTTAGATAGTGATGATTATCTTGAAAAAGAAGCCTTTGAGCAGTTATTGGTTTTTGCTATGGAACATAATCCAGATATTATTCAATTTGGTGTAAGAGATGTAAATGATACTGGGCATATACGAACTAGGGTACCCCAAAAATTTGCGGTCTATAATAATAATATAGATTTTATAAGAAATAATAATTTAACTCCATTATCATTGTGGGTTCATTTATATAAGTTGGATTTTATTAACCAACATCATTTACGTTTTAATGAAAATATGGCTTATGCAGAGGATTTGCTATTTACCCATCTTGCGATTTTTGAGGCTCACACTATTATGCAGATAGATAAAATTTTTTATAACTATTACTTATCCCACAATTCTGCTACTCGTAAGGCTGTTAAAATTACAGTTTTATATGATCATTTAAAATTTTTAGATGAAATAAGCCAAAGTATATTTAAATTAAATGCTAATAAGCAGTTAAAGAATTATTTTTTCCAGCTAAGTAAATATTTATTTATTTTACCTAATTTACTAGAAAAAAAATCCATGAGTAAACATGCTGATGTTGTTCAAGATAAATATCGACATATGTATTTAAATAATCCTGACCTGTTTAGACATCCTATGTTTAAAATTGCTTATTTAAATTTCACTACAATAAGTAAGTTGTATTCAGTAAGGTTATATATAAATACTTTAATTAAAAATTAATTAATTACTATTAGAGATAAAGTAATGTGCCTAGAAAAAAAAGTTTCCGTTATCATGCCTGTATATAATGCAGAAAATTTTATTTTAAATACTTTGATTTCTCTTGAAAATCAAACTTATCAAAATTTAGAGATTTTAATATGTGATGATTGTTCCAATGATAAGAGCTTACAAATTATTAAAGAGTTTATTCTCATTCATCCTAACATGAATATTAAACTGTTTAAGAATAATGAAAACCTAGGTTATCTTAAAACGTCTAATTTCCTTAAAGATAAGGTTACAGGGGATTATTTAACATTTCAAGATGCGGATGATCTAAGTGATCCCGAGAGAATTAAGAAGCTTGTCTTTTTTCTAGAGGAAAAAAGCTTAGATGTTGTTGGCTCTGCGATTAATATTATGTCAGATAAAGGAAAGATAGTTTCATCCATTCAGTATCCAATTGAGAATGAAAACATATATAAATCATTCAAAGTTAATCCTCATCCGCCTTTTTGCGGCTCCGCTGTGCTTACAAAGATACGAATTATTCAAGAACATGGTTTGTTTGATGAATCATTTAATCGTATTGGAGCTGAAGACTATGATTGGCTCTATCGATTGGCATTAATGGGCTATAAGATGGGAAATTTGTCTGATAAGCTTTATTGCTATCGTCAGCATAGTCAAGGTGTCTCTAAAATAAACTTCCATAACAATATTTTGTCTTTGTATAGTGCTGCAATCGCTAAAGATTTATTTGTTGCAAGATTAAGTGATGTTACAACGAAAGACTTTGATTGGTTCAAAGAAAAATACTTGGAACAGCATGCTATGAATCCTGAAAAATATTTTTATATTACTTTAGGTAATTCCTTTTTTTTATCAAGAAAAGAAATAGCTCAAGCTTTTACTACCTTTTATATAAATACGCCATGGTCAAAAAATAAATTAAAATATTGTGCTCTAGCAGTTGGCGTATTGATTTTTGGAAAAGATAACTTTGAAAAAATTAAAAACCCAATAAGAAAAATGAATTTTTTATGAATAGTCACAAAGCAATTTTTTCTCAATGTAATTGTTTGCTACTGTATATGGGTTAATTAATGCTTCCATATTTCGCCGTCTTAGTGTTAGTAATTGTCTGGATAGCTTTAGAACAAAAAGCAACCGGCAGGAAGTCGTTTTGGATACCTTTACTATTTTTATCGCTTTTTGCAGGTATGAGAAGTTATAGAGTAGGTACGGATACTGGAGGTTATGTAAGCAACTACACTAATAGTTTAGACCCTAATTATTATCAATTTAGAGACGATGTCGAAAAAGGTTATCAACTATTTGATTATTTATTATTGCATCTTACTCATAATTATGCTTGGCTGTTATCTATTACCGCATTATTTATTGTTTTTAGCTACTTAAAGTTCATCAAAAAATACGCCCAAAACTATCTATTAGCAGTCATTATATACATTACCTTTGGTGTTTATAGTTTCTTTTTTAATGGATTGCGACAAGGTATTGCCATGGCAATTATGATGTATGCGATGCCAGCACTATTAGATAATAAGTTTTGGCGATATTTATTGGTATGTTTAGTAGCGTCGATGTTTCATATTTCAGCCTTATTTATGATTCCATTTTATTTTGTGGTTAATCTTAAGATTAAAATTCGTTATAAAGTCTTGTTTGTGATAATGGGTACCGCTCTTGCCGCTGCACCTTTGATTCAATATATAGCTAAAGACAATGTACGATATGAAGATTATGCAAAAGGTGATAATGTTGGTGGATTATTCACCTTAGGTTTCTATGTCATTCTTGCCTTATTTATATTAGCTATGAATGCCAAACTAAAAATTCAAGATGAAGTTTTTATAAAGCTATCAACTTTATATTTTTCAGGTATTGCTTTACTAATACCGATTGCATTTTTAGGAACAAACCCCTCTGGACCACAACGAATTTTAAATTACTTTACTTGGACAATGGTTATCATTTTACCTACAATTTTTGTTAAAATAAAAGGAGTATTTATAAAATTATTGTTTATTTGCCTTTGCATTGTTTACTTTTATCTTACCACAACTCGCTTTAGTGACTTAACCCCCTATAGGCTTAATCCATTATTTGAGATATTTTAATGAATAATCAACCATTAATCACAATCGGTGTTCCTATTTATAACGCAGAAGACTACTTAGCAGATGCCATAAAATCGATATTAGCTCAAAGCTATCAAAATTTTGAGCTTATTTTAGTTAATGACGGCTCAAAAGATAACTCACTCGAGATTGCTAAAGATTTCGCAAAACAAGACAATAGAATTAGAGTAATCTCGGATGGCATCAATAAAAAATTACCTGCGAGATTAAATCAAATTATACGTGAAGCCAAAGGCGTTTACATTGCAAGAATGGATGCGGATGATATGATGCATTCAGAACGAATAGCTAAGCAATTAAATTTTCTGCAATGCAATCCACAATTTGATTTGGTTTCTACTTCTCTGATTTCCATTAGAAATAATAATGAAATTATCGGTATTAGGACTTATTTTCCAAAGCAAGTTACAAAAAAAGATGCCTTACTAGGTCAGTCGGGTATTTTACATGCTTCTATCTTAGCTAAAAAAGCATGGTGCCAACGTAATTTATATAATGAATTTAACGCACTTGCGGAAGATCATGAACTTTGGCTATCTGCAGCTATTAAAGATGATTTAAAAGTAGGCTTTTTACCAGAGTATTTATATTACTACCGTGAAGAGAGTAGTGCAACTAAACAGAAAATGCTTAAAGGTTATAACACGCAAACACAAATTATCAAGAAGTATTATCAAAACATTTTATCAGAAACTGAATACAAATTTAATATACAAAAATTTGCTGTCAAAAAGTCAATCGTCAAGTTAGCAGACGCTATCAATATGATGCATATTATTTTAAAAAGACGAAGTAATTTAAAAGTTGATGATGAAATTATAAATGAGTATTTAAAACAATTAGCAATTATTAATAAGGTTGATAGCTAATGAAGGTACATATAATTGGTACAGTTGCTTCAAGCCTATATACCTTTCGTAAAGACTTAATCCTTTCTTTAATTAACAAAAACTTGACCATTTATGCTTTTACCTCTGATAGTAACCTAAAAGAATTGGATAAAATTGCAAAACTAAGTGCAATCTCAAGTCATTACCAACTTAGCAGGGGCAGACTAAGCCCTTACGAAGTTTTATCAAACACTATCAAACTATACCGACAAATCAAAAAACTCAGCCCAATATTGTTTTTAGTTGCTTTATCAAACCTGTCATCTAATGGTTTTTTGATACTCAATTGGATTCCACGAGCCCTCAGTTTGTCTAATGGGGAAATCGAAGCAAACAACCAATGAGCTAGAAAACCCATTGAATAGCTTTTTTTTAATAAGAAAATAGCTATAAAAAATGGTTAGAACTTTCTACGGTATAAGATAGATAACTTTTGGATTTGTTATGAAGATTGTATATATTATTACTCGTTCTGATGTTTTAGGGGGGGCAAGTGTTCATCTGCTCGACCTAGCCAAAGGTATGCTACTAAAAGGCCATCAGGTGCATATTCTGGTTGGTGGCACAGGCGCATTTACAGAAGCATTGGAAAAAAAGAACATTGGTTACACTGCTTTAACGCATTTAAAACGCGAATTATCGGTTCAAGATGAAGTTCTGGGCTATCTTGAGATAAAAAAACAGCTAAAACATTTGAAACCAGACATTGTACATTGTCATTCAACCAAAGCAGGTCTGTTAGGCCGTTTGGCAGCAAAATCACTCAAACTACCTGTCGTATTTACCGCTCATGGCTGGGCATTTACCGATGGGGTCGGGGCTAAAAAACAAAAAATTTATACCAGTATTGAGAGGGGGTTGAGCAAATTATCGGACGCCATTATTACTGTCTCAGAATATGATAGACAACATGGTTTTAAACACAACGTGGGTACGCATCAACTTGTCACCACGATACACAATGGTGTACCAGATATTATTAAACCTACACATAATACCCCGAATGCCATTCCAAAATTGATTATGGTGGCAAGATTTGAAGAGCAAAAAGACCAATATTTTTTGATTAATACATTGGCTGATTTACCAAAAAATTTAGATTGGCAGCTAGACTTAATTGGTGATGGACCAAACTTGCAAAAATGTAAAGATTTGACACATAAAAAGCAGTTGGATGATAAAATTGTTTTTCATGGACAAAGTTTTAAGGTTCAAGAGTTTCTCAATGAAGCAGATATTTTTGTCTTAATATCTAAGTATGAGGGTTTTCCTTTGACTATATTGGAGGCTATGCGAGCCTCATTGCCCATTATTGCCTCTGATGTCGGTGGGGTGAAGGAAAGCGTCAATCCCAACAATGGATTTTTAATTGCAAAAAATGATAGCACTGCATTGCGTGCAGCATTAGTCAACCTCATATCGGATGCGAAGTTAAGAGCGCAACTGGGGAATAACAGCCGAAAGGCTTATGAGGCAAATTTTACTTTCGATATCATGTTAGACAAAACGTTAGCTATCTATAACAAAATTTTAGCCCAGAGAGATTTGCGATGATGAAAATATTAGTGACAGGTGCATCAGGTTTTGTCGGGCGATATCTCGTTAATGACCTATCTAAAACCGATGAAGTCATTGCGTGTGTCAGAGAAAAAAGTAACCTTCTGCCATCATCGGTTCAACAGATTGTTAGCAATAACTTTTTTGATATCGCTATACCCAAAGATACTGATGTTATCGTTCATCTTGCAGGGATTGCTCACAACAAAAATAATAGTGTTGACGAATTTAAAAAAAACAATGTGGATGGTACTTTAGAATTGGCTCGTAAAGCCTTAGAAGCTAATATAAAGCGGTTTATTTTTATCAGTTCTATTGGGGTTAATGGTAATAGTACCCATGGTAAGGCTTTTACCGAGCAAGACACACCTAATCCTACCAATGATTATACGAAATCGAAATATGAGGCAGAAAAAGCATTAGCCAAATTGTTTGAAAATACCCATATCGATTTAATTATTATTAGACCGCCACTTATCTATGCGCACGATGCGCCTGGTAATTTTTCAAAATTGTTGATGCTGATCAAGTTGGGGCAGTTTTTACCGTTTGGTTGTACTCACAATCAGCGTTCATTTATTGCAATAGAAAATCTGGTTAGCTTTATCACTGCCTGTATTTATCATGATACTAAAATTAATGAAACTTTTTTAATCGCTGACGATGAAGTGATTTCCACTAAACAATTAATACAGTGCTTGAGCTCAGGTATGGGTAAATCCATAATATTATTACCTGTGCCAACCAAATTGCTAAGTACTTTGGCAGATGTAACTGGTAAGGTCAGTATATTTGAGCAGCTGTACGGAAACCTAGAGATAGATAATCGTAAAGCAAAAAAATTCTTTAATTGGCATCCACCCAAACATAGTTTAAATGCCCTAAGCGAAGTTGGGAATTTATATCGGAATAATAAAAAATGATTAGATTGTTAGATATTTTGCTCGCCCTCATCGGATTGATAGTCACTTTGCCGATTATGATTATTGTGTTGGTGATTGGCTATTTTGATACAGGTTCTCCCTTATTTATTCAAGAACGGGTAGGTAAAGATAAGAAGGGATTTAAGCTTATCAAGTTTCGTACCATGAAGTTGGCTACACAATCTGTTGCAAGTCATTTGGTTGATAGTGCTGCCATTACGCCACTTGGCAAATTTTTGCGCAAAACCAAACTGGACGAGTTGCCACAACTCATCAATGTGCTCAAAGGCGAAATGAGTTTTGTCGGACCAAGACCTAATTTATTTAATCAACAAGAGTTGATTAAAGAGCGTGACAAACTAGGTGTATATGAGGTTCTACCGGGAATCACAGGTTTAGCACAAATCAATAATATTGATATGTCAACGCCAAAATTACTAGCCGAAACAGATAAAGAAATGATTGACAGCTTGTCACTGAAAAAATATTTTGGTTATATTATGAAAACAGCTTTGGGTAAAGGAAGTGGTGATGCAGTTAAACAATATAAAATTTCTTAAGCTGCCTTTAGCAATTAGTGTGGCGTTACTGTGTAGCTTTTCAGCACAAGCTGGGCAACTAGTTCAAATTGATAGTGACCTACGTCAAACACTTGAGATTTTGAAACTCGATGGTGTGCTAAATGTTGATATATCAACTTGGCCGATTAGTTCAGAAGCCATACAGACCGCCTTGAGTCAAGCGCAGCCCAAATCAGACAATGACAAACTGTTACTGGGTAAAGTTAAGCAAAAGCTTGAAGCCAACGATGTATCCAAGCTACAAATAATGAGCAACGTGAATGGTGACGAGCGCGCGGTGTTTAGCGGGTTTAATACAGAAGGCAATACGGTGACGCCTTTGGGTGTTAGTATTTCTCATAGTCATGCAGGTGATAACATTGATTATAAAATTCAAGGCACCTTAAATGTCGAAGATGATGAGCCTAGTAAGTCATCGAATCTTGATGGCAGCTATATCGGCACCAAATTAGGCAATCATCGCCTTGCCTTTGGTAGTATTCCGGTATGGTGGGGCAATGGGGTTGATGGCAGTCTAATTCGTAGTGATGCCGCTAGACCTGTTACAGGCTTTTTAATGCAGCGCGCTGATAATAGCCCCATTAATTTTCCTGTATTATCAAAACTGGGTAATTTTAATTACCAAATTACGGCAGGTCAATTACAAGATTATCAGGCAGTGCCTGATACAAAGCTCATCGGTATGCGGGCGAGTTTTCAACCGCATGAAGCCTTTCAAATCGGTGCATCTAGAACACTACTTTGGGGTGGTGACGGAAGGGATGAGTCGTTAAAATCGCTTGGAAAGGCGTTAACGGGTCGTTACGATAATACCTATAATACACCCACAGATATATCTGATCAAATCGCAGGCATCGATGCACAGCTGAATTTAAAACCGTTGGTGAATTTGCCTATGAGTGTCTATGGAGAATTCATTGGGGAAGATGAAGCAGGTGGTTTACCTACTAAAAAGGCGTATTTGGCAGGTTTAAAAGGTACGATTCCGCTGTTTCAACAGCCTTGGCTCTGGCATGCAGAATGGGCGAATACTTATTATGATTTAGACAAAACTAATATTATTTATGGTCACTCAATATATACAGATGGTTATTATCAAAAGGGCTTGCCGCTAGGTCATCCGATTGGTGGGGATGGTGAAATCATTAGTGTGGGACTATCAGGTAATATTAACGCTAATAATCAGCTCGGGTTAAAATACGCCAATGCCAAAGTGAATCAATCTAATCAAGTGATTAATTCAGCCTTCCCAACCAAGCAAGATTTGGATATTGTCGAAGCGGATTGGAAACATAAATACAATGACAAAACCTCGGTTAAACTGGGTATTTGGGGTAAAAAAGACAGCATCAGCGATGATAAAGATGCGGGTGGTAATTTAATGGTGGAGTATACGTTTTAAGGTAATTAATAAAAAAGAGCCAAATGGCTCTTTTTTTAATTCAAATTATTGCTCGACTTTTACTGCTCAACTTTTACTGTTCGACAAACGCGCGTTCAACCACATAATCACCCGTGCCACCCATGCGTGGCGAGGGTTTAAGACCAAATTCATCGAGTAGTGCCGCCACATCTTTATTCATAGACGGGCTGCCGCAAATCATCGCGCGGTCATCGGTTGGATTGATGGCTGGTAATCCGATGTCTTGGAATAACTTGCCTGATTTCATTAAATCAGTCATACGCCCTTCATTGCGGAACGGCTCACGCGTGACGGTGGGGTAATAGATGAGTTTATCTTTAACGTATTCACCCAGTAGCTCATCTTCAAACAAGTCTTTTTCAAACATCCCACGGTAGCCTAATTCACTCACATAACGTACGCCATGCACTACAATGACTTTCTCAAAACGCTCATACACTTCTGGGTCACGAGCAAGTGACAAAAATGGTGCCAACCCTGTACCCGTTGCTAGCATATACAAATGCTTGCCCGGGTTTAGGTCATCAAGCACCAAGGTGCCAGTGGGTTTTTTGCTCACCAATAATTTATCACCCACTTTGATATGCTGTAAAATAGACGTCAAAGGACCATCTTGGACTTTGATAGAGTAAAATTCGAGCTCTTCATCATAGTTGGTGCTGGCAATAGAGTAGGCACGCATCAAAGGTTTTCCATTGACTTCCAGACCAATCATGGCAAATTCACCATTCCTAAAACGTAAACCTGCATTACGGGTAGTTTTTAGGGTAAATAATGTGTCATTCCAATGATGCACATAGGTAACAGTTTCTTCATAAAATTTTGACATAGCGCCCAACCTTGTATTGGTCATAGATAAAAATAAAACTGGATAAAGGATAAAAAAAGCGGGTTAATATTGACATTCTGGGGCGATATGATAGCAAATTTTTAATGATTTAGTCGAATTTGGGCGTAAAAAAATGGCATAATCATAGTTTAAAATATCATATTTTAACGACCCATTATGTTACCACAACAAATTACCCTGCCGATTATCGGCATTGTGAACTCCCCACTTAAGCAAAAGTTTGGCACACCTCGCCAGCCCAATCTTGTCGATATCAACGCTACTATCAGCATGTTGCCGCCCTACAATGTGCTCAGTGCTTTTGAGGGCATTGCCCAATTTAGTCATCTTTGGATTATATGGCAATTTCATCAAAATCGAATCAATACCAATCAGTCAAATTTTCAGCCAACAGTCCGTCCACCTAGACTTGGTGGCAACCAAAAGATAGGGGTCTTTGCCAGTCGAAGTATGTATCGACCGGCAAATATTGGATTGTCAGTGGTCAAATTTTCGCATATTGAAAACACTGAGGAGGGTTTGAGGCTGCATATCATCGGCGGCGATATGATAGATGGCACACCAGTCATTGATATCAAACCATATTTGCGTTATAGCGATAGTATCGATGATGCGATTGCTGGGTATGCCAGCCAAAAACCCGTTATCAAGTCAGTGCATTGGCATCCCGATTTATTGCAGGAATTATCGCATATTGCAATAAAAAGTCAGCTCAAGCAAACAGATTGGCAAACCATCGAGCAACTCATTGCCCAAGACCCTAGACCTGCATATCGACAACAGGAGCTTAATATCCCATTTGTCATGCGTTATCAAAATGTCGATGTTCATTTTAGCCAGACAGCAGAGAGTGTTTTGCAAATTCAAGCGATTGAGCAATTAAACTAGACAGTGTAAACTAAGCCGTAACATGGATAATGCCGAATTTTTTACCTAGTAGTATATTGCTACACTGTTTCAAAAAATTTTACTTGTTCACAAAATACTGACTATATAGCGTGATTATTCGCTATATTTTTTTTGATTATTTAGTATGATATGGGCTGTATTTTACTTAGATAACGTTAGGACACCGTATGATTAAACTGGGCAACATCAGTCAAGCTATGATAGCCATGCTGTTAATGGGCGTCACCGTGAGTGGTATCGCTGAAGATAAAAATGGCGATACCATCGCAATCGATATGTCAGAATTATCGACCACCAAAGAAGAGGTTGCGGTATTACAAGTGTTGTCAGAAATCTGCCCACCCATGCTGAATAAATCGCAACAAACAGGGTTTAACACCGCTTATAATGTCGAGCTAAAAAAATTAATGCCGACTATCAGCGATCCTCGTTTAGCGGTGCAGTACTTATCCTCTCAGCAAGATTACAAGCAAATTTTGAATGAAACCCGCCAATGGACGCTCAGTTATCCAAAAGCGGAGAATCTTGAACTGTGCAAAGACCTTGCCAACAGTAAATAATAATTTAAGTCAATCTACGCTATCCACCCCCTAACTGATTTAGGGGGTTTTATTTATGATAAATCGTTGATTTTTAGACTGGATACAGTGTTGAATTACGATTTTTTTTGCTAATATAGGCAATTTGTTTTACCAAGCGTCCAAGCAAGGTCGCATTTGATTTGAGCCAAGAGTGAGTGAGATGAAAGCAATCGTAATACCGCAATACACCCAACGCCTGATGGTCGGCACCTTTGTCGCCGCCAGTTTTTTTGCCCCCACTGTACAGGCAAATGGTGCCATACAACAGCCTGAACTAGACAATTCTGCTTTTATCCTAATTGACTATGATACGGGTACGGTATTGGCTCAAAAAAATGCCGCGCAGCCATTCCCACCCGCATCATTGACCAAGATGATGACCAGTTACATTATTGAGCAGCGGCTGCTATCAGGGGCATTAAAAGAAAATGAACCCATCCTCATGACCCCAGAGGCTTGGTGTAAAGGCTCAAGTGAAGAGTCTTGTATGTATGTCCCTGTCAATACAACCGCCCCTGTGATTGATATGTTAAAAGGTATTATTATCCAATCGGGTAATGATGCATCAAAAGCGATGGCACAGCACATTGGCGGTAGCGAAACCACGTTTGCCGATTTGATGAATGAAGAAGCCAAAAAAATTGGCATGACCCATACTCATTTTATGAATGCGACCGGTATGCCACAAGAAGGCCATCAAGCGTCTGCCGAAGATTTGGCGAAACTTGCCCAAGCCATTATTAAGAACAGCAAAAAGTATTATCCCATCTATAGCCAAAAACAATTTACTTATAACGGCATCACCCAAGGCAACCGCAATGCGCTGTTGTTTACTGATCCCACGGTAGACGGTCTAAAAACAGGGCATACCGACGAAGCAGGTTACTGTCTAGTAGCGTCGAGTAAACGCGGTGATATGCGCCTGATTTCAGTGATTATGGGTACTAAAAGCGTGCAAGAGCGCGCAGACCAATCGCGTAACTTACTCAACTGGGGATTTAGTAATTTTGCTACTAAAATTGCCGCCCCAGCACAAAGAAACTACGGCAGCGTGCCAGTCAACTTCGGTGCTGTCGATAAAGTCAACGTCGTCAGCAAAGGTAATTTACAAGTATTAGTCCCAAAACTGGATCAAGAAAAAATCAGCACTGTGGTCAATTTACCAGCCGATGTCAAAGCGCCGTTAGCGCAGGGGCAAGAAGTGGGTAAGCTGGTTGCTATGCTCAATGGTAAACCTGTGGCGTCTGTCCCACTGGTCGCTGAGACCCAAGTTCAAGAAGCAGGAATTTTTAAACGTATGTGGCAACATATCGTGGTGTTTTTTAAAGGTTTATTCTAAGTTACAAAGAAAAATCACAAAGAGAAAAACCCTTCACATGAAACGAAGGGTTTTTTTAACTCAAGTTTTAACTCAAAATATGGGACAGCTCTTTAATATATTGATCGGGTGTATCGTCTATTACTTCTTTTTTGACAAAATAATCAACCCCCGCTATTTTTAGCAGTTCGATGGTATGCGGATTTAACGCTTTGGTGTCATAAACACAAATAATGGTGACCCTGCCGTTTTGTTCAAGCTCACGAAATTTGCTGACGAAGTCTAATATCGCTTGATAATCAATATTTCGGGAGATAAATAGTGCATCCACGGTATGAAATAACAAATAATCTTCAAGAAGTTCGCTACTGGTAAAGGTCTCAACTTTAGCACCGGCATTTTCCATGCGTTTGGCTTTTTCGTATAAATCTTCATAGTGATACCAAACGACAATATGTTTATTTATCAATAAACTGCGCTCATAGTTGTGTTTCCAATCTTTTAGCAGTAGCGATACCTGAAAATTGGTACCCACATCAGGTTCGCTAGTAACTGTAATACTGCCTTTCATCAGTGCTAACAGTTTTTTCACCAAAAATAATCCTGCAGAATTAGTTGATGAGGAATGTTTTACTTCAGGATTAATTTGGAAAAAAGGTTCAAAAATTAGCTCTAAATATTCTTTCGCAATGCCTATGCCGGTGTCTTCAATCTGCAGCGTCCACCTTACTTGCGTTTGTAAATGTTGCAACTGCGAGGTGATTGTTATGCTGCCTTTATCGGTAAATTTAATCGCATTTTCTACCAATGAGCTAATAATTAGGGTAATTTTTTGAACATCGCCTTCTAGGACATAGTCGGCATGATAGGGCTTTGCCTTTAATGTGATATTTTTCTCGGCAGCCAGAGGCTGATTATCATTGACAATTTGGGTGATTAACCCCGTTGGACTAAATTGGTAGGCGCTGATGCCTGCTTGACCTTTATCGATACGGTTAATTTGGATGATTTGATCCAGCTTAGCATTCAAATCATCTTTACCCAAACTAATAATTTCAACGGCATCTTTTTGCTCAGCGCTGATATATTGATTGTGTAATAGCTGTAAACCCGATTCGATACGACTCACAGAGGATTTGAACTCATGAATCAAAATATTTTCAAATTTTGAGCTATGCTCAAGCTGCTTAATTTGGGTTTCTTCAAGGGCATTTTTTTCTTGGCGCAGGGTGTCGATTTGGGCAATTTGCGCCTTGCGCTTGTTGAGCAAATACACCAAGGCTTTTTCAAATACCCAAGCCTCATTACTTTTTGGTAGCTGATAAGCCTCTGCCTGTGAAAACTCATCTTGCAAAATATGACGGCTTAAATCTTCAAGTTCTGGTAAGCGATGGCTTAAATTTTGCACCTTTTGCAACACAAACCACAAATTTAGCAGCGCAATAAATAATAACACAAGCATTAATGGCAAATGTTGCCAAAACCATTGATGGCGAATGGTTTGTAGGTCAAGGGTCAGATTACTATAGCCAATTAGCTGGTCTACTTTAGCGTTTTTTTGATTGGGCGTTAATTTTAACAAATTGATTTTAACAGGTTCGCTCAATCCGTAATAGCGCTCAAAAAGCACTTCAGTAACTTTAATGGGACGCGTGGTTGGATGCTGCTGCTGATCAAATGGAAAAAACACAATGCTTTCGTACTGTGGCATTTCGCTTAACAGTTTGTCAATGCTAGCGGTTGTCACACTGTTAGGATTGCTGGCAGTAGACTGGGCAAGTAGATAATTTATCTTACTTGCCTGTTTGATTTCAGATTGCACCGTTTGGGTCAAGTCGACTAAGGTATAAATCACAAAGCATATAAATAAAGCCAATAAAAAGGGTAGTGCAACGATACGCTTTACCGCAATTTGATAACCTAAAGTCTTCTGTACCATTCACTCATCCCTTAAAACGCCAATTAACATCGCCTTAACGTTTTTTGCCACGCTTTTTGAATTTTTGTACCTCTCGACGTTTACGTTCTTTTTGCGCATCCGTCATAGTATTGGTGCGACCTGCGTAAGGGTTGGCGTTTTGTTTAAACTCAACTCGAATCGGGGTGCCTTCAAGCTTGAATACTTTGCGAAATTCGTTTTCTAGGTAGCGACGATAACTGTTTGGCACTTGGCTGGTCTGATTGCCATGAATCACAATAATTGGTGGATTATGACCGCCCAAATGCGCAAATCGAAGTTTAATCCGTCGCCCGCCTACCATAGGGGGCTGGTGTGCAGTAACCGCATCTTGCAGAATTTGGGTCAAGCGACTGGTGGAAATATCAAACATTGCGGCATCATAGGCACGGTGAATCGATGGGTAAAGATTGCCAACGCCCGTCCCATGAAGCGCAGAGATTAAATGCACTTTTACATAAGGGATAAAGTTAAAACGTCGATCCATTTCAATTTTGACAAAATTCTTTTGGTCTTGGTCAAGCCCGTCCCATTTATTGATGGCAAGTACCATCGCGCGACCCGCTTCTAAGGCATAGCCCAACAAGTTCAAATCCTGATCGGTAATGCCTTCTTGCGCATCAATCACCACGATAACTACATGGGCATCTTTGATGGCTTGCAAGGTTTTGACCACGGAAAATTTTTCAACTTTTTCATCAATACGTCCACGGCGACGCACGCCTGCAGTATCAATCAACACATAATGTCTGTTGTCACGCTCGTAAGGTATATAGATACTATCGCGCGTGGTACCTGGCATATCAAAAACTACCACGCGTTCTTCACCGAGCAAGCGATTGACTAGCGTAGATTTGCCGACATTGGGTCTGCCAATGATGGCGATACGTAAACCATCAGGTGCTTGTTCTTCTTGGTCATCGGTGGGCATATTGGCAGTGACGGCTTCTAATAAATTGCCCACCCCACGTCCGTGACTGGCTGCCATGGAAAATGGTTCGCCAAAACCTAACGCATAAAATTCATGAATCGCCGCTTCATGCACACCATCCATTTTATTGGCGGCTAAAAACACGGGCTTGCCTAGGGTGTGAAGTTGTTTGGCAATGACTTCATCGGCACCTGTGATACCTGCGCGGCTATCAACCACAAATACAATGATATCGGCTTCATGGATAGCGGTATGCGATTGGTGCGACATATAGTCATCAATGGTGCCGTCACCTTCATCCACTTCGCCAATACCACCGGTATCGATAACGATAAAGGATTTTTCTTCAAAGGTTGCATCGCCATATTGACGGTCGCGGGTAAGACCTGCCAAATCAGCAACCAAGGCTTGACGACTGCGGGTCAACTGATTAAATAGGGTGGACTTGCCAACGTTCGGACGGCCAATCAAGGCAACAACTGGTTTCATAAATTTAATTTCCAAAATTTTCAAAAAGCAAGATTTTCAACAAGCAAGATTTTAAACACGCTTGAAAAATTCATTATTTCTATAACTTAACAAACCCAACATCGCGCTGCAATGCTGGGTTGTCATTTAAACTCACACTTTTATCAGTATGGGCTGCTCATCCACTCGCCAAAACCGCTAAATGCGTAAACAGTTTAACAATTAACGATTTACTTGCCAAACACTAAATGCGCCATTTGCGCTTTGGGCAATCAAACGGTTATTGATAAACTGTAATACCGCCACGTCGGATTTGGCTTGTTTTCTGTCAACTAGTGCCCCTGATGCGCGGTCATATACATGCAAATAACCCATGGCATCACCAACCACCACATAGTTGCCGATACTCACCGCGTTACTCAAACCACGATAAGACAAATTATCGGTTTGCCAATTAACCGTGCCGGTCATTTTATCCATCGCTACCAATTCGCCATCAAGTGAAGTGGCGTAAACTTGGCTAGCATCTGTGCCGACTGATTTTAGGCTCGCCAACTCTTTGACAAAACTTAGCTGCTGTGAAGCCATATCGGCAGCGACTAACTGACCACTGTAGGACACAACGTACAGCATATTGCCATCTAGTACGGGGGTGGCATCCACATCAGAAATTTTTTCGATATCACTACTGCCTTTGCTGATACCAAAACGTTTTGACCAAATGGGTACGCCATTATCGATGTTTAAAGCATGGATACGACCATCGGCTGTCGACACCAGTACCGTATTGCGATTGAATAAAATCGGCGTGGCACTACCGCGAACGCTTAAATTTGGATTTTGGGTGTTAAAAGTCCAAATAGGCGCGCCAGACTCTAGCGACAGCGCACTAATTTTACCATCATTGCCAAGGGTAATGACACGGTTTTGGCTGATGAGGGCTGGGGATAGGGTTGCGGTATCTAAAGGCATTTGCCAAATAACTTTGCCAGTTGCTCTGTCTAACGCAATGATGACCCCTTTGCTGTCACTAACCACGGCTACGCGAGATTGATCATCTAGCGCCACCCCTGACATTAGGCCTTGTTTGAGCTTAATGCTCCACAGCGCTTTGCCTTGCCCATCAAACGCTTGCACGCTACCGTCTGCTAACGCATTCACATAGCCATTGTTGTCATAAGCCACGCGAAACGCGGTAGGTTGTTGGCTGATGGTGGTTTTATTGCGCAAATTGCCAAAGCGTTGGCTAACTTTTGTATTACTGCCTTGACTAAATAGCGGGGAAATCACATTTTGACTGCTAGCGAGTTTCACAAGTGCGGCAGGTTTATGGACATTGTCAGATTTTTTAAATTTGTCACAACCGGTCAGAGTCATCGCTACCACCAAGGCGGTTGCAAATACGGCAGGTTTCATTAAGTTTGTCGATAATTTTGTTGATAATGGTGTCGATTTTGTTGTTGTTATGGTAGTCATTGTTTATCTCGTAACGTATAGTGAAATTTAAATGTTGTCATTTAAAAGTTTTGTCAGGTTAAGATTTTTTACCTAATTTGCACCTATTTTATGCTTGAGGCAACAGCGGGCGCAGATGCGGTTGCTGCAGCAGGGGCAGTATTTTCAGCTTGGGTAGGTGCTTGGGTAGGCTTAGCGAGTACGCCGCCTGTTAAATCGGGTTGTTTGACGCTTAGACCTAGGCTTTCCATTTTGATACGTAGCAATGCACGGTCTTGTGGGTTTGGGTTGTTTTGATTACGTTGTTCAATCAGTTGCCAAGCCTTTTGGTAATGAGTAGCAGCCGCTTTTTTATCCCCTTGTTGGTTGGCAATGTCCCCCAAAATCTCAAGTTTACTGGCTTCAAAAGCAGCGGGTAAGGGGCTTTGTAAGCGCTTTTGTGCCGCATCCGCTTGATTGTCCGACAACAGCACTTGTGCTTGGCGCAAAATGGCAATGGCTTTTAGCCCATCATCCTTCAGCGTTAACTGAGATGCTTTTTGTAGCGTTGCCGCCGCCGCTTTTAAATCATTTTTATCGGTTTGCTGTTTGGCTTGCAGCATCAAGGCTTGCCATGTATAAACCGAGTTATCATGGTTAGCCACAAATTCGCCCAAGTCTTTGTCCAAATTGGTTTGCGCCGTAGCCAGCTGCGCTTGTGCTTTAGTATCGCTGGCAGCTTGGGTGGTTAGGGTCTCAATATTGTTTTGGTCGCTTTGAATTTTGGCAAAATCGTTCGCCGCTGCGGTATCTATATTGCCGCCATGCTTTTGCCAGTAAGTCCAGCCAAAATAACCGGCTAATACCAACATAATGGCGGATAAAATATAGCCACCATATTGTTTAAGCGCGCCTAAGGATTGCTGTTCATCATTCACTAGCTTAGGTTGTACGTCTTTAACCATTACATAAAGCCTTTCAAAAAATTACTGATATAAGTTACCCATCAAATTTGGCTTAATCAGATAGATTAGATAAAATCTGGATTTTCGCTAAAGAGCGTGTCACTCGCGACCGTAATTTGGTCACCAGTTGCCATTTTTTTGATGGTAATTTGCTGGCTGGCGACTTCATCTTGCGCGATAATCACTGACAATTGCGCACCTGATTTGTCGGCTTTCTTCATTTGCGCTTTTAAGCTCGTGGCACTCGCCATTTTTACGCGAAGATTTGAACGTCGTGTACGTAGCTCATGGGCAAATTTGATGGCATCGGTGTAAACATCAGGATGGGCGACCACAAATACATCACAGGCAGGTGTTGCCTCAAACGGATGCACTTTTTGCATGAGTAACAACAAACGCTCAAGCCCCATGGCAAAACCTACAGCAGGCTCGGAAGCGGCTGGTTTATCACTGCCAATGGATTTTATTTGTCCGATAAGACCGTCATAACGACCCCCAGCACATACCGTCGCTTGGCTACCTAGCTGGTCGGTCGTCCATTCAAATACAGTTTTATTGTAATAATCTAAACCGCGTACCAGTTTTGGATTAATCACAAAATTGATGCCGACTGCTTTAAGATACTGTTGTAAGGCTTCAAAATGCTGCTGGCTTGCTGCCCCCAAAAAGTCAGCAAGCTTTGGGGCATTCTCTAAAATTTGTTGGGTGTTTTTATCTTTACTATCCAAAATGCGTAGGGGGTTGGTGGTTAAGCGGCGCTGACTATCTTCATCCAATTGAGATTTTTTATCGGTTAAAAAATCCACCAAGGCTTGGCGATACGCCAGTCGTTCGTCTATCTCACCCAAGCTATTAATCTCAAGTTGCACCACGTCTAAAATACCCAATTTTTGCCACATTTGGTAGGTCATGATAATGAGCTCAGCATCGGCATCGGCGAATTCACTGCCAAAACTCTCAACCCCTAATTGGTGAAACTGACGATAACGGCCTTTTTGCGGTTGCTCATAGCGAAACATAGGACCAATATACCAAAGTTTTGGATTGTCACCCCGCAATAAGTTATGCTCCACCACGGCACGTACCGCGCCTGCCGTGCCTTCAGGGCGTAGCGTCAATGCCGTAGGTGGGTTGGATTTGTCATAAAAACTATACATTTCCTTTTCGACAATATCAGTAGCATCGCCAATCGCGCGGGCAAATAGCTGGGTTTCTTCAACGATTGGGAGGCGTATTTGCTCAAAGCCAAATTGATTGAGCACATCGATAAGACTGCTTTCAAGTCGGCGCCACTCACTCGATGGGCGCGTAGATTCTGTCTCAATATGTAAGATATCATTAAACCCTTTAATGGATTTTAACATGGTCAATTTCCCAAACAATGCAAACTAAAAAAATAAACGACACAAAAATTATTTAACCCGTAAGATTTCATTGGCGCGCTGCGCTTCTCGTTCAGCCACTTTCTGACGGACCATGGCTTCAATCTCATCAGCAAGCTTGGTGGTATCAATCAAATGTGATTTTTCCCCATTTTTATATACTAGGCTATTTGGACTGGCACCCACCACGCCGATATCCGATTCTTTGGCTTCCCCTGGACCATTGACTTTACAGCCAATCACCGACACATCCATTGGCTCACGGATATCCTCTAGGCGTTTTTCTAAGTCCATCATTACCCGAATCACATCAAACTCTTGGCGTGAGCAGCTAGGGCAGGCGATAAAATTCACCCCGTTACTACGGATACCGAGGGATTTTAAGATGTCAAAACCAATTTTAATTTCTTCTTCTGGCTCAGCGGCTAGCGAAATACGCATGGTATCACCAATACCTTCTAGCAGTAGTCCGCCTAAGGCAATCGCAGACTTAACAGTACCTGTGCGGTATACCCCCGCTTCTGTCACACCTAGATGCAGTGGATTGTCAACTTGTGCAGAAATCAACCGATACGCATCCATGGTCAAAAACACATTACTGGCTTTGACTGAGATTTTAAATTGGTCAAAGTTATTACGATCTAAAATATCAATATGGCGCATCGCCGACTCAAGCATGGCCTCACCCGTGGGTTCACCATATTTTTTTTGGATATCTTTTTCTAGTGATCCCGCGTTTACGCCAATACGCATACTGATGCCATGATGTTTGGCGGCAGCAATCACTTCACGCACCTTTTGTTCATTGCCGATATTACCTGGGTTGATACGTAAACAGTCTGCACCCGCATCAGCCACCGCCAGTGCAATTTTATAATCAAAGTGAACGTCTGCCACCAGAGGTACAGAAACTTGTTTTTTGATTTCGGCAAAGGCGGCAACGGATTCCATGGTAGGGGTGGAGACGCGCATCAGATCAGCACCGGCATCGACGCAGCGCTGAATCTGTGCCACAGTGGCATCGACATCACAGGTATCAGTATTGGTCATACTTTGCACACTAATGGGGGCGTCACCGCCTACTGCGACATTACCGACGTAGATTTTTTTGGTGAGTTTACGTTTGATGGGGTTATGCGCTGACATAGGCGTTCCTATTATTATAACTATTATAACGAATGATTTAGCATATTTTTAAAGTGATAAGCCGTTAAGGTTTTAGAGTAAAATTGGCTTTATCGTTTTGGGCATAATTGCTTAATTTAATCGGTTGTTTGTTCAAATCTAAGCTCACGTTGCTGGCTTTATCGATATTGACTTGAAACGGCGCTTGACCTGTCAATTGGTAACTACCGCGTGCTTGATCACCATCTAAAATCGTATTGCCTGTCGCATCGACAATGGTGATTTTGGTGGTATCTTTCACAAAAATGTCAATCGAAGCTTTAGCGCCAGCTTGCCCTGTCGCTGCTGTACCACTGGCGTTATCAGCACTCACCGCAACACCGGTAATAGCAGATCCGGTGGCGGGTAACCCACTGGCAGTCACCGTGTTTGTCACAATCGCTGAGCCTGCATTGTTAAGCGACGCACCGCTGACTTGGTCTTGGGTTGGCATACTGGCAACAGCGCTAGCAGGCGCTTGTTCAACCGAGTCATTATGTGCTTTGCTAACTTTATTAAAAATAAAAATCGCAAGCCCCAATACCAATAAAATACCACCAATGACAAAAGGATTAATACGCACACTGGGACGCGCTTCACGATTAAGCGTGCCCATCGGCTGCATTGGGGCATTGATGATCGTGGCATATTTTTGTTTGAGGGTAGCGGGGTACTGGGCATCAAAACTTTGCGCGACCAGATTTTTATCCAAATCCAAAAAACGCCCATAGGTAGTGGCAAAACCGCGCGCAAAGGTAGGCTGTGGTAAGGCGTCAAAATCATTGGCTTCAAGCGCCCGAAGATGACTTTTTAAAATAAAGGTTTTGGCAGCGACATCGTCAATCGATAAGCCTTTTTTCTCACGGGCTTGTTTAAAACGCTGACCCAAAAGCTGGGTTGTGTCATGAACAGGGGTAGAGTTTTGTTGATTGTCGGTGTTATTGCTGTTTTCCATCTTATTTCCAAGTTGACGTTGGGGTTAAAAGTCCAGAACGAATCTGCTTTGCTTCATCGCTAAGTGGATAGCGATCCAAAAGCTGCTGCGCTAATTTTTGCATTTCTAGGGGATTGTTCGCAATTTTGGCAAGCCTAATCCCTTGCGATAAAGTGCGCGGGTCAAGGTTAGATTGACCAATAATTTTAACCAAATCATTATACAGCGCCTGCGCCTCCAAAAATTTGCCATCGGACAATAAAATATCAATAAGCTCTGTACGTGCGACGATGCTTTGGCGGTTGGCATCGAGTGCTTTGATAAATGACTGTATCGCCAGTGGTTTGTTTTTGACCTTTAATGCTGTACGACCTAAATTCTCTAACGCACTGGCACGACCGTCATACCCTAAGGCAGAACCCGCAATTTGAAACTGGGCAATCGCTTCTTGGTTACGACTGAGTTGGGCGAGATAGACGCCATAATTGTTGTTTGCTTGACTAAAGTCAGGATTGAGTGCGATAGCGTTTTTAAAATAAGCTTCGGCTTTTTGCATATTGCGCGGGCTGCCTTCTTGCTGCAACAACACGCCCATCATGTCATTGGCTTCTGCTGACTTTGGATAAGACTTTAATGCACTTTCTAACTGTCGTTTGGCATCGTCTAATTTACCACCACGAATATATTCAGCGGCAATCGCGGTGCGAATCCTGGCGATTTCTTCTGGATTTTTTTCCCAGCGACTTGGGTCACTGGCAGTGACTGTCTGCGTGGTGACTTGTCGGGTGGTGGTGCAACCCGTTAGGCAAAGGGTGAGGCTTGAAAGGCCAATCATACCTGCGACAAAAATCTTCGATAAAAAATTTGATTTGCCCGGCATTTTATCATTGTCTTCTATATGGTTGTCGTCTAATTGACGCAAAATAGCAGGTTGACTGTGGTATAAATGAGTTTGACGTGAGTGACATGGTGGCATAACAAACTTACTCATAATCAAATGAACTAAATTGAATAATTAAAAATTTTGACAGTCGATAACGATTTTTAATTGTCGATAAAACCCAATGGCAAAAACAAGCCTATCACTAAAAATGGCTATTACTATAGCAAAAAAAACTTGATAACACCAACCGATAAGGCTAACCTGCGCCTTTATCACGCCAAACTATTATAATGATAAAAGATTTAATGAGACGCGTTAGATTGTAACGTTTTAGACACTTTTTCTTGCCACTGTTTTGCACGGCGGGTCTTATCGGTGACTTGTCCAACCAGTTGTCCACATGCCGCATCAATGTCATCGCCGCGGGTTTGGCGAATAGTACAGACAAAGCCCGCTTGGTTTAAGATATTGCTAAACGCATGGATACGATTGTTACTAGAGCGTCCGTAAGGCGCATGCGGGAACGGATTAAACGGAATCAAATTAATTTTGCAGGGCAAATCTTTGAGCAGATTAACCAGCTGATGGGCGTGTTCATCTGTATCATTAACGTCTTTTAACATCACATATTCGATGGTGACGTGCTTTTTATGACGAGGGTTTTCGTCATATACATAAGATTCGGCGGCGGCTATCAGCTCTTTGAGTGGATATTTTTTATTGATGGGCACCAGTTCGTTACGCAGTTCGTCATTGGGTGCATGTAGGCTGATGGCAAGTGCTACATCAATGTCTTTGGCGAGCTCATACATTTTTGGCACGATACCTGACGTTGATAAGGTAACTCGGCGTTTGGACAAGCCAAAACCAAAATCATCGAGCATCAATGACATACTGGCTACCACGGGCTCATAATTTAACAGCGGTTCACCCATGCCCATCATCACCACATTAGTAACCCGATTTTCACGTTCAGTAACGGGCACATTTTCCATATAAGACTGGTTGGCAACCCACAGCTGTCCGATAATTTCGCTAGGGGATAAGTCCCGCTCAAAGCCTTGTTTGCCGGTGCTACAAAACGAGCAGTCAAGCGCACAGCCGACTTGCGAGGAAACACACAAAGTTTTACGTCCAAACTGTTTGTTATCGTCAGCAGGGATGAGTACAGTTTCCACCAGCGAGCCACCTGCTACTTCAAACACCCATTTGCGGGTGCCATCTTCACTAAATTGTTTAAACTTGACCGTTGGGGGCGACACAGTTGCAACTTCATCCAAGGTTTCTTGTAGTTTTTTTGACAGATTCGTCATTTGATAAAAATCGGTCACGCCAAACTGATAAATCCACTTCATCACTTGGGTGGCGCGAAACGGTTTTTCGCCTAGATTGGCAAAAAATTGTCCAAGCTCAGCCTTACTCATGCCAAGTAAATTGGTTTTTGCGGTAAGGTCTTTGGGATTGACCATTTCTGGGTTTTGAATGACAGGAATTTGGGTCATAGCGGTCGGATAAGCGTGTGAAATAAACAAGATAGTATACTAAAATCTCAACAAGTTGTCATGGTAAAACATAGTGACTTGTCAGCGGCTTTATATACAATATCTTTACCTCCCATATGTTGCCCAAATTGGCATGGCTAAATGGGTAAAATATCGACAAATCAAATAGCGACGAATCAAATAGCGATAATAAGAATTATCATGATTAGGCATAAAAATGCCAATAACCATTTCCATTCAAGCGAAACAAAATCAACTGTACGACGAGCCACCCTAGCAGACCAATGGGGTAGCTGATAAACCACTTCGCCATTGACATGCTTACCGCCCCGATACCAAAGTTTAAGCTGTTTTAACATATGTTTATGCCCATTTCTATGTCTAACAAATTGATGAGTATGACACTATTAAACTTCTATTGGGTTAAGTCTATATGACAAAGAGATAAAAAATCGTAAAAAATTGATATAAAAACTCACCCGATTGTTTAAAAAGAAGGCGAAATGGGGAATTTCACTAAATGGGCGAATTTTTAGCCAAAGCATTGACAATAAAAGTTATAATGTTCCCCCATTTTTGAGCGCATCATGCTTTTTTATTTATGTCCAACCATCCATTGCTTACTCCCCTCAATATCGGCGACCAGACCATTGCCAACCGCATCATCGTTGCCCCGATGGCAGGGGTCACTGATAAGCCTTTTCGCATGCTGGCTAAGTCCTTTGGCGCAGGACATGCCGTGTCAGAGATGATGACGTCTGATGCCACTTTGTTTGCCCATCACAAAACGCTGTATCGCGCCAATTTTGATGGTGAAATCGCGCCTATTTCTGCGCAAATCGCTGGCTCAGACCCAAAAAAAATCGCCGAAGCTGCTCGCTATCAAGTTGCCAATGGGGCGCAAATTGTCGATATCAATATGGGTTGTCCGGCAAAAAAAGTTTGCAAAAAGCTTGCTGGTTCAGCACTACTCAAAGATGAAGACTTGGTCAAGCGACTATTGGATGCAACGGTTAATGCCGTAGATTTGCCAGTCACGCTAAAAACCCGTCTAGGCTATGCCAATGGCGAAGAAAATATTTTACGTGTCGCAAAAATGGCAGAAGAGGCAGGTATCGCCATGATTGTAATACATGGACGCACACGGGAAGATAAATATCTGGGCAGCGCTCGCTATGAGTTAATTAAAGAGGTTAAAAATCTTCTCACCATTCCTGTTATTGTCAATGGGGATATCGACAGCCCGCAAAAAGCCAAACAAGTATATGAGCAAACAGGCGCCGATGGCATTATGATTGGGCGGGCAGGGCAAGGGCAGCCTTGGATTTTTCGCGACATTGCGCATTACCTAGAGACCGGCGAAATCTTGCCCAGTCCAACGATGGATGAGTTAAAAGAGATTGTATTAAGCCATTTGCAGGAGATTTATGCGTTTTATGGCGAATACTCGGGGTGTCGTATCGCTCGTAAGCATATTGCTTGGTATACCTCAGGCATTGCCAATTCCAATGCGTTTCGCCAAGCGATGTATGAAGAAGATACCACCGCTGGGCAGTTTAAAGTAGTCGCGCAGTTTTTAAAGACCGCGGAATTTGATTAAAACCTCCACTATAAAACAGTCAATCGTAGCGTGCTTATGACTTTTTAGAAACAAAGATTCGCAAAAAGTCATTATTGATGAATTTAAAATCTGTTAAAATTTTGCTGAGTCTCTGTGATAGACCGATATCAAACAATAACCACATATTATTAATCAAATCAGATCAAATCATAAGGAGTCAGCGATGGCACAATTACGAATTGGCGACACGGCACCAAATTTTGACGCACAAACCACTGAAGGCAATATCAATTTTTACGATTGGCAAGGTGATAACTGGGTGGTGTTATTCTCACATCCCGCAGACTTTACCCCAGTTTGTACCACGGAGTTAGGACGCACGGCATCATTGGGTGATGAATTCAAAAAGCGCCATGTCAAACCGATTGCTTTATCAGTCGATAGCGTCGAAGATCACAAAGCTTGGGCAGGCGATATCTCAGAAACCCAAGGCTGCGAGGTGAATTTCCCTATCATTGCAGACGCGGACAAAAAAGTATCGGAAGCTTACGACATGATTCACCCAAATGCGTCAACCACGCACACGGTTCGTAGCGTATTTATTATCGATCCACAGCATAAACTGCGATTAACTTTCACTTACCCCGCTGCCGTAGGTCGTAACTTCAATGAAATTTTACGGGTGATTGATGCCTTGCAATTGTCAGATAATTATGGCATTGCAACGCCAGTTGAGTGGCAAGACGGGGACGATGTGATTATTCCGCCAAGCGTCAAAAACGAAGAAATCGCCGCGAAATTCCCAAAAGGTCATAAAGAAATTAAGCCTTATCTGCGCACCACGCCACAACCGAATAAATAATCGTGTAGTTTAAGTTTGAAATCAAAAACCTAGTCGCTTGACTGGGTTTTTTTATACCAACTTTCCCATTAAATATACTCAACTAAATTTAAAGGTACTAAACTAAATTTACAGAACGGATGCTGAATAACCATAAATATTTGGCTAAACTTCGATTAATGGTCTAATAATGGATATAAACAATGATAAACAATCAAGTACTTAAAGGTAGCTTTAAGACGAGCGCATTGCTCATGTTTGCCCTGACTGGCTGCCAAACGGTGAATACTAACCCATCAGCCCCTAGTGAGAGAGTGCCATACGTGCAGCTGCCCATCTTTATCGGCTCTACCCCAACCACTAATTCTTTACAGAGTTATGATTGGCAGCTTAACAATATCAATAGCACAGATCCGATTACGTGGAATGGTTCATACTTGCAAACACAGAATGGCAAAGTCACGCTAAACTTTAACCAAAATCACATAACCTATAATGTAGGCTGTAACCAACTATCAAATCAATATAGCCTAAGCAAAAATACCATGCAACCCATCGGGACAAGTATTAGTACTTTAATGGGTTGTGGTGAATTGCAAGCACCAGAACAATGGCTTGCTAAACAGATGCAAAGCCCAAGTGAACTACAAATAATGGAAACTCAAGTAGATGCAGTATTGTCGCAAACCACGGCTGATGGTAGCTGGCTTCAGTGGGTAGGTAAATTAAAGCCTGAAGTAAAATACGGTAAAGGGGAAACCGTATTTTTGGAAGTCAAACCCAAATGGCAGTATTGCGACAACGTGACCGATAGAAAGTGCCTAGAAGTGCGTGACATCAATTATGAAGCTCAGGGATTAAAGACAGCGGTGGGTCAATGGCATCTTCTCGATGCGCCCATCATGGGTTATCGTCATGATGAAACTGCACAGCGGGTTTTGCGCTTGACTCGCTATCGCACACCGCCCACCGATACCAAAGGCTATGGCAACCTTTATCAGCTTGATAGTGTGATTGAAACCAAGACTATGGCAAAATAACCAACTCATCAAAAAAAGCGATGACTAACACGAGTCATCGCTTTTTTATTGGCAAATTATTTGTGGCGAATCGCCCACGACTGGTGAATAGGGCGTTTACTATCAAAATCAAAGCCGATGGTTTGGTTGGTCAAGGCTTCAACGTGGTAACGGTTGTTGATTTCGTCATCGAGCACAAATTTGGTAAAGTTATTGGAAAAATACAACACGCCTTCAGCGGATAAGCGATTCATGGCACGGTTGATGAGTGGTACGTGGTCGCGCTGCACATCAAAAGTACCTTGAAATTTCTTGGAATTAGAAAAAGTCGGTGGATCGATAAAAATCACATCGTACTGCTCGGTATTGCTTTTAATCCATTCAAAAATATCTTGGGCAATAAACTGGTAGTTTGGCAAATCTGGCAAACCATTTAGGGCAAAATTTTTGCGTCCCCAATCCAGATAGTTTTGTGATAAATCCACCGATGTCACCGCTTTTGCTCCGCCCAATGCCGCATGCACGCTGGCAGTACAAGTATAAGCAAACAGATTAAGCACCGTTTTACCACGTGAGTTTTCTGCAATAATTTTTCGGATGCTGCGATGGTCAAGGAATAACCCTGTATCCAAATAATCGCTAAAGTTCACCAAAAAATATGCCCGTTGGTTGTTAGCGGTTGGCTCACTGACCACATGGAATTTACCCGAATTGGCTTTTTTCTCATACTGCTCATTGCCCGATTGGCGGGCGCGGGTTTTGATAAACACTTGCTCACGGTTCACTTGCAAGGCTTCACGCACGCCATGCAGCGCTAGATTAAAGCGTTTTTTGGCGGTCTCCAACGGGATTGATTTGGGGGCGGCATATTCTTGCACATGCACAAATTCGCCATATACATCCACCGCTATTTTAAAATCAGGTAAGTCGGCATCATACACCCGCAGATTGGTCACAGCTTGTTTGTGAGCCAGCTTACGCACATTGGCAAGATTTTTTTGTAGTCGGTTGATAAAATCTTGACCTTCTTCTACGGCGATTTCACGTTTTTCAAAGCGCGTAATTAACGGTGTATCTTTACTTTTTAACAGCTCACCATAACGGAAATAAACGGTGATAGCACCATTATGACAGCGTAGGGTTTTTGGCTCGGCAAGGGGTAGTACGTCAGCTTGTTCAACTTTGGCAGCGAGGACACCCAAAGTCACTTTGGCAGGGCTATCTGCAAATAGGGCTTGTAATTTTTTACCCAGACCTTGATACAAGGGTTTAATCAATTCTTCTTCACCCAAGCGCTCACCATACGGTGGGTTGGTGATAAACAGGGGATTGACCCAGCCATTGACTTGTTTTTCTAGTGCCAAATTAAGGGTCGCCAGTGAGCGCTGCTGCAAGGTAATACGGTTGATGATAGGCGTCAAACCTGCGGCGATTAAATTTTTATGCGTGGCTCGAACCGCGCCTGAGTCCATATCAAAAGCAAATACCGCGGGCATCTCGCCATTTGCCATCGCATTTAGGCGCTGATGAAAACGGGTTTGCGCGTCTTGCACCATAGCCTCCCAAAGGGCAGTGTCATGATGTTGCCATGCATAAAACCCAAATTGGCTATCGGCTTTATCCAGTCCTACGGCATAATCTGCGCTCATCAGCAAGGCTTCGATAATCAGCGTGCCTGAGCCGCACATGGGGTCGACGATACTGTCAAATTGGGTGGTGTGAAAATTCACGCTATAGAGCAGGGCAGCCGCCAAGTTTTCTTTGAGTGGCGCTTCAGTCATCGCAGCACGATAACCACGGCGGTGCAAACTGGTACCTGATAAGTCTAAATACAATTCAGCTTGTTTGTCACCCACCGTAGCGACAATGCCAAAATCGGGATTTTTATCGACATTGGGACGACGACCGAACTGCTCGTTAAATTGGTCAGCAATCGCATCTTTGACGCGCAGCATGGTGAATTGCTGATTGGCTTGTACGCGTTTATCTAGGGTCAAACGAATCGCAAAGGTTTGTTCCAAATCAAATAACTGAGTCCATTTGACAGTTTTGGCAAAGGTATAGAGCTGATCTGCAATATCGTACTCGGGATTGATGTTCTTTTTGCCCAGTGGTAACAACACCCGCGACGCCACACGAGACCATAGACAAACTTGATAAATCTGCGCCAACGTCAATGTCGCCATCAGCCGACCCGTGCGCTCAATTTGTGTATCTATACCAAAGCTTGCCAGCTCAGTTTGCAAGGGAATCTCTAGCCCATCCGCACAAGTGATTACAATGTGAAAAGTCTGCCCAACGGGCGTTGTATTACTGTCTGTCATAAATACTGCCAAAAAAAGTCAAAGTTGATTAATGGCGTATTTTAGCATGATTAGCAAAGGACAAATGACAGAATGTCTGAAATTATGGGGAAGTTTTTACCGATGGAGCTGCTTCGCTTGGCACTGCGCTTGGCATTAAAAGCTGCATATGCGGGTAAGGTGTGGCAATGCCGGCATCATCGAGTGCTACTTTGATTTGTTCGCGTAGATTTTCTTTGATAAATGGCATTCGAGATACGTGAGGCGGATTGACCCAAAACCGCACGATAAAAAACACCCCAAAATCGCCAATTTTATCCACTGTCGCCGTGGGCGCAGGACGTTCTAATACCTCTTTGGTGTTGGCTAAAATATCAAGAATGATAGTGCGAGCAGTTTCGATATCCGCTTCCAACGCGATACGCACTTCAATATCAAAACGAATCAGATTTTTGGCAGTTAAATTAATGACTTCGGCTGAAGCAACGGTTGAATTGGGGAAAATCACGGTAATATTGTCACGGGTCAAAATTTGGGTAGTGCGCAGGGCGATTTGCACCACTTTACCTTCTTTTTCATTGATGCTGACCCAATCACCGACTTGAAACGACTGCTCAATCAAAATGGTGATACCGGCAATAAAGTTGGCGAGTGTGGCTTGCGCGGCAAAACCCACTGCGATACCCGCAATCCCAAGACCTGCGACCACAGACACAATATCAAAACCAAACTGCGACATCACCGAGGCAATCCACAATACGATGATGAGCATGGACAATAAATTGTGCAGTAATTGTTCAATCGACGCATTTAGCCCATAATTTTTGAGCATTTTTTGCATCAAATAACCGAGGTTGTACCAAGCCATATAAAAAATCACCGACCAAATACCGGCTTTGGCAGTGGCTTTGACTGTTTCAGGTTCAAAATTAAGCTGACTCATCACCGCAAGCAAACTTGAAAACAACCACATCAACCGTGCAATGAGCCTTAACGATTGGCTGTATTTACTGTCTTTGGCGATAAAACGGGCAGAATTGATGAGCAATAAACTTAACCGATAGACCACGCCTAAAATTGCCAGCAGCACCATAATTTTGATGCCTGTACTGGCAAGTTTGGAGAGATACAGCGGCCAATTAACTGCTTCGTCTTCGAGCGAACCACCGACTGCTTTATAGACGTCATAATACAAGTCGTGATAGATATTTTTAAAAAATTGGTTCACGGACATACAATGAGTGATCTCGAGTCAAAAAATCAAAATAAAAATAATATAAGGCGTTTGGGTTAGCTTGAGTTAAAGGGTGGGCAATATCGCAAGTAATTTATCAATATGTCCCTTGGCGCGGACATTGCGCATCTCATGAACCAGCTTGCCTGAGGGGTCGAAAATTAACGTTGAACGCACTACGCCAAGGCTGACTTTGCCGTACAGCTTTTTTTCGGCAATGATGTCAAAATATTGGCAAAGTTGTTCATCGGTATCACTCACCAGCGCAAAATTAATCTGTTGGTTGGCGATAAATTTTTCATGGCTTTTGATACTATCTCTTGATACGCCAATGACTTGATAGCCCAGCTGCTGCAATTGGGTCAAATGCTGGCTAAAATCTTGCGCTTGCACACTACAGCCTGAGGTGTTGTCTTTTGGATAAAAATACAGAATCAAGCCTTTCTCTGCTTGTTTGGCATAAGCTAGCAGATTGATTTGACGCTGGATAAATTGCGGCTGCTCTGTAGAATGACGGCTGGTATCCGCTTCAACCGTGGTGACCAAAAAATTGGGTAGTTGAGTCATAGGCATTTCCCAAGCAAAAATTGAACTAACAATATCAGAAAGCCAGATTGAGTACAAACTTCTTCATGCGACAAAACAAAAAAAGACCAGTAAACAACTGGTCTGGTGGTGCGGTTCTATCGATTATGGTATTGATTGTAACCAATTAAGGACGGGCTTTATTAAATTTAACGCCGTTGCCACACGCTTTCATACGCGCACTGATGGTTTGGAAAGTTTTGTTTTGGCGAACATCTTTGCCACTTTTTACCCAAGTATCAAGCTCATTTTTTTGCGCTTGGGTGATTTTTGATTGTTCATCTACCACACAAGTACATACTTTTTTTGCAGAAGCGGCATCAGTAATGTGTTTTTCGGTCATTTGGGTGGCGCAAGCATTGACATATTGTGGGTTGGCGGCATGTGCGGCAAACGGCAAAACCATGCTAGCAAATAGGGTCACGATGGCTGAATGTTTCATAGTTTATCCTCATAAGAGACAGCAGTATAGAACAGCAGGTGTTCAATCGTACAATGGCTAGCTTTACCGTTGACGCAATAAAGCTGGCAGGATTTGATGTTGACAGATTACTGATAAATCGTTGGGTCATCTATTTCAGCTTGTAAAAAACCTTGCTGACGTAAATAACAGCTATCGCAGTGTCCGCAAGCGCGCCCTTCGCTATCTGCGCGGTAGCATGACACGGTCAAAGCATAATCAACCCCCAGCGATACCCCAAGCTTAATGATTTCTGCTTTACTTAAATGCAACAATGGCGTTGCAATGTGGAGATGATTACCCATCACACCAGCTTTGGTAGCAAGATTTGCCATGTTTTCAAATGCTGCAATATATTCAGGACGACAATCAGGATAGCCTGAGTAATCGACTGCATTGACGCCAATCACAATGGCATTGGACTGTGTCACCTCTGCCAATGCCAGCGCATACGACAAAAAGATGGTATTACGCGCAGGTACATAGGTGATAGGAATACTGTCATTATGCTGATTATCGCTAAAATCTGTTTGTTTGGCATCGGGTACCAGCAGTGAAGCATCGGTCAACGCTGAACCACCTAGCTGTGCCAAATCAATATCGATAATACGGTGGTTGACTTGAGCAGTCGCGGCGATTTTTTTGGCGGCATTAAGTTCGCTATTGTGGCGCTGACCGTAATTGAAGCTTACCGCTGTGACGTTGGCATAATTGGCTTTTGCCCAGTAAAGGCAAGTCACGGAATCTAGCCCGCCCGAGAGTAAGACGACGGCGTTTTGTGGTGTGGTTGATGTACTCATAAAAATTTACTAACGAAAAAAGCGTATTTTATCAGAACTTAAGCAATTGTTGATGGGAAAATATTGGGATAAAAATAGTCAACGCAATATTAGCCAAAAAACTGCTATCACTACCAGTAAATATTTGCGTATTCCACTAAAAAAACTTATAAAATAACCAAGAAGTTTTAAACCGTGATTTAAACTACGTTATCCAACACTTTAGCCCAAACCATACCATTGTCGTCATTGCACCATTTTTCATTTTTTCTTTTTTTTAAGGTCACTCATGATAGTTCATACCCATTTCGTTACTAACACTGCCATCTTATCAGCCGTGAGTGTTGGCTTGCTGTATTTGACAGGTTGTAGTGTTGCGCCTTCAGCCACCAAGCCCGATAGCAAAACTACTGTTACTATCCCTACCACTATTCCTGCCACCCAAGCGAACACAGATACCCAAACACTCACCAAGCGCCCGCTAGACAAGGCTTTACAAAAATGTGCCAGCGAGTTTTTGGAGAAAACTCAGCCGACAATGACCGCCAAGCTGTCGCAAAAAACCTATCCCCTGTGCTTTAATGGCTTTGCGGTGATGTATTCGGGGGTCACCAAAACCCCTATTTGGGTCGCTGAGCATTTGACGCGACAACGAATAACGGCGGCCAAAACCTTGGTCAGAGAGGATAACTTTCATGAAGAAACTCGCCTGCCAACCGATGTGCGTAGTCTATTGAGCGATTATACCCATACCGGATTTGACAGAGGGCATTTAGCGCCCAATGCGGATATGGCAACCACGGACTCACAATTTGATAGTTTTAGTTTGGCGAATATTGCCCCCCAAACACCTGACAACAACCGTAAAACTTGGGTAAAAATTGAAACACAAACTCGCAATCTGACCAACCAATACGGCTCAGCGTATGTAGTGACAGGGGTGGCGTTCTTAACACCAGAAGTCAAACGGCTAAAAAATCGTGTGCTGGTGCCATCGCATTTTTTTAAAGCGGTATATCTGCCATCACAACATCAAGCGATAGCATTTTTGAGCCCCAATGATGATAGTGGAACCGTTGAAAAAATTAGCCTAAGCACACTTAAAAAACGCACCGGAGTAAATGTGTTTCCCAGTTTGCCGAGTAATGTAGCGACTATTGCACCATAACCACAAGCAGTAATTAGCAAATCAGTAATTATCAAGTCAAAAACTAGCAAATCAGTAACTAAGCAGGGGAAAAAGATGAGTGCTTTTAAACCATTTCAAAATGACAGCCAAAGCGTGGGATTGGGCGAATTTACCCTTGAGAATCAAGGAGAGCAAGTCAATCTCTACGGCAGTGCGACATTTACGTTGGATAAACAAAGTTTAGCCACGGCAAAACAATTACAAGATGTGTTGAGCCAAATCATTACGTATTTAGAAGCCCATCAAGTACAAACGGTGGAAAAATCTACCACGCAACAGCAGCAAGCATCGCACGTGGATGAAGTGAATAACCCTTTCTTATAAATAAAAAAAGCGCAAATCAAACAATTTGCGCTTTTTATGGGCAGCTATTTATGGGTAAGCTAGGCATCAAGCTAAGCTTTAAAATTGATAGTTAAAGCCAATTTTAGTTTTGCTATCGACACGGTTATCAACCAGTGGGCTGTCTTTTTGCTCATCGCTCAAATATTCTAAATGCTGACTGATAAACGCACTCCAGCGTGGCGAAATGGCGTAACTGGCACTGACATTCACATAGGGAGTAACGCTACTATCAGCGTTATAAGCTTTTATCCCGGTGCGTAGCGATTCTTGCTCAGAAACACCAAAGTAGTAATTGTTGTACTTGTCATTGTACCACTGCAGTCCTAACTCAGGATAAATGGTGATTTTATCATCCATTGCCTTAAATCTGCTCAAATGCGCCACTTTTGCGCTGGTACCCTCACTGCGACCTAACGCATCAGTTTCCACTTGCGCTTTAAAGCCGCCATACGGGGTAATGCGCATATAGCTGGTGCCCACCATAGCAGACCATTTACGCTCATCGAGTCCTTTTAACGCCGCTGTGCTCGCATCGTCTGGATCAAATGAACGGCTATCGTAGCTTGCGGTCAATCGCCATTCGTTTTGTGCATCTTTGTAGGGATAATAACCCGCCTCACTGCCTTCAATGTAGAGTCGATTGTTGTCATAAAATGCCTGTGGCATGATCGTAACATCATTGTCTTTGTCGTACGCATAATGATTGATAGACGCGTTTAACCCTAGTTTAAAGCGGGCATTGGTATCAACTGGCATAGAGGCTGCGTGGGCAAGTGTTGTGCCCAACATACTGGCAAGTACCAGACAAGGCGCGAAAAATTGTTTCATAAAAACATCCTGTGAGAGTAGGTCATACAAAAAGTGCTGACAGGCGTAAAGCGTAGAAAATAACCACCGATTCGCCTGTGAACCATACAGCAAGGTGATAAATTTATTATGGCATAAAAAGGTGAGCGCAAATAGTTGAATTTAAAGCTGCGATAGATAAAATCCAAGCCAGCATAAATCATTAAGCTACCTTGAGAACACCATTAAAATGTTATAATATAACATTTTTAATCTTATCAATACTTGATTTGGCGACCCAGCATGATAAACGCATTGATTAACAAATATGCTTTTTTTAGCCGACCTTTTTTGCTACTAAGGCTACTAAAAACCCCCACGATTGCAGGGGTGACATTGACGATGAGCCTATTGGGGGGATTAACGGGCTGCCAAAAGCAAACTGACAATCCATCCACCTCAAATCAATCCGCATCAAATAGCTCAGCTACAACAGTCTCATCAAACGCCGTTATTAATACCCAATTACCCACGGTGTATGCGACTACCAATGTGTGGGGTTCGGTGGCTAAAGCGGTCGGGGGTGATAAAGTCAATGTGATTGTGGGGGTCGATGATTTATCACAAGATCCGCATGATTATCAAGCCACAGCGACCGACAAGCTTAATATCACTAAATCCGCTGTCATGCTGGTCAACGGTGGCGGATATGATGATTGGGGTATGAGCTTAGCTGAGTCGGTGAGTCACAAACCTGTAGTGATTAATGCCGTAGCACTTTCAGGACTATCGCCTAACACGGACAATGCGGCAGATGAGCCTGCCGGTGAACACCAACACGATACCCAACACGAAATAAAGACCGCTGATCCGCAGCCATCAGATCATACTCACGTGCACAGTGAAGTGCCCAGTGAGGTGCATAGCGAAGTACATAGTCACTCGCACGGTGACTTCAATGAGCACGTGTTTTTCTCCCTTGATACAGCGAAAAAAGTGGCTGAAGCGGTCAACAAGCAATTGGCTGCAACATCACCTGCCAATCAAGCGATTTATGCAAAAAATACCCAACAATTTATCCAGCAAATTGATGCGCTTAAAGTTAAAGCCAAACAAATCGGACAGCAAAAAGCCATCACTGCCTTTGCTACTGAGCCTGTCATCGGGTATTTGCTAGCCGATATGGGCATCAAGGATGTGACGCCAAAAGCTTATGTCGTGCAATCAGAGACGGATGCAGGGGTGTCGGTCAAAGTGCTCAATGACAGCAAAAGCCTGCTGAGCAATAAACAAGTCGGTTTGTTGGTGGTCAATGCCCAGACCGAAGATGCCACCTCAAAGCAACTCATCACATTGGCGAAGGCATCAACAGTCCCAGTTGTGGCGGTCTATGAAACGCTGCCCGATGGCGTGACAAGCTATACGCAATTTATTGAAAAAACCCTGGATGATTTTGCGGCAGCGACGCGCTAATTTTAAGCAGCCTAAAACTTTTAGGCTACCTATAAATGCGGTTGGGGAAAAATTTGCGTTAATGGGTATAGTATTGGCTGGTTATCGCTTATAATGCTTAATTTTTAGCCCAGATTTTTTGCAATGTGATATTGCCAATCAACCATCCTTGCCTTTGGGATCTTGTCGTTAGCATCTTGCCGTTAGGATGAAGAAGTAGCCACCATGCCCATGTCAACCACCAAAATAGCCAATAGCGAGCGGCAGTTTGCGCAGGCTATTCATTGCCAATCGTTTGTCAAACTGCCCCAATCACAGCAAGTCGTTTTGCAAGTCAAAGATGGCAGTATGCATTTTGGACAACGTCTGCTCTGGCAGGATGTCAATTTTTCGATTTTATCGGGTGAATTTGTGGCACTGCTCGGCGCCAACGGTACAGGCAAGACGACACTGCTGCGAAGTTTACTCAAACTTGTGCCACTATCAAGTGGTTTAATCACGCTTGGCAAAGATATTCGAGTGGGCTATGTGCCTCAGCTCAAAGACTTTGCGCCAAAACTACCGATTCGGGGTAGGGACTTGGTGCAGCTAGGGCTGGATGGGGAAAATTATCTGTTTGGTCTGCTTAGCCCGAAAAAAACCTTGGGCAGTTTTTGGCAGACGGCAAAACAAAAAAAATATTTGGTGGATAAAGCCATTGCGGAAGTCGGCGGTGAGTCATTTTGTGATGCGCCGCTTACCATGCTGTCGGGTGGTGAGCAGCAGCGCATGCGTATCGCCCAAGCCTTGGTCGCTGAGCCTGATGTTTTGTTGATGGATGAGCCGCTGCTGAGCCTTGATGTGGCAAGCCAGTATGTGGTCAGTGATATTTTAGCCCATCGCAAACAAGCACATCATACCGCGATTTTGATGATTAGTCATGAACTTGAGCCGATTATACCTTTGGTAGATAAAGTGCTGCGCCTTGAAAATGCGACTGCCAAGCTCGGTGGTATCGACTTAATCAATCGATTTCGCTAATTTATTTGCTTCAATCAAAAACAAGCCATCACATTCGATGGTTTTTTAACTTTTGGAATTTACATGCTGCTCACGACTTGGCTACATACCATCATCAATTTTGATAACTTTGCTGAGCTGTTGCCCTTGGTATCAACGTCCATCGTGGCCGCGGTGTTATTGGGTGTGATGGCGGGATTCATTGGACCGATGGTACAGGCACGGGACATGGCATTTGCCGTGCATGGGACAGCAGAGCTGTCGTTTGCAGGGGCGGCGTGTGCTTTATGGTTAGGGTCTTCAGTGACGCTGGGCGCCGTCATTGGGGCGGTGACGGCTGGCATGGTGCTGGGGGTCATGGGCATTGATGGCAAAAACCGCAACTCAGTGGTGGGTATTTTGTTGCCATTCGGGCTTGGGTTAGGAGTGTTGTTTTTATCCTTGTATCAGGGTCGCTCCTCCAATAAATTTGGCTTATTAACCGGGCAGATTGTTGCAATCACGCCCACTGAATTGCAGTCGATGCTAGTGGTTGCGGTGATTGTGCTATCAATCATTGCCATATTTGGTCAGCGCATGTTATTTGCCGCAGTTGACCCGCAAGTTGCCCAAGCACAGCATCTGAATTTAACATTTTTATCCTTGCTGTTTATGTTTGCACTGAGTCTTGTGGTGGCGGTGAGTGTGCAGTTTGTCGGTGCCTTGCTGTTATTATCGTTACTCATCACGCCTGCGGCCGCGGCGAGTCAAGTGACGGCTAGACCTATCTATGTCTATTTGTTGTCCATGCTGTTTGCCATCACCGCCGGGGTCGGCGGGATATTATTATCGTTAGGACCTGGGCTGCCGATTTCACCTTATATCACTACCATTTCATTTGTGATTTATTTAAGCTGCTGGGGAATTGGCTACCTACGAAAAAAAGCGGGGTGGAACAAACGTGTAGCCGCAAACTTTTCTTAATCAACAGGCTATAAAAAAAGCGCAAATGGTATCAATTTGCGCTGTTTGTATTTTGATGTGTATTAAACTTTAAACTTCAGCCAGGCTAGTAGGGGCATCAATGGTTTCAATCACGCCGCCGCCTAAACAGATGTCATCTTGATAAAATACACAAGACTGACCGGGTGTCACCGCACGCTGTGGCTCGTCAAACACCACTTTTATGGTGTCACCCGTTTCATCAAGGGCAAAAACTGTACAGGCTTGATCGGGCTGACGATAGCGCGTTTTGGCGGTACAGCGATAACCTTGGGCAGTAAACAGTTGGGTGGGTGCATCAACCACCCAGTCAAGTTTATAGGCAGTCAATTCGGTGGATTGTAGCATCGGATGGTCATGCCCTTGACCGACAATCAGGCGATTATTATCCAAGTCTTTGTGCAACACAAACCAAGGCGCCTCATCTCTATCTTTGACCCCACCAATACCAATACCGCCACGTTGACCAAGCGTGTAATACATTAAGCCATCGTGGGTGCCGATTTTTTTGCCATCATCGGTATAGATATCGCCTTTTTGAGCGGGCAAATACTGCTGTAAAAAGTCTTTAAAGCGTCGCTCGCCGATAAAACAAATGCCGGTAGAGTCTTTTTTCTTCGCTGTCGCTAAATCATATTGCTCGGCAATACGGCGTACTTCAGGTTTTTCTAACGCACCCACAGGGAACAAGGTTTTGGCGATTTTATCGCCTGCCACCGCGTGCAGAAAGTAGCTTTGGTCTTTATTGTTATCAAGTCCGCGCAGTAGTGGCGCTTTGCCAGTTTCATCGCTAAAACCGCGGCGCGCATAGTGACCGGTGGCAATATAGTCCGCGCCCAAGGTTAACGCATAATCCAAAAAGGCTTTAAACTTGACTTCTTTGTTGCATAAAATATCAGGATTTGGGGTGCGACCAGCGCTATATTCCGCCAAAAAATGCTCAAATACGCGATCCCAATATTCCATGGCAAAGTTGGCAGTATGCAGTTTAATGCCGATTTTATCAGCGACCGCTTGCGCATCAGCAAGGTCAGTCATGGCGGTACAATATTCGGTGCCGTCATCTTCTTCCCAGTTTTTCATAAACAAGCCTTCAACATCAAAGCCCGCTTCTTTGAGCAAAACGGCGGTGACAGAAGAATCAACGCCCCCTGACATCCCCACAATGACGCGGGTTTGGGCAGGGCTCGCAATATCAGATAAATTAACAGCAGTTGAATAAGTCATAATTTTTTAAAAGTGCCAAAAGGGTTATTATAGCAAATTTATTGCTTGTTAAAAATCAATAAACCTGCCACAATACCGCTATCGGATGAGCCGATATCGAAAAAACCCAACTTATTCTCGTAAGTTGGGTTTTTTAATGGGCAAATTATATTAATTGATTTTTTCAAATTCACTGATTGGCTTTAATAGATAAAGCGACATTGTAAATTCACAAACATTCTTTATATAACCTTTACTTATGATAAAAAATTTGGGGCTAGTATGCGTTGGATATTTCTGACCGTCATTGTATTGTTGTTTGAATTGTTTACTTATGGGGCGGGGCGGGGGCTGCAGTGGTGGGCAGGGTCTTGGTTATCCGATCGGTCTTCTCGCTATTTGATGATTAGTCTATTTGTGATGAGTAATGCGTTATTGGTATTTGGCATCGCACGATTGACAAGCTTTGGGCTCAAGCTGTCTATGACTTGGCTGACTATTTTATGGTTTGTCATCATGTCGATGGTGGCGGTGGGTATTATTAATCTGGTGTTGATGAAAGTTGCCCCGCAATTTTTTAATTCCGTGAGTTATCAAACTTACGGGGAGCGCATTTTGTTGCCGCTTGTTTTTTTTGGCATGGTGTTGATGGGTATTTATAATGCTTATACACCCACCATTCGTCATATCAGCTTGACTGCTAATCAACCACTTGCCAAACCGATTCGGATTGGGATGGTTTCAGACTTGCATTTGGGTCTCATGGTCGGTGAGCGGCAAATTAATCAATTAACTGAGATGGTAAAAGCACAGAACGTGCAACTGCTGCTGATGCCTGGCGATATCATGGATGATAATGTTGACTATTATACCTCGCAAAATATGCAGCCTGCGCTGCAGCAACTAGCCAGTGCAGTGCCAATGGGCGCGTATGCCACGCTAGGCAATCATGACATGTATGGGCATGAAGGCGAGATTCGCGATGCGATCCAAAAATCCAATATCACCTTATTGGCAGATGACAAAGTGTTGGTTGATAACCAGCTTTGGTTGGTAGGACGACTGGATAATCATGCCAGTTATCGTAAAGCCACCAAGGAATTAATGCCGTCAAGTACAGATAAGCCGATTATTTTACTTGACCATGAGCCCAATGAGATTGAACAAAACGTACAATTACCGATTGATTTGCAAGTGTCTGGACATACCCATAATGGGCAAATATTTCCTGCCAATTTTATTGTCAAATTCTTAAATCGTTTGGGTTACGGCTATGAGCGTATCAACAATACCGATGTGATTGTAAGCTCGGGGTATGGTTTTTGGGGTGTGCCGTTTCGGCTGGGCTCGCAAGCGGAGCTTTGGGTGATTGATTTAGTCGGTAAAAAATCTTAAATCTAGTTTTAGCGCTCTGTCACTAGACTCTAATGATGACATTGATGTTATGGCAGATTCTGGCACAGTAATCAGAGATTATTGCTATGAGAGATTACTGTATAGACACTGTCTGCATCATCAGTTGTATATTGCTACGAATATCATCGAGTGACATTTGCTGGTCTTGCTGCAGGCAGTAACTTAAATTGTTTAATATAATCCCTGCATACGTATGCCCTTGAAACGCCAAATCGCCTGGGCATCCATGGCGCTTGGCATGGTCAATATAATTTTGTTTGATTAACGCATACATGTCATCATATAAATGAATATTGGGGGTTTTGATTTGCCAAAAAGCCAGTATGCGTTGTTTTTGCGTGTGAATAAACGCCCAAAATTGTTCCAAACACCTTAATAAATTCTCTTGACTGGCGACACTAAAGCGTTCATTTAAAAACTTCTCATACACTTGGCGAAAATTACTCACCATTTTCTCTGTCAATGCCTCTTTACTGGCGTAATGACGATAAAAGGTTGAGCGATTAATCGCTGCAGTATCTAAAATATCTTGGACCGTAATGGCGCGGTAAGGTTTCTGCTGCAGTAATGCCAGAAAAGCTTGCTCGATATGTTGTTCAGTCTTAATGACCCGTAAATCATTTTCGTTCATCGCTTTTTGGTATCCTTATGCTCTTTATACTACGCTTTATGTCTTACCCTTTAAATTTTAGCAATCGCACGAATTGCGCAAAATTTTTACAATAAACAACATTATCTACCTAACTGTATTCTTATGCAACATTTATGTTTTATTTGATGCTTGATGACTGTTTAGGATAGTTTTATATTGCCACCCATTAAGCATATCAAATTACATAATCGAGCTATTTTCTAGCATAAATCCGTCTTCAACCATCGGATTTTTTAGATTTTGCCACTCAAGTTTAGCGATAAGGACGAAAAAATGGCTGAAACCATGCCGACTGGGGTTGATGATAGCCCCGAACCCGCACCGATACCAGAACCTACGCATAACACAACCCAACGCCCTGCCAAATCCAAACGTAAAAAAAACCTATTGGTATTTACCTTGATTGTTTTAGCCATTGCTGCGGTGACGTTATGGCTATACTTCACCCAATGGCGCTATCAAGTCAGTACCGAAGACGCCTATGTGAGCGGCAACCAAGTACAAATCAACGCGCAAATATCGGGGACGGTGACAGCAATTGGGGTCAATGACACGGATATGGTCAAAGCCGGGCAAACTTTGGTGGCGTTAGACCAGGCGGATAATGGCTTAGCGCTTGAAACCGCCAAGGCACAATTGCGCACCGCAATCAGACAGTACAAAACCCAAACCGCAACCATTCAACAAGCTGATGTCAATATCTCGCAAGCGCAAACTGCGATGAATGAAGTGCAATCACAAATTGAATCGGCGAAAATTGCGCTGCTTGCGGCACAATCTGACTATCAACGCCGCGCCGCTTTGATGGCAAGTCAAGCGGTATCGCAAGAAGAAGTCCAGCATGCTGCCGACACTGTCAAAAAAGCCCAAGCCCAGCTTGATGCGGCAGTCGCCAAGCAAGCCACCGCTCGCTCTGCGGTCGTGACTGCCCAAGCGCAGCGCAATGTGACAATCGCCAATTTGGGTAAAAATGATGTACTGTCACAACCTGCGGTGCAAACCGCGATGGCGAATATCCAAACCGCTTGGCTCAATCTCAACCGTACCCAGATCGCAGCACCCATCGATGGGCAAATTGCCAAACGCGGTGTGCAATTAGGTCAAAAAATAAGCGCAGGCACCCCTTTGATGGTGATTGTACCGTTACATGATTTGTGGGTCGATGCCAATTTTAAAGAAAGCCAAATTAAAGATATTCACCTAGGTCAAGCGGTGAATTTAACATCAGATATCTATGGTAAAGGGGTTATTTATCATGGCAAGGTGATTGGCTTATCAGCAGGGACGGGCAGTGCGTTCTCGGTTTTGCCTGCCCAAAACGCCACCGGTAACTGGATTAAAGTCACCCAGCGTCTGCCTGTACGAATTGCACTCGATAGCAAAGAGTTGCAACAGCATCCGCTACGCGTGGGGCTAAGTATGCATGCCGAGCTTGATAGCCGAGACCAACAAGGCAAACCGCAGGTGGCTACCGCGACCGCTAGCAACAAACCGGTTGCGCAGTTGCAGCCGCAAGTCGATATGTCAGGCGCGACCAAAATTATCCAACAAATCATCCAGCAAAACCAATCATGAGGTGAAAAATGGCGGAAGCAATTTCACCCACTATGGATGCCGAGCAGCCAGTGGCTGGTAGTCCAGCCCGTAGTCAGCTAAATCAACCCGCGCCTTTATCGGGGATGCCGCTTGCGATTGTAACATTTGCGCTATCGATGGCGGTGTTTATGATGGTGCTTGATTCGACCATTGCCAATGTGGCATTACCAACCATTGCAGGGGATTTGGGTGCGGCGACCTCGCAAGGTACATGGGTGATTACCATGTTTGCTGTTTCCAACGCGATATCTATTCCACTCACAGGGTGGTTGGCTCGTCAGTATGGCTCGGTCAAAGTGTTTTTGGTGTCAGCAAGTTTATTTGTGTTTTGTTCATGGCTATGTGGGGTGTCGCATAGTTTGACGATGCTGATCATTGCTAGGGTGGCGCAAGGCGCAGTGGCAGGTCCCATGATTCCACTGGCACAAAGTTTATTATTACAGTCTTTTCCGCTTGAAAAACGGGCGATGGCGCTTGGGTTATTTGCTATGGTGGTCGTCACCGCGCCGATATTAGGTCCGATTTTGGGCGGCTATATCTGCGATAATTATCACTGGGGCTGGATATTTTTTATCAATATTCCGATTGGTATTGTCGCCATTATCTTGGCATGGCAACAACTTAAAAACCGCGAAACGCCTGTCATCAAGACCGATATTGATAAAGTAGGCCTTGTTTTGATGATTGTCGGGGTGGGTGCGCTGCAGTTTTTCTTGGATCGTGGGCGTGAGCTCGATTGGTTTGCTTCCCCTGAAATCATTGCTTTAGCCGTCATTAGCGTTTTATGTTTGAGTTATTTGATACTCTGGGAGCGCGGTGAGGAACATCCGATTATTGATTTGTCGATTTTTCAAGACCGCAATTTTACTATTGGCACATTGGTGATTAGCTTGGCATTTTTGCTATATATGGGCGCCATTGTGCTATTGCCCGTCATGCTGCAGCAAACCATGGGCTATACCGCGGTTTGGGCAGGGTTGGCAGCGGCACCGATTGGTATTTTCCCGGTGTTGTTGACGCCCTTAATCGGTAAATACGCGCGAAACATCGATATGCGCATCTTGGTGACGTTAAGTTTTTTAATCTATTGTGCCACCTTTGTATGGCGAAGTGATTTTAATCCGCAGATGACGTTTTGGGATGTGTTTTGGCCGCAGTTTATCCAAGGACTGGGTACTGCCATGTTTTTTATGCCACTAACCACCATTGCGCTCTCCAACATTTCGCATGATAAAATGGCGGCAGCGACAGGGATTTTCACCTTTGTGAGAACCTTGGCGGGCGGGATTGGCGCTTCAATGGTGATGACTGTGTGGGAAAGACGCAGCAATCATGCGCATACTTATTTGACCGAAAGTATCACCCAAAATTCCAATTTTGATGCGTGGTCAAAAAGCCTGCAAGCGTCTGGCATGAGTTATGAGCAAACGCTGGCACTCATCAACCAAAATATTAACCAACAGGCGCTGATTATTGGCTCGAATGAGGTCTTTTATGTGTTTGGCTTGGTGTTCTTATTATTAATTGGTATGATTTGGCTTGCCAAACCGCCATTTCACCATTAAAAATAAGGGTTTAAGCTGCTGTGTTCAAATTTTCGCTGATAAAATGTTACTATCGTCAAGTACATAGATAACTTTGGTTACAAAATAAAATTTAACCGCAATTTTATAATTCGACTTATAATAATCCATCTTATCAAATTGCGTCGTTAATTTATGAGTAAAGCACATGCTAAAACCTCGGTTCCTGCACTTACTTTAGGGGCAATCGGGGTCGTTTATGGCGATATCGGTACCAGTGTACTGTATTCAGTAAAAGAAGTTTTTAATTCTGGTCATGTCGCCTTTAACGTTGCCAATATCTATGGGGTGCTGTCATTATTTGTGTGGACTATCACCATCATCGTCAGTCTCAAGTACATCTCGTTGGTGCTACGTGCCGACAATAAAGGGGAAGGCGGTCTGATTGCGATGCTCGCCTTGGCATCAAGCGCGGTGAAACATCGCCCAAAATTGCACGCAGTCATTATGACCATGGGGATATTTGGTACCTGCTTGTTTTATGGCGATGGGGTGATTACCCCATCCATCTCGGTGCTATCAGCAGTAGAAGGTTTGACGGTGGTATCGCCACGCCTGCATAGTGTGGTAATTCCTGCAACGCTGACCATTTTGTTCATACTGTTTTTTGTGCAAAAATTTGGTACCAAAGGTATCGGCAAGCTGTTTGGACCTGTGATGGTGCTGTGGTTTTTGTTGATTGCTGGCATTGGGGTTTATCATATCCAGCACAATGTCGAAATCTTGCAAGCCATCAATCCCCTCTATGCTTATCAGTTTGTGATGACCAATCCGACACTCGCCTTTATCATCTTGGGGGCAGTTGTGTTGTGTGTGACAGGCGGTGAAGCCTTGTATGCCGATATGGGGCATTTTGGCAAAAAACCGATTCGTATCGCTTGGTTTTCCATTGTCATGCCCGCCTTGTTGCTCAATTATTTTGGTCAAGGCGCATTTTTACTGGCCAACCCTGATGGCAAATCCAATCCCTTCTTTTTGATGATTCCAGATGCCATGCGTATTCCGATGGTGGTAATGGCAACATTAGCGACAGTGATTGCGTCACAAGCGCTGATTTCTGGGGCGTTTAGTATCACCAAACAAGCGGTGCAACTGGGCTTTTTACCGCGTATGCGTATTGTGTATACCAATGTTAAAGAAGTGGGTCAGGTTTATATTCCAGCGATTAACTGGGGCTTATTTATCGCCATTGCGTTTGCTGTGGTGATGTTCAAATCATCGGGTGCGTTAGCGGCCGCTTATGGTATTGCGGTTTGTACGGATATGCTGATTACCACAATATTGACCTTCTTTGTGATTCGCTATGCGTGGAAATATCCATTGCTACTGTGTATTGCCGCGACCTCATTGTTCTTTGTGGTGGATTTCTTGTTTTGGGCGTCAAATCTGCTCAAACTACTCAAAGGCGGCTGGTTCCCATTGTTATTAGGGGGCGTCATGTTTGTATTAATGATGACTTGGCGAGATGGCCGTAACTTGGTGAGAATTGCCCATACCACAAGACAAATTAACTTAAAAAATTTCTTGGATGACTTATTTGGTAGTTTTACCAATAAACGCTTACAAATAGCTTTGGAGTCGACGCAAGGCAAATTAGAAAAGCTGACCCAAGATATTGAAAACGCGCCACTTGAGAATATCCAAGAGTTGCAAAATCAGCAAGCGGTACTGCAAGAGAAAATCTTAATCAACCAGCGCTGCCAAGTGCTGTTTGAAAATATCAAAAAAATCAAAGGCATTGCTGTATTTATGGTCTCTGAAGTCGATATCGTACCCGTGGCGTTAAAACAAAACTTAAAGCACAATAAATGCTTGCATGAGTACAATATCTTTGTCACCGTTAATACCTTAGAAACCCCTTGGGTGGGTCTCAGTAAACGTAGTGAAGTGACCTATTTGGGACACAATTGCTGGAAGGTGGTGCTCAATTTTGGCTTTAAAAATGACCCTGATGTGCCAGACTCACTCAAACACATTCAGCAATTTAACTTTGATTTCGATCCTGCCAAGGTAAGTTATTTCTTATCCCATGAGGCAGTGGTGGCATCTGAGAGCATCAAAGGTATGGCATTATGGCGTGAAAAATTGTTTGCCCATATGCACCGTAATGCCGGCACAGCGGCTGAGTTTCTAAAACTTCCTAGCAACAATGTGGTAGAAATGGGCGCCAAAGTAGAAATTTAAGCTATGCCCAACATAAAAAAGCCATTATCCTTTGATAGTGGCTTTTTTATTCTGCTTTTATACTTGATTGAAACTTAGTCTGTTTCAAATGCTTGATTAAGCGAGGCTTCGACGGCATCAATCCGCGCTTGGCATACTTTATAGGCGTCAATGGACTCCGCTACAATAGTCATCAGTGCGTCGATATTAGGCTCTTGGCTATTTTGCAAGAGCTGTGCATTTGTTTTTAACACCTCATAGGCGCTTTTAAAGTCAGTTGGCTCGGTCATGGTTATTCCTGTTAATTGATAAGTCAGTTTTTTGATTGTTTGGCATTGATAGTGGCTTGTAGATAGCCATCTTGTAGTTCAATGGTTATGGTTGAATTGGGTTCAGCTTGGGCAATCGAAGTCATCACCGTATTTGATGCAGGATGCGAGTTTCTGATAATCGCATAGCCACGGGTTAATACGGTTGACGGATGCTGTAACAATGTCATCTCACGCAGTCGATCGGTCGATTGACGAGCCGTGGTGATTTGCTGATAGGCAAGTTGGCGAATCTGTACAAATTGGTTGTCCATGGCAAGTTTAGCGGCAGATAATTGTCGCTGCGCTGCCGATTGTATCTTGGTAAGTTGTTGTTCGCTATCACGACGTGCCTGCAAGATGCTGGATTTAGCAATTTGCTCGATGGTCAAAAAATGTTGTTTGGCACCCTGGGTAATAGTGAGCAAATGATTGCGAATTCCTGCGATAACCTTCGATGGGGTATCAAAACTTTGATGTGCGACTTCATCTAGCATGACGCGGTCGCGCTCATGACCAATGCCCACCCATACCGGTATCGGCTGCTCAGCCACCAGCGCGGCAAGTTCGTAATCATTGAGATAGGCCAGATCGCCCACCGCGCCACCCCCCCGGATAATCACTATCAAATCTGCGGTAATATGCTGCTTGCTCAGATTTTTCATGCCTTTAATGATGGCTTGGCGGATGTCTTCAGGGGCGTGATTGCCTTGAAAAGTAGCGTGCTCATAATGAAAAATACATGCCCCTGTGCTAGCGAGCCTATCGGCATCCGCGCGAAAATCGCCTAACCCTGCGGCTTTTTCAGGGGCGATGACGAGAACATGCTCAATATCAAACGGCATCGGGAGCGATTGATTGAGATCGAGCAGCCCTTCTTCATGCAGTCTGGTTAAAATCATTTGGTATTGCTTTGCCAAATCGCCCAGTGTGTAAGTGGGGTCGATATCGACGATGTTTAGCGAAAAGCCATATTGGGCATGGAACGTGGCTGAGACTTTGAGCAATACATTCAAGCCTCGCTCAAGGCTCATGCCAGTGTTTTTTTCAAACTTTGACAGTACTTTGGCTGCTTGACCACGCCATAGCGTGCCGCGGCAGCTGGCAGTGACTTTGCCATCCATATCTTTATCCGCCAATTCAAAATAGTAGTGACCGCCTTTGGCTGATAGACTACGAATTTCAGCTTTCACCCAAACGGTATGGGCAAACGTTTCACTAATCACCAACTGCACAGCGGATAGATAATCACTCAGTGACAATACAGTATCGCTTAACCCCTGTTGCAGTTGGCTATCGCGATCTTGAATGGCTAATTGTTCGCTAAAGTCATAATCGCTTAAGTTATCAACACTGTCACGCTTTGCAGTTGCTTTATGATCATGCTCACCATCGTCAAGCAGCGCCAAAAATACGTCATCAGCCTGATTTAATGTAGTGGTTTGCAAATCCAGTCGTGCGAGCTGATCTTCAATTGATTTGATAACGGTTTTGGAAGCTTTTGCCATGGAGAATTCTTGCTAATTAAAAATAAAATTGTAGGCGAAAATGATAACGCTGACAACGTGACATTTGTGATTTAGGTGTGATTCAGGTTTGATACAGCCTGTTAAGCTGTTAATTTTAAATATTACATTATATTTTATGATGTAATATTCAGAAGTGGAATATGGATACAGAATAATATTGTTTTTGCTTGACGACGCTTTTTTTGTAAAATAGTATGAATGAATTTAACATTTAACATTTAACATTTAACATTTAACATTTAACATTATATATTGATTTTTATACATTGAGATGAGGGGTGACCATGATGACTGTTAATTTTCAAAAAAAAACTAAGGTTCAACACAAAACCGTAGCTGTGCTATCAAGTCTAGCGTTATTAGGCGTGAGCCTAGCGGGCTGTTCACGTGCGCCAACGCAGCAGGACCAACAAGCCGCTTCAGGTCAAGCCGCCACGCAATCAAATGCAGGTGCGAGCGATAAAGGCGGTATTAAGCTGCTCAATGTCTCCTATGACGTCGCGCGTGACTTTTATAAAAGTTACAATCCACTGTTTATCAAAGACTATGAAACCAAAAATAGTGGCAAAACCATTGATATCCAGCAATCGCATGGCGGCTCTAGCAAACAAGCGCTCGCAGTTGCCAACGGTCTGCAAGCGGACGTGGTAAGTATGAATCAAGGCTCAGATGTAGAGCTGTTGGTGAAAAAAGGCTTGGTGGCACAAGATTGGCAAAGCCAATTCCCAAACAAAGCAGTACCCTATACCAGTGCCATCGTGTTTTTGGTGCGTAAAGAAAACCCAAAACAAATCAAAGACTGGTCTGATTTGGCAAAACCAGGTGTACAAATCGTACTTGCCAACCCAAAAACCACGGGTAATGGGCGCTATGCCTTCTTAGGCGCGTATGGCTACGGCTTACATAGTTTTAATAAAGATGAAAGTAAAACCAAAAACTTTGTCAAAGAGTTGCTCAAAAACGTGCCAGTGTATGAAAATGGTGGGCGTGCGGCGACTACCACGTTCTTACAACGTCAAATTGGCGATGTATTAGTCACCTTTGAAAATGAAGCCAATCTGGCGGTTAAACAGTTTGGTAAAGGCGATGTGCAAATCGTCTATCCAAGCTACACTATATCAGCAGAAAATCCCGTGGCGATTGTCAAATCAGTGACCGATAAAAAAGGCACCAGCGACGCAGCGAAAGCGTATCTTGATTATTTATGGAGCGAGCCTGCCCAGCAATTGGCGGCAGATTTATACCTGCGCCCAAGCGACGCGGCGGTGTTGGCTAAAAATCAAGATAAATTACCCGCGCTTACCACCTTTAGTCCGAATGCCGAATTTGGCAGCTGGACGGATATCATGACCAAATACTTCAAAGATGGGGGTGTCTTTGATCAACTAGCCAGCCCAACGAGCACCATAGCATCGGCACCTGCGGCAAAATAGTTCGCTGTTTTTACCTAACAAAACCAGAGTTCGGCTCTGGTTTTTTATTCTAGCTAAGAATATTTAAAGCGCATAAATATAGTTTGGAAAATCAAAGTGAGATGGTACTATAGCCGTGCTTAAGATTTTGGGTACAGAATTGCTTATTTCGTATCTTTATTTTTGTATGTTTATTATTTTAAATTCTGACGTTGCCTACCGATTATTAGTAAAGGAAGCCCTGCATGGCAAGCATCAATGCTAACCATCAAGCCGATTTAACATCAAACAATCAGCCTAAAACACCCAATTCACCCTTAAAACGCAATAAAAAGCGCCATATCATGCCGTTTTTTAATTTGAGTTTGGGTATTAGTGTGTTGGCATTATCGATTATCGTGCTGTTGCCATTTGTGGCAATGGTAATGACGACCGCCGATATTGGCGTAGCAGGCTTTATCAAAACCATTGCCGAGCCGCGCGTCAAGGCAGCGATTGAACTGTCGCTAAAAATGTCATTGCTAGCGACGTTGACCAATTTGGTGTTTGGTACGCTGATTGCATGGGTATTGGTGCGCTACGAGTTTTGGGGGAAGTCGATTTTAAATGCGCTGGTGGATTTGCCGTTTGCTTTGCCAACAGCAGTAATGGGTATTTCGCTAGCAACCTTGTATGCGCCCAATGGTTTAATCGGGCAGTTTTTTGCGCCATTCGGCATTAAAATTGCTTTTACCCCTATCGGTATTTGGTTAGCATTGATTGTGGTGAGTTTGCCGTTTATTGTGCGTGCGGTGCAACCTGTGCTCGCGGAGCTGTCGCCAGAATATGAAGAGGCGGCATCGGTGCTGGGCGCTGGTAGATTGACAACTTTTAGACGGGTCATATTGCCAGAGTTGTATCCTGCCTTGTTGATGGGCTCAGGCATGATGTTTGCGCGGGCGACGGGGGAGTATGGCTCGGTGATTTTTATTGCGGGTAATTTACCGATGAAATCTGAGATTTTACCGTTAATCATTATTGGTAAGCTTGAAAGCTTTGATGTGCAAGGGGCTGCCGCGGTTGCTTTGTTTATGTTGATGATTTCGTTTGTGATTTTATTCGCCATTAATGCCTTGCAGTGGCTATTTACCAAACGTATGGGCGGGGCAAGTGTATGATAGACAGTAGCCAATATCCTTACCAAACCCAAGCCGCAACCCGTGAGCCAAAATGGCTACGTTATACCTTAATTGGCATTGCGATGGCGTTTATGACGCTGATGCTAGTGATTCCGCTGATATCAGTGTTTTATGAAGCATTAAAATCTGGCTGGCAGTTGTATGTGGCTGCCTTGACCGATCACGAGGCATTATCGGCTATCAAGCTTACCTTGATTACGGCGCTGATTGTGGTACCGATTAATACGGTGATTGGGATTGCATTAGCCTGGCTATTGACCCGATTTGATTTTAAAGGTAAACAATTCCTCACCACGCTGCTAGATTTGCCATTTTCGGTGTCGCCAGTGGTCGCAGGCTTGATGTTTGTGGCACTACTGGGCGCCAATACTTGGCTTGGCGGCTGGCTAGAATACTTTGGTTTTCAAGTGATTTTTGCCATTCCTGGTATCGTGCTTGCCACCATGTTTGTGACTTTTCCATTCGTGGCACGTGAAGTGATTCCGCTGATGCAGTCGCAAGGCAGCAGTGAAGAGCAAGCGGCATTAACACTCGGTGCCTCAGGCTGGCAAATGTTTTGGCGGGTGACGCTGCCTAATATCAAATGGGCATTGCTATACGGTATTATTTTGACCAATGCCCGTGCGATGGGTGAGTTTGGCGCGGTGAGTGTGGTCTCAGGTCATATCCGCGGTGAAACCAATACCATGCCGCTATTGGTTGAGATTGCTTACAATGAATACAACATGACGGCAGCGTTTGCATTGTCGAGTTTGTTGGCGTTGTTGGCGCTCGTTACCTTAATCGTACAGCAGGCGTTGACTAAACGTCAGTCTGGCAATGATGAATAACATTGATGCAATTTAAAAAGTAAAAAAAGTTAAGAGAATACCATGAGTATTGAAATCCGTGATATCACCAAACAGTTTGGTCGCTTTACTGCACTACAACCGATTAATTTAACCGTACCGACGGGCAAATTAACCTCGCTCTTGGGACCTTCAGGCTGTGGTAAGACTACCTTACTGCGCATTATCGCAGGGCTTGAACTTGCCGATACAGGGCGTATTTTGTTTGATGGTGAAGATGTGACCGATGTCCCTGTGCAGCAGCGTCATATCGGCTTTATGTTTCAGCATTATGCGTTATTTCGCCATATGACCGTGTTTGATAACGTGGCGTTTGGCTTGACCGTCATGCCAAAAAACAAACGCTTAAGCAACGCGGAAATCACTAAAAAAGTCAATTATCTGCTGGAGCTCGTGCAACTATCCCAAACCGCAAAAAAATACCCGCATCAACTCTCAGGCGGTCAGCGTCAGCGTATCGCATTGGCGCGTGCGTTAGCGGTAGAGCCAAAGCTGTTGTTACTCGATGAGCCATTTGGCGCACTCGATGCCAAGGTGCGTAAAGAATTACGCGCTTGGCTGCGCTCAGTTCATCATGAGCTCGGTGTCACCAGTATTTTAGTGACCCATGACCAAGAAGAAGCGGCAGAATTATCCGATGAAATTGTGGTGATGAACCAAGGTCAAATCGTACAAATTGGGGATTATGACACGCTGGTCAATCACCCCTCAAATCATTTTGTTGCCAATTTTCTGCAAGATTCGCACGTCGAATATGTGATTTAGCCTAGTTAAATTTAGCTTAGTTGAGCAATAAAAAAAGAAGCCGTGTGCTTCTTTTTTTATTGCTAATTTTTTTTGCTAAAGGTTGAATAAAAAAAGGGTATTATGACATACCCTTTTTATCGATTGATAAGCGTTAAACTGCGCAATAATTATTTTGCAGAGTGACCTGTTAGCTCCACTTTATGTTTTTGATGATCTTCTAAGCCTTCATAGTAGTTACGAAGTACCGCTAACACTTCTGGACGGCTGAAGTTATCAGGCACGTCTTCCCCTTCAGATAAGGCTTTACGCAATTTGGTACCTGAGACTTTGACATGATGGCTGGCATCGTGTGGGCAGGTTTTGGTCGATGCCATCGAGTCACAAGCATCACACCAGAATGTCCAGTCAATTTTTAACGGTTGGGTGATTAAATCATTCGGTTTAAGTGTATCAAAAATATGCTGCGCATCAAACGCGCCATAGTAATCACCCACGCCTGCATGGTCACGACCGACAATCAAATGGCTACAACCATAGTTTTGACGGAATAAGGCATGTAATAACGCTTCACGCGGACCTGCATAGCGCATATCCAGTGGGTAGCCTGCTTGGATGACGGTGTCTTTACGGAAGTAATGGTCGATTAATGTACCAATGGCTTCTTGGCGTACATCTGCAGGAATATCCCCAGGTTTTAATGCGCCAAGCAATGAATGAATGAGTACGCCATCACAGATTTCAATGGCGATTTTGGCAAGGTATTCATGTGAGCGGTGCATCGGGTTGCGGGTTTGGAAGGCAGCGACGGTTTTCCAGCCATTTTGAGTAAAGATGTCACGGGTTTGTGCCGGGGTGAGATAGATATCACCATATTTGCTCGGGAATTCACCTTCGCTTAATACCACCACATCACCGGCTAGGTTGATATCACCTTGCGCCATCACCATGGCAACGCCGGGATGCTCAAGTTCTGTAGTGCCAAAGACGGTTTGGCATTCGTGCGCTTTATCAATGCGGTATTTTTCGCTTAAGGTCAAAATCCCCATGATTTCGCCTTGGTATTCTAGCGCAATGTCATCGCCTGGGTTTAGCGTATCGGCGGTGTCAGTATCGGTCGATAGGGTAATAGGAATGGGCCAAAACACGCCCGCATTGTCACCGCTGGTTAGATGCATATTGTCACATACGCTTTGCCAGTCTGCTTGGTTCATAAAACCATCTAGCGGGGTAAAGCCGCCAATACCGAGCATAATCAAGTCACCGGCTTCACGGGAGCTGATTTGGATTTTTGGGAGATTTTTGGCTTTTTGCTGGGCAGCGGTTAGCGCATCGCCTTTAAGTAATTTTTCTTTTAATGTGTCACTACCGTGTGGTGGGACCAGTTGGCTTAGAGAATGGAGAGTTGAAGTGGCGCTTTGGCTCATCGGATTTCCTATATTAACGTGTCAAAAAAACAGACGGTTCAAAAAAATTAAGGTAGCGTATAATAGAATATTGTGGTTCGCAATAATAAATGCAGTAACTCGATATATTTATGTAAAAATGGAATTTACTAAATACCCCTTGGGCATTTATGATAGGCAGGTTAAAATTTCACCCAGTTGAAATGGCTGCAAAAGCTAAAAGTTTTAAATTTAATTTGTAATTAGAATTTGTATTAGTGACATAGGAATCCGCATGTATAAATACAACGCAATTGACCAACAATTGGTAGACGATCGGGTCGAGCAGTTTCGCGACCAAACCCGACGTTTTTTGGCTGGCGAGCTCAGTGAAGAAGCGTACTTGCCATTACGCCTGATGAACGGTCTATATATTCAGCGTCATGCGCCGATGCTTCGCGTGGCGATTCCTTATGGTCTGCTTGCGACGTATCAACTGCGTAAACTTGCCGACATCAGCGAAAAATACGACCGTGGCTATGGTCATATCACCACCCGTACCAATATGCAATTTAACTGGCCAAAATTAGAAGAAGTGCCCGATATTTTGGCAGAATTGGCATCGGTACAAATGCATGCGATTCAAACCTCGGGCAACTGTATACGCAATACCACCACTGACCAGTTTGCCGGTGTGACGGCTGATGAAATTGCTGATCCGCGCCCGTATTGTGAAATCATTCGCCAATGGTCAACGTTTCACCCAGAATTTACCTATTTACCGCGTAAATTTAAAATTGCGGTTATCGGTACTCGGTCAGATCGTGCCGCGACCCAGCTTCATGATATTGGCTTGCATGTCGTCAAAAATGACGCAGGTGACATCGGCTTTGAAGTGATTGTGGGCGGTGGTCTAGGTCGCACGCCTGTGATTGGCAAAGTGATTCGTCCGTTTTTACCTGAACGCCATTTACTCTCTTATTTAGATGCCATCTTACGTATCTACAACCAATACGGTCGCCGTGACAACAAATACAAAGCGCGTATCAAGATTTTGGTTGAAAGTATGGGTGCCGAGGAGTTTTCACGAATCGTGGAAGAAGATTGGCAAAAACACAATAAAGATGGTGCGTTAACACTGACAGCTGCGCAAATTGAACACGCCAAAACCTACTTTCCACCGCCAGCGTATCAAACATTTAGCCAACAACAATTGCAAGCTAGCCAAGACAAATTGGCTGCCCAGTTTGAAGATAGCGAGTTTGTGCGTTGGTTTAACCAAAATACCCGCGAGCATAAAGTCAAAGGCTATCACGTGGTGATTATCTCACTCAAACATTTTATGCAAGACACCGGCGATATCACAGCTACCCAAATGCGCGTGGTGGCTGATTTGGCGGATAAATACAGCTTTGGTGAAGTGCGCGGCACCCATCATCAAAACTTGGTGCTCACGGATGTCAAACTTGAAGATGTGTATGACATCTATCAGGTGCTCAAACAATATGACCTTGCCCGCCCAAATATTGGCTTATTGACGGATATTATCTCATGTCCAGGCTTTGACTATTGCTCATTGGCCAATGCCAGCACCTTAAATATCGTTAACCAAGTCAACCAGTATTTCCAAGACGCAGACTTTGTCCATGATATTGGTGAAATTCGCCTAAACATGTCAGGCTGTATGAATGCCTGTGCGCATCACCACGTCGCTGATATCGGTATTTTGGGCGTGGATAAAAAAGGCGAGCATTGGTACCAAATCTCGCTCGGTGGTAGATCGGGTCAAAACGCTAAATTAGGCGATATTTTGGGTAAATCCGTGCCTGTCGATGCGGTTGCGGCGACGGTGGATGATATCCTGCAAGTCTATCTTAAATACCGTCAAGCGGCGGATACCGACTTTGGTAGTGAAACGTTTGCCGAAGTTATTGATCGTATCGGCATTGAGCCATTTAAAGAATATGTATATCGTGACAAATCAGAACAGCCGGTGGAGGGATAAGCCATGGCACTCATTAACCAAAGCCAAGTGATTGATAATGTAAAGTCAGTGAGCGTGAGTATTCATGAGCAAAAAATCGAGCATATCGACCCATCCCAGTATGCCTCAGATATCACTGAAATTTTGGTGGACTATCGCCCTGTCGAATTTAGCGAGAAAAATCCGCCAAAACCGCAGTTAGAAGCGGATGATTTGGTAGCATTATCCAATCGGTTAGGCGATAAAAAACTGGGTATTATTTTATCGGGTGCTAGTGATTATCAGTTTTTGCAACAGGACTTTATCAAAGTGATGCCGCTACTGTCCGTGATTGTGATTGATTTTCATGGTTTTCGTGATGGACGCGGTTATAGTTTGGCGCAAAAGATTCAGCAACATCCCAGTTATACCCCCGCTATTGTGTTGCGTGCTAGTGGTGATATCTTACCAGATACGTTGCAGCTGCTCACTGAAGTAGGGTTTAGTGAGTTTGATATTAGAGACAGCGATTTTAATCCCAGTTGGTTTGATTATTTTGTCGATATCAAACACCGTTATACAGGTCGCAGTGTGACGCAATTACCGATTTTTGCCATTTAATTATTGAATGATGCTAAGATTGAGCGAATCTAAGGGTTCGCTTTTTTAATGTTAGCAGGTTGCTACCTTGTCGTTTCGAATTTCTGGTTTCTGCATTTCAAGTTAATTTGTTAATTCTAAATTTTCATAATAATATCATTAAAAATCATTTTTTAAACATCGCATAATTGATTAGCATAGCGTATCCCAATTTTTCACCATAAAACATTAGGAAATCCAATGAGCAATAAACTAAATATCGACCTAGACAAAGCTAACGCAGAATTGAATGGCAAAACCCCAGAGGAAATCATTGCTTGGGCACTGGCACAAGGTAGTAATCCTATCATCACTACCAACTTTCGCCCTTATGAAGTGGTACTGTTAGAGATGGTTGCCAAACAACGTCCTGATATCAAAGTATTGTTCGTGGATTCTGGCTACAACACGGAAGCGACTTATCGTCATGCGCAAGATTTGATTAAACGTCTAAACTTAAACGTGATTACCTACTTGCCACAACAAACCGCAGCTTGGCGTGATGTCGAGTTCAATGGTGTACCTAGCGTCAATAACCCAGCGCACGAAAAATTCACCCAACAAGTTAAACTTGAGCCATTTGGACGTGCGTTAAAAGAAATTGCCCCTGATGTGTGGATTAATGCGATTCGTAAAGACCAAACAGAATTTCGTCAATCGCTTGACGTGTTGTCAGAAAGCAAAGACGGCGTGTTAAAAGTAGCCCCATTGTTTCATTGGTCAGAAGATGACCTAGAAGCTTACTTAAAAGAGCATGATTTGCCAAATGAACATGACTACTTTGACCCTACCAAGGTAGAAGAGAACCGTGAATGTGGTCTACACACACAATTATAATTTTTGATCGGCAGTATGTATAAAAATGTTAAGCTGAACTTCGGTTCAGCTTAATTGTTCTTGTCACTATCTAATGTTGAGAATGTCTATGAATACCTTACCGCTATTTTTTAAATTAGAAAATCGCCCCGTACTCGTGGTTGGCGGTGGGGAAGTGGCACTGCGTAAAGCGGATTTGCTCGATAAAGCTGGCGCGACAATCACCTTTGTCGCACCCAGCTATGAGCCAAGACTCACTGCGCAATTTAGTGATTCTCGTCATCAATTAATTAACGATGTTTATCATCAAAAATATTTGGATAAACAAACCATTGTCATTGCTTGTACCGATGATGAAACAGTGAATGCGCAGATTTTTCAAGACTGTGAAGCCCGTTTTATCCCAGTCAATGTCGTCGATAATCCACCGCTATGTACCTTTATCTTTCCTGCCATCGTCGACCGCAATCCGATTACCATTGCAGTATCAAGTGCAGGCAAAGCCCCCGTGCTGGCAAGACTGCTGCGAGCCAAAATCGAAACAGTGGTGCCACCGCAATATGGCGAATTAGCAGGATTGGCCGGTAAATTTCGCGATAAAGTGAAAGCTGCATTGCCCAATGTGACGGCTAGACGCAAGTTTTGGGAACAAGCCTTTGAAGGGCAAGTGGCGGAATCGGTATTTGAGGGTAATTCAAATAGCCTAAGCAAAGCTGAAAGCCAACTTGAAACCCTGCTAAAACAGCACGCCAACAATCAGCCGACAGATAAAGCACAGCTTGGCAAAGTGTATATTGTGGGTGCAGGGGCAGGCGATCCTGATTTGCTAACTTTTAAAGCGCTACGATTGATGCAACAAGCGGATGTAGTGTTTTATGATAATTTGGTTTCAGCGCAGATTCTCGATCTGTGCAGGCGTGATGCCACCAAAATCTACGTCGGCAAAAAAGCCAGTGATCATGCGGTAAGGCAAGAAAAAATCAATGAGCTACTCGTGGAACAGGCGCAGCAAGGAAAACGCGTGTTACGCCTCAAAGGCGGTGACCCGTATGTATTTGGGCGGGGCGGCGAAGAAGCCGAGCAATTGGTTACAGCTGGGATTGAGTTTGAAGTCGTGCCGGGCATCACCGCAGCCACCGCGGCGGCAAGCTGTGCCGGTATTCCATTGACTCACCGTGCGTATGCGCACTCTGTCAAGTTCGTCACCGCCTCTCTTAAGACGGATACCATCAATGAAGACTTTGCCAGCTGGCTTGATGATAACCAAACCGTGGTTTTTTATATGGGATTAAAGCAGCTTGATAAACTGACGAGTGGCTTGATTGACGCAGGAAAAAATCCCAGTACGCCGATTGCGATTGTGTCCAATGCCAGCTTGCCCCATCAGCAAGTTTTGACAGGCACGCTTGAGACCATCGTGGCAAAACAAGCCGAGGCAAACTTGCCCGCCCCAGCGATTTTAATTATGGGCAATGTGGTTAAGCTACATCACAGACTTAATAAACCATAGCAATCTTTAATTGATGGGGTATGGCAGTTAAAAAACCTTGCAGATTGTGGTAAATACTTATAGCTTAAATATCCGTTAGAAAAATTAACGAATGGGTCAGCTAACAGAAACATTTTTGTCACAATTTAATATGACGTTTTTTGTGAAAGGATTTATGTATATTGTAGCAATACATATTATTTGTATCTGCTACAACATCAACTAGTACTTTAGAAGGATAGGGACATGCGACTAAAACCTAAACTGATTTTAACCAATCTGTCATTGGCTTTAATGTTGGTGATATCACCCATTGCCCAAAGCAAACTATTACCACAACCAGCCACCAATGCTAGCCAGTTAGCGGCAAATCGCTACGATAGCAGTAATGATATCTTTCATCCTGTCTATGGTAAAAATGGTATGGTGGCTTCCGAGCAAGGGTTAGCAACGCAAGTTGGTTTGGATATTTTAAAACAAGGCGGGAATGCTATCGATGCGGCGGTCGCGGTTGGATTTGCCTTAGCAGTCGTCTTGCCAAATGCAGGCAACATTGGTGGTGGTGGTTTTATGGTGTTGCATGATGATAAAACTGGCAAAGATGTTGCGATTGATTTTCGCGAAATTGCGCCAGCCAAAGCTAGCCGTGATATGTACCTTGATAATCAAGGTAATGTTATTGATGGAAAATCATTGTTCACGCATGACGCTTCAGGTGTCCCTGGTACAGTAGCTGGGATGGAATACGCGCTAAAAAAATGGGGTACAATGCCATTATCTAAAGTGCTGGAGCCTGCAATTAAGCTTGCAGACAAAGGGTTTGTTGTCAGTGATGTATTGGCACAGACGTTAAAAGAAGAAAAATCAACACTGGGTAAATGGTCAGCTAGCAAAGCGATTTTTTTCAAAAACGGTGAACCGCTGAAATCTGGTGATTTGTTGGTACAAAAAGATTTGGCGAAATCATTGCGTTTGATTGCCAAACAAGGGGCAAAAGCATTTTATCAAGGTGAAATCGCCACAAAAATTGCTAAAGAAATGCAATCACATGGTGGCACAATGACACTTGAAGATTTAAAAGCATATAAAGTTGTTGAGCGTCAGCCCATTATTGGTGATTATCGAGGCTATAAAGTTGTAACCATGCCACCCCCAAGTTCGGGTGGTGTACACTTGATTGAGATATTAAATATGCTTGAGCATTACCCTATCAAAGAAGATGGGGTCAATAGTGCCAAAAATATTCACCACATGGCAGAGAGTATGAAATTAGCTTATGCTGACCGCTCAGAATATTTGGGTGACCCGGATTTTGTCAAAATCCCTGTCACAGGTTTAACATCGAAAGCATATGCTAACGAACGGGTCAAAACGATTGATGATAATAAAGCAAGACTTTCATCAAACATTAAACCTGGCAAACCACAACCTTATGAAAGTGACCAGACTACGCATTTTTCCGTTATGGATAAAGCGGGCAATGCCGCTGCTGTCACCTATACATTAAATCTTAACTTTGGTAGTGGCATTGTTGCAGCAGGCACAGGGATTTTACTCAATAATGAAATGGATGACTTCTCAGTGAAACCCGGTGTGCCAAATGCGTTTGGTCTAGTGGGTGGTACTGCCAATGCGATTGAAGCAAAAAAACGTCCACTTTCTTCAATGACACCAACAATTGTCATGAAGAACAATAAACCTTGGCTTGTGACAGGTAGTCCGGGTGGGGCTCGTATCATCACGACTGTATTGCAAAGTGTGGTTAATACCATTGACCATGAAATGAATCCAGCAGAAGCGATAATTACACCAAGAGTTCATCACCAATGGTTACCCGATGAGCTTAGAGTTGAAGAAGGCATTAGTCCTGATACGATAAAATTGTTGCAAGACAAAGGTCATAAAGTTGTTACTAAAGCACCAATGGGACGTATTCAAATTATTCAAGCTGATGACTCTGGGTTCTATGGCTATTCTGACCCAAGAAATCCTGATGGCAAAACATTAGGTTTCTAAACAATTCATTAAAAAAAACGTGAGTGATGCGACTCACGTTTTTTTTACTAACAAAATATATCAAGATTATTTTTTGCAATTAGTAGCCAAGTAAATCTTGAATAATTTTATCTACTGTACCACTTTTCGCCAATCTCGCATTTTGCCCTGCCCACAGTGAGCTAAATTCATCACTTCCCATGCTTTCGGCTTTGGCTTTAATGGGGTTGCTGACAAACGATGCATGGGGAAATGGCGGTGCAGATTCGCTAATATATCCCGTTTCTTGCATAAAGCGATTGACAATCCCACGTGCTAAGCCGCCACTAAATAGATTGGTTAAAGCGGTGTGTTCGGCTCGCTCACTTAGCAGTGCCTTGCGGTGAAAGTCTTTGGTATCACACTCATCTGCCAGCAAAAAAGCAGTACCCACCTGTACTGCACTAGCCCCCATAGCAAACGCTGCTTGTGCGGTAGCGTTGTCGCTGATACCGCCTGCCGCAATCACCGGCAAACTGACAGAGCCGATGATATTGGGCAATAGGCTAAAAGTGCCCGCTTGCAGCGTCACATCTTGGCTTAAAAACATACCCCGATGCCCACCCGCTTCCAACCCCTGCGCGATAATCATATCCGCCCCATTGGCTTGCAGCCAGCGCGCTTCCGCAGGCGTGGTGGCGGAGGATATCACAATCGCCCCGGATTTTTTGACGATATTTAATAAAGCTTTGTCAGGTAACCCAAAATGAAAACTCACCACAGGGACTTTTAAATCCGACAATAGCGCTGCTTGTTCATGGGTAAATGGCTGACGTCCACCGGTTGTGGCTATCTCATCTTGCGTCAAACCAAATTCTTGATAATAAGGTTGTAGGGCATTAAACCATTTTTCTTGCATCGCTTGGGTATAGACAGGTTGTTGATGCGCAAAAAAATTGACATTAAATGGCGCATCGGTCGCTTGGCGGATACTCGCAATTTCACTTTCGATTTTTTGTAGGCTGAGCAGGGCGCCCGGCAGTGAGCCAAGTCCGCCTACTTGGCACACAGCGATAGCAAGTTTACTGTCTTGGACACCTGCCATCGGCGCTTGGATGATGGGCAATTGAGCTTTAACGTAGTTAAGAAAGCTGTTAATCGCCTTGGTATGATGGATCATTTTATATTCCTTGTTATTGTTTTAATTTTAATGTCTTACAGGGCAAAAATCGAAAACCATTTTAGTGTATCGCCAATAGATGATCTTGAAAAGTACTATATGCCCGTTATAAAGCGTCTGAATATAAAACCCCAGTAACATTACTGGGGCTTTTTTGACTAGTTAATTTTGGTTGACTAATTAAGCATTAAGTTTAGGTACTGAGCTTAGGTATTAAGTTTAGATACTAGGCGCTTGGGATCGCCATTAACAGCGCTTGTCTTGCCTCGGTATTGTGTTTGAATTCGCCCAGTAGTGACATACTGCGGGTATCGGATTTTTGTTTCATCACCCCGCGCATCATCATGCACATATGCGCGGCATCCATCACCACTGCTGCGCCTTTTGCCCCTGTCATATCCATCACCGCTTGTGCGATTTGGCGGGTTAGGTTTTCTTGAATTTGCAAACGTCGGGCATACATATCCACGATGCGTGCCATTTTTGACAGTCCAATCACTTTGCCATCGGGCAGATACGCCACATGGGCAACGCCATAAAAAGGCAACATGTGATGCTCACACATCGAATAAAATTCGATATTTTTTACCATGACCAGTTCATTATTATCAGTTGGAAAAATCGCGTTGTTGGTAATTTCGACCAAATCTTGATGATAGCCTTGGGTCAAAAAACTAAAGGCTTTAGCGGCGCGTTCTGGGGTATTAAGCAGTCCTTCACGTGTTAAGTCTTCCCCTGTTGATGCAATGAGGGTACGGTAGGCATCACTGTTTTGTTGGATAATCTCGTCAAAATTTGCAGGCATAGTCATGATAATATTTAAGTTTAAAAAAATAGGCATAGCTTAACGCTTTACCACTATTTGTAAAGCGATTTTTGTCACAAACGCCATGAAAATCACTAAATTTGCTTTGTTTGGGTTTTTTGCTAGAATTAACCCCTAATTTTGAGCTATTATAGTGCATATTCGTTCACTGAAAAATAAGGAAAAACCATGCTATTAACAGGGAAGCGTTTCGTTGTTACCGGTATCGCCAGTAAATTATCGATTGCTTGGGGTATCGCAGAAGCGTTACATCGTGAAGGCGCGAGTTTAATTTTGACCTATCCGAATGAAAAAATGAAAAAACGCGTGGATATGGCAGCCGAAACTTTTGGTGCAGAGAAGGTATTGGCGTGTGATGTGGCATCAGATAGCGAAATCGAAGCGTGTTTTGCCCAAGTTGCTGCACACTGGCCAGAGGGCATTGATGGGGTCGTACATGCGATTGGTTTTGCCCCTGCCGATCAGCTAGATGGTGATTTTACCCAAGTGACCACCCGTGAAGGCTTTGCCATTGCCCATGATATTAGTAGCTACAGCTTTGTGGCGCTTGCTAAAGCCAGCCGTGAGTTACTGGCAAAACGCCAAGGCTCGCTGTTAACCTTGACGTATGAAGGCAGTATTCACGTGTTGCCAAACTACAATGTCATGGGTCTAGCCAAAGCCAGTCTGGAAGCGAGTATTCGCTACCTTGCGAGCTCAATGGGTAGCGATGGTATCCGTGTCAATGGGATTTCTGCAGGTCCGATTCGTACTTTGGCGGCCAGTGGTATCAAATCATTTCGTAAAATGCTCGACACCAACGCCAAAATGTCACCGCTACAGCGCAATGTCAATATTGAAGAAGTCGGCAATGCCGCGATGTTCTTGTTATCGCCTTGGGCGTCTGGTATCACCGGCGAGATTTTATTTGTCGATGCTGGGTTTAATACCGTGGCACTCTCTGAACAAGTGATGAGGCAGGTAGAGGACTGATTTTTAGGCGGGTAGTTGATAAAAGAGCGACCATGGTTGCTCTTTTTTTTGGTTGCTGTTTTTTGCTTACTTTTTTTAATTGATGTTTGGATAGGGATTGCAAAGCCGTCTGGTTAAGCTTACCATTTTTTGTCAGGCTTAACATGTTTGGCAAATCAGGTAAAGACTGATAGATGGCGGTAGCTAATGATTAATAAATTACCTAAGTGGATTTTATGGGGTGGCTGCGTGCTGGCGTTTAATGCAGGGTGTATCAATAGCACCGCATTAGTCGGCTTCACGCACTTATCTGCTTCTCATGTAACGGGCAATGTGACGCTATTTGCCACAGCATTAGCGGAACAGCACTACCAGCAGATGGCGATGGTTTGTATTGTGCTGTTATCGTTTTTATCTGGGGCAGTTATCAGTGGCTTTGTGGTGGGTAGTACGGCATTAAAAGAAGGTAAGCGCTATGGCAAGGCTTTGTTAATTGAAGCAAGTTTATTAATCATCAGTTTGATTTTATTTAGCTATCAGTCGTTTTGGGGGCAGGTGTTTGCCGCGATGGCTTGCGGACTGCAAAATTCGATGGTCGCGACCTATAGCGGTGCGGTGATTCGCACCACCCATTTGACAGGGTTGACCTCAGATATGGGCTCAACTTTGGGTAATTGGCTGGCAGGCAGACCGATTAATAAGAAGATGTTCGTGTTTCAAGCGATGATATGGTATAGCTTTTGTGGCGGCGGGGTATTGGGTGCTTTGGGCTATATCCACTACAAATACATGACGCTGATGTTACCCATTGTGATTGTATTATCTTCAGCACTGGCTTATCAAACGTATTTATTAACCCGTAAAAAAACGGCTAAGTAAATACCTTAACCGTTTGATTTTATCTTATTCTTCATTTTCGTCTTCATCTTCATCTTCGAATTTTTTTGCCTCATGTAACATATCAAGTAGCGATTCATCAGAGCCCTTAGAGGTAGGAGTGCTCGCATTATCTTGGTTGATGTCGGTACGATTGATGCCTTCCATCGCTTCATTAGCAACATCAGATTGGGCATTGTCTAATTGAGATTTGTCGATAGGGTTAGCGTTAGTATTGTCAGTCATGGTCGTCTCCTTATTGTTTTCTCTTATACGGTTGTTTTCTTTTATACGTTAGACCTAGTAAGCTTAATATTATAAGTAAAACAAATGGCTTACAACACTTAAAAATGAAACGTAACCAAAAATATACTCATGAGTGACGTAGGGATAAGTTTATCACTTTGTTAGCTATATATTACTCGCTTTGGATTGCATACTTTGTAGTGCATGGCAATTAAGTAAGTTAGGGAGATTGACAGAATGCTGGCGACACTCAATGTCGTGAATGTTGCAATTCGGGCGATTTTTTCATTGAGCGGTGATGGTGGTGCATTTTTTTGCTGTATAATTTTTTGAGCGACCCACTCACTATCCATAAAAATTCTTGAGTATTTACTGCATGCTAACGATTGTACAAAGTAATAAAATCGATACGCTATTTGACCATTTGTTAAAGGCTTACAAAAATCCCAGTTATCAAAGCTCAATTTTTGAGCCATTTCAGGTGATTGTGCCATCTAAAGTCATGGGGGAGTGGTTAAAAAAACAAGTCGCAGATAAGGCAGGCATCAGCACCTTAGTAACCACCGAATTTTGGGGTCGCTATTTTTTGGGTTTGATGCAGCGGGTTTTAAGAACCTATGCGCGCATCTCGGAAGACGACGATATATTAGACGTGCCAGAAGTGGCAATGCTATCCAAAAACGTCATGCAGTGGCAAATCTTTGGCTATTTAACCCAGTACCGACAAGCCATTGTGAAGCAGCCGCAACATCCGCTTTATCCATTTTTATCCCCGTTGGTTGAAGATAAAGAAGCAGATAGCCCAAATACGACTGGTTTTGCACCTGATACACCAGCCACCATTGATAGTTTGAGCTGGGCGAATAACCAATCGCTACTGTCTAATGACGTGATTAGCCAATCTGCTGAATTGCAAACCCAAGATCAACGCATCTGGCAGCTAGCGAGTGATATGGCAAATATGCTCAATCGCTATATGACTTATCGTCCGCAGTGGCTTACTCATTGGGGGCAAGACAAGCCTGTGGCGGTGAGTGACATGATTGCCAAAAAAGATGCGCTGCATAACCGCTTAAACGGGCGGGATGCGTCCAATGCCATTGACACGCCAGACTGGCTTGTTGAGCACTATGAACAGTTAGAAGCCGCTCAGCGATTTTTATGGCGACAACTGTTTGATAATGACTACCAGTTTCGCGAGCTGCTGCATCAGCAGTTTTGGCAAGCATTAAACCATTCAGAGAGCCGTATCCGCAATATCAGTCGTAGCAAGTTACCAAAACACGTGTTTTTATTTACTTTGCAGCAGTTACCGCCGACAGAATTGCTGGATTTACAACGCTTAGGGGTGCTCACCGACGTCACGATTTTACACTTTAATCCGTCAGAGCAATTTTGGGCAGATATCGTCGATAAAAACTGGCTCATGCAGATGCAAATGGAAGACGATACTAGCAAGCATGACGCTTGGTATCTAAAGGATTATGGTCATACCTTGTTATCAAGGTTTGGCAAACAATCGCGTGAAGTGTTTGCCATGCTGGCAAGCTTATCGGGTAATGAATATGAACATGTACTGTGGCAAGATGACTTTGATAATACCCCGCCCAATACGTTACTTGAATTTATCCAACATGACATCTTAATGCTAGAAGAAGTCGCCACCACCGCCAAAATCAATGACATGCTTAAACTGGTGAAAGGCGATGAAACAAAAGCAGCAAAAGTAGCGAGTGAAGATAGCCGCCAAAATCTCGTGCAGCAAACCCAGCTTTTGCAGCAGCAGCTTGCCAATATTCAAAGTAATGGGCTTAAAGATATCGAATCCACGCTTGGTCTATACAAAGCCATCAAAGACAAACTCAAGCAAGAATCCAACAAGCAACTTGAAAACGTGGAAAAATGGCGACCCAAACCACTTGATACCAGTATTGCCATTCATGTCTGTCATAGCATGGTGCGCCAGCTTGAAGTGCTACGAAGTATGATTATCGGGTGGCTAAATTATAGCGATATGCAAGCCACACCCGCGCAAATTCCCACCGATCCTTGGGATAGACGGGCGTTATCAGATATTTTGGTGTTATTGCCCGATATCGAAACCCACCAAAACATCATCGAAGCCACGTTCCCCAAACATGTGGGCGGCGATGGCTATCAATTGCCCGCCAAAGTGACAGGCGTGGTGGCAAAAGATATCAACCGACTTTGGCAAGCGATTACAGGGTACTACACGCTGCTCAATCGGGCAGGCGCTCGGTTTCAGCGTAGCGAAGTATTTGATTGGTTGATGCTAGCACCGCTATATGAAAGCTTTGGGCTTAATTTGGAGCAGATGACCCGTGCTTGTGATTTGCTGACTCAGGCAGGATTTATTCGCGGGTTTGACGAGCTGCATTTGCAGCAAACCTTAAGTGCTGCCGATGATGACTATCGATACACCTTTGCTTACGCGCTTGAGCGCTTGGTTGCTGGCGTGATGATGCCCAAAGCCACGGTGGTCAGTTTTGGCGAGTATACCAATAGCTTTGGCGTGGTAGAGAAGTTTGTACCACTGACAAACTTGACCATGGCAGATGCCGACATCGTCGCTGTGCTGTGTAATATTTATCAAACGTTGGATGACAATCGTTATCTAGGTAATGACGTCAAAACCCTGCCTGACTGGCTAACTCAAATAGAAAAACTCATTCAGCAAAAATTTAGCCTATTTAATCAAACCAATGCGTGGCGCGCAATTTTTGCCGCACAAAATGACCTAAAAGAAAATATCGAAGCCAATAGCAAATACCTCGCTACGGTAACAAGTAAAACCGCAAAAAACCCCAACCCGCCTACTGAGTCAGTGCAGCAAATTGACACCGAGAATTTGCCACTTAAACTCACTTTTGTACTTGAAAACATCGCCCAATCGATTATCAATCAGCAAGTAAGTGCGGAGCCGTCAGGCGTGATTACCTTTGCCCGTATCGGTTCAGTACGCAGCCTGCCCTATAAGTTGGTGGTGATGCTCAATTTAAATTTATCTGAATTTCCAAAGCAAGAGCAGCAAAACCGTTATAACTTAATGCAGGCAGGATTACCGATTCGCGGTGACAGATTTAGAGAAGATGACGATTTAGGCGCGTTTTTGGATTCGCTACTGTGCGCCAAGCAAGCGTGCTGGATATTTTATAATGGTAAAAGTACCACAGATACCCACGAGCATTTACCTGCCAGTCCCGTACAGGAATTACTCGACTTTTTGCAAAACCGAATGGCAAGTGATGAAGCTATTGTTGACCCCAATAAAGACCAAAATAGCCTAAGCAATAATTCGCAAAATTCCCAATCAGCCAACTTTGAACAATGGGTAAAAGCGTATTTGGTCACCCATCATGCCGCCTTGCCATTTGATAAAAGTTATTTTGAATTGGCGCAAACTGAGGATAGCAGCGAGCATAAATATAAAGGTATTCACAGTCCCGAGCAAAGTCCCGAGCAAATTAATGACGATAGGGTATCCCCTGATTTACAACAAACCACAGCCAGCCTAAACCAGCAAATCAAGCTGTCAAAAACTGCCCTGTACCCACCTGCCAAAATTTGGCACAATCTTTATACGGCGTTGCAAGATAAAAATGCTACGTCCACTCAGCCAATCGTGCAGGTTTGGGATACAAAGCAACTAACTGACTGGCTATCGCAGTGGCAACAACTAAAACAGCAGCTGTCCGACCTGCCTGAACAGTCGCAGCAGCATTATGTCAATTTGAGCAAAATCGTTGGTAACCTAGCCGATCCTGCCAAAGCCTTTGTGAAGGCACAAAACATTGCTATCCCTGTCCAAGGTGATAATGATAGTGGTAATAATGATAACGAGTTTGAATCGTTAACCTTGGATGCGTTAGATGGCTGGTTATTGCGTAAATCTTTGTTAGATGCTTTTTTTGCCCAAGCCTTGTCCGATAAGGGCGATAATACCCATAATAACCATCAAAACGAGATGAAACTCGCACTAGAGTCGCAAAAGCCAATCACTCAACAATCAATCAACATTGCTATCAATGAGTTATTGCCAGCCGGGGTGAACCGCTACCAATCGTTGCAGCAAAATCAGCAACAACTCAAAAAAGATTTGCAGGACTTTGTTCATCACTTAAAAACCATCAGCCAACAGCTCGATGCTACTGAGACAAAGTTGTTAGGGAATTTTTATTCAGATAAATTTGGGGCATTAGATGTACAAAATACGGACGAAGTCATCCACTGGGTGGCAACGGCGTTAACCCCCTGTGAAGAGCAGCGAATCGCCATTAGTGCCTTGGCGCTAGATAAACAAGCGGGACTGATGGATAGTAAAGAAAGCTGGGTCATCACTGCCAACCTGCCATTATATAAACCGTATCAATCAATTGAAGATCAGGTTGCAGCAGCTGCCAATCCCAGCTATTGGTTAAATTATTTGCCAACCTCTGGCAAAGAAAAATACCTGTTGCAATTTTGGTTGCATCATTTATGTTGGCAAGTACTTCGCCGCACCACGGCTCAACAAGCACAGCTGAATGATGGCTTTTCGCTATGGCAGTTTAGCAATAAAAAAACCGTGTATCTACCTGCCATCCCTTGTGAGCAAGCCTGTGGTTATTTGCAGGATATTGTGATGGTGTATCAACTCATTGATAGCGTCGTAACCATTGTACCGCCTGCTTTTTGCCTGTCATTTTTACAAAAACAACAAAAACAGCCAGAGGCGCCAGCTAGCCAGCATCTAGGTGATTGGCTAAAAGACAGTAATTTTAATTTTGTGGATGTGAACCAGTTTGACTACCCGATTTGGCAGCATTTAATCGGCGATTATAAACCATCGGTGGTTATTGGGTTTGCACAGACGTTGGGCGCGCTGATTTATGAGCCTATGTTATCTATGGTTAAAGAATTGCACCAACTTATTGAAGCATGACACGCATTTTTATTAAAGAAATCTTATGAAATACGATATTCATACCCCAAGCATTAAAGCAAGCACCGAAACAAATATCGAGGCAAACATCGAAACAAACATCGACGAAGCACGCATTAAAGAAGACGTTAAACCTTTACTACCTCCTGCTGTCACGTTGCCATTGACGGGGCGCCATTTGATTGAAGCCTCAGCAGGCACAGGCAAAACATGGACGCTGACGGGCGTGATGTTGCGACTAATCGTGCAAGCGGGGCAGCCGTGTGAAAAAATTATCGCCACGACCTTTACGCGCAGTGCTGCCGCCGAAATGCGCCAACGGATTCGTGAGCGTTTGCAAGATTTTTATCAATTGCTGCAAATGATTAATCACTCTACATTTACACCGTTAAATAACAGTGAGTTGGATAGCAGTCAAGTTATCGCTGTACAAAAATATGCACACTTTATTGCGCAGGTGCAAGCGCTTGCAGCACAAAAAAATTTATTGGCTAAGTACCAAGACCCTATCAATAAACACTTAATCGAGTGGGTCGCCAAACAAGTCTTTGGTTTGCCGGTAGATGTAACCACTGCAGCAAGCACAAAAGTAAGCCCGAAAGATAGCCTAAGTATCCCAAAGCCAACCGCCGAGGATAGTGAAAAAAGCACCCATAAACCTACCAAAAACACCGTCAATTTTCGCATCGCACTGCAGCGCACCACATTAGCGCTCAACCAACTTGATCGTTTATTTGTTAGCACCCTTGATAGTTTGTGTCAAAAGTGGCTAAGAGAATACAGTAGCGAAACTGGGTTTTCTGCAGAGGTGCAAATCAGTAATGATGTCAGCGGCATCATCAAAGGTATGATTCACGACCAAATTAGGGCATTTATGGCGCAGGTCAATGCCAATATGCCTGAATTGTATCCGATGATGTTTGACAATAACGTGTTTTTACCCGTTGATGATTACTACGAGGCGGTCAATCGCGCGCTGAATTTTTATACCGCTGACATCGATACGGTAACATTGACAACGTTTGATACCACTACTATCAAGGCGCTGATGCAGTCGATTGCAGATGATAAGGATAGTGGGTTTGAGGTCTATTTTGATAGTGACTTTCGTAAAGCGCAAGGGTTTAGTGCTGGCAATAAACTTCATAAACACTTTAGCGAAATTAAAAATCTGCAAAATTTACTCAGCACGGGTGAAATTACCAATGTTTTTGCTATGTATAAAGTTGGCAACATAGTGAAGGTGCTAGAAGGCATTGAAGATTTATACGTCAACGATAAAGGTTTTAATAGCAAAAAAGAACAGCAAAGCGCCACATTCAAATCCTTTGATATCGTGGACAACATTTGGCAGCTTATCCAACAAACGCAAGCCTTGCAAGACTACTTCAAACAAGTAAATTTTTACTTTATCCAGTTTATCAGCCGTTATGTGCGTACCCACCTACCAAAACGACTTGAATCACAGCGGCTAACTACCTTTGCCTTACAATTGGCGCGGTTAAACGATGCGTTATCAGGCAAAAAAGGTCAATCGTTAGCGCGTTATATTCGCCATCAGTATCCCATTGCCTTAATTGACGAATCGCAAGATATCAACACCGAACAAGCGTTACTGATTCAAAGGGTTTATTTACAAGACTTTGAGCCAGAGACAGCAGATAAAGCAGAAAAATCAAATGGGGGAAAATATCACACCCTTTCACAATTTTTGCTATTGGTAGGGGATCCCAAACAGGCAATTTATGGATTTCGCGGCGGGGACGTACAAAACTACACCACGCTAAAAAAATTATTTCCGGAACAACCCAAGTCACTCAACCAAAACCATCGCTCATCAGCCGAGCTAATTGATAGCCTCAATCACTGGTATGGCGTTGGCGAGCAAGATATTGACCCAAATCAAGCCGAACAGTTGCCCAATATCAACCAACAGCCGTATTTTATGGGGCGTGAAATTTACTATCGTAAAATCTCTGCGACGCGCCAAACCGCAGAGCTGGTTGTCGGTAATGCGGCGGAAAATGAAGCTGTCAGCTTACCTGCGTTCAACCATATTGCTATCGAATATAAAGCGCCCTATAGTCAGCAAGTGATAGCAGTAGGAGAGAATGACGCTACCTCGAATGACACCGCATGCCCGAATAACACTGACTCCTCGAATGAAAACACCTTATCAAGTGATGAAAAAACGGTGGATTATGCCGATGCGATTGCCGCGCAGATTTTTGATTTATTTGATGATGATAAGCCATTAAGCTACCAAACTCGTGGGTTGACGCTGAGCGATATTTGTGTGTTGGCAGTCAAAAACAGTGAACTTCATACCATCGAGAAACGCTTACATCATCATGGGATTGCGACGGTCAGAGGCGGTAGTCAAAGTGTCTTTGGCGATAGTATGAGTGTTGATTTGATGACCTTACAAAGCGTGCTGTTGACACCATTTAGCGAATCAAAATTAAAATCCTTGATGTTGTCTAGTTTTTTTCAGCTGACCCTTGAACAAATCAACCAGTTGTATGATGCGCTTAATCAAACTAACACCCAAGAGGCGCAAGGACAAGCTCATCCTCAAGCTCATCAAGCGTCAACAAACACCAGTCTGGCTGAGATTCAGCAATTGGTATTGACCGCCAGCGAATTGTGGCAAAAACACAGTTTTTTGGTTGCTATACAGTGGCTACTCAATCAACCGCTTACTTTACCCAGCCAAATCACACTCAATTTTTGGCAGCGCCTCGCCAAACATCCAAATGGCGAGCGATTGCTCATCGATTTGCGCCAGTTGTTAGATATTATCAGCGACCAGTTCAATGGACAGGTAGGCGAGCATCAACTGTTTGAGTGGTTCTGCGCCCAAGTACAACAGCAGCCTAAAGAAGATTGGTCAACACAGCAGCGCTTGCCATCTGATGAAGGGGTGCAACTGATGACCGTTCACGCGTCTAAAGGCTTGGAGTTTCCGATAGTGTTTGTGGTTGGATTTGCCGGGGAGAGTAAAGCCAAGTTTTATGGTGCGCCGTTATATCTGTATGGTATACAAACCACTCATCAAGCAACGCCCCAATTGACTCAAAACAATGATAATCCGCTGTTAAGCCGGCGATTGACCGCATTACCCAGCCAAATAGCCGATAATAATCCAATCAACCCAATCAATTATGTTGCCATTGAGGACCAATCTGCCTACGAGGAACGATTGCGATTATTGTATGTTGCCCTTACCCGTGCAAAAGAACAAGTGTATCTTGTGACTGTCGCCAAAAAATCTGCGGTGAAAAATTCTGCTTTGGCGCCTTTTATGGACGATTTGGCAAAATTTGCTGTCAAAGAAACGTTGACTAAAACGACCCATATTATAGATTCAAATAGCCTAAGTAAATACTATGACTCAAAGCTAAAGCTGACAACCAAAAAAAATGAACAAAATGCTACTACCACTAAGATTGATTACGATGAAGTTATCAAAGTCATCACCATCGATACCTTTAAAGGATGGGCGAATACCAGTTTTACCGCATTGTCTCGTTATATCGATCATACCAGCGTTGACACAGTGGTTAATGCCGAAGATAGGCAAGATGATGACATTTTGTTAGCGGCGCAATCCCGCTTATTGCCTATCCCCAATAGTCGGCTAGCGGGGGAGTCGAGTAACGAGGTTAATTCCATTAGATTTAACTTTGAAAAAGGCACAAACCCGGGTACTTTTTTACATAGTGTCTTAGAAGACATCGCCAATAACTACAATGAAACTCCTGAGTTGGCTGTACCACAGCAAGATGCCAGAGCAGACAAGTTAAAACGCTGGTCGGTCATGGTGGATCGCACGTTAAGACGCTATCAAATGCCGAGCAATTATTTTTCTACAAAAGAGAGTAGTGCAGGACAATATGGCAACTGGCACGATATCAACATTGATGATTTGCAGCCGGATTATGTCGCGTTGGTGGATTGGCTAGATGACATCATTCATACACCATTAGCCGCTTCGGCAGTCCCGCTGGTCAATATAAAATATAACCAAAAAGTTGCTGAATTAGGGTTTAATTTACGCTTAAACCAGCATTTGTCATTTAGCGACTTGAACGCGTTGTTTCATCAATTTGATATTCCACTGCAATTGCAGAGCCAAGAAATCAACACCATGGTTTGGCAGTATCTCAAAGGGGAGATTGACTTGGTGTATCAGCATGGCACACAGTTTTTTATCGTCGATTATAAAAGCAATTATCTTGGCAGTGATTTCGACAGTTATAACCCAGCGGCATTATATGATGCGATGACCACGCATAGTTATTGGCTGCAAGCAAGCATTTACCAAGTAGCGCTGCATCGCTATTTAAAGTTACGACTACCCAATTATGATATCAATACCCATTTGGGTGCGGTCGAGTATGCTTTTTTACGCGGTATGTCAGCTAAACACGCTACCTGTGGGAAGCTGGTAAAACAGTTTGATAGTGACTTTATCTTAGCACTGGATGATATGTTCGGCTATCCCAACGGCAATTAAAATTAACCATTCATCATAAAGAAGTTATCATGAAAACAAACACGACTGAGCCAACCGCTGCACTTGAAGAAACCGCTAAATTAACCCAATTAGCCAATTTTATTCAATACCGCAAGCAGCAAAAATTACAGCTAACTAATACAAAAACCAATAAAAATAGCCTAAGCAAAAAATTTCAAAATAACGAAAAAAAACCAAAAGAAAAACCGAAAATCTTGCAAATTTTTAACCAAATCAATGAACAACTATCAGAAGGTCATACCGTGTATGAAATGACGGTCAACAATGAAGAAGAAAAATCACTCATTGCAGAGTTGACGGACAATAACTGGGCAAGCGTGATAGGGGCGAAGGATGATGAGTTATACAACCATGACACCAATACACCTATCATTCTTCAAAAACTCGCCCAACCAGATGATGAAGTTTCTGCAAAAGAAGATAAATACCTGGTCTGGCTACATCGGCAATGGTATGCAGAACAATCCTTAGCCAAACAGTTGATGAAGATTGCTCATAGAAAAGTGGCGGCGTTTAATGGTATATCTTCATCACAGGACATCGATAATGGTTTAGCGCCCAATGCGATGCAGCAGCTCGCCATCGAAAAATCAAGCCGGCACGCACTGAGTATCATTATCGGTGGGCCTGGTACTGGTAAAACTTTTACCGTGGCTAAGTTGGTAACCACGCTGCAAAAGGAGCACGAGCACAAAAGAAAACAGGACCCTAACTTACCACCTTTATCTATCACCTTGACTGCACCCACAGGGAAGGCAGCGCAGCGTATGCAAGAATCTTTGCAAAAAAGTTTGCAAGATGAAGAAATCACTTTGGATAATGCAAAAACATTACATCGGCTCCTAGGTATTGGTAGTGATGGCATACCACGCTATCACGCCAAAAATCCATTACCCGATGATTTGATTATCGTAGATGAAGCGTCTATGTTAGGGCTTGAGCTTGCCAGTCAGTTGGTTGATGCTATCAAACCCACGGGTCGGCTGATTTTGTTAGGTGATGCAAACCAGCTGGCGGCAGTAGACGCGGGGTCGGTTCTATCAGATTTGTGCGCGGTGACGCGTTTGCAACCTTATATCACGGAATTGACCGAATCAAAACGCTTTGATTCAAATTCAGTTGTCGGTCAGTTTGCTCTCGCCATTCAGCAAAATTTGCCTGCGCCTAAAAAAATAAAGCTAATCCATCAATTATTGCAACCCATTGATTTGCAAGCAATTAAGCCGTCTCAAAATGCAAATCCATCAGACTTGGCTGGTAAAACGCAGCAAACAAAGCAGCAAACAGCCAATATTCCTTTTTACCCAATTGATGCGTCTTCGAGTTTGCCTGCTGTTTTCAACCAATTAGCGAAACCTTACCATCCATTTTTTGCGCTCATGCAGCAATGGTACAGCAAGCCTGTCAATATTTTTGAAGCGGATAATCGAAAAGGGCTGTTTGAGGTATTTGATAGGTATCGCATTCTGTGTGCAGGTCATCAAGGACAATTGGGCACCCAATCAATCAACCAAAAGATGAACCTAGCTTTTACCGAGTTTTCTAAAATCACTCGAACCAAAGCTTACTTTTATCACGGTTTACCGATTATCATCCAAAACAATGATTATCAGTTGGGGTTATTCAATGGCGATATTGCGATTTGTCTGTTGTACCAAGGGCAGTTATACGCGTGTTTTGCAGAAAAAGTGATACCCATTCAGCGATTAAGCCGTGAAAGTTGTGACTATGCCTATGCGATGACCATTCATAAGTCACAAGGCTCAGAATTTCATACGGTCGCCATTTGTATTGATAAAGCCCATACAAGGCTACTAAGCCAAGCGCTGATTTATACAGCAGTGACGCGCAGTAAATCCGCCTTATCCATATATAGCGCTAAAGAGAATTTTGAGTTAGCTGTGACGCAAAAAGCGGTGCGACAAACTGGCTTGCAACTACAATTTGATCATCTCAACAATACGCGATAAAAGATAGGTCATAAAACAGACATTATAAAAAGATATCTTCTAAAAAATACGCCATAAAAAAAGGTATCAAACGATACCTTTTTATTTATGACAAGCAGCTTTACACATTTTTTAACGCATAAATCCCTGGCATATGGCGTAGATACCCGTGATAGTCCATACCGCAGCCATACACATAGCGATCCGCCACATCGAGACCCACAAAATCGACTTTAAACTCTTGCACTTTTCGGTCATGGAGTTTATTGAGTAGCACACAAGTGCGGATAGATTTTGGATTTTCTTTTGCCAGCTCGTCCACCACCGCTTTTAGGGTAATGCCTTCATCAAAAATATCGTCAATCAATAAAATATCTTCACCCGCCAAATCAATATCAGGTTTGAATTTCCATTCAAGTTCATTGGTGCCTTGGTTGTTGCGATAGCGGGTAGCATGGAGATAGTACATACGATGGTAGAAGGTAAACTGGGTAAGTAGTTGACCTGCTGGAATCAACCCACCATTCATCACCACCATCACAATGGGATTTTGACCTGCATAGTGCAGGTTGACACTGGCTGCCAAACGCTCGTAAGCACTACTCACTTCAAAACTACTGATGAGACATTCAGAATTGCGTAGCGCTTCTTCGATTTGCTGATTGCTAAGTTGATTCATGGTGGACCTATTAATTTAAAAAAATAAGTGGGCTATTGTAACGCAGTTTTATCCAATTGAATAATAACGGTTAGAAATACCTAATCGTTAAATATTAACGCTTGGTAATGTTTGGTAAAACGCTCAAGCGATTCTTGCGGCATTTGAGGGATTAAACGGCGTAGTGCGATATCAATTACTTTGACGATGATGCCATCGGTCACTGGAATCGCCGCGCGTTTGAGCATATTTAAATTGAGCGTTTTGGTAAAGTCGACCAAAAAATGCTGCAAACAGGCTTTGGTTAACTCGCTAAATAACCGAATCAAATTTTGCTGCTCTTCAAGCCCGTTACCCGCTTGGACGTTTTCTATGCTAGCCAGTAAATTCTTTGCTAGCTCATCACTAAGCGGCACTGAGATACGACGTTCACCCGATTGGGTGTTTTTTAACACTTTTTGGTCAAAAAAATCAAAGCTGGGTAACACATCTTCATTTTTTGTAGGGCTTAATAGTGTGTTAATCAGTTTATCGCTAGTTGCTTCAATGGTTTCTGCGGTTTTAATCAAATGCGATTTTCGTTCTGAATCATCGGGTAGCGATTCAATTAATTTAATCAGTAGCGCATCCATCAATTCTTTACTGGTCAACTGGGTGATTTTATCCCGATAAACATCATAACGTTCGCTGCTTTTGCTAGCAATCAGCTCATACGCCTTATCAATGGTAGCGCTCAATTCTACGGAAGGGGTAAACCCAAAATAATAGCTCATAATATTTTTTCGTTATCCAATGATTTCTTCAGGGTAATCAATCACTACCCAGCCATTTTCTATCCAATCACAAATTATATCAGTTTCGACATCAGCTGCTTGCAAAATTTGCTCATCGATTGATTCGCCATTGGCAAGCCGAATAAGGAGTGATTGCGCGTTAGCGGGTATATCGTCCGCGTCAATGCCACAGCCATTGACATAAATTTTTGCTTGAGTTTTTGAATCCGCTTGGGTAAAGATAATACGGCTAGACATGTCTTGCATGATGACTGCACCCGCAGCCAAGGCGCTTTGTATCTCATCAATATCGGCATACGTCTCAGGGAGCATCAGCTCATATTGACGCTTGCTTACCGTTTCGCTAATCGCTTGAGTGATTATTTCATCGCCAAGTTCAGAGTTTAGCAGCGCAATCAGCTGCGCTTTGATATTTTCAATACTGGCTATCGACAGCTCGCCTGCAACTGCCGTTGGTTGGTTGATTTTGAGGGGGATGGCTAAATCATCAAAATGGGTAGCGACATCCGCCAAACTATCGAGCAGCTGTAATGGGGTAGGGCGCCTAAATCCAAAGGAAAAAGTCAAACAATCCTCAACAGCCACGCCGTAGTGGGAGAGATTGGTCGGCACATACAGCACATCGCCTGGCCCAAGCACCTCATCAAATATCAGCTCGCCCATCTCATTCATCAAACGAATCGGTTGACCTATTTCAAATTGGGTTGTTTGGTCGCAATATTTTCCCAATTGCCAATGGCGTTTGCCGTACCCTTGCGCCAAAAAGACATCGTAATTGTCATAATGCTTGCCAACGCTGCCACCTGGGGGCGCATACGACACCATGATATCATCACGTTGCCACTGCGGAATAAAATCAAACGCATGCCATAGGTTGCCAAGCGCTGGCGACCATTGTTCCATATTTTGCACCAGCACCGTCCAATGTTTTGGCAGTTTTTGAAAGTCTTTAGCGGTAAAAGGGCTGGTTTTAAGTGACCATTGCTGGTTATTTTCGCTGATGAGTCGGGCAGTGGCGTCTTCATCTTGGGCAAGCCCGATGATATCGTCTGGCTCAAACATACCAACCAATTGCGGCAAGCCCTGTTTGATTAGCAGTGGTTTTTTTTGCCAGTACTCGCTCAAAAATTGTTCGGGGCTGATATCGCTAGGCAAACAAAAATGCTGGGTCATATTTTTTCGTTCAGTGGGGATATATAACGCGCATTATAGCAAAGGCAGTCTATCAAAAACCCATAATAAAATTTTTTTCACCAAAATGTAAAAAAAGCGTAAAAATATGAAACATATTGAACTGGAAAGTTTCATATTTTTTGTTGTATTGGTTATAGCGCTCGTATATAGTCAATACTCACAAGGAAGTACTCACAGCAAAGTTAGACGAGCAATATTTGATTGACTCGTTGGTTATACCACAACAAAGGAATGTTCTATGACAGCTATTTTAAATCAGCACGAAAACTACCTACAAGCCGACCAAGCTTATGGTTTTCCCTTGCTTATCAAAAATTTATTGTCTCGTGCCAAAGTGGTCTCTGGCGACAAAAAAATCCATTACGCCGACAAAACCAGTTACACGTATCATGAGTTTTTCAAACGTGTCAATCGCTTAGCCAATGTCTTAAAAGGCTTAAACCTACAAAAAGGCGATGTGGTTGCGGTCATGGATTGGGACACACACCGTTATTTGGAATGTTATTTTGCCATTCCGATGTGTGGCTATATCTTGCAAACCGTCAATGTGCGTTTGTCAGAAGACAAAGTGCTATATACCATCAATCATGCCAAACCAAAAGCGCTACTGTTAAATTCAGAATTTTCACCGATGATTAAAAGCCACACCCAAGATGCGCCATCGGTCGAGCATGTGATTTGGTTAGATGATAACAACACGCCAATGCCATCATACGCCCAAGGCGAATATGAAGCCATGCTAGCACAAGCCAGCGATGAGTACGAGTTTGAAGATTTTGATGAAAACACCATTGCCACAACCTTCTATACCAGCGGTACAACCGGCAATCCCAAAGGCGTATTTTTTAGCCATCGTCAAATCGTCCTGCATACGCTCGTCGTCGCAATTGGCTGTGCGCTGAATGTCGAAGGTCAAGGGGTGCGCTATTCAGATGTCTATATGCCAATGACGCCTATGTTCCATGTCCATGCTTGGGGGTTTCCATTTGTCGCAACCATGCTAGGGCTGGAGCAAATCTATCCAGGTCGCTATGTGCCTTCCACCATGGTTGATTTGGTACAACAACACAAAGTCACCACCACCCATGGCGTACCAACGATTTTGCAAATGCTACTGGGTGAAATCAACAAACGCCAAGAAAAATTCAACGGCTTAAAAATGGTCGTCGGTGGCTCTAAACTCAATCAAGGACTTGCCAAAATGGCTGTAGCCAGCGGCATCGAAGTGTCTACGGGTTATGGCATGTCAGAGACTTGTCCGATTATCAGCATTGTCAAATTTGATGAAACATTCCAACACATGAGTGAAGAACAACAAATTGAGCATCGCTGCTTGTCTGGCTCACCAGTACCATTGGTCGATTTGCAAATCTGGCATAACGGCAAACGTATGCCAAACGATGGCACATCCACAGGCGAAATCGTGGTGCGTTCACCTTGGTTGACACAGAGTTACTACAAAAACCAGGACGCAGGCAACGAGCTGTGGGAAGGTGGTTATTTGCATACCCAGGACATCGGTTGGATGGACGCAAAAGGCAATGTCAAAATCACCGACCGTCTAAAAGATGTCATCAAATCGGGGGGCGAATGGATCTCTTCGCTTGAAGTAGAAACCATCATGTCATTACACCCAAGCGTTGCCGACATTGCTGTAATTGCGATTCCTGATGCACGCTGGGGTGAGCGTCCAATGGCGTTGATTGTGCTCAAACCCGATTATCAAGACACCAAAGCTGAAGACATCATCGCGATTGCACAGCAAGCGTATGAGCGCGGTCATTTGCCAAAATACGGTATTCCGCAGGATGTGAAATTTATCACGGAATTGCCAAAAACCAGCGTGGGTAAAATTGATAAAAAAGTCATCCGCGATCAATATGCCCAAGGGTTATTTGCTTAGACTGTTACTTAATCACGATAAATTAAAAAGAAAATAAAAAAGGTAGAATTTTTTCTACCTTTTTTATTGCCCAAGCAATCCATCAAACCAGTAAGCGCTGATTGACCTTTGCCATCGGTAATGGGTAATGTCGGGCTTTGGCAATATCGCGTGCAACGATATCGACCTCATTGACATCAATTTTTTGCCAGTTAGGACGCTTGCAAGCAGATTTTTCTATTAAATTGGCGTCAACTAGCGCATCCATGACTTTATCCGCCACATCTAGGGTAGAATTGGCTTTCACATTTTCTGCCACCGCATAACGCAGCTTGGCAAACACCTGCAAATCCGCGACGCGCACAGTAATATCATCACTCGGCACTTGCTGCCCACCATATAACGCATTATCTCCCGCTTGTGCAGTTCGAAAACTTGGCACAAATTCACTGACATAATCTATGGCGTTTTGGGTGCGCTGTTTTAGTGCGTTTGGCTCCCAGCCGTTTTCAATATAATTTAGATATTGTGGATTAATAGGCGGTTGGCTGCTTTCTTGTGTGGCTTTGGTCAACCCATCATTAAATAAGGTGATGTTTTCGGTCATGCCATGCAGCTGAAAAAACCCGTCAGGATAAGGGGTAAACTGCGCCATGCCATTGGGCGTGCCACGCTCACCATGAAAAATAATCTCAGGCAAACGCCCCTTATAATCACGCCATTCACTGATATAGGAAGCTTTAAATTCTACCATGCGTTTGATATGCACGCCTGCTTTGTCATCAATAATACCAGTTCTAAATCCGCAAGCATTGACTACGAAATCAGCATAGATACGCTGTAGCTCGCCATTTTCATCGGTAAATGACACTTGCCAGCCATCCATATGACGTTTTAAATCATCAACTTGGGCATTTAGATGTACCTGAGCGCTCTGTAGGCGCTGCAATTGTAAAAAAGCACTGGCAGAGAGTCTAAAAATATTCCAGCCAAATTCTTGCACCGCAATGATGGGATATTGCAGTTTTTCCAAATCCATTACTTTAAGAGCTGCCACAACCCACTCATCCGTAGTGCTCGGAATGTCTTTAGCTTCTAATTGAATCAGTTGTTGAATTTGCTGCTTGTCATAAACTCGGTAATAATCTTCGACATTGCCCAACACTTGGTTGCTAGGGTCAGCATCAACCAATGATTGATAGTAAGCCGTTAACATATCAAGACGTGGCAGTAAGTCAGTGGCGGTATTGTTATCGCGTTTTGGCACCGTGATGAGGGTGGGGCGCACATCAATACTCTCTGGATACAACTTGGCGATATCAATACATTGGCGCATCAACATTCGGCAATCTTCATCACTGATTTCGCGGTACAAATTGCCACCTGCATGCAGATGACACATGGGCGGGGCGTTTATAAGGCTGGCATTTTTTTCAATCAAATGCACATGAATGCCCGCCATCGCCAGCCGTATAGCAATCGTAGAACCTGCTGAACCACCGCCAATCACTGCTACGGTCGGTGATTGCGTACTTGAATTAACGTACATAATTTTGCCCTTATGCGTTGCCCAAAGAGAAGAAATAAATTGTAGCGGAAAATAATTTAGTTACTGTGACATTTATGCAGTAATTGTCGCTTTTGTTGTTAATGAATTTTACCCAATAGTATATATTAAAATAAGTAGTATTTTTTATACTTTTTAGTATAAAAATATATTGAAAATTCTAATTTTATCAGTTAAAGTTAAGTTAGCTTAAAAAGCTGACCTGTATTTTATCCAACAATCATAATTAAATAAGGAAAATAAGTATGTTAAAACAAGCCTTCTTAGCAGCGGCGATTTCTACCACGTTATTAGCCGGTTGTGCCACGACGCCAACCCATACTGCTCATGCACCGATGCACGCAGCTAACATTGTTGATGTAGCAAAATCAAATCCAGATTTTTCAATATTGGTTGAAGCGGTGGTAGCCGCAGGTCTAGCCGACACCGTCGCGACCACTAAAAACATCACCGTATTTGCGCCGACCAATGCTGCGTTTGCCAATCTACTTGCTGAGCTCGGTATGACCAAAGCGCAATTGTTTGCAAATAAACCGTTATTGCAATCTGTGTTAACTTATCATGTGCTGCCAGCCACAGTAATGGCAAAAGATGTCAAGCCAGGGATGGTTAAAACCTTACAAGGTCAAAACCTCATGGTGACTTCAAATGGTAAATTACAAGATGCCAATGGACGTGTTGCCAACATTGTCACCACAGATATCAAAGCGAGCAATGGTGTGGTACATGTGATTGACCGTGTCATTTTGCCAAAAAGATAAGTTATCATAGATAAAGTTATCGCCGATAAATTGTTGTCTTTATGCATAGTTATCTTTAGTTATAGTAATAGTAGCCAATAATGTATTGGTCTGATGGCATAGCGGTGATACGATTCATCGCTATTTTTTTAACTTTCAAAAATCGTATAGAGCGGGTAAAACTATGAAACGGATTGCCATTATCGGTGCAGGATTGGCAGGGTTAACTTGTGGTAAAGCGTTGCAACAAGCAGGGCACGATGTAGTGATTTTTGAAAAATCCCGTGGTATCGGTGGGCGACTAGCAACGCGCCGTGCCGAACCATTTTATTTTGATCATGGTGTTGCCGCGTTTACTGCCAGTGACGACGATTTTCAAGGTTTTATCAATCAATTACTCAATGAAGGGGTGGTTGCAGTATGGGCAGTTGACCAAGCTACCCCCGATAATTCCTTTGTATCTACTGCATCTACCAAACCACGATCCGTGCCCAAAGTCTCTAGCTGTTATTCTGACTACTATGTCGGCATACCCGCCATGAATGCCATTGGTAAACATCTCGCCCGTGGTTTAACTGTGCAGCGTAATACCAGAGTAGCGTCTATCATTGATCATCATCCGATTTTTAATAGTTGGGAGTTGTTAAGTGACAAGGGTGAGACGTTGGGTCAGTTTGATTGGATTATTTCGGCGATGCCTGTAGAACAAGCAAAAAGCTTTGCTCAAACATCGCTACATACCAAAGTGTTGAATAAATATGCGCTTATGCCCTGTAGTGTGCTGATGCTGGGATTTGATACGCCCTTGTCTTTAGCCTATGAGTACGCCAAAATCGAGAGTGAGGATATCGATAAAATTATCGTCAATAGTGCAAAACCCCATCGCGAAGGCGGTTATAGCCTTGTGATTCATAGTACCCCGGCATGGACAAATAGACATATTGAGCAAGATAAAACTGCCTGTATCAACCATTTGACACAAGCGGCGAGTCAAGTATTGGGTATCGATTTATCGACTGCAGTACACAAAGACATACACCACTGGCGCTATGCAACAGGCGAAGCGGTTAACTCCCAATCAGGTGACCACCAGTTAGGCTATCTACTAGATAGCGACCAAAACATCGGTGTCTGTGGGGACTGGCTACTTAAGGGTGATGTCGAGTCTGCCTACTTAAGCGGTCAAAAACTGGCAAAAGCGATAATTGAATTACTAAAAAGCGAGTAGCGTATGCAACATATCGCCATATTTGGTGCTTCTGGCGCGATTGGAAAGGCATTTTGTGATTGTTTAGCTATCGCCTATCCAAATGCCACCATTCATGCTATTGCCAGAAAACCCCCTGCATTTAGCCACCCTCATATCGTCCCTCATCAGCTTGATTTTGATGATGAACTGGCTATCGCCGCGCTTATCAAAGCGATAAGTAGCACTCAAGCGTTGGACAGTGTTATTGTGACGATTGGGTTATTACATGATTCTAAAATCGAGGCTCAACCCATCGCGCCTGAAAAATCGCTGCGTGATATCACAGCCAATCAGCTGCATCAATATTTCCACATCAATGCAGTATTACCGATGATGATTGCCAAATACGCCTTGCCCGCCTTAAACAAATCCTCGCAATCGCTATTTGCCGTATTGTCGGCACGGGTAGGGAGTATTTCGGATAATCGCTTGGGCGGGTGGTATGGTTATCGGATGGCAAAAGCAAGTTTACATATGGGCATTAAAAATTTAAGCATCGAACTGCAACGAAAAAACCCCAACGCGATTATTGTTGCTTTGCACCCTGGCACGGTAGACAGTGAGTTATCCAAACCATTTCAAAAAAATGTGGCAGAAGGTAAATTATTTACCCCAGCGTTCTCAGCACAAAGTTTACTTAAGGTTTTGCATCAGCTCACCCCCAACGATTCGGGCAAAATTTGGGCTTGGGACGGCAAAGAAATTTTGCCTTAAATCTGCCTTAAAATTGTGCCTTAGCCTTGTATTAGGGCTGTAGTTGCGTTCCTGGCTTAAGGCTAATCCATCAACCAATTTTTGTAGATGACGCCCACAATCACGCAAGTTAATCCTGTGACCAAGCCGCCCCAAATAAAATCAACCAGTGCTGCAGTTTTATCATAACCTTTGAGTAATGCTAAGCTTGTAAAATCATACGTTCCATATGCCATTAGCCCAATGACCACCCCATATCCTGCCAATACTGCCAATGATGCGTGAGCTTTTAGCTGCGGATAGATGACTACCACACAAAGCGCAAAAACATAAAATAGATAAAATACGCCTGCTGCGGTCATATTGGGTGATTCACTGAGTAGATGTCCAATGCGCGGGACATAAAAGCGTTGGGTCATGGTTTTAAGCCATACGGCATCAATACCCAAAAATACCATGACGGCGATTAGATATACCCACAGATAGTTTAATGGTGCCATTGCTAAATCCTTGTGTCCTGTTATTAATTGTCATGAACCCGTTACCGCGAGAATTGGGTTATTGGGTTAACGGTAATGGGCTTTTTCAAGGCGTACTTGCACCACGCCAATGGTTTTTTCCAAAAATCCTGCTTCACAGTACGCAAAATAAAAATGCCACAAACGCATAAACGCATCGTCATAGCCAAGTGCCTTGAGCTGCGGTAGCGCCTGCATAAAATTATAGCGCCAATCAATCAAGGTACGCGCATAATCATAGCCATAATCAACCAGTGACGTTACTTGCATATCGGTATGGTCACGTGCTTGGCTGAGAATTTCACTGTTAGACAATAAACACCCGCCTGGGAAAACATGGGTTTGGATAAAATCCACACCATGCAAATATTTTTGATAACCCCGATCATTAAAGGTAATCGCTTGTAATACCATCAGCCCATTATCTTTGAGCAGTCGATTACACTGGGCAAAAAAATCTGGCAGATATTCATGACCGACCGCTTCAATCATCTCAATACTGACCAGCTTGTCATACTTGCCGGTAAGCTCACGATAGTCTTTCTTTAGCAGGGTAATTTTGTCGGTTAGATTGGCAGCTGCAATGCGCCGTTTCGCTTCTTCATACTGCGCGTCTGAGATAGTTGTGGTGGTGACACGGCAGCCATATTGGGTGGCGGCATAAATAGCAAACCCACCCCAGCCCGTGCCGATTTCAATAACATGGTCGTCAGCCGATAACTCAGCTAATTCACAAATTTTTGCCAACTTGTGGGTTTGTGCTGCCGCCAAGCTTGATGAGGGTGTCGGATAAATTGCCGATGAATACATCATGCGCTCATCCAAAAATAATGCATACATTGCATTGCCAATATCATAATGGGCTAAAATATTGGATTTGGCGTTGTTTTTATCATTATGCCGATTGCGGTGTTGGCGGTGTTCCCAAAGTTTGGTCATATTGGCAAATTTGGCTTCGATGGTATTGATGAGGGTCAAATTGCGGGCAATCAAGCGTAAAAATGCTGTTAAATCATCGGCTTGCCATAAGCCATCGATATAATCATCAGCAAAAGCAATCGAACCGCCTGTTAATAGGTGTTGATACACCTGCGGTGAATGGATGGTGAGTGTCACTGCCAAAGGATGATTGCCAATTTGTTCCCCTAGCGTTCGTTGTGTATCGCTCACTGGCGACTGTGTTACAGGCTCAGTATCCATCACGCTAACACCAAAGGTTTTATGAGTCGCTACCTTACTCGCTACATTGTCAGACTGACTAAAGGTTTCAATCACGGTTAGATGACCCTGTTTGAGCTTTGATAGCAATAAAAATATTATTTGCCGCGCTGCTTTTGCCGCACTTTGTTGAACGGGCGTGAGCAGATGGTCAACAATTGGGTAGGTTAGATAATCCGTAAACGAGCGCCGCTTGGCTAAATCGGATTGACGGCGTTTTACCAAGGTCTCGTTACCATTTGATGGGGGAGAGGTTGCAGTGTTTTTAGCCTCTAAAGAAGATGGTGTCATAGTCAATTCCCATAAAAAATTTCAGTAAACTATTGGGGTAAACGTTGGTTATAAGCTTGATAAGGCACACGTTTTAGCACGTATAATTTAAAAGCCTGCCAGTAAATTCGCAGTAATGATGTGGCACTCATCCAGGGTCGGCGCTTAATCGCCGTTATCACCGAAGCCTCGTCCAATTGAACGCCTGTTAGACTCACGCCTGCATTAAACACTTTGCCGCGGCTATCTATCAGCCCAATATCAATCACAACATCAAAGCCATTTTGCTCAGGATTGTCATTTGCCGATGCATAGCGTTTAGGGTGAATCTCAACACGCCAATGATAGTGCTGATTGATGGGATTAAAAGGCGATACATGAAAACCTTTGTCATGTTGGTACAAGGTCTTTTCACCTGTGAGTAAAAAACCATAATAATGGCGTTTGTTCCAAGGGGTGTTAGAGACCTCTGCCAAAAAATGGCTTGGCTGATGGTTCTCATCAAAGCCAATATAAAAATTAACAGGGCTAAAATACCAACCCATATTACGTAACACGACCAAAGCCACCACCTCGCCAATCGGCTGACTGCCAGTCAATTGCTGCCAAGTTTGTTGGGCTTTGACCAATAAACTAGCCGATGGCGCAGGTTGTCCTACTGAAGCGGTTAGGCGGTTATCCAAAGAGGGGTCTAGCCGATTGATAGCAAAATAATCTGCTTGATGGAATTGATAAAGCGCCCAATGGTGCTGCGATAGCAGAGGGAGAGTCAATGATTGTTGCAGCGATTTTTTCAGCCATTTGGGCAACCATATTGGTACATCACTAGCGCCCATATTGACCTTAGGTAATGGATTGTCCGCTAGCTGGGTTAAATTAACCGCCCAAAACCGATAGGGGTAATGAAATTCATGACGGGTAGGGATTTGTCTGGCATGCCAAGTCACACCTTGCAGGATTTGATGGGCAAATGTCATGATGATTTACCTTTGAGGGGTGTTGCACAAACCATCATGCGCTAGGTTTTGGCAAAACGCATGGTTGGTCGTGGCGGTTACTTGGCATCGTTGCACCACCGAGAGTTTTTTGTCAGCGTGGCTTGGTAACTTCGATACGGTAAATTTTGCCGACGGTTTGCTTGGCTTAGACAGCCGTTTTATTTGAGCAGCGGTTGTGGCAGCTGTGGTATTGGTAGTGACCAAAATATCGATATCCACCCCCAAACTTTGGCATACCCGCAGGCCACTTTTTACCCCATCTTCATGAAACCCATTAAACCAATAAGCACCACAAAAATGGGTATGCCGCTTCGCTGAAATTTCATGCCAGCGTTTTTGGGCATCGGTCATTTTGTTGTCATACACAGGGTGGCGATAATCCACACGTTTGATGACATGCGCCTCATTAATCGGCGTATTAAGCGTCACCAAATAGTTATGTTTTGCTGTCAATCGCTCAAGGATATTCATGTGATACGTCAATATGGGTTTTTGGTCAGCCACGCGCGCGGTGGGTTTATCTATCGCGTAATTCCAACTTGCCCAAGCCAGCGGTTTTTTGGGTAGAACTTGGGTGTCAGTATGCAAAACCGCTTCGTTATCTGTATACTCAAAAGCCCCTAAAATAGACGATTCAGTCTCAGTGATATCAGCTAGTAGACGTCTTGCTACATCAGCATGGCAAGCAAATACAACGTCATCAAACACTTGGGTTTGACGCTTACCTTGATGAATAAATTCAATGCTAACGCCATCCTTGCCACGCGTGACCGATTGCACTGGGGTACTGATATACAGGGTTGTACCTGCTGCAGCGAGCCGAGTGATTAAGGCATTGACGTATTGCTTCGAGCCGCCCACCAAGGTAAACCACTGTGGGCGATTGACCACATCTAGCAGACCATGATTATCAAAAAACTGGGCAAAAAAGAGTAGGGGAAAACGCTTGGCGTCATCCATTCCCATCGACCATATCGCAGATACCATCGGCACCAAGTAGTTGGTTTTAAACAACTCGCCATAGTCATGACTGTCTAAATAATCCCCGAGTGTTTGCTGGCTTAAAGCTGCTTGCTGCATTTTATCGGCTTGGCGAAAATTTGCTAATAGTGATTTGGTCTCGCGATTAAAGCGTAAAATTTGCTGAACAAATTGCCAAAATCGGGGGCTTAGCACATGGCGACGCTGAGAAAATAGACTGTTTAAAGTGTGACCATTGTATTCAAAATTAATATAAGTATTTTTAACCGAAAAACTCATCTCAGCTTTTTGAAATGTTACATTGAGTTCATCAAGCAGGCGAATAAAATTGGGGTAAGTACGCTCATTAAATACAATAAACCCTGTATCGATGGCGACTTTTTCCGTTGATGGTCTAAACGTTTTGTTAAAAAAAGGATTGTCAAAAAGTGAGCGCTCGGTAACAGTGACATCCAGCGTATTGACATGCCCGCCCAGATAATCATTGCTTTCAAACATCGTCACTGCATGACTGTCTTTGAGATAATACGCACACGTTAGCCCTGATACCCCACTGCCAATGATGGCAATCTTTGGTGTGGTAATATTTGGCTTAGTAGGCTTGGCTACTATAGGATTAGCCACTAAAGGCTTAGGGACTGTGTGAGTAGAGTGCGGAGTTTTTTTTGTAAACACTGCCATGTGCGGATATACCTTTAAAGCCAAGCCAAATGATTAAGTCGTATGAGAAAGTTTTGAACCCACAAAATGCCATACTGCATCAGGTAACTGCGCCAATAGCTTTAAAGGCTGTACCAATGTCTGCGGAAATTCAATGATATTATCATCATTGGCAATGCCTTGTTGAATGGCTTGGCTAGCTTGCTGTACAGTTTGCAAAAAAGGCATTGGAAAGTCGTTCTGCAGCGTCATCGGCGTTTTGACAAAGCCCGGTACTACCAAAGCCACTTTCACCCCATAAGGTTGCAGGCTCATTTGCAAAGTTTTGCTCAGATAATGGATTGCCGCTTTTGAGCTACCATACCCCTCTGCACGCACAAAGGGCACCAAAGCTGAAGCCGAGCCGACGGTGACAATTTTACCTTTAGTTGCCTTGAGGGCGGGTAGTAGCGCTTCAATGGCATGCACCAACGAGCCGTAATTTGCGTTCATCACCCTCATGATAGACCGCGAATCAAAGTCTGGCATGTCAATGTATTCGCAAATACCCGCTGCCGCGATGAATAAATCCAGCGTTTTAATGTCGCTAAATGCTTGCATCACGGCATCATATTCGGTTAAGTCGAGCTGAATCGTTTTTGCCCCCATCGCTGCCAACGTGTGCAAAACATCGCTGTTTCGACCCACCGTATACACCTCATGCCCTTGGCTTAGATAATCCATCGCCAACTGTAAACCGATGCCTGAGGTTGCACCTGTAATGACGATGGATAAAGGCTTTGAGGAATTGGGGGTTGGCATCATAGCGACTCAATATAACAACTCAATACAAAATTTTGAAAACGACTTACCGCATACTATAAAAGAGTAGCCGATGGTTGGCAATAGGTTTTATACTATTTAGTATAAAAATATAATTATTGGTATATAATCAAATAATAAGTATCATAAAAACATTTGTAGTATAATATTAGCTAATTTTTAACCTCATAAATATTAGAAACCTGAAGAACATTAGAAACTTGTGATGAAAAAGTTAACGTTTAAACAGCGAATGATGCTAGAGCGTGAGTCGCTGATTATTGAAACGGTCAACCATTTGTTAGCCACTAAAGGCTATGACGCGATGACCGTCGATGAGATTGCTGATACGGTGGGGATTGCCAAGGCGTCATTGTATCGACATTTTCCCAGTAAAGAAGCGCTAGGCATGGCGGCTTTGGTTGATATCATGCACAAAGCGCTTGAGGTCATCAATCAGCTAAACGCGACCGAACAAACCGCCATCGATAAGCTAAAAGCGCTGACACAGTGGGCGATGCGACTAAAACTGGCGCAAAAAATGCCCAATCTGCCGAGTGAAAACTCCCAGCTGCGCGAGCTGCTAATTGCCAATGACGATTACACCAACAACTTGGTCATGTTGTCAGATAGCATCGGTGAATGGATTGAGCAAGCGCAAGCAGAGGGCAAGTTGCAAAGCAACATACCAGGACTGGCAATTTTATACACCTTATATGCCAGAGCTTGTGACCCTGTACTGGGGTTTTTACGCTCGTCGCAGCTGTATGACGATGAAGAGATTATCGCTATCGTGACCCGCACGTGCTTTGAAGGGCTAACCTAGATTAAGCTAACCCAGACCACTAAAAATAGATAGCTAAAAACCCAAGACAGCGTAGAAAAAAGTAGAAAAGTATGAGTAATTTTGTGATTCATCGTGAGCATGGCATCAGTAAAGCGCAAGCCTTTGAGATAACCGAGGACTGGATTGTCTCAGCAGAAAAAGACTATAAAATGCATTGCGATGTAGTGCGCAGTGATGAGCAAATACGCGTCAACTTTTCTCGTGCCGGTGTGACAGGTACGTTAACAGTGGATGATAAAGTATTTGATATGCAAGCAAAGCTTGGGTTTTTATTCAAAAGTTTTTTGCCGCTGATAGAAAAGACGGTGAATCAAAATCTTGATAACGCATTGCAAGCTGTAAAAGACCGTTAGCAGATACAGTGAGGTTTGAGTGGCAGTTAGCGTTTAGTTTGAATTGTTTTATTTAACATAATATACATTATGCGAAATAAAAGCTATCGGCGTTAAAAATGGTATGTATGGCACTGTGATTAATTTAATGATGAAATGACAATTAGCAGCAAAATCATTTGCATTTATCAATCAATAATGAGTAGTATGCTCACTCAATTATTTATTTATCGTTTGTTTGTTTTATCATTAAAATCGCCAAGGATTTATCATGATTGGATTTATTGCCCGTCACAGTACGATTTTTATGCCATTATTTGGTGTGATTGGATTTATATTTCCTGACTTGTCGCATTTTATCCTTGGGCTTCTGCCGCAGATTTTATTTTTCTTGATGTTTTTTACTTTGTTGGGCATTGACCAAACTCAGCTGATTAGACGCATGACGACGCAATATGTTTGGGGGTTTGCCATCTTCCAAAGTGCGCTGATGAGCTTAGCCATGACCTTAATTGCTTATTTACTGGGTGTCCGTGGTGATTTGTTGTTGGCTATCGCGGGTCTATCAGCCACCGCACCGCTATTTGGTACGGGCGCTATTGTGAATGCAGTTGGTTTTGATGCACTGCTAGCCATGGCAAAAACCATCACAGCCACGTTGGTTATGCCTGTTAGCTTACTGGTGATATTGTGGTTACTTGGCAGCAAGGATGCCCATTTAGACTTTGTACTGTATATTAAGCGGTTATTAATTTACATTATCGCCCCCATGATTTTGGCGGTCGCAGCACGCCAATATATTCCCCGTGATACGCTCAATACTTATTATCCAAAAATTGCTAAGTTTAATATTATTCTACTGATGATGTTTCCGCTTGGATTGATGTCGGGCTTTAGACATACCTTCGACACCAATCCCATGCAGGCGTTAAGCTTGTTTGGTTTGGGCACTGTGTTGTCGTTAGTATTTTACTTTTCTGCTTATTTTTTATACCGCCGCTTTGGCTATGAAAACGCCATTATCTCTGCATTGGCTTGCGGTGGTCGCAATGTGTTATTGGCGTATACCATCACCACGCCATTTATGGGTGCGATGTTTTTACCGCTGATTGGCGCGTACCAATTGCCTTCGTTTTGCTTGCCGTTATTGGGTAAAAAGATGGTCAAATGGCATAATATCGACAGCCAAGCCAGCCTAAAATAATGCTGATGTTTAATCCGTTTGATTTATTCGTATGCTAACGTTTCAACTCAATCTACTGCCACAGTTATCATCACAAGCCTTGTATGGCATTTTTAAGGCGCGCTGTGAGGTATTTGTTGTAGAGCAACATTGCGCTTATCCAGACATTGATGATACCGACTTGGTGTGTTGGCATTTACAGGGTTTTATTGATAATAGTCTGGCGTGTTATGCGCGGATTATCCCACCCGATTATCATTATTTGGGTTATGTCGCGATTGGTCGCGTGTTAACGGTTGGCGATTTTCGCGGTCACCATTATGGGCGTGATTTGATGCAAAAAGCCATTGAAATTTGCCAGCAATACTACCCTAGCCAGCCGATTTTTATCGCCGCTCAAACTTATCTTATCCACTTTTATCAAGCGCTCGGCTTTTGTATACAAGGTGACTGTTACCTTGAAGACGGCATTGAGCATGTCAATATGATATTGGAAGGCAAACATGATGCATAACCGTGCTGATTATCGGCTATATTTGGTCACAGATCGCAATTGCTTGCAACAGCAGACGCTTGAACAAGCCGTTGAGCAAGCGATATTGGGCGGCGTCACATTGGTGCAGCTTCGAGAAAAAGCGATTGCTAGCAAAGAGTTCTATGAGCGCGCGCTGCGTATCAAAGCGATTTGCCACCACTATAACGTGCCATTAATCATTAATGACCGTGTCGATATCGCTCTCGCAGTTGAAGCAGATGGGGTGCATATCGGTCAAAGTGATTTGCCGTGTGGCGTGGTTCGGCAACTTTTAGGCAAAGATAAAATCATTGGGGTTTCCGCGCGCACCGCCCAGCAAGCCATCCAAGCGCAAGCAGACGGCGCAGACTATCTGGGCGTTGGCGCGATGTTTGCCACATCCACCAAGCAAGATGCGCAGACAGTTACCATAGCGAGCTTAACGCAAATACGACAAGCGGTAACGCTGCCGATTGTCGCCATTGGTGGCATCAATCACACCACCCTGCCCGCCTTACAACAAGCGCTGCAAGCTGCCGAAACGTCCACTGGTGGTGTGATTGACGGCGTGGCAGTCGTTTCTGCAATTCTGGGGCAAAAAGATGTCAAACTCGCCAGTGAACAGCTCAAAAATATGATTAAATAATTATGATTAGATAATAATGAAATCAATAATTAATACCAAATTTTATCAGGATTCATGATATTGTTTGGGTCAATGGCATTTTTAATCGCTTTCATAAAATAAATCGCATTGCCATGTTCTTTATCCATATATTTACGTTTGCCCTGCCCAATCCCATGCTCACCCGTACAAGTTCCATCCATGTCAATCGCTCGCTCGGCTAGGCGATGTAAAATGCCTTCAGCGGTTTTCACTTCATTTTCTTCTTTCATATTGATGAGCAGCAACACATGAAAATTGCCATCGCCCACATGACCGACAATCGGGGCAAGCATCCCTGTGCTTTCGATGTCTTTGACCGTTTCGGCGACGCATTCAGCAAGGCGCGAGATTGGCACGCACGCATCGGTCGATAAACTGCCACATTCTGGGCGTAATGCTCGGCTGGCGTGATAGGCATTGTGGCGAGCCGTCCAAAGCTGTTTACGCTTATCTTCGGCAGTATCCCACGCAAAATCTTGCCCTTGATACTCAGCAATGATACTTGCAAACAATTCGGCTTGTTCTTTTACGCCATTTTCTGTGCCATGAAATTCGACAAACAAGGTTGGCATTTCTTTCAAGGTTAATTGGGAATACGCATTACATGCCTTGATCTGCACCGCATCGAGTAGCTCAATGCGCGCCACTGGCAAGCCGTATTGAATGGTTGTCATCACTGTTTGACACGCCAAGTCAATGCTTGGGAAATGGCAAATCCCAGAGCCTGTGCATTCTGGCACGCCAAACAGTTTCACCGTAATCTCGGTCACAATGCCAAGCGTGCCTTCCGAGCCGATAATCAGCCGTGTCAAATCATAGCCTGCCGATGATTTTTTGGCTCGTGTGCCTGTGTGGATGATTTCACCGTTTGGCATGACGACTTCAAGCGACAGCACGACATCTTTCATCGTACCGTAACGCACCGCATTCGTACCAGACGCCCGAGTGGCGACCATACCGCCAAGCGTGGCATTCGCCCCAGGGTCAATGGGAAAAAATAGCCCAGTCATCCGCAAATGATGATTGAGCTGTTCACGAGTCACGCCAGCCTGTACGGTGGCGGTCAAATCCGCTTCATTGACCTGCAAAATCTCGGTCATCGCAGACATATCAATGCACAATCCGCCATGAGGGGCATTAAGCTGACCTTCTACCGATGAACCAACACCAAAGGCAATCACAGGCATTTTATACTCGTTGCAAATTTTGACGGCATCGGCGACGTCATGTTTGTTGTGAGCGGTCAAAACAGCATCGGCAGGCTCATTGGGTAGCCAGCTCATAGTATGGGCGTGCTGTTCACGAGTGGTTAAATTGGTCGATAATTGATTGCCAAAACGTGCTTGTAGCACATTAATCGCCTGTGAAAAATCATTCATTTGCATAACTTACCTTACCTAGTTTTATCTCTAGTTCATTTGTTTTTTGGATTAATTTAGACTCAAATTACTATTAAAATCCCTTAATTCGTTAGTCAATGGGTCAATAAACGCGATGGATTTTGCCAGCAATTTTAACGGTTTTGCAAAATCGGTTGTACCTTTAGGTTTGACAGTGGGATAAAAATTGTCATTTAACAGCGGCATACCTAAACTTGCCATATGCACCCGCAATTGGTGTTTTTTGCCCGTCACAGGCGTTAATCGGTACAAGCTAAAAGACCCGTTATTTTCAATCAACTCAATTGTGGTATGCGCATTGGGTTCACCTTGGGCCGTCTTGGTCAAAAAAAACGGCTCGCCACGCTCAAGTCTGGAATGGATGTGAAAGGGATAACATAAATCGCTGCGAGTCGGTGCTATGGCGTGGTAAGTTTTGTGTATTTGTCTATCGGCAAACAGCGCATGATAGCAAGCGCGGCTACTTGGATTAACCGATAATAACATCACGCCTGCCGTGTCTTTGTCCAACCGATGCAAGGGTGAAATGTCATTCACGGCTAACTGCTGTAAGTCTGGATGATTTCTTAATTTGGCGAGCAGGGTTTGGCTGACATAGCGACCTGACGGTGTAACAGGTAAAAAATGCGGTTTATCGACCACCAGTAAATGTTCATCCAAATGAAGAATATGGGGCTCAAATGGAATGATAGGCTCATTCTCAACCTGCCTATAGTACAAGATGGTTTGCCCTGCCAAATAGGGTGAATCGTGTTTGAGCGGCTCACCACGCTCAAGACTAATTAAACCACTGTCAAATCGTTGTTGCCAGCTTGCCAAACTAATATGAGAAAAATGCGCTGCCAAATAATCGATAAGCCGCCCACCCATAAACGACTTATCATGGGGTAAATATAACTTACTGGGTTTCATGCCACGCTCTATCATGTTAAATCTATCATTTTTAAAAACCACTTTATCGATGCTGTTTTACTTTATGCCCATTTATTGGGCTAACAACAATTGCACAGTTATGGCATGATTCGCATGATTAATGCTTAGCACATCATTGGGCAGCAAAACATCATGTCGGTTGATGGGTTGACCGTTTCGGGTAATACTGATATTGGGATCAATCTCATCAATCAGCAGCTGTCCTTGAGATTCGACAATCGCAAAATACACGCCGCTGCCAGGCTTTAGGTCATTGGCGGCAAATAGACGTAAGGCATGCGCGATTTGTGCCTCGCGAATGGCAAACACAATCGGAAACTCGCGTACTTTTTGTTGGCGCTCACCTAGCCCATCCACAGATTTTATGGTCAAAACAATCTGCTGTAGATTTTGGTTCAACTGCGGCAGTTTGCTTTGTGCTTGGCGTGGCGCACTACTAGCAGTACTAAAAGCGGGCGGGCTTGCTGGGATATGATGATTTGAGTTTGGCTGTGCCTGATTCTGAGTCTGAGTCATGAATTTAACACCCAGTTTAATCTCATTGCTAAATACCTCACCTTTTTGCAAACGTGCGATATCAGTTGGCGTGGCTTGCACTTTGGCTTTTAATCCAAATTGCGCTTCGTCCGACAAGGTTACCCCAATTGTGGCAAGCTTGGGTTTTAATACCTCATAACCGTAAGATACCAAATCAATGGCATCATGCGGGGTAGTAGTGGATTCGTGGGAATGATTAAAACTGCTAAATAACTGCTCTACCATCGCGGTTGTCAGTCCATCATTGGATTTTAAGGTGATTTGAGTAATGACTTGGGATTTATCCACCCATTGTTTTGCCGCTGCCATAATCGCATCGGTCAATAAATCTTGGTACGGCTTGGCAGATTTTTGGATGTTTGGTAACACAGTTACCATCGGCTTGGGTGCGGCTGTTGTCGTTTGACTTGGCGGTTGTACCCTCGTAGGTTGTGGCTTAGAGGATACAGATGGCATAGGCTCAGTATTCACCAGCGGCGGCTGCATCAGCGCAACTGCAGGTACTGGATTAGGTTTTAAAGGCGGTATTGCTGATTGCTGGTTTGGCATCGTAACCTGTTGCACAGGCATTTGATAAGCTTGAGCAGGCTGTGGTTGTGGCGAAACAGGTATCGGGGCTGAAGGTGCTGGCTGCCCGATAGGCTCAGGCAAGGTGATTGGAGCGCGTTCAGGGTAGTGTCCTGTAGCAGATTTTTCTTCGGCAAATCGTGGCATCAGTCGCCCTAACAGGCTTTGATATAGACTCGGTTTTTCGTCTTCGTCATCTAGGGCATAGCCGTCAAGCCGTTGAATCAACAAAACGACCGAATTATCTGCTTCGCTGGCTGGGTCATCGTCATCCGCTGTTTGGGCGGCATGGGTTTTAATCGGCAATATATGAATATCAGGCATGGTGTATTTAAGCGATTGGGTAAATTGTCGGTAGCTTTCTGCCATTTTCTTATTGGCAGTGATATCAAAACTCATCGGCACGGAGAGCTGAACGCTCACTCGTTGTAAGTCATCAATGGCGGTGGTGTATAGGCTAAAGAAATTTTCCATTTCATCAAACACATCGCTTGGGTGTTTGTCGTCAATGATAAAACGGTGATTGGTGGTGATGTAAGCCATAATTTACTCTTAATGATTAACTTTTTTATTGATAGGTTTGTGTTTTTTTAACAGCTTGCGTAGTATCAGTTACTGGACTAGCCACTGAATCAGCCCATGGGTTGGCACTGGTAGGATGGCTAATCGCCGAGCTTTGATACATCTGTTTGGCTAATATCATGCCTGCCTGTACCGCTCGGTTAATGCCATCGCGGGGGTCATCGACCAAGCCGTTTTTAGTCCAGTTACGCTCAACCAATACCGCTACCGCTTTATCCCATTTGCCATTTTTATCTTTTAGCCCATAGACAAACCATTTATACGGACGAGCATAACACGCCACCGATGGCTGAGCTTTGCCTGCGCGAATGTCCGCATTGTTACACAGATTTGCCACCATACTGACAGTGACATTTGGGGTATAAAAGCTGCGACCATTTTGGCTGGTTGGATAGTTAAAGCCGGGTGTGCCTGTTTTGCCCACTATCACGCCCTGTGTCCATGTACAGCTGCCAATGGCTTGGTTACAGGCAGTGAAAGCTGTGCCATTGCCGCCGCCCAAACCTGTGCCTGCTAGCAGCGTACCTGATAATAAATTGAGCGCACCACGGGCGTCAGATTGGTTGATGCCCAGTGGCATGGCGCCGAGTTGGCTGGTAGCTGTGGTCATTGTCTCTTGACTTTGAGCATCGCCGCGCCAGGCTTTAGGGCGCAGCGGAATTTGATTGACGCCCCACAAATCCTCAATTAAATGCACGCCGCGACGCTGGGTCGCGCCATTATCGGCAATCAGCAGATTGGCAAACATATCCGACACACCCAGTACCGAGGTTTTGGCATTACCTGCGCCAAACACTTGGTTCATGCTGGCATTGAGCATATCGCCCCCTTGACGACACGCCCCGTTCATACGTCCACCATTGGCTTTGACACAGCTTGCCACTTGGCTTTCGGTAAATTGTAATTGCTTGGTGGTGTAATCTTGCTTGCCATCGGTGAGCAGTACACCTGAAAAATAGCGGCTTTGTAGCATCGGGTCGCTATTGTAGGCTTTACCAAACAATAAATCTTTAAATCCGCAATTCACTCCCCCTTTATCGGCGCAATTCACACTCCAGCCCATGTCATCACTGGCTTTTTTAAAGGCGGGCATACCCGGGCAAACGCCTTGTCGGTCACGTTGCAATGACATCGCACTGGTCGTGCGTTGACAATATAAAAAGTTCGCCACTTTTTCGGTAGATGAGCTTGCTATCACTTGTTTGAGATAGCGGGCTTCAGGGGTTTGCATATTTTTAAACCGTGGATTGGCGCGTACCAGTGCCAATGCTTGTACGGTTTTAACGGTCGAACCTGGGTATACGGTTTGGTATAACGCATGGTTCATGAGGTTTTGCTTGCTCCAGTCTTTTTTCCACAGTATCGGGCAACCTGTGGGCTTAATCGTGGTATCGCCATTATCGGCACGGTAGCAGTTGGAGTCAGCGCTAGCAAGGGCAAGCACGCCTTGGGTTTTGACATCAATCACCGCGATACCGATACTGCGTACCAAGGCGTTCTCATACATGCCATTGGCGACTTTTTGCAACGCAGGCGATAGCACGCTATTACAGTCCGCGCCATTGGGGTTATTGGTGACACAATCCGCTACTTGCTGGGCGGTGGTCTGTACAGCGGGATTCAGGGTCAACGCCATGTTGTAGCCGATTTTGATATCTGAGCCATCGACATTGATACTATTGATTGGCGGTGCCGTGAGTTTTTGCCACCAGCTGCGTTGATCATTTTTTTGTTGGTAGCTTTGATAAGCGTCCAATAACTGGCGGTCAAAATGGCTGGCGTGAATGTTGGACAATTCGCTATACATCAACCCTAAATTGGTCGGTAAAGCAACCTCGGTTTTGCTAGTGGAGGCAATCCGTTTTTTCGGGTCTTGCGTGGGTTTGTCTTGTAGGGTTTGCAGCACGCCATTGGCTTGGTTTTGAATATCGTTTTTGGTTTTATTAAAAGCATTGTTGGGGTCAGATGCTGGTGCATTTGGTAAAGTCGCCGCCCCTGTCAATGGTTTAACCGCCAAGGATTTGACCGACATCGGAATCAATCTAGGGTTATTACAAAGCTGGGTTAATGGGTCAACGTCACCTGTGTCAGTGGTATTGCTACGATTATCGACATACAGATAGCCTGTCTGATTGTCTGCCGTTTTGGCGGTTTTGATGTACACACAGCCCGGCAGCCCATACCAAGGGTTGGTTTGGGTGAGCCAATTGGTTGGCATATGGGCGACATTGGGGTCGTTTTGATTGCGGCGATTGGGCTGTTGTTCTCGCCATTGTAGCTGCAACAATCGCTCCGGGCTGGCAAGCGTTTTTAGCGCAAATGCTAACTCATCTTCGTTGATATGTTGCTCACAGGCTTGTTGCCAAAGGCTGGCAGTTTGCAGTTGGTATTGGTTGGCCAGACGTTTTTGCTGATACAAGCTCAACAGACTTTGATTGACTCGGTTGATACTGTCGGTAAAACGTGCTTGGTTTTTGGGCTGAGTTAAATCGCACGTTTTGGCAGGCGTGGCGTTGACCGAACTTGATAGATTAGCGTTCGCACTTTGGGTATTAGTATTTTGGCTGTTGGCTTGGTTGACCACATCCGCCATACCCAGGTTGTCAACGACAAGTGACACGGCGTTTTCATTCGCCTCTGCATTGTACGTGGTATTTGAGGCGGTTAAGGGCGAGAGATACCACGCTAGCCAGCCGATAAGACCGACGACAAACACCACCAAAATCACTTGTAAGTTGGTCAAAATGGTTTTGTAAAGCGCTTGAGAAACCCGAAAACTGGCAACTTTACCGTCGTTTTTGATTTTTTTGTTAGTATTTTTTGTTTCACTTGCTTGCGTATTGTCGGAGGTATTGGCAGGCGTGGCGATTTGTTCAACATCTACTGAATCAGCGACATTTTTGTCCTGTGACAGCGTGTCAGAACCTGTGTTGTTGACAGTTTCTAAATCGCCACTGTTCATAGTTTCTTGACTGTTTTCGTCTTTCGGGATTTGGTTTTCGGTCATTTTGAACCTTTAATTTTTGCAAGCCTTACTAAAATTTGACGTTTCTACAATTGGATAAGTTATTGAGCATATGGTTTACAGTTTATTGCCGTCCAACATCAACTTTGGCTGAAACAGCGCCAAACTGAGCATAATACTATTGAGCCATAAATTACTGGTGCCATAACTTAAAAACGGCAACGTCACCCCCGTGAGCGGTAAAATCCCCAAATTTCCCGAAATGGTGACAAGTGCCTGAAACACCGTAATCACCACCCACAGCAAAATCACCCACGCCAGCAAAAAATAACCGCCCGATAACAGCCGTGATTTCATCTGCTCACTGGCAAACGCCATCTGCTGACGGGCAATGAGCGCAAGCCAAGCAAAATACACCATCATCAGCACCACACTTGCCCCAATACCCACCACTGCCATCACCGAGGTAATAGTATAGTCACTTTGCATTTGTAGCGGCACGCCCTGACAGCCCGACAAATGATACCCACACCACGGAATATCGCCAAACCCATAGCCAATCATCGGCACACTCTCGCGAAACCAATGCAAAATCGCCATCTGATCGTTGCTCGCCACAAACGGATTGACCCACGCATTGACCCGCTCGGCAGTGCGCGCATCAAACCCGCTTAAATTCACCAACACCATCATCAGCAAGAGCAAAATCGCGGTACTCGACAACACGCCCAAAATATAACCCCGCCCGCCCATTTGGAAAATTTTGTTGGATAGCGCCACGCCCACCAAAAAGGTAAACAAAAACAAAAATACCAGCATAGTGCCTTTTTCATTGGCAATACCCAGCGCGATAAACGGCAACACCACCGCAAAAGCAAGCAGTAGGGTCATTTTTTTGGAGCGAAAAAACAGATGATTAATCAAACCGCGTTGGTTAATCGCCAAAAACACACCCAAAAACACCATCAGCCAAATTTTTGACAGTTCAGCGACTTTCGCACTGTCACTGTGAATCAACACTGCCAAGCCCAAATAGCCCACCGTAAAGGCAAGCAGCCACACACGTGCTTTAGTCATCGCCGATTTAACATTGCCCCAACTGCTGTGTAGTAAGTTATTGGCAATGAGGGTTTTAAGCCCCCAACTAACCAAACTGCTAATCGGACGAGCTAGGCTAATAAACACAAAACACCAAAATAAATCCTTGAAATGATTGAGAAAAATATAACGCAGTGACAGATAACTACGGGTGCTTAAATCAAATAAAATCATCAAGCCAAAGGTGGCAAAGCCTACAAACAACGGATAAATCCACGCAGATGATAGCATGGCACGGTTGTCGGGGAATTTTTCCATCAACCGACGCATGGGCGAAAAAATCATCAATACACTCAGTAGCACGCCGACGCAAAATAGCACGCCCCCCACCATCATCGGCAAAATCACCGTATGGCTAACGCCCGCAATGACCAATCCCCACACCGTGATGGCTATCGGTAGTACCTCAAGCCAATGTTTACGGCGAGACAGCCATAGCAAGCCCCACGTCACCCACGACCAAACACACACCTGAGTGAGCATCCCCAAATGCGTGGGCGTGCCAATTAATGGCAGTAAATTGTTCGCTTGCAGGGCTTTTTGTTGGTTGTTATTGGCGTCATAGATACTGGCAACATCATTTGCTGATTGATTTAACAGTTTGGCAATGGCAGGCTGATTGCTAAACAGGCGATTGTAGGCAAAACGTCGATTGCCATCGGCGACCGCAAGCAATGACACCGCAAAATTGGCTTGGTCGGCAGGGGATAATTTATCGGTTTTCAGCGCCATTAGGTTGTCTAAACTATCGAGTTGCCCACTAGCGTTAAGGTGTAGCCAATCTTGGCGATTGCTGAGTTTATCACCACCCAAATTCACTTCGGTTTCATTTTCAACCAGCTCAGTTTGGCGTTGCTGTTTGCCTTGGGCTTGCCATGCGGCCGCTAAAGCTTGTTGGGTTTTGGCAAAATGTTGCTTTGCCTCACTTATTAATTGTGTAGGCTGACTGGCTTGGGCGCAGGCTTGAGTCATGCCATAGTTAGGATCATTACGGTTGTCATACAGATTAGTAATAACGTTGTCACCACAATATTTGCTGAGCAGTTGCGGTTTGGCGATGCCTTCAGTATAGCTGGTGAGTTCAAGTTGATAACGCTGCAGTTTGGGCGAATGGGCGTAATCTGCCAGTAAAAATGCGCCAATTAACAGGAGCCATACCACCGCTAAAATCATGATTTCGCTCAACGTTTGCGCTTTGGCGTTGGGTTTTTTGCTGGCTTTTGTACGACTCACTATGTTTAGCATGGGGTTTTCCAAATTGATTAACTTTTTTTATTGCTATCCCTGTTTAAAAATTAATTGGGGTCATACAACACCACCGTACGTGCGATTAAATCATGCAGCGTTTGTTTACGGGCGGTAAACCACATCAAAAAACCAAATGGCAGCAAAATCAGTTTGAGCGTTTCTCGAATCAGCGCATGGAAAAAATTAACCCGTTGACCCTGCATACCAAACACCCACATACCCATAATCACCTTGCCCACCGTTGCTTGTCGTCCCAAACAGGTCAATAACGTCATATAGAACAAATAAAATCCATACGCTATCAAGGCAAGCGTTTGATCGGTAAACCCACGAATGCCAAGCTGCGGTAAAATCTGCGGCAACAATAATTGATAAGCCAATCCCAATAATAAACTGACTAACGCTAAATCAAATAGATAAGCCAATGCGCGGCGCACAAAACCTGCATACAGCATGGCATGAGCCGGCTTACGAGTCTGCAGCGCGGTCGAAGGCAGCTGATTGACGGCTGGCGTTGGGTATTGGCTAGGTTGCTTTGGTTGCACTGCGGGAGCGACATAAGGATTTGCGTAGTCAGTGGGTTGTGCGGGTGGATTTGACGCCTGAGCAATATCAGGCTGTTCATAGTTAGGCTGTGGATAGATTGGTTGAGCAGGTTGCTGCATAGGTTGACTAGCCTGAACAGCTGGCATATCGGTCGGTTGATAATTGCCTGCAGATGGATTTGGCGTATAACTTTGCCAAGTAGAATGTTCTGGCTGGGTCAGCTGAGAGGTTTGAGGCGCGTCATAGGCACCGTCATGGGCATTATAGCCACTTGACTGTACAAACGAATTTTCTTGCTGCGGCTGAGTATGATTATCAGATTGTTGCGCAAACTGACGACTGCCACAATTTGGGCACATAACCGCAGTTTTTGGTAATTTTTGACCACATTGTTGGCAGACAATAATCATAGATGTTTACTACCCTATTTTCATATTTTCAATTTGATAAACTAATTTGACGATCCAACCACCCAGTTGTATGGCGGCAAACACTCAGCGGGCACAGGATTGGCGCCGCTGCTGTTTTGCTGGTCGATAATGGCTAGCACTTTCTCGGCGATGGGTACCAATTCTGGATAGGTTTGCGGATAATTTAACATGTTTTGGCAACGTTTTTGTTGATCGTCCGTGGTATAAAACTGTGCCAATAACGACCCCACTGCGCCTTTGTCATCACCCGCTTGCAGTGCCATTGCCGCTGCCAATTCAATCATATAAGTGTTGGGGTATTTGCTGCTATCACGCGGCGTTTGTAGCGCATAAAGCAAAAAAGATTTGCTATAAGGATAGTTGTTTTTAAATAAATAATAAGCGAAATTGGCGACATATTCGCCTTGATTGGGATTGTATTTCACTGCTTGCGCTTGAAGATAAACGGCGGCTTTTGGGTCTTTTTTGCGCCAGTAATAGCTTTTTGCCGCTTCATTGAGTTGTTTGGCGAGCGTTTTATTCATGGACTGCTGTTTAAAATAGCCCATATCCGCGTTGCGAAAGGCTTCAAGCGAGTATTGCTTTGTCGCATTGATATCTTGGCTGTAACCGAGCTCTTGCAGCTGTTTGAGCGATGGCTCGGCAAACTCACCCACCTTGACTACGTTATCAAAAAACTCAGGGCTAATACCGAGCGTGTCTTGATACAGCTTGGCTACGCTAGTTTGCGATGAGGAAGAAAAAAAGCCATTTTGCGCTTTAAGCGCTTGCGTCATAGTGGCTTTTGCAGTCGGTAGTGATTTGATGATGGTGCTGTAACTATTTTGGCTTTTTGGTTTTTTTTGCGGATTGTCATCGGTACTTGCCGCTTTGGCATTATCGGACTGATTGGTAGTGGCTGATTGTGATGTTGTGGGTGTTGAGGCGGATTTTAACCTTGATACGCCATAGCCACCGATTCCCACTAAGGCGGCAATCAGCGCTATCAGCCACCCTTTAGAGGGCTTTTTGACAGATACCTCACCGGTAGAAGTGGTATACGGTGGCGAAGTGGGTGGCGCCTCTGTAGTATCAGTGTGATGCGCGGGTGCTGTCATCGTATCTGCTATTGTATCTGGCATCGCCATTGAATGAGTCGCCAGTGTTTGGGTCGCGTCATCGCCTGCATTGACTACATTTGCATTGATTACATTGATGGGTTGGCTCGGTATGCCCGTGTGACTGTTAGCCTGATTATTGAGCGATTGCTCAAGCCGACGATTAGTTGCCAATGTTTCATCATCCATCAAACCGCTCAAAGCCGCGCTTGGTTGATGACTTGGGTGACTTGCGGCAGTTAACGCTACAGAAGCATGGGTGGGCGTGGTCTGCCAGACGCTGGGTGTCGCTGCAGCGCTGATTGCGGGTACAGGTGTGACGGGCGTGGTTAACGGGTTATTGGGTACGGTTAAAAACAGACAGCGATGACAGGGTTTACCGACAAAATGAATGTGGCTGGTATCATTGGAATAATTTTCACACACTTTAAACTGGCGGTGTTGAACCAATCCGCGTAGATGATTTTCCCACTCGGCGGCGCTTGGGCGATCAGTTGGATGGGTAGATAAAAACGCTTGATCAAACATTGCACGGGTTTGGTCATCCCAACACACATGAATGCTATTTTTTAGCGGTGCAATCTCTGGGTGTGGCTGCAAGCCATAAGCATATAGCCGCTCTTTGATAAATTGGTCGGTGTTGCGATGAGCAGCATTTTTTAATCGGTCTGACACAGGGATAAAATAAAAAGGATGAATACCATTGTTTAAAATTTTAAACAGCTCAATCGCCAGTACAAAACGGTCGTGTTTTTCATCCAACAAACCAATATCTTTGTGTTCATGATATTCAGGACTGGTCATTTCAGGGGATATGACAGGACTTGGATAAACGCTACCATCACTGCCAGTAATACGATAGCTATCACAATCGATAAACCCAACGATAAAGCCTTTATAATCATCATCCATGCCCGTGTTTGGCTCTGGCATCAGGCGCATATTGGCTTCTTTAAAATCAATAAAGGCATGCCCATGACCATGTAAGTCCGCCATCAAGGCGCTAATATTGGCACACAGCTGCACACGATAATTGAGACTCTGCTGATACGCGGTCAGTTTTGCCGCCTCTCGTGGGTACATAAAAGGATTGAGCGATAACGACCTATCAAAATCCAGCTCTGGCATGGCGTAGCCAATAAGTTCGTCATGCTCACCGACAATCAGATGTCTCACCCAAGCAAACTGGGTATACCCTACCCCATTAATCACTTCATAAATATGCTCAGGCGGGCGCGCCATCATGGCTTGTAGTTTGGCAACGCTGGGGTTTTTGGGATCGGTGGGATTTTTAAAGATTTTTGCCACCAAATTGCCCGTGCCTAACAGATTACCAAGACGGTAGACAATGCCCATACCGCCTGAGCCGATCTCATGAGAGATAGGCAAATCAATGGTGATACGCTGATTGTTTGCAATTAAATACGGCATGGACTATCTCTTCAGATGGGCAGATGAGGTGGGTAAAGCGGCTAACTCAGTGCTAGCAGTAGCACTCATATGATTTATTGTGTCAGTAATACCCAAATAGTATAGCTGTATTTGCTGATTGCCGCCAGAATCGCTGACCGTGCTAGCAGGCAAACCCGTAGAGGCGGTAGCTGCGGTATTGGTGGTAGAGCTAGTTAAAATTTCTGATAACCCTTTGTCAAGCGTCAGACTATCCAAGATTTCCGTCTTTTTGCTTAACCCAGCTATTTGGCTCGTTATCGATTTGATAGGCAAGCTAATTTGGCAGTTGTAGTAATGCATCGTGGGTTGGATGGTGACACCCAAACTTGTCAAATCGTGGGTATCGGTAACTGGCAAGCAGCTTGCTTTAGCTGCAAGTTTGACAGCATGATTGTTAAATTGTGAGTCGGTCAAAGTAGCCTCGGTATGTTGGTTTTGCAAAGCTGTACTCGCTGCACCACTGGAAACTCTGGCAACCGTTGGGTTTTTATTAGCGACCACTGTGGTAACAGTGGCGGATAATAAGGGCTGACTCACACTATTTTTATTGTCGTTTTTAGTTTTAGCGCTGCTTGTTGGTTTGGATTTTTGCTCGATGACATCAATAGACTGACCTTGCAGGCTGGCTACTATCACCTTTAGGATGGGATCATCGCTCGGATTGCCACTATCGGTAACCACTGCGGCTTTGCTCAAATCAATGGCATAGGAATCACCCAGTGCGTGCGCGGTCAGTGGGGGCGTTATAACCGAGGTGGGCGTTGTGCTCGCCACCGATGCCGCAGTATTGGCATTGTTGACAGTTTGCGTCGGCAGCAATCGATCTTTATTTATCCAGCCCAATACACCTGTACCAATGAGCATCGCTGCGCCAGCCATCATAGCAGTATTACGCCGCTGTCTAGTTGCGTCACTAACAGACTGCGAAGGCGGCAACACCTGCGACGTTGTAGCCGCTGGCGTTGCACGAGCGGTATCTACAACACTGGCGTGCGGCTTTGGGTTAGGCGCTATGTTATTGATGTTATTAAAGGTTAGGTCATCAGGCGTCCTAGTGGCGCGGGTGTTTTTATGATTGACAGCATCGGTATGCCAGACCGTGGGGTTTGCGGTCGCTCTGATTTCAGTCACTATAGTGTCATTCGCTAGGGTTTCATTTTGTACCTCAACCATCGGTTCAAGGTTTTGATAATGCTGTTGATTTTTTAATAAAACCACCAAGGATTTATCATCACCGGTTAATCGATAGGTGGCAGGGTTGCCAAGCGCCTGTTCAATAATCGCGCTGCCCTGCTGTGAGCTTTGACTTTGGGTTAAATTAAATAGCAAGTTACCAAAAAAAGGGCGGTAAATTTTGGGCGTAACACTTGCGCCTTCAAATACCAAGTCAGCACAGCCATCCGACATCAGTGCAAGGCAATCCACTTGCGATAAATCAATGGGCTCAACCCTTAAAAAGGATTGCCAATTATCTTGGGTGATAAAATGCGTCTCATTGACGTATTCATTCTTGCTATCATCCCCGTACACTTGCAAGTTGGTGAAATAATCGATGTGAGGATGGCGGACAACAAATTGGCTGGTGATGAGAGGACTATCACCGATTTGCACCAATAGTGCTTGATGATTAGCATCAATCAATACCCCGGTAAAGGTAGTGTGATAGTCTCTTAGGCTCGACTCAGCGGGCAGCTGCGACTGCAGGTCGAGGCGTATTTGTGATAATTGCTCGATAATTTGCTGTTTGACTTGTCCTAAATCAAGCGCAATGCCGCTAACACTGAGACTGAGCAGCATTTTTCCAATCGATTGACTAAAAAACGCTGCACCCGCTTGGCTAAATTTTGCTGAGCCCGCCCCATCACATACCACGGCGACCATACCTTTTTCGGTTTTTTGCAAATAGATACTGTCTTGATTGGGCAGGCTGCTGTCGATATGGGATTTACCAATACTGGATGCGCCATACAGTTGCCAAGATGATTGGACCGATGATTGCGATGTTTGCGCGAACAAATCCGTGGTTTGGTTCATCATTATCCCCAATTTTTTTAGGTTTTTTATTATTATGAGCGTTGAAGGTGATTGTCTTTGCCATCAACTTTGAATGGTCGCCCACGGTGAGATGCTTCCTAATTGCACGGTTTCTCCAGGCGCAGATTGTGACACGGTCTTAAGACTCGCGGACAACCACACAAAAAATTCGACAAATTTAACGGAGTTGAGATGCACGGGCGGGGTTAAAATCGACAGTTGCTTGAGCATCTTAACTTCTTGCACGCCCGCATCAATGGCAATCGGATAAATAATACATTGGTTATTTTGCTCGGCTTGGTGACATTGATTGATAGCTGCCTGCCACACATCTTGGCTGTCGGTGGGCAGACCATCCGTCATGGCAATAACCCAAGGACGGGTATAATTGATACCGTTGTCGCGTAGATTGATACGCTCTTGCTCAATCAAATTGAGCGCAAGTAACATACCTTGCCCAAGCGGCGTCATACCATTTTCACGAAATTTAATGGGGAAAAAATCAATCGCATCCGTCCAATCCATCATCAGCTCTGCGGTATCATTGACCCCGCCCACGATGACAATGGCTAAACGCACACGGTTACGCGCTGTTTCATCTTTCATCAAATCATGATAAAACGCTTCAATTCCTTCATTGAGCATATCGATACGGCGTTTTTCGCCATTGCCTGAGCGTATCGCCATTGAGCCTGACAAATCCAACACCAAAACGCACAGGGTACGCTGGGCAACGTTATTGCCGTAATCGATTTCTCGAAATTGGGGGGTGAGGGCTTGCGGGATGGATGGCGGCGTAGAATCAGTTGCGGTTTGAAAATTGGGTATGGGGTTGTAGGGGACCATAAAGATATCCTATTTTTATTAAAATTATTGTAATCGGTATCTCAGCAAAAGCCGATACGAAAAGCAAGGTTTTTTGTGGCGATTTAATTAACAACAGTCAAAAATATTTCTACAACCTTACCAGAAGGGCTTAAATACTCCCCCACCCCGTTAATCATAAGTTATAAAAAACCCCTAACATGCGGTTAAGGGTTTTGATGATTTAAGCTATCTTAGTTTTTTAACAGGCTTATTTAATAAGCCCATGTAATACGCTTAGTCTTTTAATACTTCTGCCATGGCATTGGCTACATAGTCGATATTGCTAGCGTTTAGACCGGCAACTGAGATACGACCATTAGCGACCATATAGATACCAAAATCTTTGATAATCCGCGCTACTTGCTCAGGGGTGAGACCAGTATAGCTAAACATACCGTTTTGCTTGGTGATATAGTCAAAACTGCGACCCGGTAATTTGGCCTCTAAACTGTCACGCAGTTTTTGGCGCATCTCTTTGATGCGATCGCGCATCACATACACTTCTTGTACCCATTCATTGAATAACGCTTCGTCATTCATCACGATATCAACCACGTGACCGCCGTGCGAAGGGGGGCTTGAGTAAATGCGGCGGATATTGAACTGCAATTGACCTTGTACCGCTTTGGCTTGTGCTTCGTCTTTACACACCACAGATAAACCGCCAACGCGCTCACCATACAGTGATAGATTTTTTGAGAATGAGTTACTGACAAAGAACAACAAGCCCATGTCCACTGCTTTGCGAATCGCATAGACATCTGCATCCATGTCTTCACCAAAGCCTTGATAGGCAATATCCATAAAGGCAAGCAAGTTTTTCGCTTTTACCACTTCAAGTACTTGATCCCATTGCGCTTGGGTCAAGTCAACGCCCGTTGGGTTATGACAACAGGGATGTAGCAACACCACATCATGGGCTTGCAAGGTGTTTAAAAAGGCAATGAGCTCATCAAATTTGATGCCGTTGGTCGCTGCATCATAGTAGGGATATTTGCCCACCGCAAAACCAGAGCCTTCAAAGATACCAATATGGTTCGCCCACGTTGGGTCAGACACATAGCATTTGGCTTGTGGAAACCAAGCATGAATAAAATCAGCCCCGACTTTGAGCGCGCCCGAACCACCAATGGTCGCTGTGGTTGCCACACGCTTGTCTTTTAATACTTGTGCGTCTTTACCAAACAATAGGTTTTGGCAAGCGGCGCGATAACCTGGCAGACCGTCCATTGGCAGGTAGGGACGTGGTTTTGGTGGATTAGCGATTTGTGCTTCAGCTTTTTGCACACAGTTAAGGACGGGTAATTTACCGTCATTATCAAAATATACACCCACACCCAAATTAACTTTGTCGGCACGTGGGTCTTGTTTATGCTTGTCCATCAACCCCAAAATCGGGTCACCCGCATACGGTTCTACATGTGAAAACATGAATAGCTCCTACATTTAATTGATAAGTTTGACTGCTAAAAAATTTACGCTAACGTGGCATTGCCCAAATATTCAATGTCAACGGATAAGGATAAACCTTGTAACCCAATAAAACAACCGTCAAGCCTATTTTTTTGCTTGTCTAAGCGCTTCACTTAACAAAATTTCAAGCCTGTCAAAGGTGCCTGTTTGATGAGTTAACCTACCCATGCAGTTACATTTTTTCACAGCAGCTATCGCATAAATTGCAAATTTTGCGTGTTATTTACATTTATAACTTATATTTCTATCAACAATATGCGCATAATAATTTTATCAATTCGGTGTATATTTTTGACCCCTATTTATTTTTCGCCACTGTGTATTTTGAGGAAACACAACATGATGATGACCGCTATAAAAAAATCCCAAATCGTTGCCGCGACAGTTGCGGTGATTGCCATGAGTGCCGTGGCAACACCGAGTCATGCGCGTACCGTTAAAGTCGCCGCCAAAAAAACGACAACGGTAACCACGACACGCGTCGCACCAAAAACCACAACGATTGTCAATCAACATATCGATGGCACTAGTGATACGGTAATGGTTCGCCCCAATGGATTTACCATCGTTGACGGTATGCCATTTTACCCGACACAAATTGTCACCACGCCGACTTATCGCACTGTCTCTACATCTACCTCTACGCCTGTTGTCACTACCACAGCCCCTGTAGTAACAACAGCGCCTATTACAACTGTAGTGTCGACATCGAATGTCAATACCACCACCCCAGTGACGGTACAAACAGGCTCAGGCGCGACAGTAACCGTGTCCAAACCTGCCACTGTTGTTTCTACTACCACGACAACCCCTGTATTGCTACCGGCATCAACGCCTGCGGTAGCGACAATGACCACCGTGCCTGTCACGACCGCACCGGCTATTATCGTTAATCCGTAATTCGTAATTCGTAATTCGTAATTCGTAGACACTAATTAGTTAATCTACCAAAAGCAAGACGTCACACGTTGTCGTCTTGCTTTTTTTTAACCGTATTTTTAGTGGCTTATAAGGTAAAATACTCATCTTAAGTTTAATTTTGCAACCTATTTTTTATGTTTTTATCCGCTGATATATGAGATATGCAAGGTTTACGCGATGAATTATGAAAGATTGCAAGACAAATTATCCATCTTAGCCGATGCTGCCAAATATGATGTTTCCTGTTCATCAAGTGGTAGTAAACGTGACAATCATAACAAAGGACTCGGCACGGCTAACTCGGGTATTTGTCATAGCTATACCGAAGATGGCCGCTGTGTTTCCCTTTTAAAAATATTGTTTACCAATCATTGTATCTACGACTGCGCGTATTGCACTTCAAGGCGCAGTCACGATACACCACGTGCAGCATTTACTGTCGAAGAAGTGGTTGATTTGACCATGCAGTTTTATCGGCGCAACTATATTGAAGGCTTGTTTTTAAGCTCAGGGATTTTTAAATCGCCCGACTATACCATGGAGCGATTGGTTCGTGTCGCCAAAACCCTGCGCCTTGCGCACAAATTCAATGGCTATATTCATCTAAAAACCATTCCGGGTGCGTCTGCTGAGCTGATGCAGGAAGCAGGATTGTATGCCGATCGCTTAAGCGTCAATATGGAAATCCCCACCAAATCTGGCTTGGCATTGCTCGCACCTGAAAAAAACCATGACGATATGAAAGCGCCAATGAAAGTGGTGCAAGAACAAATTGTGGTGTTTAAAGACAGTAAAAAACAACACAAACATACCCCAAAATTTACCCCAGCGGGTCAAAGTACCCAGCTGATTGTGGGCGCAGCGCAAGAGACCGACTTACAAATCATCCGTTTATCGAGCCATTTTTATCAAGAATATGACCTAAAACGGGTGTACTATTCAGGGTATGTGCCTATGCTCAGTGACAATCGCTTGCCGGCTATGGGCACCCCTGTGCCGATGGTGCGAGAAAATCGCTTGTACCAAGCGGATTGGCTCATGCGTTTTTATGGATTTGAAGCAGAAGAAATTCTACCCGATGACCATCCGTTCTTGGATTTGGACTGTGACCCAAAATTGGCTTGGGCGATTCGTAATAAGTCACATTTCCCCGTCAATATCCAAACCGCGCCCTACAAAATGATTGTGCGTATTCCTGGTATTGGCACCCGAACCGCCAAAAAAATTGTTCAGGCACGAAAATTTTCGACTTTGACACTCGAACATCTCAGGCAAATGGGCGCGGCCGTAAACCGTGCCAAATACTTTATCGCACTCAAAGGTCGCAATGAGCATTTAAGTCATTTAACGCAAGATAATTTTCGCGATTATGTGCTGGCGCAGACCCAAACCAAATTCAAAGCCGAGCGGCATGGTCAATTGGCGTTGTTTTAGCATTATTATTTTAGAATTAATTTTTTAAAATCAATCTTTTAAAATTAAGGTTTTAAAGCCTACTGTGCAAAAGGTCAATCATTTATGGATTTAGTGACGGCTGAGACCCCCATTTTAATCTTTGATGGCAGCTTTGAAGGGTGGCTCACGTGTGTGTTCACCATTTATGAAAACGGTTGGCAGCACACCCCGATTGTGAGCATTCAAGCCGAGCATGAAGTGGTGCCCAATTTTTGGCAAGCCACTGTCACCATCGCGACCGATGAAGCCAAAACCTTACGGGTGAGTGATAAATTAGCGCGCGTCTTTGGCAAAAACGGTATGCGACAACTGCTGTGGGGCTTTTTATCAGAATCGCCTACCGTGTATAGTCATCTGTTTGGGGTGGTACGGTTTCAATTGTCCAATCCCAACCTTGATGTGTGGGAGAATTATACCCATGCGGATGTGATGGCAGTGAGCAAGCTTATCAAAATGGTCGGGCGTGAGCGCCACCGTATGCAGGCGTTTGTGCGATTTGAACAAATGCAAATGCCAGACACTGAAAAACCGGTATATTTTGCGCGCGTTGAGCCCGATTTTAATGTATTACCCATTTTGCATCAGCATTTTAAAGAACGCTATGCCGATCAAACTTGGGCGATATATGATGTCAAACGCGGGTTTGGTATTTATTACGCTCACGATGATCCCAGCGAACAAGTCCATATCATCTGTGATTTAGATGATGAAGCGCTACTGCATCCGCAGCAGTTTTATAGCGAGGCAGAACAACAATACCAAACGCTTTGGCAAAAATATTTTACCCACGTGACCATCAAGGAGCGGTTAAATCGCAAGCTGCATATTCAGTATTTGCCAAAACGCTATTGGAAATATTTGACAGAAAAAATGGGTTAATAGCGGGGCGTACCCCAATCGCCCGCTAACAAACCTCAGTAACGCATCAGTAATCTAATAAAAGTAATATTACGGTAAAAAATTATGGCTTTGTTAGGGCTTTAGGGTGTCGAGTAATTTTTGCATGTCTTCGGGCAGGCGTGCTTGCACTTTAATAGGCTCGCCTGTTTTTGGGTGGATAAAGCCAAGCTCATACGCATGCAGCGCTTGACGCTGGAACTGTTGTACGATCTGTTTTTGGTCGTCATCCAAAGTTTTTAACAATATCGCATTTTTACGAGCAGCGCCATAGAGCGGATCTCCGAGCAATGGAAAACCCAAATTTGATAAGTGTACGCGGATTTGGTGGGTGCGCCCTGTTTCCAGTCGCACGCTGACCAATGAGACAGCATCGCTTATCGCTGTGATTTTCTCAAGATGAGTGACAGCGGGTTTGCCACTACCCACCACCGCCATTTTGGTACGCTGGGTCGGATGGCGACCGATGGGTGCATCAATGGTGCGATGGCGGGCAAGCTCAGCCGCGGACGCTAACACAATCGCTTGGTAAAGCCGGTACACGGATTTGTCTTTAAGCTGATTAATTAGATGCAGCTGACTTTGACTGTCTTTAGCAATCACCATTAAACCCGATGTTTCTTTATCGATTCGATGTACCAATCCCGCTCTAGGTAGGGTGCGGCTGTCAGGATAATGAAAAAGCAGCGCGTTGACTAGCGTACCCGAGCCATTGCCCGCGCCAGGATGTACGACCAAGCCTACGGGCTTATTGATGACCAGCACCGCCTCATCTTCATACAAGATATCAAGTGGGATATTCTCGGGCAAATCTTGCTGCTGAGCGGTCAAACTCGCTTTAAGCATCAGCACATCGTTGGGCTTAAGACGATATTTGGGTTTTTGCGCTGCGCCGTTTACGGTTAGTTCGCCTGACTCAAGCCAGTTTTTGATTTGCTCACGCGAATAATCGCTAAACACCAAGGCAGCAATTTTATCAATGCGCTCCCCTATTTGTTCAGAGTTGACTGTATAATTTTGGACAATTTGATGACTGCCAGCGTCGTGGGTGTGCAGGTTTTGAGTGCTTGGGTGTGGTTGTGACAGGTTTTCCCATTCTTCTTCGAGTTGATTGGTATTGTTTTGATTCATAAATTCAGTCATAGATTCAATGTTTGATTCGATTGGATGTGAGGCGATTGGCGTGGTCATAAACAGTTCAGACTTAGGGTATAGGGGTTTGCAAAATTAATATGCGCGGATAGGTCACAAAGTATAACGTTTCGTGATAGACTTAGTGAAATTTTTAATACAATATTTTGCATTCAGTTTTGAACAATAAGTATTATGATGGGCAAATATTTTTGCAATAGATTTGAGGTTCGTATGCATCATCTTTCCAAAGTTGTGGGTGTCACCGCAATTACTCTGGCTTTGACCACTTTATCTGGCTGTCAAACGCTAAAAAATTCAAAATTGTTTGGTGGCAAAGACGAAGTCGTCGCGACCAAAGCTGAAAAAAGCGAGCAAGGCTACTACCAAGCAGCATCTGACAACATCAAAAAAGGCAACCTTGCTAAAGCGATTAGCCAGTTGAACGATTTGCGGACTTTCTATCCTGTAGGTGATTACAGCGAGCAAGCGTTACTTGACTTGATGTATGCGCAGTACCAACATGGTGACTATTTGGATGCCATTGCCAGTGCTGATCGTTTTATCCAGTCTTACCCATCCAACCCGCAAGTTGACTATGCTTACTATGTTCGCGGCATCTCAAATATGCAGGCAGCATCAGGCGGCGTGATGAAGTACACCAAGCTCAATCCCGCACACCGTGATATGGGCTATTCGCGCATTGCGTTTAATAACTTTCAGCAACTGATCAATCGCTTTCCAAACAGTGCGTATGCCCCAGACGCTGCGCTACGTATGCGTTATATCTATAACCAATTGTCAGAAAGTGAAATGGATGTAGCGCGCTGGTATATTAAACGCAAAGCCTATGTGGCAGCCGCCAACCGTGCTAAATGGGTGTTTCAGTACTACCCACAAAGCGAGGCGATTCCAGAGTCTATTGCAACCATTGCCTATAGCTATGACAAACTCGGAATGACCGATACCGCCAACCAATATAAACAACTACTTCGAATCAACTATCCTGGTCTGATTGATGCGCGTGGCAATGTCAAACTTGATAATACCCGTACCGGTTCAAACTGGTTAAATAAAGCCACATTAGGCGTGCTGGGTCAAAGCTCACAAAATGCTGCTGTTCAAGGGCTAGCCCAGCAGTCGGGTCAATACTCAGGCAACACCAAGCCACAAGTGATTCAGACCTCAATTCAGCAAGCTGCGGCAATGCGCCTGCCAAGTCCGGCTACCACGGCAAATGATGAAACACCGACCAGACCACGTGAGACGACAATTGGTTTGGGTCTACCACCTGACAATACCAGTCAAGTCAAATAATCTATAAACCCTGTTAACATTAGCTAGGTTTATCCTAGCTATTTTTTTTCAATCAGCTAATTTTTAACTGGAAATGCGCTTTTTACCATGAGTAACAATGCCATCATTGATCAAATCATTGCCAATGCTGATATCGTCAAGATTATTGGCAAGCATGTGGAGCTCAAACGTTCGGGCAATGAATTCAAAGGCTGTTGCCCTTTTCATGGAGAAAAAACGCCCTCATTTTTTGTCAATCCGCAAAAAGGGTTATATAACTGTTTTGGCTGTGGTGTCGCAGGCAATGCGCTCACCTTTTTAAAAGAGTACGAAAATCTCACCGCGGGTGAAGCGCTCAAAGAACTGTCCCGTCAAACGGGGATTGAGCTGCCCAAAGAGCCTGTCAATAAATCGCATACCTATAAAAAAACACCCGTTCAAACCAAACCTGCTGTATCGCAAGCAAGGGCATCATTGCAGCAAAATTTAGCTCAAAGTCCCGCTCAAGCCCTCTCTGACTCAGATGTTGCCGAGCGTCCGGCTATTACCAATACAGAGACTTTGTGGATAGACGCTTTTGATGACTTTCAAACGTCTGATAACTTAGATGCGAGCTTTATCCCTTTTGCTGATTATAATGATGTAAGCGTTGGCGGGTTTTCACCCTTTGATGACATGGGCAATAACAGCCCGCAGGATAGTTCATCAAGTTTATACGACTTACTGACCCAAATCTGCCAGTTTTATCAACATCAATTACAGCAAAATAGCTTTGCCCAACATTATTTGCTCAAACGTGGTCTGACGCCGCACACTATCGAAGAATTTGCCTTAGGCTTTGCCCCAAACGGTTGGCAACATCTTGAAGAAGCCTTCCCCCAAGATATCGAAGGTTTAAAAATCTTGGGATTGGTGCGCACTTCGCAAAATGGGCGTGATTTTGATTTGCTGCGCAATCGGGTGATTTTCCCCATCCGCGACCAACAAGGGCGCGTGATCGGCTTTGCCGGTCGCACCATGTCTGATGATGAGCAGCCCAAGTATATCAACTCTTCAGATTCACCTGTATTTCATAAACAAGCTGTGTTGTATGGTCTTTTTGAAGGTCGCAAAGCCAAAGCCAAAGACTGGCTCGTGGTTGAAGGTTATATGGATGTCATAAGCCTTCATCAAGCGGGCGTGTATGGCGCAGTTGCCTCAATGGGAACAGCACTAGCGCAATCACAAATCGAAAGATTACTGCAACTTAATCCCATACTTACTTTAAGTTTTGATGGCGATAGTGCAGGACAAAAAGCCGCTTGGCGTGCCATGGAAGTTGGGTTGCCTGCGCTTACTGATGGCAAGGAATTACACTTTTTGACACTGCCAGACAATCATGATCCCGATAGTTATGTCAAAGCGCATGGTTTGTTAGCGATGCAGCAACAAATTGCCCAAGCCGTTCCCCTATCAGCGTATTTGTACTCAAGTCTGACGCGTCAATATCCTACCAATACCCCCGAAAATCGCAGCAAGATTTTGCAGCAGCTCTCTGCGCTGACCCAAAAACTACCAAAAGGCAGTTATGGCTGGTTGCTGCGTGAAGACATCAAAAACAAAATGGGATTGGGGCGAAAAAACCAAGCACGGCAAGCGCAAGATGCCCTGCTCAATTTTGATAGCGAATTGACGGTACAACTGCATCTGCAGTTGTGCTTTTTGTTTCAACCAGAGCTGTTAGGCAGTCTAGAAAATAACCGCATTAGCCAATCTGTCATCCGCGATATTTATCAGCGCAGCGAAGCGGCTAATGTTTTTAAGCCGAAACACCCATCTACCAAACCGACAGCCCCGATTCGATTAGATGAAAATTCAACTGGTGACACTAATGTTATCACTGGTGTTATCACGAATGTCATCGATGCGCCCTGCAAAAACTATGACGAAAGCTGCTGCCTAACTTGGCAAGCCATTGCCGATGAAGAATTATTGAATTTGATTACTTGGATTCAAACCATTCAATCAAGATTGCAGGATTTTGATAACCCAAAATGGTCAACTTACGAGCGAATCAATGCCAAAGCACATTTTATACTGGCGGGCTTGACCTCAGAGCAGCAAAACAAACTTATCAAACATTGGGCGCGGTTTTTTAAGGAACTTAGTCAGCGCAATATTGATGATATCTCAGACCTGGTGACAGAGTTGGTGGTTCAACTGATGTTAGAAACTCTACAGCGCGAACAAAAAACCCTAAAAGCCGACTTAAAGGCGCTGAGCCTATGCATCAAACACCACCAAGCGATTTTAACTTGGCTTAGAACATGGCTACAGCGCAAAGATGATTAATTCATCGCGTTTTTATGCCATTTTAATCCGCGCATCATGAAACATGTCCATCTCAGGGGTAAGTACTTTCATAAAGCGGTCAAAATACAACAGTTGCTTAGTCAGTAGCGCAAAATCTCTTGGGAAGTGAATACCATGGCGTTTACCGACTTCCACCATTTCAAGCAACATTTGGTTGATTTCATCAGTATGATCTTTCAATCGGTTTGGCATAGTTTGGTCAATGGTTTTTCCCATAAATAAGCTATCATCTGCCAAGATTTTTTTCATCACTGACTCAAGATCTTGGGCAAGGATATCGACATTGACTTGCTCTCGCGCGTGGGTCATATCCATTTCAACCATATAATGCGCCATGCCGCGATAGTCTTCTTTAGCAAAACTATCCATCATGCCCATACTGGCTTGCCACGCTTTGGGTTCAAGTTTGCCTACAATCCCAAAATCAATAAAGCCAATACGACCATCGGTCAACAACATCAAATTGCCTGCATGCAAATCGGCATGAAAACTATTGCACAGCATCAAGCTAGAAAACCACGTATTTAAAGTATCTGTCATCACCTGTGCGGGGTATTTGCAGTATTGACGCATGGCAGCATCATCAATCATCGACACCCCAAAGAACCGTGTCATGACAAGTACTTTTTTGGTGCTGATATCATGATAGACATCGGGTGCGACTACTTTATGATTGTCGGTTTTTTTCAAAAAATCTTGGAAATCATCAATGTTTTTGGCTTCTTGTAAGAAGTCTGTTTCTGCTGCCATACGCAAACGGATTTCATCAATAATGGGTGAAATACTGGCAAATTTTAGCGACGGTGCGATACTGTCAATCAGTTTAGTCAATCCTACCATCATACCTAAATCGGTTTGAATGATGGTGTCTACTTCAGGCTTTTGCACTTTTAACACCACATTATCGCCATTTTTTAAAATAGCACTGTGAACTTGGGCGATGGATGCAGACGCTAGCGGTTTGACCTTGATACTTTGAAAAATATCTTCCAATGTCTGCCCACGCTTTTCCAACTCCTCTCTTAAGACGCCTTCAATATAACTGTAAGGCATGGGCGTGGTTTGATCCAGACAGCCTTGAAATACTTCAACATATTCTCGGGGAAAGATAGACGGGGTACTGGCAATAAACTGACCGATTTTGATATAGGTAGTACCCAACTCTTCAAAGCTTTGGCGCAGCAGCGTTGGGGTCATTTTTTCGCCTTGGGCGATACGCAGCCCTGCTTTGCCAGCCACGGTTGCCGTTTTCCTAACCCGCTGAATGACATTTAAGGATTTTTTAAAAAAGTGATTTTTTTGCATGATTAACTCTAGTTTAAATTACGTCTGTAATAGCCGATGGGTGGCTACAAATCTCGCAGTTAGCGTCTTTACGATAGTGAAGTTTTTTAAGATTCATGGTTTTGCCGTTCCATAGCAATAACGTTTGCGCTATAGGATTGATGCCCAGTCCCAAAAAACTTAAAGCCGCTTGGGCTTGAAGGTTGCCGATGATTTGGGTGGTACTGGTTAGTACTCCGCTAGTGGCACAATTTCGCTCGTCATCCCCTGCCCCTTGAAACAAGCAATGATAGCAACCTTGCTGCGGCGTAAATAATGCCAGTTGCCCTGTTTGCGCAATAGCAGAGGCTGATAATAATGACAAATTTGATTTGACAGCGATGTTATTAATGAGGTCTCGTGTTTTGAAGTTATCTGTACAATCACAGATTAATTCGCTTAGGCTATTTATTTTCGCTTGTTCAACCATTTGTTGATAATTATCTGCTGTCAAACGGGTTTGTATGGCGATAACGTCACAAAATGCATTGATTTCATGTAATTTAGCCTTGGCTACTAGCGCTTTAGATTGACCGATGTCGTTAGGGGTAAACAACGACTGCCGCTGTAGATTGCTCTCATCAATCGTATCATCGTCAATAATCAGTAGCTTGCCAATGCCAGCACGGCACAAGGTCTCTGCAAGTGGGCAACCTAGTCCGCCCATCCCAATAATAATCGCACAGCTATTTTTTAGCCGCGTTTGTGCTTCTATATCCCACCCTTCTAGCAATATTTGGCGGGCATAGCGTAGCATTTCTGCATCGGTTAATTCTGTTTGTTTTGGCATAGTAGTTGAATTTCACATATTTGCTTAGGCTATTTTAGCCCATTAATTTAGTACACTAATTTAGTACACCCAGCGTTACTCGTTCATTGTCCCCATAGTCTTTGACGGTGATTACCTCGTCAAAGCCATTTGACAAAAACACGCCCCTAACCTGCTCACCCTGATCATACCCATGTTCAATGGCTAATAACCCATGAGGCTGTAAAAATTGTGGCGCAGTTTTGACAATATGACAGATATCCGCCATACCCTTATTATCCGCGATTAGCGCGCTAATGGGTTCATCGGTTAAGCCTGCCAAGTGGGGATCGTTGGGATCGATATAAGGTGGATTAGATACGATGATATCAAATTTATTGCTTTCATCTGCATGGGCTGTCATAAAGGGTTCATACCAACTGCCTTCAAAAAACGCGATATTATTAACCCCTATTCTTTTAGCATTTTGTGCTGCCATCTTCAGTGCCTCAGGTGACTTGTCTACTGCGCTAACGGATGAATTTTTAAATTCCTCTGCCAGCGTGATGGCAATACAACCTGACCCAGTGCCTAAATCCAAAATATTCATTGTTTTGCTTAGGCTATTTTTATGGTGATTAAGCACCGCCTCTATCAACCGCTCGGTATCAGGACGCGGTATTAAAGTATGCTGGTTGACTAAAAACTCATGCTGCCAAAAACTTTGTTTACCTAGTACATAAGCTAATGGTTTACCTGCTATCAACTCCTCTAGCGCAGCAAAATATTGAGTGGCTATTGCTGCAGCTACCATTTCGCTATCATGGGTAATAAGATAAGTTTGCCCTACATGAAGATACTCACCTAGCAACTGTTTACGGATGTGCTTTTCAACCGCGCTTGTTACAGCCAACAATGATTGAATAGTGTAAGATGACATTGGGTTATTCATGGGTAATGTTATCGCCTCTTGTCACATCTTGGCTCATCACATGCTTATCTACCATATAAATCAACAACAGCACAGGAATGCCAATCAATGCGGTAAAGGTGAAAAAAGCAGGATACCCCATGGTTTCTACCATCGCACCTGAATAGCCACCTAAAATTTTTGGTGTTAAGGTCATCAATGAACTAAGCAGTGCATACTGTACCATGCTAAAGCGAATATTGGTCAATACCGATAAAAAGGCGACGAAAATGGCACTTGCTAGACCGGAGGCGAGGTTATCAAACATCACCGCCGAGTACATATAAAAAAAATCATGCCCCTTGCCCGCCAAAATCACAAACAATAAATTACTGGCTGACGCTAAAATAGCACCAATCAACATAGCATTCATGATTTTAAAACGCTCAGCAAGCAAACCGCCTAGAATACCACCCACAATTGACATCCCCATCCCAAAGGTTTTGACCGCCAAGGCGATATCGGTTTTGCTAAAGCCTAAGTTGACATAAAACAAGTTTGACGTCGTACCTGCCACAATATCTGAAATACGATACAAGCCTATCAATAAAATCAGCCATACGGCTTTTTTACCATAACGAATGAAAAAGTCTTGAATCGGCGCGACCCACATGTCAATCGCGACTTGCTTTTTAATGATTTTGGCTTTTAATAACACTAAAGCGGTACCAATGGCGATAACCACAGCGCCAATAAATTTAATACTCTCATAAACAAAGCCCAAAAATTTTGACTCAGTCTCTGGAAGCACGTGTCCGATGACAATAAAACTGGCAATCAGCGCAATCACTGAAATTAAAAATAGTAAAAACAGTTGAAAATAATCCGACATCGGGCGTTCATGCTGCACACGGGTGACGGTGGGTTCTTTAATCAAAAGGGTAGTAACAACCCCTATGAGCATCAAAGACGCCATAATATAATAGGTTTGTTGCCAAGCAGCGTAGTTGTAAGTGGCTTTGGTGGAGCCAAAATATTCTGCCAAGAACAGCGCCCCTGCCCCTGCGACAATCAGACCGATTCGATAGCCTGCCATAAACATACCAGAGAGTACGGGCTGCATGGATTTTTCAGCAATTTCAATGCGATAGGCATCAATCACGATGTCTTGTGTCGCCGCTGAAAAACCTAATAACACGGCAAAAAATGCCATGTAATCAAGCACAACATCACTGGTGGGATTAAAACTACCGAGCATAAAAATTGCAAAGGCGACCACAATTTGTGCGACAACTAGCCAACTACGGCGTTGTCCTAGCATTTTGGTTAACATCGGAATCGGCACGGCATTGACGAGGGGCGACCAAACAAACTTAAACGAGTATCCCAGCATCGCCCAACTAAACATGGTGATAATTTTGATATCAAATCCTGCTTCTTTGAGCCAAATTGATAAACTAGAAAATATCAATAGATAAGGTAACCCCGAAGAAAAACCCAATAGCAACATCACCCAAGCGCGCTTGTCCATATAGGCTTTGATGGCTTCGCCCCAAGACTTTTTTGTGCCTGTCGAGCTTTCGCTTGGTAGCGCCACTTGGTCGTTTGACACAGGTTGTTTTGATATTTGCATGTTACCTCTCACTCATCACGCACGATTTACCACAAAACTTCATTAAAATCTTGCTATTGTAGCGGTTTTCTAGGTCTATACAAACTAAAATTATTATGGCTGTCTGAAACGTCGATATCTGAAACAAGGCGGCAATACAACTGAATCAATAACTGAGTCAATGTCTGCAGACTTGTCACATTAATCAATTTCTTAAATTTTAGGCCTATTAAATAAGCCTGACGTAAGCAGCTAGGTTTTGAACCTGCTATTTTATGGTAATATGCTATACTTGACACCCTGCGATGACTTTCAACCTTTTTGTTAGCAGCTTTGAGGCAAATTATGCAATACCCGATTGCTATCTATCAGCAAAATAATGCCTATCATGTCACGGTACCTGATATTGAAAGCATATCTGTAGTCGATAGTAGCATGGCAGGCGCAGTGTCTAATACACGTATGGCGGTGATGAGCCATTTATATCACCTAATTGAAGAAGATTTACCGATTCCTGAGCCCTCGTCTGTCACCGAGCATTTGATAAAACCTAAATACGCAGGCTATACTTGGGCCATCGTGAGTGTTGAGTTATCACGAATTATGGGAAAAACTGTCGAAGTCACTTTACAGTTACCTAGCCAGCTTATTTCACAAGCCACTGAGCAATTTGCTGACGAGTCACTTGATAAAATCGTGTTAATGGCATTAAAAAGCTATGTAAAAAATCAGTCTAATGGCTAATTTCGTTAATATTTAAGTTCAACCAAGCTCATATAGCGAGCATTTTATTTCGTTTTTTTATTAAGGTCATTTTATGGCAATCAATGTTGTCATCAATCAACGTTATTTACAAATCCAACTCAAACAACTTGAAACCGTTTGGCAGACTGTGATTAATAATTACAATCTGAGCCAAGCTGCCAAAGTATTACACACCAGTCAATCCAGTCTTAGTAAGCATATTGCTGCGCTCGAAAGTCAGCTTCGGGCGGAAGTTTTTGTGCGTCAGGGTAAACGATTGGTGGGTCTCTCCCCTATCGGTGAGCTGCTACTACCGCATATTGAGAAAATCTTTGTGGAAGTACGGTCGATTGAAAATTTAACTTTAGATTTTCAAAATCCCCATCAGGGTGAACTATCAATTGCCACGACGCATACCCAAGCACGTTATGTGTTGCCTTGGGTGATACAGCGCTTTAAACAACAATTTCCCAATGTCCATCTGATTTTGCATCAAGCTGACCCTGAGTCGATTGCCAATATGGTGGCACAAGGTCAAGCAGATATCGGCATCGCAACTGAATCGCTGCTTGCGCACGATAATCTACACTGTATTCGCTATTATGATTGGTATCATCATGTGATCGTGCCAGTGGGTCATGAGCTTGAGAATCGCACTGAGATTGATATCCAAACCTTAGCAAATTATCCGATTATCACTTATCATGGCGGTTTTACGGGTCGTGGTGCGATTGACAGAACCTTTAGCGCGGCAGAACTGACGCCCAATATTGTACTTACTGCTTTGGATGCCGATGTGATTAGTACCTATGTCGGTATTGGTATGGGCGTGGGCACAATTGCTGAAATGGCATTTGAAGGTCAGAATTATCGCAATCTTGTCAAAATTCCAACGAAAATTTTTGGAAAACATGTGACGTGGATAGCCACCCGTGTCGATGGCGATATCCGTAATTTTGGCAAAGCTTTCATTGATATTTGTCAGCAACAATTTGGGTGATTGATTTTTTTGGATTCGCCATTATAAAGGGACTACTATTCTTTTTATGATGACTACAGTGATGACAAAGATAACTAAACAAATCCCTATTTCATTTTTAGACCTTGTTCCTGTACCTGAAGGCAGTGACGCTAAAAACGCGCTTAAGCAGGCGGTGACTGTTGCCCAAACTGCCGAACAAGTAGGTTTTAACCGCTATTGGCTGGCTGAGCACCACAACATGCGCGGCATCGCCAGTACCGCAACCAGTGTGTTGCTAGCTCACATTGGCGCTCACACCTCAAAGATACGAATTGGCTCGGGTGGTATCATGCTGCCTAACCATGCGCCCTTAGTGGTCGCAGAACAGTTTGGTACGTTAGCCACTTTGTATGGCGAACGTATCGATCTTGGCGTCGGCCGTGCCCCTGGTACGGATGGAGCAACCTTCCGTGCCTTGCGCCGTACCATGAATGATGCCGAAAACTTCCCGCAAGATGTGCAAGAGCTGATGCATTATTTTGACCCGCTCGATGGTCAGACAGTCACTGCCATGCCTGCTAATGGCTTAAATGTCCCTGTGTGGATTTTAGGGTCGTCTTTATTTGGCGCCAGTCTCGCTGCTGCATTAGGCTTGCCATATGTATTTGCGTCGCATTTTGCGCCGCAGATGTTATCACAAGCGGTGACATTGTACCGTGAGAATTTCAAGCCGTCTCGCTACTTGCAACAACCTTATGTGATGGTAGCAAGTAACTTGCTATTGGCCGATACCGAAGAGGAAGCCGCTTACCAATTCACCTCAGCGCAGCAAAGTTTTGTCAATTTGCGCCGTGGTAAACCCTCACAAATGCCAAAACCGATTGAGAATATTGATGCTTTTTGGACATCTGCAGAGAAGTACATGGTTGAATCGTCGTTGGCAATTTCGTTTGTGGGTACATCTGACAGTGTCAAACCAAAACTTGACCATTTTCTTGAGACTATCCGCCCTGATGAATTGATTGTCACTTGTAATATTTATGACCAACAAACCCGCCTCAACTCCTTATCTTTGGTGAAATCGCTTGATTTATTTAGCTTAAACAGCTAATCAAAACCCTAAAGACGAAAACCACAAAAAAGCCCAAAATTAACTTGGGCTTTTTTATTATTTCAATAATTCTGATAACGCCAACTCATTGAGCCGATCCAAATCCTCTTGCGTGTCTACACCGGGCGGCAACAATTCTGAAGCAATATCAATGGCGATACGCATGCCTTGCTCCAAAATACGCAATTGCTCCAATGATTCAAGCTGCTCTAGCTCGCCTTGCTGCCAAACACTAAATTGTTGTAGCAAACTGACCCGATAGGCATAAATCCCTAGGTGTCGATAAGCGTTTTTTGGCACGCTATTTTCCCCACTGATTGGCTGTTCGGTCAACAATGCTGTATGACGATCGCAAGGAATCGGCGCTCGGCTAAAATACAAGGCTTCCTTGTGGGCATTTTTGACGACTTTGACCACCGATGGCCGTAAAAACTCTTCAACGCTTTGGATGGGTTCAGCCAAAGTCGCCATCACGCAATCTTTTTTTTGTAGCAGAAGCTCAGTCACTTGTTTGATAAGTCCTGCAGGCACGAGTGGTTCATCGCCTTGCATATTAATCACGATATCTTCAGTTGACCATTGCTGAAGCCTAGCTACTTCAGCAAGCCTATCCGTACCAGACGCATGATTGGGGTCAGTCATGATGACATTTGCCCCATAGTCTTGACACAGTTTAGCGATGCTATCATCATCGGTTGCCACAAAAATATCATCGGCAATTCCCGCCGATTTCACCGCATTGGCACGATCAATCACCCATAGAATCATCGGCTTACCATGAATTTCTAACAGCGGTTTGTTGGGCAGTCGGGTACTTTTTAGACGGGCTGGTATGACCAAATGTTTTAACATATTGTATTTCCTACAAGTTTTTTAATTGTCAGCATTGTCAGCAAGGGTAACCAATTTACCGATTTGTTGGTCGATTAACGCATAAAAGGCGGGTGATAATTCAGCTTCTACCGGTAACACCCAGATATTTGATGCAATATCATTTTTCTCATGACCTTGGTCGAACATGACACGCAATTTGACTGCATCCTTATCGGTGACGATAATCGGTAACTTTGGCAAATTGGCAAAATCTTGCAAACTATAAGTGTGATGGTCATTCAATGGCATCGGTATGATGTCAAACCCTAATTCGCTTAGGCTATTAAAAAAACGCTGTGGCAATCCAATCCCTGTCATGGCAATCACTTTTTGGGCAGATAGACTATCTTGTGAATACATTTTAAATAAAGGTTCTAATGGCTTTTGTAGCAAACGCATACGAATATCTGGGGACACGCTATGACAATTTTTGCTTAGGCTATTTGAAAAATGGGTTAAAGCCTGAGTATCCTGCCAATCACTTTGGTGAAATATGACGGTGGTATTGGGCTGATACAGCCGTTTAATCGGTTCGCGCAGAAAGCCTGTGGGCAATAGCTGGCGGTTACCAAAGCCGCGATCGGCATCGACGACAATCCAGTTTTCGTCCCTATCCAAGGCAAAATGTTGCAGTCCATCATCCGCCAAAATAAGTTGAATGCTTGGATATTGCTCAAGCAATAACTCAATTGCTTGACCACGGTTTGGACAGACTGCCATTGGCACACCTGTACGCTGGACAATCAGGCACGGCTCATCACCAACGTCACTGGGCTTTGAATTTGCTGTCACGATACAAGGCATGAGCTTGGGTTGCCCGCCATAGCCACGACTGATGACGCCCACCGCCAGCCCTTTTTGCTGCAGGTAAGTTACCACCGCAATGATTAGCGGCGTCTTACCGCTACCGCCAACCGTGATATTGCCCACTACAATGACGGGCACGTTGGGATAATAAACGGGTTTTAGCCCTAATCGATAAATAGTTTTATTGAGCCAAAAAACCAATCCATACAACCAAGACACGGGCAATAACAACCATAGCCAGAGAGATTTATTGCGCCACGCCTGTAGTAGAGTTTGTTGCATTAGCTTGACAATATGTCCTCTTCAAAATGACGCTCATACAACTTGGCATACGTACCTTGCGCGGCTAGCAAACTGTCGTGAGTACCGACTTCAATGATTTCACCTTTATCCATGACCACGATTTTATCGGCATTTTGGATGGTCGTTAATCGGTGCGCGATAACGATGGTGGTTCTGCCATGCATGACGCGCTCCAGCGCTTTTTGGATATAAAATTCTGATTCGTTATCTAGCGCGCTTGTGGCTTCATCCAAAATCAAGATAGGCGCATCCTTTAACAGGGCACGTGCAATGGATAAGCGTTGGCGTTGTCCGCCAGATAACTGCAGACCCTGTGAGCCTATCTTTGATTGGTAGCCCTGCGGCAACTGCATGATAAAATCGTGCGCAAAGGCTGATTTTGCGGCATCAATCACTTGCTCCGACGTTCGGTTAGATAATTCGCCATAGGCGATATTGTTGTGGATAGAGGTATCAAACAGTACCACTTGTTGGTTGACACTAGCAATCTGACTACGCAGTGAATGTAATGTCAAATCTTCGATAGCGACATCGTCAAGATAAATATTGCCCTTTGTGGGTTCTAGCGCGCGCATCAGACAGTTGACTAGGGTAGTTTTACCGGCGCCACTTCGACCGATTAACGCCACCGTTTCACCGGGATTGACCACCAAATTTACGTTGTTGAGTGCTTGTTTGCCATCCTCAAAAGTGACGCTTAGGTTGTTAAGTACTATTTTACCGGTCAGGGTTTTTTCAACCTTGCCTGTGTCTTTTTCTTCGGCTTCATCGAGCATCTCAAATATAGAATCCGCCGCCGCCAAACCTTTTTGCAAGCCTTGATTGATATCGGTCAACGAGCGTACGGGTTTACTCAGTAGCCCTGCCGCGCTGATATAGGCAATAAACTCGCCTGCGGTGGTATCGCCTAATACGTTTGGTCTTAATGCAATCCATACCACCACCGCCATCGCGCACGCCATCAATAATTGAATTAAAGGAGTATTGATGCTATTGGTCACCACCACTTTTAGCCCTTGTTTAAGATTGGTTAAAGAGGCGTTATTAAACCGCGTCAGCTCATTTTGCTGACCACCATAATTTTTGACCACTTGGTAGCCTGTGATGACTTCATTGGTAATATGACTGACCTCGCCCATGGATTTTTGAATACCGCGCGACAGCTTACGAAAGCGTTTACTGGCTTTACCCACTAACAATAAAATCGGCGGCAATACCACAAACAACGACAGGCTTAATTTCCAATTACTGTAAAGCAAAAACGCCAACAACCCAATCACGGTCAAACCATCGCGTAACAAGGTTTTGAGCGTATCGGTACCCGCCGCAGTGACTTGCTCGACATCAAAGATTAATTTTGCAGAAATCTGACCGGCGTTGTGATTGAGATAAAATTGGCTAGGTAATCTGAGCAATTTTGAAAACACTTGCATACGCAGCTGATAGACGACATTGCGTGAAATCACGGCGCTAAAGTAATTACCCAAAAATGAGCTAAGTCCTCGCAGTACAAACAACAACACGATTAAGGCTGGAAAAAGATTGATATGCGCTTGATCACGTTCATTAATCGCATCAATAATGAATTTGACCAGCTTGGCAATGCCCACTTCGGTGCCTGCATTTAAGGTAAAGCCAATGACGACTAGCGTCATCGCCCACCAATACGGCTTGAGATAACCTAGCAATCTTCGATAGGTCTGCCAACGTGGGTGAGCATTGGAAGGTTTTGAAACGGTCATGGCATCTCAATATATAAAAGAACGACTTAACAGCTATTGTATCAGTAAATTGAAAAATAAAAATTATTTGGCGTCTGGCGCTGGGGCAATATTACTATCGAGCGAAGTGGCAGGTATCACGGTACTGATATTTAAATTCATAAAGCCCATTTTACCCGCTATATCCATCACCTTAACCACCGACTGGTGACTGGTCTCGGCATCAGCAGAGATAACAAATAGCTGCTTTCGGTCTTCACCTGCTTCTTGGCGGATCATCGCTGTCAATTCAGCTTCGCCATTACCAGATAAAGCAATGCCATTGACCAAATAGCTACCATCTTTTTGCACCGCGATTTCAATGCGTTTGCTTTTCTCAGTAATCGGTACGCCCTCTGCTTGCGGCAAAATGATATTGAGTTTACTAAAATGGTTGAAAGTGGTCGACAGCAGTAGAAAAACAATCAAAAACAGTAAGCAATCAATCATTGGGGTAAGATTGATTTCTAAAGGTTCGACCGTGGGTTTACGAAATCGCATGGGTTGACTCTTTTACGCAGCTATACGCCATTAACGAGGCGTGATTAGACCATTGTCCAGTAATTCTTGCATCATCAAACCCGCTTCTTGTTCAAACGCCGCATTGATATCAATGATACGGCGCTGAAAAATACGGTACGCCATCACCGCAGGTATGGCAACCAGCATACCCCCTGCTGTGGTAATTAGCGCTTGTGATACGCCAGCTGCCAGCATGGTCGGATCTTGCATTGCGCCTTCGGTAATCGCTAAGAATGATGAAATAATCCCCAATACAGTACCTAAGAGACCCAATAATGGCGCGATAGCACCAATGGTACCCAACATATTGATATGTTTTTCTAATTGGTGGATGGTAATACTGGCGCGGTTTTCCATATGCATGGTCATTGAATCAATCCCATGCTGGCGATTCATGAGTCCTGCAGCAAGGATATCACCCAAAGGCGAATTAAGTTTGACATTCTCAAGCGATTCACGATCAATATCGCCCTGCTCAATCAGCCGCTGCATCAATTGTTCACGCAGATGGGCGGGTGTCACTGTGCTGACTTTAAGTTTTATCGCGCGCTCAATGATGATAATCAACATCAAAATCGAACATAGGACAATGGGCCACATCAACCAACCGCCTGCTTTAACTAATTCCCACATCCGTTATACTGCCTTTGCCTGTCAATGACTAATAAATTGAGAAAACTAAATTTAATGCTCAAGTTGCGACTGGAACTGCACAATCAAAGCTTGTAATTCCTCTTCATTGTGAAAAAATATCTCAATACTCCCCTTGCCTTTTGAGGAGCCTTTGATTTTTACAACGGCACCGAGTTGTTCAGAGAGGTGTTGGTTCAGTCGCAGCCTATCATAATCAATTTCTTGGCTTTGTGTCGGCGCTTTTGGATTTAAAATGTCTTTGACTAAGGCTTCAGTCTGACGAACAGTCAATTGACCCTGTATAATTTTTTTGGCAATAACAGGCTGCTGTTTGGGTGACAGCGACAATAATGCCCTGGCATGCCCCATGTCCATCTGACCTTCGTTTAGCGCTTGTTTGACATCGTCATGTAATTGGTTCAAACGCAGCAAATTAGAAACCGTAGTTCTTGCCTTACCCACAACATCCGCAATTTGCGAATGGCTCATGCCAAATTCATCATGAAAACGCTGCAATGCGGCAGCCTGTTCCATGACACTTAAATCTTCCCGTTGGATGTTTTCAATCAATGCCAAGGCGATTGCCAAGTCATCTGACATTGGGCGCATGATGGCGGGTATATGGGTTAAACCTGCAATTTGCGCCGCACGCCAGCGACGTTCACCCGCGATAATTTCATGGGTAATCGGGGAATTGGGCAATACTTTGGCTAAAGGTCGAATCACAATAGGCTGCATCACGCCATGCTGCTTGATAGACGTTGCCAGCTCTTGCAAGGCATCTTCGTCCAAATCAATGCGCGGCTGATACTTGCCACGCTGCAAATACGCGACATTGATATGCATCAAATTTAACCCAGCAATATTACTATTATCATTGTCATCGTTATTGATGGGTGCGTTATGGCTACTGGACTTTAGTGTTTTGTCGGGTTTAGGGGTTATCGCCGATGTAGGCGATTTTTTGGCTGCGGCTATAGTGTCGCTAGCTTCAGCTGATTCGTCATCCGAGACATTTTGCCCATCATCGGTTGACTTGGCATGTAGTTTTTCAGCGCGTTTAGTGTCATCAACAGAGGCTCGAACACTCGCATCGATTAGATTACCGGTAATCAATTTTTCTGTTTTGATTGAGCCGAGTAACGCATCAAGTCCTCGATTTGATGCCAATCCACGCTTTTTAACCATGTCGAAATTCCCAATGCCATTAAATAGTTAAAAATGACTGATAAAAAATTAAACCAATGCCGCCATTTTTGAACTGGCTATTTTAGCAGATTCGCCATAGCTTGAAAAATAGTTTCATTGCTTTTGCCAGTGCGCACTTGCCAACAAATTAACAAAAAAAGTGCCTAAACAGTTTAATTTAGGCAAGTTGGAATTGGCGACTTTGCTTGATAATTTCATTGGCAAGGCGAATATAGGCTTGTGAGCCTTTTGAATTCATCTCATAATCAAGCGCAGGTATGCCGTGCGCAGGGGCTTCTGCTAGACGAATATTACGGGGAATGATAGTATTAAATAAAATCGGACCAAAATGCTCAATCAATTCCATTGATACATCATTTGCCAAGGTATTGCGCGGGTCAAACATAGTTCTTAACACACCGCGGATATGCAGTTTTGGGTTTAGCGACTTCAAACGCTCAATGGTTTGCGACAAATCCGCCAATCCTTCCAATGCAAAATATTCACATTGCATCGGGATAATCACCCCTGATGTGGCACACATTGCATTGATGGTAAGTAAACTTAAACTCGGCGCGCAGTCAATCACTATAAAATCATAAGGTTTCGGCGCGCGGCCGTTTTTGGCAGGCATAGTAGCGAGCTGCTGCATGGCTTTTGACAAAATTGTATGATTTTCAGGCTTTTGACTTAAATGCAAATCACTGCCTGACAATTCATTGTTGGCACCGACAATATCAAACCCATTCGGGGTTTTGACAATCGCCTCATGGATTGGTAAATCATCCAATAGCACATCAGCAATACTGTACTCTAACTCGCGTTTATCCAGCCCTGATGCCGTGGTTGCATTGCCTTGGGCATCCAAATCAATCAGTAAAACTTTTTTGCGGCGATGTGCCAGTGCACTTGCCAAATTAACCGCGGTGGTGGTTTTGCCCACCCCACCTTTTTGATTAGCAATGGCTAAAATATCCATGAACTGTCTCGCAATGTGTTGATAAAAAGGTTGAAAATTGTAGTCAAAAACAGCCAGTTTTTCAAACTCTAATACCGGTAAAACTGGCTGAAATGGGATGTTTATCTTTGCAAATAAATCAAATGGCGTGATTCATGCAACGATGGGACGGTTAACACTTGGGTGTTAATTTGCCACTCATTTTGAAGGGCTTGAATCTCGTCAACAGGTTCAACCCCCTTCATGGCACAAATGATACCATTGTCTGCCAATTTGCTTTGACTATGGGTGACAAAATCCACCAGCGATGCAAATGCCCTTGAGGTAATCACTTGATAAGTCCCTGCATGCGCTTCGATACGACTGGCAACCGGTGTTAGATTTTTTAACCCCAATTCACTGGCGACTTGTTTGATAAAGCGAATCTTCTTTTGGTTACTATCGAGTGCTGTCACCGCACGCTGTGGCTGACAAATAGCAACTACCACCGCTGGCAAACCCGCACCCGTCCCAATATCTAGCAAATCACCGGCTGGCAAAAATGGCACAATCGACAAACTATCAAAGATGTGTTTGATTAATGCTTGTTGGTCATCCTTAATAGCGGTCAAATTATACGCTTTATTCCAAAATAACAGCTGCTGTAGATAGTACAGGAGCTGTAATTGCTGCTCATCCGATAGTGGCAACTTTAACTCAGAAAGCGCTTGTTGCAACTGCGGTTGTAATTTTACGTACTGGGGTTGTAGCTTTATATTAATCTGCGCCATTAAAACACCCGATTAAGACCATTGAGTGCAGCAACGCGATAGGCTTCTGCCATCGTTGGGTAGTTAAAGGTGGTATTGACAAAGTATTCTAGCGTATTGCTGCCCTTACTTTCCATCACTGCTTGTCCGATATGAATAATCTCAGAGGCGTGATTGCCATAACAATGGATACCTAAAACCTCTAAGGTTTCACGGTGGAACAGTATTTTTAACACCCCACTACGCTCACCGATGATTTGTGCGCGGGCAAGGTGTTTGAAGAAGGCTTGCCCCACTTCATACGGCACTTTTTCAGCCGTTAATTCTTGTTCGTTTTTACCAATGCTTGAAATTTCAGGAATGGTATAAATACCCGTTGGCACACTGCGAACAGGTTGTGCGTTTTCATCGCCCACCATATAAGCGGCGGCGCAGCGTCCTTGGTCATAAGCCGCCGATGCGAGCGATGGCCAACCAATCACATCCCCTGCTGCATAAATATTTGGGATATCGGTTTGGTAATGCTCATTGACTTTGAGTTGACCCCGGCTGTTTGCGGTGAGTCCGATGGCGGCAAGGTTGAGACTGTCGGTATTACCTGAGCGACCGTTTGACCATAAAATAGCATCTGACTTGATGCGCTTACCACTTTTTAGGTATAAAATCACGCAGTCATCATAAGTTTCTAGCCGCTCAATTTCTTCTTTGTTGCGAATCAACACGCCAAATTGTCTAAAGTCATGCGACAACGCGTCAGAAATCTCATCATCTAGATAGCTAAGCAACTGCTCTTGGGTATTAATCAAATCTACTTTATAGCCAAGACCAGTAAAAATAGACGCATATTCACAGCCGATCACGCCTGCACCATAAATAATAATGCGCTGTACCACATAATCCATTTGCAGGATTTTATCGGAATCAAACACGCGAGGATGGCTAAAATCTAACAAATCAGGACGATAAGGACGGCTACCCACAGTAATAATGGCTTGTTCAAAGGTAATGTCTTGCTCGGTACCATCACTCATATCAACATGAATGGTATGGGTATCTTTAAAACTTGCCCAACCATTGATTAAGTCAATTTGGTTGCGCTCGTAAAAACGGGTATGGGTTTCTACCTGATTACGCACCACTTCGCGCGCTTTGGTTAATACTTTATTGAGTGGAATCTGGTGATAGTCAATGCCTTGGTTTAAGATAGGATCGCGGCGATTACCGATAATATTAAACACCGACTGACGCAATGCTTTACTTGGAATCGTGCCTACGTGCGTACAGTTGCCGCCCACTTGTTTGCGTGGATCAATCACGGCAACTTTTTGCCCAGATTTGGCGATTTTCATCGCTGCTGCTTCGCCCGCGGGTCCTGCGCCAATCACAATAGCATCATAATCATAGGCATGGCTAACGGCATCTTGACGCTTGTAACGCTTTAAATTGATACGGGTGTTATCTAGCGGGCTAATTAAATCAAAATGCACCGATGCATCATCAAAATGTTTGACCTTATCATCGTCTTCACTGATACTGACGGTATTGGCTTTTTTATCAGAATCCGAAATTTCAGTTTTGGTTGGTTTTGCCAAAATTTCGGTAATATTTTCTTGGGGCTCAATAATTGACTGTGTGTTGGAATCACAGATGTTTTCGTTTTCATTGTTTGTAGGGGGAATTTGAGTGACTTTGTCATTAATCCGTTTTTTTGGCATATTAGCTCCCATATTTTAAGCCTTGATAATGAATAAAAAATTTTTAAATTGAATATAAAATACGATAAATTAACCGTATGTTAAGAGATTACGTTAACCAATTCGACGTTTTAACCCCGTCATTTGTAAAATACGCGTCGCGATTTCTTCAATCGACATCGTTGATACATCAATATTTGGAATCCCTTGAGAAATATAAATACCTTGAATGGCGCGCAACTCCTGCTGACATTGCTGATAACTTGCATAGCGGCTACCTGCACGGCGCTCGTTACGAATTTTTACCAGTCGATCGGTGTCAATCACCAAACCAAACAGTTTGTCACGGTAGGGCTTTAACGCTTTGGGCAACGAATTTTCATATAAATCATCTTCAGTCAACGGGTAATTCGCCGCACGAATACCGAATTGCAACGCTAGGTATAAAGAGGTGGGCGTTTTGCCCGAACGTGACACCCCAATCAAAATAATATCTGCGGCATCATAATGGGTGGTACGCGCGCCATCATCATTGTCTAAAGCAAAATGCACCGCATCGATACGCGATTTATAGTTCTCAGAATCGACATCCCCATGCGCATGACCGGTATGCGGTGCAGGTTGTACTTTGATTTCATCGGCAATTTTACTAATTAAACCTTCATAAATGTCTAAGTTAAAGGCATCTGCGCCGTTGATTCGCTCGCGAATCACAGGGTCAACGATGGTATCAAAGACTAGCGGCTTTACCCCATCACGTTGGTGGGCAAGATTGATTTGATTGACCGCTTCATCGGCGCGATCGAGGGTATCAACATAAGGAATAACCCGGGTCTCAAATGGTACCGTGGGAAATTGGCTTAAAATAGAACGACCTAGGGTTTCAGAAGTAATCGCGGTACCATCGGAGATAAAAAACACACTTCGCAAGGACTGCGAATTTGCAAAATTTAAGGCGTCTTTATTTTGAATCGTGGCTTTGATTTGCTCAATGGTCATGAAAATTATCCAAAAAAATGACAAGAAGCGTCCATACTAATTTAAATTAATACTGGTTTAAACTGACACTGATGGTTAACCTCACTCATTAACTGCGTCTTTTGCAGTGAATGTCATCTTATTAATGTCGTTATCAGCGCAGACACTATTGTTTGTCTTACAGGTCGAGAGTTTGTTATTATACGTGACTTGTAGGCTTTAATCTAACAAATCGATGCTTAATTTGCCTTAATTAGCCATCAGTTATTGTCATTGAAGGCTTATCTACGTTTTTCATCCCCTTAAACTCAAAGATATCCAAGCAAAATTTTAGTTGAATTATTGATCGCTGACAGTTTTTCTAAAATTATAATTTTTTTGCTAGAAAATCATTTTTTAAGATGAATTTTCTGCGAAATACCGTTATAATCTTTTCAAAATAATCTTTATTTCACGGAGTTATCACCTTGAACGCACAAGTTATCTCACTCGACAAGTTAGGCAAAAACGACATTGACAAAGTAGGCGGTAAAAACGCTTCATTAGGTGAAATGATTAGTCACCTAACGGATTTAGGGGTAAGCGTACCAGGTGGTTTTGCAACAACGTCTGAAGCTTTTAACAAATTCTTAATCGGTACAGGCCTTCAAAACAAAATCAAAGACGCGCTTCAAGGTCTGGATGTGGATGATGTTGCGGCATTGACTGCCACGGGCAAAAAAATCCGTGACATGATTATTGAGCAAGAGTTGCCTAAAGATCTTGAACAAGAAATCCGTGATGCCTTTGCCGAGATGAGCCAAGGTGAGGACATCGCTGTTGCGGTTCGTTCATCAGCGACTGCCGAAGATTTACCAGACGCCTCCTTTGCTGGTCAACAAGAAACTTTCCTTAATATCCGTGGTATTGACAATATCTTGATTGCTATTAAAGAAGTCTTTGCTTCTTTATACAATGACCGCGCCATCGCTTACCGCGTTCACAAAGGTTTTGAGCACGCAGGTGTTGCCTTATCAGCTGGCGTACAACGCATGGTACGCTCAGAGACAGGCACTTCAGGTGTGATGTTCACCATTGATACCGAAAGTGGTTTTAATGACGTAGTATTTATCACCGCAAGCTATGGCTTGGGTGAAATGGTCGTGCAAGGTGCGGTGAACCCTGACGAATTTTACATTTCAAAAGCCTTATTAAATGCCGGCAAACCTGCGGTAATTCGTCGTAACCTCGGCAGCAAACAACAAAAAATGGTTTATGCAGACGAGCACTCAGCCGGCAAATCAGTCAAAATAGTCCCAGTAGACAAAGCAGAACGCAACCAATTTTCACTGAGCAATGAAGAGTTGGTTGAACTTGCCAAACAAGCGTTAATCATCGAAAAACATTATGGTCATGCGATGGATATCGAATGGGCAAAAGATGGTGACAGTGGCAAACTATTCATTGTGCAAGCCCGTCCAGAGACAGTAAAAAGCCGTGAAAGTCAAAATGTCATGGAGCGTTACATCCTTAAAGAAAAAGGCGATGTCATCTGTGAAGGTCGTTCAATTGGTCAACGTATCGGCGCAGGTACTGTACGCGTGGTCAACTCAATCCATGAAATGGATAAAGTACAAGAAGGTGACGTCCTTGTTTCTGATATGACTGACCCAGACTGGGAACCCGTCATGAAACGTGCAGCTGCTATCATCACTAACCGTGGTGGTCGTACCTGTCACGCGGCAATTATCGCGCGTGAATTAGGCGTCCCTGCCATCGTGGGTTGTGGTAACGCCACTGACCTATTGACCGATGGTCAAGCAGTCACTGTATCTTGTGCAGAAGGTGATACCGGTTATATCTACGAAGGTCAATTGGACTTTGAAATCCAAAACAACTCAATTGAGTCAATGCCAGACTTGGCATTTAAAATTATGATGAACGTCGGTAACCCTGACCGCGCCTTTGGATTTGCACAAATCCCTAATGAAGGAGTGGGTCTAGCACGTTTAGAATTCATCATCAACCGTATGATTGGCGTGCATCCAAAAGCACTACTTAACATGAACACTCTACCACGCGAAATCGTACAAGCAATTCAAGAGCGCATGGCAGGTTATGCTTCACCGATTGATTTCTACGTTGATAAATTGGTTGAAGGTATTTCAACCCTAGCGGTCGCATTTAAAGATAAGAAAGTTATCGTACGTATGTCTGACTTTAAATCGAATGAATATGCAAACTTAATCGGCGGTAAACTATACGAGCCATCTGAAGAAAACCCCATGCTCGGTTTCCGTGGTGCCAGCCGTTATGTGTCAGAAAACTTCCGTGACTGCTTTGAATTAGAATGTCGTGCATTAAAACGTGTTCGTGATGAAATGGGCTTAACCAACGTTGAGATTATGATTCCATTCGTACGTACGACGGAAGAAGCGCGTAAGGTATTAGAGCTACTTGAGAAAAATGGTCTTAAACGTGGTGAAAACGGTTTACGCGTCATCATGATGTGTGAGTTGCCAACCAATGCCTTATTGGCAGAAGAGTTTTTACAATACTTCGATGGTTTCTCAATCGGCTCAAACGATTTAACCCAGTTAACCCTTGGTCTTGACCGTGATTCGGGTATCGTATCTCAATCATTTGATGAACGTGACCCAGCGGTTAAAAAACTACTGAAAATGGCTATCGATGCCTGTAACGCACAAGGCAAGTATATCGGTATCTGTGGACAAGGTCCTTCTGACCACCCAGACCTAGCCATGTGGTTAATGGAACAAGGTATTACTTCTGTTTCATTGAATCCCGATTCGGTGTTAGACACTTGGTTCTTCTTAGCAAAAACCGAAAAATAAGCTTATTAGCATTCATAAAGCCCTTAGTTTTGACTAAGGGCTTTTTTTGGGCATTAAAAAAACCTAGCATGGATATAATACGCTAGGTTCTTTTGACCTAAAACTTATAACAACACGCGGCGTGGATCTGCTAGTAATTTTGCAATATAGCGGGTGAATACCGCAGCGTCCGCACCATTGATCACACGGTGGTCATACGATAATGACAACGGTAGCATTAAACGTGGCTCAAACTCGCCTTTAGTCTCATTCCAACGTGGCTGAATGCTAGATTCACTCACGCCCAAAATCGCAACTTGTGGCCAATTGACCAGCGGCGTAAAGTAAGTACCGCCAAGATTGCCTTGACTTGAAATCGTAAATGATGCGCCTGTTAACTCTTTGGCAGATAGTTTTTTATCACGCGCTTTTTTGGCAAGCTCACCGATTTCAATCGCTAGTTGCTTGATGCCTTTTTGCTCTACACGTTGAATGACAGGTACCGTCAAACCATCTTCGGTTGCTACAGCAAAGCCTAAATTCACGGATTTACGGATGATAATTTGGGTGTTGTCATCACTTAAATGGCTGTTAAATTTTGGATGTTGCATCAGCGCGTAAGCGGTTACTTTCATGATGAAAGCCAGAATGGTTAGACTCACCCCTTCTTTTTTCATCTCATCTTTTAGGTCACCACGCAATTTTTCAACATCGGTAATATCTGCCAAATCAAACTGGGTGACTTGTGGCAAATAGGTATTGTAATTAAGCTGTGGAATTGAGACTTTTTGTAGACGGGTCAAATCTTGGCGTTCAATTTCTCCCCAAATTTCCGTTTTACTCATATCGGGTAAATTAGGTAATCCTGAGCGAGCCGCTGATGGCGCAGAGACTTTGTTTGCAGCGGTTGGCGTGCTAACTGCTTTTATCATATTCTTGACATAAGCAAACACATCTTCTTTGACAATACGCCCATTAGCGCCCGTGCCAGTCACCTCACTGACATCAACACCCAATTGTCGGGTAAGTTTGCGCACCGCAGGACCTGCATAAACCGCGGCGTTTTTGGCATTAATTTGCGCTTCAGACAGTTTTGACTGTGAACTTGACTGACTAGATGGTGTACTGGCGCTATTAGTTGCAGTTGACGCGGTATTTTGCGTTTTAGCGACTGCTTGCTGAGCGGTATGGGTGGTCGCTTGCGGCTGTGATGCTGAACTTGACGCTGATTGCACTGACCCCGCCGCTTCAATCACAACAAAGTCTTGACCATTGGTGACGGTATCACCAGGGTTAACCAGTAATTCAGCCACTTTACCGGCGACTGGCGAGGGGACTTCCACCGATGCTTTATCAGATTCTACCAACAACAATGGTTGTTCTGCTGTGACCTCATCGCCTACTTTCACCATCCATTCACTAATCTGTGCCGACTCTACCCCAAGATCAGGCAAACCAAAGGTTTGTTTACCAGCGGGTGTTGATGATTGAGCGGGTGATACCGTTTGAGCGGGTGGCTGATTTTGGTTTGCGGCTGAATTGGCTTGACTGGCGGCTTGTTCTGATGGGTTACCGGCTAGTGGCTGTTGCGTAGCTGATTGGGACGCCATCACGATAAAGTCCTGGCCATTAACGACCGTATCACCTGCATTGACTAAAAATTTGACAATTTTTCCACTGACAGGTGCCGGTACTTCGACCGATGCTTTATCGGATTCGACCAATACCAGCGGTTGTTCAGCAGTGACAGTATCGCCTTCTTTGACCAACCACTCACTAATTTCTGCGCTATCGACACCCAAATCTGGCAATGTATAAGTTGCTTCAGCTGATGCGGATGTGGGCTGTGATTGGTTTGACGCAGCCATAGACGGCGCTTGCGATGAACTTGCGCTAGCTTCTTTAGTTTCTTTAATTTCTCCAGCTTCGTTAGATTGGGCTGCTTGTTGGTCTGTCTGTTGCGCAGATTGCTCTACGGGTGTAGTGTTGGATTGGCTATTGCCTGCACTGTCGATGGTGAGAATCACATCACCTTCTTTGACCTTATCGCCGATTTGAAGACTAATTGCTGTAATAGTCCCTGCTGATGTTGCAGGCACTTCCACAGAAGCTTTGTCAGACTCTAATAAGACAATGTTATCGTCCACATTGATGACATCGCCGACTTTGACCATAATTTCGCTGACTTCAGCGCTATCAACGCCTAAGTCGGGAACTTTGATTTCCATGGGTTTATCCTTAAAGTTTTATTTTTACTAAGTGGGCAATCAGCCGCTAATACGTGGCTGATTTTTTCCAATTATTAATTGATATTATTCAGGTTTTTCGTTAAGAATTGGCGCATCGGCTTTATCTTCTGCTTTGCCGTCTGCTGAAATCGCTTCATCATCCTCTTCAACCAAGGTTGGTACAGGTTTTGGATTCGCGCCTAAAATCGCTGGTGCATCTGGGGATTGGTCGATTTGTACTTGAGGATACCAAGCAGGTGAAGCATCGGCATCAATACCTAGGCTACTAATAGCATCTTTGACCAAACGCGCATCAACTTCGCCTTCATCTGCCAATAGTTTGAGCGTTGCTACCACAATGTGCGCGGCATCCACTTTAAAGTAACTACGTAATTGGCGGCGACTATCCGAACGACCGAAACCATCGGTACCTAAGGTGGCATACGGACGACTGTCTGGTAGGTAGGCGCGAATTTGTTCAGAGAAAATGCGCATGTAGTCGGTGGCGGCGACTACAATACCTTCATGCTGCGCAAGTTGCTCAGTAACCCAAGGCGTACGCTGTTCATCTAATGGGTGCAGACGATTGTACTCATCACATGCCATGCCTTCACGAGTGAGTTCATTAAAGCTTGTGACACTCCACACGTTGGCATTGATATTGAATTCTTCAGCTAGAATTTGTGCGGCTTTTTCAACCTCACGTAAAATCACGCCTGAACCTAGCAATTGCACTTGTTTTGAACCATTATCTTTGAGCAAGTACATGCCTTTTTTGATGCCTTCTTCCACCCCTGTTGGCATAGCTGGTTGCTCGTAGTTTTCATTCATTAAGGTGATATAATAGAAAACCCGTTCGCCTTCACCATACATACGGCGCAGACCATCTTGTACAATCACCGCTAGCTCATAACCATAGCATGGGTCATAAGTGACACAGTTTGGCACGGTGTTAAATAAAATCAACTGATGACCATCTTGGTGCTGTAAGCCTTCGCCATTGAGTGTGGTACGACCTGCGGTACCGCCAAGTAAGAACCCTTGCGCCTGCATATCGCCTGCGGCCCAAACTAAATCACCGACGCGTTGGAAACCAAACATCGAATAATAGATATAAAAAGGAATCATTGGTAACGCATTGGTTGAATAACTGGTTGCTAACGCAATCCAAGCACTCATTGCACCCGCTTCATTAATGCCTTCTTCCAGCATGTGACCGTCTTTGGCTTCTTTATAACCCATCAAAGCTTCATGGTCTTCAGGGGTATAATTTTGACCCGATGCCGAGTAGATACCCAATTGGCGGAACATACCTTCAAGACCAAAAGTACGGGCTTCATCAGGAACAATCGGCACTACACGCTCTTGCAGCGCTTTATTTTTTAGCAGTGCCGCTAGCAAGCGTACAAATACCATGGTAGTAGATTGTTCTTTGCCTGCACTACCTTGTAGTAATTTGTCAAAAATCTCCAATCCTGGGACATCGAGTGGAATATGACCACTACGACGATTGGGCAAATGTCCGCCCAGTGCTTGACGGCGACCTTTCAAATATTGGATTTCAGCAGAATTTTCATCAGGACGATAAAACGGCAATTCTTCAAGCTGCGTATCGGTAAATGGCAAATCAAAACGGTCACGGAAATATTTTAATGAATCAATTTCGAGTTTTTTGATTTGGTGGGTTTTGTTGACCGCTTGGCTTTGGTTAGATAAGCCATAACCTTTGACGGTTTTAACCAAAATCACCGTCGGCTGACCTTTGGCTTTCATGGCTTCACTAAATGCGGCATACACCTTCATCGGGTCGTGACCACCACGGTCTAAATTTTGGATTTCTTCGTCAGTCCAATCTTTGACCATTTCGGCAAGTTCTGGGTATTTACCAAAGAAATAGTCACGGACAAATTTACCATCACGCGCTTTATACACTTGGTATTCACCATCGAGGGTCTCAAGCATACGGTGTTTGAGCGCGCCTGTCTGGTCTTTATCTAGCAGCGTATCCCATTTACCGCCCCAAATGACTTTAATCACTCGCCAGCCTGCACCGCGAAACACGGATTCAAGCTCTTGGATGATTTTACCATTACCACGTACCGGACCATCTAGGCGCTGTAAGTTACAGTTAATCACCCAAATCAGATTTTCTAGATTCTCGCGACCGGCTAGTGAGATAGCACCTAGGCTCTCTGGCTCGTCGGTTTCACCATCACCCAAGAATGCCCAAATTTTGCGACCTTCTTTTGGAATCAAGCCGCGATTTTCAAGATATTGATGCACATGCGCGTGATAAATCGACATGATTGGGCCTAAACCCATCGACACGGTTGGGAACTGCCAATAGTCAGGCATCAAATAAGGGTGTGGGTAGCTAGATAGCCCTTTACCCCCTACTTCACGGCGAAAATTCGTCAGCTGCTCTTCAGTCAATCGACCTTCTAAAAATGAGCGAGCATACATCCCTGGCGAACCGTGACCTTGATAATAAATCATATCACCACCAAAGCTTTCACTCGCTGCGCGCCAAAAATGGTTAAAACCTGTTTCGTATAACGTTGCGCTAGAGGCAAAGGTCGCTAAGTGACCACCTAAGTCGTCGTCATTTTTGTTGGCACGCATCACCATCGCCACCGCATTGTAACGAATGATAGCGCGAATTTTACGCTCGAGGGTTAAATCACCGGGATACGAGGGCTGATCTTCTACAGGAATAGTGTTGATATAAGCGGTGTCAAGACGGTTAACGCGTAACCCTTCTTGTACCGCCTTATCATAGATGGCTTTTAGTAAAAAAGTGGCACGTTTTTTTCCCACTGACTTGATCACCGAATCAAAGGCGTCAAGCCATTCTTGGGTTTCTTGACTATCAGGGTCTTTAAAATACTGATATTGCATTTTTCGTTCCTTCTGGCAATGGCATCCATCCATGGAAATAACCTAGAATGGAGCTAGGTTGTAAACGACTCAAAGTATTCAACTATTAGACACAAAACATTGTTATAAATAGCGATAGCAATATTTTACAGGAAAAAAATATTTATGTATTTTCGCTAATTTTTAATAGGTATTTAGCTATGAAATAAAGGTGAAAAAAACAACTGTTTTTTCTGACCGAATAGTAAATTTATCGATAAAGTAAAGTAATAAAAGGGTTAAATGGGTTGACAGTCAATCATCAACATTTATCAACCGCTTTTTGATAAGCTGGGCGAGCTTGGCATTTTTTTAGCCAATTGTGAATGTTGGCGTATTTTGCCTCTAAGCTATGGGTTTCTTGCATGGCGTTTATGCCAAATTCAAGCTGTATATCAGCGCCGCTAAATTGGTTGCCAGCAAGCCATTCATTATTCCCCAAATGCTTATCTAACATTTTGAGCTGTTCGGTCAATGAATGATTCAGGTAAGATTTGTCTATACCTGATTTGAGTAATTTTGCCACTTGCTTGATACCTATCGGTGATTTTTTTATCATGGTAGCAAATATTAGTCGGATAATAAGCAAGGGCATCAACGAGCTTTCGGTAAAATGCAGCCAATATCGATACTGCTCATACGCCTCACTGCCATAATCTGGGCGAAATTTTTTATTCAGCACCAGTTGTGAGATTAGCTGTGCATCTTGCGGGTCGCTTAACTTGTCATAGTTATCAATCAAATACTCAATGATATTGGCAGATTCAATCAGCGTTTTTCCATTATCTTGCAGGATAGGTGCCTTACCCATCGGGTGAATTTTTTGCAAAGACTTGGGCGCCAAACCATGATGGCGTTCGTACTTGGTTAACTGATAAGGCAGTTCTAATTCCTCTAATAGCCAAAGAATTCGAAACGAACGTGATTTTTCAAGGTGATGTAGATGCAGTTTTGACATGGGTATACTCGTCTTTTAATGTAATAGGATTGTTGGAACAAGATAATTTTAAATTTTATAAGGCTTTAAACTTACTGGCTGTTGCGAAATTGTAGAATTCAGCGAAAAAAAACCAGCTTATTGTTTGATAAGCTGGTTTGATAAAGTGAGGTTACAAATAGCAAGGCTACAAATTAGTCATCTAGCTGTTGTGCATCGGCTTCTAGTAAACCATCTTGTTGCAGCGTTTCAGACAACTCGATGTCTTGCAAATCCGCACTGTCTTGTAAATCAGCGCTGTCTTGCGCGATATTGTCAGCCAATGCTGCCTCTAAACTATCTTCGTCCAGCTCGTCTTCACTACCGCCTTCAACCAAAGCAATAGATACCAATGATTCATCTTGTGAAATACGAATCAGGGTGACCCCTTGCGCATTACGACCTGTTTGCGCGATTTGTCCGACAGGTGTGCGCACCAGCGTGCCGGCATCAGAAATCAGCACAATATCATCGGCATCGGTTACCGCTAATGCCTGCACCAGCTCGCCATTACGCGCCGTGGTTTTGATGGCGATCATGCCTTTACCACCCCGACCTTTGACAGGAAAATCAGAGACAGGCGTACGTTTGCCAAAGCCACGCTCACAAGCACATAAAATCTCGCCTTGCTGTGGGGCCACAACTAACGACACCACACGGCTAACCGCAACGACACTGTCATTGTCTTGGTCATCTTGGCTATCGTCTTCAAGATCGGTATCCTCGTCTTCGATACCTTGATTGGCCAGTAGCGTCACCCGCATACCGCGTACCCCTTTTGCGGTACGACCCATCGCACGGATTTTACTTTCATTAAAGCGAATCGCTTTACCTTCATTGGAAAATAACATAATGTCTTGCTCGCCATCGGTAATGGCAACGCCAATCAAGTTATCGCCGTCATTGAGTTCGACAGCGCGAAGTCCGTTGGCGCGAAGGTTTTTAAATTGTGACAATTGGACGCGTTTTACCATACCCGATGCGGTTGCAAAGAACACATAGCTATTGTCATTTTGCTTGTCGTCTTCGGTCACGGGCAAGATGGCGGTGACTTTTTCATCGGCATCGAGCGCAATCAAATTGACCATCGGACGGCCACGCGAACCACGGCTGGCAATAGGCACTTCAAACACTTGTAACCCAAACACACGACCACGATCGGTAAAAATCATCACGTTGTTGTGTGTGGACGTGACCACCATATGATCAATGACATCGTCTGCTTTCATGGCAGTGGCTGACTTGCCTTTGCCACCGCGTTTTTGGGCGATATAGTCGCTAATAGGCTGGGTTTTGGCATAACCCGTGCGTGAAACAGTCAACACAACGGTTTGTTCAGGAATCAAATCAGCACGGCTAAAGTCACTGCGGCTATCGACGATTTGGGTTTTGCGCGCATCGCCAAAGTCATCACGGATTTGGATTAATTCGTCTTTGATTACTTGCATTAATTTGTCAAAGTTATCCAAAATGCTTTGTAATTGGGCAATGAGTGCCAAGATTTCTTTGAATTCTTGCTGTAGCTTGTCTTGCTCTAGCCCTGTTAAACGGTGCAGCTGCATATCCAAAATAGCATTGACTTGGTCGGGCGATAGACGATAATTTTGCTTGTCATCAATCAGTCCATATGGGGCGTTTAGGTCTTCGCCTTCAATCACATCAGGGCGAATCGAATGACTGCCTGCTGCCTCTAACATGGCAATCACGCCACCTGACTGCCAAGTGTTGGTCAGTAAATTATCGCGGGCTTCTTGGCGGTTTGCCGATGCCTTGATAGTGTCAATAATGCGATCAATGTTGGCAAGGGCAATGGTCAGCCCTTCGAGCAAATGACCACGCGCCTGCGCTTTTTTGAGTTCAAAAATAGTACGGCGAGTAACAACTTCTTGGCGGTGACGCACAAAAGCGGCAATTAAATCACGCAACGTCATGATTTTAGGTTGACCTTCATCTAAGGCAACCATGTTGATACTAAAACTTGATTCTAAAGGCGTTTGGATAAATAGATTATTAACGATGACTTCCGCGTTTTCACCACGTCTTAAGTCAATGGCGATACGCATCCCATCTTTATCTGACTCATCGCGAATCTCGCTAATGCCTTCAAGTTTTTTATCGCGTACCAATTCTGCGATTTTTTCAATCAGTTTTGCTTTATTGGTTTGATACGGAATCTCGGTAAATACAATACGCTCACGTTCTTTATTGGCGCCCGTTTCACTCATCGGTTCGATGTGATATTTGCCGCGCAAATGCAAGCGACCTTTACCGGTGCGATAAGCATCGACAATGCCTGAGCGACCATAAATAATACCGCCTGTTGGGAAATCAGGACCGGTGATGTACTGCATGAGCATTTCACCCGAGATGTGCGGATCATCGGCATAGGCCAAACACGCATTAATCACTTCCGTCAGATTGTGTGGCGCCATATTGGTCGCCATACCCACCGCAATGCCTGTGGCACCGTTGACGAGCAAATTTGGAATACGCGCTGGCATGACGCTTGGCATTTGCTCTGAGCCATCATAGTTTGGCTCCCAATCTACGGTGTCTTTATCCAAATCACCCAGCATTTGGTGAGTGAGTTTTTGCATGCGCACTTCGGTATAACGCATCGCTGCGGCAGGGTCATCATCCACTGAGCCAAAATTACCTTGACCATCGATGAGCATATAGCGCATTGAGAACGGCTGCGCCAAACGTACAATCGCGTCATAAACTGCGGTATCGCCATGCGGGTGGTATTTACCGATAACATCACCCACCACACGCGCCGATTTTTTGTAAGGTTTGTTAAAGTCGTTTGATAATTCATGCATCGCGTATAACACACGGCGATGAACAGGTTTGAGCCCATCACGCACATCAGGTAAAGCACGGGAGACAATTACGCTCATGGCATAGTCGAGATAAGATTGTTTTAATTCATCGACGATGCTAATGGGGCTAACGGAATCGGTGGACATGCACGCTCCTTTTATCAAGCTACTTAAATATGTGAGTCATCTTATTTATTTTACTTTTCAAGGCAACGGCTAAGTTAACAACAATGCGTTTAAAAGTAATGCGCAATTTTGACCAAAAGTTGCAAAAAAACCCCAATCAAAAACTTCAGAAAAGCAACACAGATGACGTTATATTTTTAGGATAGTAAAAAGGAATAATTATAGCATAAAACGCATGATTTAGCAGTTAACTCACCGCCAAATGTCGACCGTAATGTCAAAATATCATGCTTTGACGGGTGTTATTTCACCCCCATGGTAAGCTACCCAAATTTAATCAGCTATTTCAATAATCTATAAAATAAACTGTCTAATAACAAAGCCTGTTAATAAACAGGCTTTGTTAAATGGGTATCAGTTATATGCGTATATGTTTAGTAGATATGGCAAATTTAGAACTGGCTAAACAATGTCTGTGCCACACCCATACAATATGGCGTGACTAAACCATGATATTGCATAGCGACGGCTTGTGATGGATTGCCCCCGTTGGCAGCCGCAATCGCCGCAATATTTTGCACTTTGCTAGCAAATCCTGCTTGCATTTTTTCTGATTGAGACTGGATGCTATTATTGTTGACGGTATCAAAACCTAACGTTTGATAAACCGGTTTTTGACGCGTTGCGCGATTGGTGATATCGATATCAATAATTCCCAACTTGGTCGCGCTAGTTTTATTAGTATCTGTGTCCCATAGTTTTTTCATTAAACTACTATTGACGTCAAAGAACACCATCGGATCTTGGTTACCGCCACACATAATGACAGGCATTGTTGGTAAATAACCACGCAAGTCATTGGCTTTTAACGCTTTACGTAGTGGATGTTCAGGCAGTGTGGCAGGCACTGGGCTATAGTTGGTATAACCTTGTAAATAAGGCACTGCCCAATCGACATTTTTTTGGGCATCCGCCAAGTATCCTAATCGGTAGTCATTTTTGATTAAATACTGCGTTGTATCAAAACCAAAACTAAATGCTGGGTCAGACGGTGATAACGCATCGAGCGTTGAATTGCCAGTTGGCGCTTTTTGAAACATCGCAGAGGCAGGCAATTTACCACTTACAATGAGCTGCATATCAGTCATGCTGGTGCTAGGCAGTAGCGAGGGGATTTCATCGGCGTTGGCTGGCGCAAACATGTCACTGGGTTTGGCATAAATATTGCCATACTGCTCTTGATAGTTGCGAGCCATCAGCGGGGCAAAAAACGTCGCACCGAGCATGACTTTGCCACCAAATACCACATCACCAAAGGCTTCCATGGCATAGGGTCCAGAAATTGGCAGGGCTGCTGTCACAGGTTCTTTAAGCGTTTCAAGATAGCGTGTTGTTGCCATGGTGACATAGCCACCTTGAGAATAACCTGTAACAAACAATTTGCCATTGTCAGCGACATTGGTTGCACTGCCTGTGCGGCGTACCACTTCCCTGCCTGCTTTTAACGCATCTGCCATCTCGTGTGACTGCTGCTGGGCATTGAGGTACGGATGATAAGCTAGGCTTGATTTGTCATAACCTGCATAATTGGGTGAAATAACCACATAGCCTTGCCCTGCAAACAGAGCCGCTAACAATGTCGCGGCTGGTCCTGCTTCATTGTTGGCATTACCGATTTCTGCAAAATTATAGGCTTTGGTCGTTGCCGTACCGTGTGCATTGAGTACAATGGGTCGATTGCCACTACAGCTTGCATCCGTGCCTGTCGGAATAAAAACAGCACCCGTCGCATCGGTCTTATTACCTTTGACATCGACGGTATCATATTGCATGTATTCTACACGCACACCGCACTTGGGCGTGGCTGCAACTTGGCTAAAATCGGGATCTGTGGTATTAAATAACTGGGTTAAGGCGCTAGCGGTGAGATTTTTGGTCGTTAATGGATCTTTGATTAAATTACCTGTGGGCAGTGAAGCAACACCTGTTTTGGCAGGTGGCGTTGTAGTGGAATCATTATCGCTACCACAAGCGGCTAAGGTTGAGGCCAGCCACACCGAGATAAAAATTTTGGTTAGGCTAAAAGTAGGGTGGATTAAATCAGACTGACGGTGCATCTCATACTCCTTATGAGGGAATTAATGGTTCATATCCTTGAACAACGCATCATGTTACCCAAAAAAAACGGGCATGAAAACGATACGCTCATCATGCCAGTTTTTGTACTATTTGAACATCCGTTTCTAAAAAAATTTGCTACTAAAATAAAAAAACCAGAGTAGCTCTAAACAGATTTGCGTTTAAACTTACTCCAAACCGCAGTTACTAGGCCCGATAAGGCGTAAATCACGCTAATCGCGAGCAATCCTGCAGGAATATTATACAATACGATACCCAGCGCAAACACAATCAAAATCAATGCCACAAACGGGACACGCTTTTTATCAAATTCTTTAAAGCTATAGTATTTTAAATTACTCACCATCAAAAAGCCGGCAACCACTACCCAAATAGCTGCCAAGATTTGAAAAGCGGGACTGGTCGCAGGCAATTCAACTTGCCAATCCATATGCACCATCACAAACGTCGTGACTAAAATAGCGGCTAACGGACTTGCTACCCCGACAAAGTATTTTTTATCAACGACACCAATTTGTACATTAAAACGCGCCAGTCTCAGCGCGGCACAGGCAGCATACACAAAGGCGCAAGCGATACCAATACGCCCCAACGGCTCTAACGCATAATGATAAATCAATAACGCAGGCGCCAGTCCAAACGCGATGCAGTCAGCTAGCGAGTCTAGCTGCTCGCCAAAGGGACTTTGTGCATTGAACAGCCTTGCCGCCCGACCATCTAACCCATCTAGCAATGCCGAGATAAAAATCGCCACACAGGCACGCATATAATGCCCTTCTCCCAACGCGCTTTGGGTAATCGAATAAAATGCCGCAAGCAGCGACAATAGCGTAAATGAATTGGGAATTAAATAAACGCCTTTTTGCGCAATCGTTTTGTCAGCGACACGCGCATTTTCAATGACTTCAAAGGTCAGCCCATCATAGTCATCAGTTTCTGCCAATTCACGGTTACGCTGATGCTCAAGCTGAATTGGATTGATATCCTGAGCCGGTGGCGGCTGTTGGGAGGGGTCGATGGGCGTCTTGATAAGGGTTGGTTGGTTATTATTATCGTTATTCATTGATTATCCTTGCAGGTTGTCTCTTGCAGGTCGTCTATAATAAATCGTCTGTTGCTAGGTGCATCGAGCTCGGTAACAAATTGCGAAATTTGGCGGGTTGTGTGACCAGTTAACCCGCCAAGTGTGACATTATTCGCCAACCAACCATTGTACTTTGGTGCGCTGCTCCACGCTCATTTGTGGGCTTTCAGGATGCTGCAAAATTGGCTGTAGATATTGCAAAATCTCTTCGGCTTTAGCATCAAATTGCCACGGTGGGTTAATCACTAACATGCCCGTCCCATTTAAGCCCATCGGCAAATCGGGTGGGAAAATATTCAGCTCAAGCACCAATTGACGGCGGATTTCGGTACGTTTCATTTTTTTATAAAACAGCTCAACCGCATCGTTGTTTTTGATGGGGTACCAAAGAGCCAATACCCCGGTTGACCATTTTTTATGCGCTTTGACCAACAAATCTACCAATGCGCTAAAATCACGGTGTTCCTGTTCAAAAGGGGGATCGATTAGAATCAACCCGCGTTTTTCTTGGGGTGGTAGCACCGCCAAAATCCCTTCATAGGCATTGCGATGTTGCACACCAATGGGCAATTGGTGCAGTTGGTAGTTGAGCGCATCAAACTCGCTTGCTTTCCATTCAAACGCTTCGGCGCGATTGTTAATCTCTGGGTGAGCGTCTTGTTGTTCTTCGATGTGATGGGCAATAAACCAAGGCGAACCTGGATACACATGCTTATCATAGAATTTTTTGGCGTAGCCAATATCTTGTAGATAAGTTTGCACCGCCTGTGGCGCTTGGCTATTGTCTTGCGCTAGCAGTTTGGTAATACCATGGATGGCTTCGCCGGTTTTTTTGGCTTCATCGCTGGCAAGTGAATACAAACCGCGCCCACCATACGCATCCAAAATATAATAAGGTTTTGGCTTGGCGCTCATCATCTCAAGTAATTGCAACAATAAAACATGTTTTACCACATCAGCGAAGTTGCCTGCGTGGTAGCTGTGTTGATAATTCATAATAAATTTTTCGTAAACAAATTAGCAGGTATGGTAGCATAGCTATCAAAAATTGGCGAAGTTTTTGCTAAAAATTGCCCAGTTAAATGTTTAAACAATGCTGAAGGAAACACAGCGCATATGCCAGAGTTGAATTTTATCCTGCCCAACTGGTTTGAAAAAATAAATGACACACAGCTTGACGGGCTGGTTAATGACGGGTTTATCGTGCTAGATGACTGTTTTGACGTCAATTTTTTTCAGGCGTTACAAAAAGAGAGTGGCTTGATTGACTATCAAGCGGCCAATTTGACGCAGGGTGAGCGAATCACTAGCATTCGCGGGGATAGCACCCGCTGGATTGATGAGCGCTGTCCGATTGGTATGCAGTATCTACAAGCGATTAACGAGCTCGCGCAATTTTTTAATCAAACCTTATACACTGGCATTCGCCGTAGTGAAGCCCATTATGCCCGCTACCCTGCAGGGTTTGGTTATCAGTGGCATTCAGACAATCCGCAAGGGCGTGATGAACGTGTGTTATCGGCAGTTTTTTATCTCAATGAAGGTTGGGGGGCGCCCGATGGCGGTGAAATTGTCGTCATCGATCACCATGACACACAGCAACAATTACAGCCCCAAGGTAACAGATTGGTGGTTTTTAATAGTAACTTAGTCCATCAAGTCGCAATCACCCATCGTGAACGCTTCTCTATTGCCACTTGGATGAGAAAAGATGGGCTAATTAGCCAGTAATAAACTTGCCGCAATCCCCCACATCACAATTCCGATAAGGATATCAAGAATTTTCCAAGACAGTGGTTTGGCAAATAGCGGCTGCAGCATACGCGCACCATAACCCAAACTAAAAAAGAAGATAAACGAAGATAAAATTGCGCCCAAGGCAAACGCCAGTTTATCGGTAACCTGTGACGCAATCGTCCCAAGCAAAATCACCGTATCTAAATACACATGGGGATTGAGCCAAGTAAACGCCAAGCACATGGCAATCACTTGTTTTAAATTACCCACCTCTTCACCCTGCGCCACGAGCGATTGGTTTGATTGATAAGCCGCAATAAAACTTCGAGCACCATACACAATTAAAAACAACGCCCCTGCGTATTTGGCAATGGTGATAATCAGCGGGAATTGCGAAATCAGTTTGCCAAAACCAAACACACCACCCGTAATCAACACCGCATCGGATAACGCACAAATCAAACACACGATAAACACAAATTGTTGTTTTAGCCCTTGTTTAAGCACAAACGCATTCTGTGCCCCAATCGCCAAAATTAACGAAAAGCAGACGCTCATGCCCATTAAAAAAGTAGAGATATTCATCAGTACCACATGTCCCCAGTAACATTCGCAAAAAACACAAAAAAGCACAGTAAGAAAAAAGCATAGCCAGAAAAAAAAGCGTATTGTAGCCAAAATGCTAAGCGATTGCGAACAATGCGACCCGCTAAGGCGCTAATTTATGCTAATATGCAGCGCAAATAAGCGAGATTTTTGAGAGATTTTGAGGAAACGACGATGACTGATTATGCCAGTAACGCCACTAATTTAGACCACCTTCAAGCGCAAACCTTAGCACTGAGTTTACAGTTGATGCGCGAGCCATCAGTGACGCCAACTGACCTTGACTGTCAAAATATACTGGCTGAGCGGCTTAACCACCTCGGCTTTGATTGTGAGTTTTTATACTTTGGCGAAAAAGGCACAACAGGACGCGAAGCAGAAGTCAAAAATTTATGGGCAATTCGTCAAGGTCGTGGGCAGACGCAGGCGCCCGTCTTATGTTTTGCAGGACATACCGACGTCGTGCCCACGGGCGATGTCAGCCAATGGACTTATCCGCCATTTGAACCTACTATCAAAGATGGCATACTATATGGGCGTGGTGCTGCAGACATGAAAACAGCAATTGCGGCATTTACTGTCGCTGTTGAAAACTTTGTCGCCAAGCACCCCAATCATCACGGTTCAATTGCCTTTTTAATCACCGCTGATGAAGAAGGTCCTTCGGTCAACGGTACAATCAAAGTGGTGGAAACATTGCAATCGCGTAACCAACCCATAACCTATTGCTTGATTGGCGAACCCTCTAGTACTCACACCTTGGGCGATATCATCAAAAATGGTCGCCGTGGCTCGCTTGGCGCCGTTTTGACGGTCACCGGCAAACAAGGCCATGTTGCCTACCCGCATTTGGCAGTTAACCCCATTCATTATGCTTTGCCAGCACTGTCCGAGCTTTGCAGCCAAACTTGGGACAATGGCAATGCGTATTTTCCTGCCACCACCCTGCAAATCTCAAACCTTCATGCAGGCACTGGGGCTAACAATGTGATTCCTGCAACTTTAAGCGCCGAGTTTAATTTTCGTTTTTCCACTGAGACCAACGATGAGAAACTTAAAGCGACTACCCATGCGATTTTTGACAAGCATTTTCAAGACGGTGCAGCTAGTTATCACATCAATTGGAAATTATCGGGCAACCCATTTTTGACGCCGCAAGGCAACCTCGTCGGCGCCTGTCAATCCGCGATTAAAGCCGTGACGGGGACAGATACAGAGCTTTCAACCACAGGCGGCACTTCAGATGGTCGTTTTATCGCAACGTTGAATGTTGAAAATAGGTCGCCTGAAGTGGTTGAGCTTGGCGTGCGTAATGCGACCATCCACCAAATTGATGAATGTGTAGAGGTTGAAGATTTGGGCAAACTTGCCGCAATTTATGAGCAAATATTACAAAACTTACTGTTAAACTAAATACTGTTAACCCAAATACTGCATGATAGCAACCCAGTGATACGGCTAATTTTGGTGGGTTGGCAATCTTCGTAAGGGTGGCAAATGATTATTTACCCAAGCTAAATGACATCAAAAACTGTTATTTTTGGCTGACGCATTAAGCAAACGCGAGTCATTTTTCATGGGTAAATTAATTTAGCTGCTGCTCATTAACAATCTAGTATGAAGAAGAACCTAGCATGACGCTCAATCTAGTTCGTCTAGCCAAGCCATTTGAATCGCTTCTAGTTGTTTTTCGGTGGATTTGGTTGGGTCATCGCCAAATTCTTCTAACTGCGTCACATACCGATGCAAATCGGTAAAACGAATATATTGTACGTCTTCATCAGGGTATTTTTCAGAAAGTTGAATGGCAATTTCTAACGTGTCGTTCCATTTGAGGGACATATTTTTTCTCCAGTTATTTGATGAGAGTGAGTTTTTTGATTTCGTTAAGATTGTCTTGCCAAGTTTTGATGACAGGATGAACTTGTTCATCTTGCTGTACAATGACGCTGGTCGGTTGCACTTGCCCATCTAGCATCAATACAATTTTGGTCAATGCCACCACATTTAAGTCATTTTTCACCCAAAACTCGTGGCGAAAATACAGGTATTTTTTATCCCAAGCCAATAGTTGACTGCGAAGCGCCAATTTATCAAACAAAAAGCTTTCTTTGATGTAAGTTAATTGTTGCGATGCAATCACCCAACCAAGCTCGTCCATCGGGCGTTGCTGCATCAGCCACTGCTGGATGTTGAGCTCAATAAAGCTTAAGTAGCGATAATTAGGCACATGGTGACGAAACCCCATATCATGTGGCAAAATCCGGTAGTGACGGACGATCGCATCGCTATAGCTTGGTTTAGATGACTTTGCTTTATCGGATTTTAGCATCAAGCATAAGATAAGGTAACGAAGTAATAAATTCATGAATTTTCCTTGTGATATCCGCCTGATTATAGCAAATAAAAAACCCTGACTAAACTGGTTAGTCAGGGTTGATTAAAGTCACAAAAACTTAGTGACCTGTGCCATTGATATGGCGAATCATGTCTTCCACCACTTTTTTGGCATCGCCAAAGATCATCATGGTTTTGTCCATATAGAATAAGCTATTATCAAGACCTGCGTAGCCGGCACTCATTGAGCGTTTGATGACCATCACGGTTTGCGCTTTATTTGCTTCAAGAATTGGCATACCAAAGATGGGTGAGTTTGGATCGTCTTTTGCCGCTGGGTTGACAACGTCATTGGCACCGATAATCAGCACAACGTCTGTACCGGCAAAGTCGGAGTTGATTTCATCCATTTCTAAGATGTCTTCATACGGTACATCTGCTTCAGCCAATAGTACGTTCATATGACCTGGCATACGACCTGCCACGGGATGAATCGCAAAACGCACGTCCACGCCTTCTTCTTTAAGCATTTCATAAAGCTCTTTTACCGCATTTTGGGCGCGGCCTTGCGCCATACCATACCCTGGCACAATGACGACACTGCTAGAGTTTTCCATCATAAAGGCGGCATCTTCAGGTGAGCCTGTACGGTAAGTTTTGGGTCCCGTGTCTTCTTCTGTCGCAGCAGCTGAGCTGCTTGACATACCGCCAAACAATACGTTCAGAAGTGAACGGTTCATGGCTTTACACATAATGTAGGACAAAATCGCCCCAGATGAACCCACCAGCGACCCTGCGATAATTAGCATTGAGTTGCCTAGGGTAAAACCGATACCGGCTGCCGCCCACCCAGAGAATGAGTTGAGTAGTGATACCACCACAGGCATATCACCGCCGCCAATCGGCGCAATCCACATCCAGCCAAAAATAATAGCCAGAATGGTCATGGCATAAAACGCTGGCATGGATTGGGTGGTAAAATACATAATACCAAACGCTAACATCGCGATGAATAATAACGCTTGGACAGGTTTTACCCAAGTGCCTTTAAGCGTCTTTGCCCAGCTTTTTGCCGCCAATTTACCAAAAGCAAACATTGATGCTGAAAAGGTAATTGCACCAATAAAACAGCCCACAAACAACTCAAACCGCGCGATGGTGCTATGCTCGACGCCTGTATGCAATACGCTCGCTAGTGCGATGGCAACCGCCGATAGACCCACTAAAGAGTGCATCAAAGCCACGGTTTCGGGCATTTGCGTCATGGCAACAGTACGTGCTTTCCAAGTACCAACCACAGCGCCTAGCACCATCGCGCCAACAATTAATACAAATACCGGACTGGGTGCCAAGAAAAAGGTAGTGATAATGGCAATCGCCATACCTATCATACCGAATCGGTTACCACGGATGGCTGTTTTTGGGCTTGATAAACCCCGTAAGGTTAAAATAAATAGCACCGCACCAATCAAATAAAACCAATCCGCATGTTGGGCGACCCAATTCAAATTCTCATTCATCAAGCATTTCCTTCTTTGTTTGGCTCAGCTTTGGCTTTTTTATCTTTTGATTTAAACATCGCTAACATACGTTCCGTCACCGAAAAACCACCAAAAATATTGATGCTAGCTAAAAATACCGCAAACGCCCCCAATAAGCTGGTTGGGGTAAACATATTGCCACCGATGCTGACGGTCTGCAGCATGGCACCGACGATGACAATACTGGATAATGCATTAGTCACCGCCATGAGTGGGGTATGCAGTGCAGGTGTTACCCCCCAAACCACGTAATAACCCACAAAAATAGCCAAAACAAAGATACTAAAGATTGCCACAAATGGGGTGGCAGATGTCGCAGACGCTAATAGGGTCAATAACATAAAACCTCCTAACCTCGATAGGTAAAATTAAATGAAAATTAGGTTAGCGACTGGCTAACAATACTTGACCTTGGCTAGTAACCAGCAAGGCTTTTTGGATTTCATCTTCTGGATTGAGCGCAAACACTTTATTGTCATCCATCAAGGTTGCAAAAAAGTTATATAAATTGTTGGCATACAATGCCGATGACTGCGCCGCCAAGGTCGATGGAATATTGGGCACACCCATGATAGTGACACCGTTTGGGGTAATGATATTTTGTCCGACCACTGAGCCTTCTACGTTACCGCCTGTTTCCACGGCCATATCGAGTAGAATTGAGCCAGATTTCATTTTATCGATGGTAGCTTGGTGTATCAAACGCGGGGCGTTGCGACCAGGAATTTGAGCCGTGGTAATCACGATATCTGCTTGACTGACCGCTTTATCGACAACCGCAGCTTGGTCTTTGATATATTGCTCAGACGGTGTCCAGGCATAGCCGCCTGTGTCTTTGGCTTTGGCTTTTTCCTCATCGCTCATGGGGACATCGAGCCATTTACCACCCACTGACTCCACTTGATCACGCACGGTGGGACGTAAGTCACTGGCTTCTACAACGGCACCCAAACGACGAGCGGTAGCAATTGCTTGCAGACCCGCGACGCCTACGCCTAGGATGACAATACGCGCAGGTTTCACCGTACCTGCCGATGTCATAAACATGGGGAAAGGACGACCAAACTGGTTGGCAGCCAAAATCACCGCTTTATAACCTGCCAAGTTGGCTTGGGATGACAGCACGTCCATGTTCTGCGCCCGCGACAAAGTTCGTGGCAATAGCTCCATGGCATATACTTTGGCGTGGCGATTGGCATAGTCCTGCAAATTGGCATTGCGATACGGATTCATCATGCCGATGACAATCGCTTCTTGTTTTAGCTGGTTGATTTGTTCAATCGTCAAGCTATTGACCGTCAGCACCACATCACTTGTTGAGATCGCATCCTCAACAATTTGTGCCCCTGCTTGTTCCAACGCATCATTGGTAATAAACGAACCTTTACCCGCATTGCGTTCGACCACAATACTGTGACCCAACTTGATGAATTTTTTAATAGTATCGGGGGTAATCGCAATCCGATTTTCATATAATGCAGTTTCTTTTGGTACACCAATTTGCATACACTCTCCTCAAGCGGTTCGGTTGGATTCTCAATCCACAACTGACGATTGGCTAAGACAGTTATAAATTAAAAAAATGATGATTAAATTACCATAAATATAATTAATTATGCAAAATAATTCTAGGCGGAATAACAAGTAAATTTGACTGGTGCGTATAAAAAAAAGTTATCAATAAAATTTTTTACAAAATTTTCTTTTAACAAGATAGCTTTCTAAGGGTTAATTTATTTGCGTATTGCGTTTTTTAACGTTGTCATTATTGATTTCAAATTCATCAAAATCTTGGGCAAGCCAAAAATTACCTTGATAATTTACAGCAACTTCTGCCCGAATATCTGACATATTCAAAGTTTTGCTACTAGGTTTATCAAAAGGTTGAAAACGCGCGCTAAAATGGGTCAAAATCAGGTTTTTTAACTGTGATAGCTGCGCAAACTCGGCAACTTGCTTGGCGGTTGAATGCATGGGGTCAAAATAGTTAGGGGCTACTTTTCGTTTATCAGCGATTGCTTGGGTATAAGTCGCCTCGTGTACTAGCACATCGGTATCTGATATGGCATCGGCTAATAGCTCAGGTGAGTCATTGTCGCCTGCGACTATCAGCACGGTTTTATGCAGCGTGGTGGTGACAAAATCCGCGGATTTTAGCAAGGTGTTATCATCTAGATTGACGTCAATACCGTATTTAAGTTTACCCCATAGCCGTTTATCTAGCACGTTAAGCTCGGTGAGTTTTTGGGTCAATAAGGTTTTTTTGGACAGGCGCTGGGTGAATTTAAATGCATGGCTAGGGATGCGGTGTGATAGCGCAATCACGTCAACTTGTAGCTGATGGCCGTCTGTCAAATCCAGCGTGACAGGTTGGTAACTATCCCCCTGCATTCTATTTTCAATGGCGATAAAATTAATGTCAAAACTTATCATCAGCGCTGTCGTGGCTTGCACGGCGGCAAGATAATCGGCAATGGCTTGCGGGGCGATAAGGGTTAGCGGTTGCTTGCGTCCACTCATCGCCATACTTGCCAGTAAACCTGGCAAACCATAACAGTGGTCGCCATGTATATGGGTGATGCAAATCAATTCTAGTTGCATTACGGACAACGGGGTTTTGAGTAATTGGTGCTGGGTGGCTTCTCCACAGTCCACCAATATCCAAGGGATATTTTTTGCTTTGCTATAAGGATTGATGAGTGATACAGCAAGCGCGGTGACGTTGCGGTATTTAGTGGGTATCCCTGCTGATGTGCCCAAAAAAGTGAGTGTTAACATGATTGCCTCATGATCAAACGAGTATTACATCGTTATAGTGAATGTTTATCAATTTAACTATAAAATAAAATGCGCTAACAAATTTCACAACAACTTTTGACTGGGCTATGGCAATGACTTTAACGCATCCTTTTAACTCTTAGCCCCTAGTCTTTAACCATTAGCCCTTAGCTTTTAACTTTTGCCCGTTATGCTGTGTCTGACAAATTCAGCAATTTTTCTTTAATCATTAGCCTTGTGCTTGGCGATAGGCGGATTTGGGGCGTGTTTTGTTACGAGTGCAACGGCTGGCGCATGGCTTTACCCGTTTACATTTTAAAAATTTGGTAACAGATAATAGCAATAATAATTTGGCAAGCGGGTTATTATTGGAGATGATTTCACTGAGTTTTGGTATACTCAATGCTGCTTGTATCACCTCTTATATCACCTACGGAACACAATAAGGAAATGCTATGTTCAAGTTTTTTACTCTATTATGTTTCTCATTAAGTTTATTTGGCTGCCAAGCTGTTAGCCCAGCTCAGCAAAACCCCCAACCTATGCATCAGCCCATCAAAAAACCTGAGATGGTGTGCACCATGCAATATGATCCTGTCTGCGTCAAAACTATCAATAATGGCATCGTTCGCTATCAAACCTATGGCAACGCCTGTATGGCGAATAATAGCGTCAATGCTATGGACAAGACCATGAGTGTCACCAAAGGTGCTTGTGAGTCGGAGGCTAGCAAGTGACTGGGCTATTATAACTTAGCCCGCCATAACGTCTGCACTAGCTTGTTTTGCCATAGCTTACTGACGATAAAACAAGCGAAGTGTTATAATCTCCTCTAATTACTTTGTGTTAAAGGTGTTGCATCTGTATGGCATTAGCGCTGATTATTGATGATGAAGTAGATTTGTGTCGCTTGATGCAGATGACACTCAAAAAAATGGGCATTGAAACCAAAGTCGCCTATGACTATGCGACCGGCATCAGCCATCTTAGCGAATATAGTTTTGACTTTTGCTTAACCGATCTCAAACTTCCAGACGGAACAGGACTAGATATCGTCAAGCTTATCAATAAAAATTATGCCAAAACTCCCGTGGCAGTGATTACCGCTCACGGTAGTATGGATTTGGCGATTGAAGCGTTAAAATTGGGCGCTTTTGATTTTGTCAACAAGCCACTTGAGCTGTCGCGGCTACGCCAGTTGGTCGAAAACGCCTTAAAGGTGGCGGAAAATTCCAATAAACTCAATTGTAAAGAAGTCTATGATCCTTTTAGCAATCGCTTAATCGGACAATCTAACGCCATTGCCCAGCTCAAAACCACCATCCAAAAGTTGGCGCGTAGCCAAGCGCCCGTATTTTTGTGGGGTGAGTCTGGTACTGGTAAAGAAGTCGTTGCCAAGCTGATTCATGATTTAAGCCCGCGCTGCTCTGCCAATTTTGTGCCTGTTAACTGCGGCGCCATCCCATCAGAGTTGATGGAAAGCGAGTTCTTTGGGCACAAAAAAGGCAGCTTTACTGGGGCTACCGCAGATAAAGAAGGGTTATTCCAACAAGCAAATGGCGGCACGCTATTTTTGGATGAAGTAGCGGATTTGCCGATTTCAATGCAAGTCAAATTATTACGCGCGATACAAGAAAAGAAAATCCGCCCAATTGGGAGCACCCAAGAGATTGCCGTGGATGTGCGCCTTTTATCCGCTACCCATAAAAATTTGGCTAAGCTTGTCGAAACCGGTGAATTTAGACAAGATTTATATTATCGCATCAATGTGATTGAAGTAAAATTACCAAGTCTCAATGAACGGCGTGATGATATTTTACTGTTAGCCAATCATTTTATCGCTTTGATTGCAGACGATTGGGGACTAGCGCAGCCACCGACATTATCGAATGAAGCCGCTGTTCAATTGGCAAACCATCACTTTGCAGGCAACGTACGTGAATTAAGAAATATCTTAGAGCGCGCGATTACCCTAGCTGATGATAATGTGATTGAAGCCCATCATTTGAATTTGCCATTATCAGCGGCCAACGTACCGCCTGACACTCATAACATCCATGAAATCACAGAAACTCCCAATCACCCCGTCTTATCAACACTGAGTCAACCGAGCGCGTTACAAGTTTCGCCCTTAGCTGAAGCTAAATCCGCTTCCAACAGCCCCATCAATACTTCCTATAGCAGCAACTTGTTTGCAACTGGTTATAAAGTCAAACCCAATATTCAACTTGCGCCCACACCGACCCAATCCACCCATGAATCGTTAACTTTAGATGCGCCGATAGGGAGTATCAATGCGCCTAATTTAGCCCACCCCCCTGTTGAGGAAGGTCAGCTGCCTGAAGAAGGGCTTGAAGAATATTTGATGAATCAAGAACGCAAAGTCATTATCGCAGCACTCAACCACAGTGGTTGGAATCGCACCCAAGCCGCCAAATTATTAAATACAACGTTTCGCTCACTCCGCTACCGTATGAAAAAATTGGGCATTGATAGTGACAGTGATATTAATATTGAGAGCGATGAGGATTAAAAACTTCGGATAAAGGACAAATCGATATTTTTTGATAAATCTACTATCCCTACTTGGTCATAGCAAGCTAACGGAAACCGACGGCGGATGCCTAACCACTGGTTTGCTGATTTAGCAAATAGCACAAATCGATTGCCTTTTTCATCGAGGCTTTGGTCGATATTGTCAATTTGATGCAGGCATTTTACCGCAATGATATCAATGTCTAACGTAACAGCAGGTTTTTGGTACAGAAGTCTGTCTTGTTGCTGTTCAAACTTCTTGGTGATTTGTAACCACTGCCAATAATCCATTGGCTGCGCAAATGCTAAATAAGCCACTTGGTTAAAATAAACCCGTCTATTTGGTGTTTGCTTGTTTAAGTCATCGTTTAAATTGGTATCACTACAGGTATCTTCACTGGGATGAATTGCACTGAGGGTCAAAGTACCAAAGTTTTGCATCCAGTCTTTGGCTTTTTGTAAATAATAAGGTTGTTTGACATTACTGGCTAACGACAAAACACAGGCTTCGATGACTATGACATCACGCGGTGGTACACTCATACTCAAATGCTCAAATAAACATATTTTTTGCTTAGGCTAATTAATTTTGCCGAAAACGGGTAATTTTAACCCCAACACTATCGGCTTGTTTGATGGCGGTGGGCTTGTGAATCGTCACTGTGACTTTTTCTGGGGCAAATTCTGCCAAAATCATCTCAGCGACCAATTGCGCTAATCGCTCTAACAGCGCCACTTTGTTGGCAATGCTCACTTCAGCCACGCGCTCACTGACACTTTTATAGTTGATGGCATCTTGAATATTATCAGTCTTCGACGCTTGGTATTGACAGCCTACCATTTCAATGTCAAAAATCAGCGGTTGGGTTATTTGCTGTTCCCACTCATAGACCCCAATCACGGCATCGACTTTGAGTCCCTTGACAAATACTGTATCCGTTGTATTGCCCGTCAGCTTGATTGGCTGACTGTTGGACTTTTCGTTTGCAATCGCATATAAGGCATCCGCCGCTGAATATAGCGATTCATGCATGGTTTTTTGTGTGGTAGCTTGCGTGGTATCATGGGGCGTTTCAAGCTTAGTTTGTTGGGTGGTTTCTGGTGTGGTCATTTTTACTCTCGTTAGGTATTTCGTTGTTTGATTAAATCATAACTAAAAAATACCAACCCTGTCCAAATAAAGGCAAAGGTAATCAATTTATAAATATTAAAAGGCTCATGATACAAGAATATCGCCAATAAAAAAATCATGGATGGGGTCAAATAATTTAAAAAGCTCAATAAGCTAAAATTAACCATTTTGGTGGCTTTATTAAACATGAGCAAAGGTATCAAGGTCACAGGCCCTGCAATCATCAATAAAAAAATTGATGGCGACAGCCAAAAATCTAACTGACTACTAGCAACATCATGCATAGCAAACCAGCCAATAAAGATAGGTACCAATAGCGCCGTTTCGATAAACATCGCAGACAGCGCGTCAAGCGGAGTATGGCGATGCATCAAACCATACACAGAAAAGCTACTCGCCAACACTAACGATACCCATGGCAATTTACCCAGCACGACCAGCTGAATCACCACGCCTATCGCTGCCAAAATCACTGCCATCCATTGCAAAGGACGCAGTTTTTCTTTGATGACCACTAGCGATAGTAAAATACCCACCAACGGACCAATATAATAGCCCAAACTGGCTTCCAAAATCTGATCATGATTGACTGCCCACACGTACACCAACCAATTGACTGAGATAATCGCCCCCGAAACGGCAGTATAAAGTAGCCATTTTGGGTTGGCTTGAATCACTTTTAACCAGTGCCAGTTTTTGGTCACTGTCATGATCAGTAAAATCGTGACAAACGTCCAAATAATTCGATGCCCAATGATTTCAATCGCATCATACTCTTTGAGTAGCTTAAAATACAGCGGGAAAAACCCCCAAATTAAAAAAGCAGCCAGTGCGGTCAATACCCCTTTAGGGGTGGTCACTACGGTTGGTTTTTCATGGTCAGTACTATCAACGGCACGGGTCGAAATGTCACTATTGATGATATCAATGGTTTGACTTTCGGAGATTTGACTTTTAAGGATTTGATTTTCGGGGATTTTATTTTTCATTAACACAACGATAAATTTTATTTTTTATAAAAAAGTAAAAACTAAGAAAGTCATAGTCTATCTTAGTTTTCATGTCATCCATGTAAAGACTTGCGACAGTGATACAAGTTTAGCTCACCTAGGGTTTAGTCAGTCACTACTTTAACTTGCAATCCTGCACTATTGACCAGTTCAGCAAAGTTAGGGAAGCTAGTATTGACCGTTTCAGTACCATGAATGGTAATCGTATCACTTGCGCGCAAACTTGCCACAGTAAAACTCATGGCAATGCGATGGTCATGGTGACACTCAATCTCACCGCCCCCAAAGACCTGTGCCACATCACCGCGACCTTCAATTTCAATGCCATCATCGAGTACGGTACAGGCAATTCCTAAGGTTTTTAGCCCATCTGCCATGACTTGAATACGGTCAGATTCTTTAACGCGTAACTCAGCTGCGCCATGTAGCACGGTTTTACCCGTGGCACAACTTGCTGCCACAAACAGCACAGGGAATTCATCAATGGCGAGTGGCACCAAGTGCTCAGGAATCTCAATACCTTGCAACTTTGAGGATTTCACCACGATATCGGCAACTGGCTCACCGCCAACGGTGGTTTCATTGGTCAATGTCAAATCAGCGCCCATCAGCTTTAAGATATCAATCACCCCGGTGCGCGTGGGATTGATACCCACTTGTTTGATGGTCACATTGCCTTGTTGGGCGATGGCGCCTGCCACCATAAAAAATGCCGCGGATGAAATATCAGCAGGCACTGCGATATCACACGCCGTTAATTCGCCGCCCCCTGTCACACTAATTTGATTGCCATTGTGCACTTTTGACACTGTCACAGGATAACCAAATGCTGTCAGCATGCGCTCGGTATGATCGCGCGTCACTTCTGGCTCAATCACCGTGGTAGTGCCTTGTGCCCATAGCCCTGCTAGCAGCAAACACGATTTGACCTGCGCTGATGCCATCGGCATTTCATAGCTGATACCTGTTAAAGTTTGATTGCCGGTGATGCTAATCGGCGGTGTGCCCTTCTCGCCCGTGGTTTGGATTTTGGCACCCATGTCACGCAGAGGCTTGGCGACGCGTTCCATGGGACGTTTGGATAAACTCGGGTCGCCCGTCATCACCGAATCAAATTTTTGTGCCGATAAAATACCTGATAACAAGCGCATACTGGTGCCTGAATTACCCATGTATAGCGGATCATGCGAGGGTTTTAACCCATGTAATCCAACCCCATGAATCACTACCCTGCCTTGGTTTGGACCTTCAATCACTACGCCCATATCACGAAAGGCTTGCAAAGTAGCGAGTGCGTCTTCACCTTCCAAAAACCCTGTCACCGTGGTGGTGCCTTTGGCTAACGAACCAAACATAATCGAACGGTGAGAAATAGACTTGTCTCCCGCGACAGTGTGACTGCCTTCAAATTGTTGGGCGGGGGCGATAACGTAAGTTTGCTTCATGGCTTGTTTTTCCAAATAAGGCGTTTTATTTAACATATGTCCAAAATGTTGTCGGGCGGCTTGGGCTTGGGTCAATATACCTAGCATCTGCTCAGAATCATTGGTCTCAATAATTGCTTTCAACTGGCTTAATTGCTCACTAAATTCATCAATGGCATCGATTAGCGCGGTTTTATTGGCATAAAAAATATCATGCCACATGGTTGGGTCGCTGGCTGCGATACGGGTAAAATCCCGAAAGCCACCCGCCGCGAAACGAAAAATATCCATATTGTCGTTGTGCTTGGCTAGTTGCGCGACTAGATTGTAGGCTAGCAAGTGGGGTAAATGGCTGGTACGCGCGAGCACCTTATCATGATAATCCGCTGGCATGGTCACCACTTCTGCGCCAGTCTGCGCCCATAGTGCAATCACTTTTTTAACGGCTTGTTTGCTGGTGGTATCTAGCGGCGTTAAGATAATTTTATGGTTATCAAATAGTTTGGCATTACGCGCATCAATCCCTGATTTCTCTGCGCCGGCTATCGGATGGGCCGGCACAAAACCTTTCGGCATATCCTCACCAAACACTGCGCTAGCGTCTGCAATGATATTGCCTTTGGTACTGCCCACATCCATGATAATGGTTTTATCGGTAATTATGGGTTTGATTTGTTCAAAAATCTTTTTGACCGCCTGTACCGGCGTGGCTATTACCACCAAGTCTGACCCTTGCACTGCCAGGGCAGCATCATCAAACCCTGCATCAAGCAGTCCGTAGTTGATACCTTTGTCAATGGTTGATTGTGAACGGCTGACAGCCACAATTGATTTGGCCAATTTTTTATCACGCATGGCTTGTGCCAAACTCGCGCCGATGAGCCCTAGCCCAATAAAACACACTTTTTCAAACATTTAACTTACCGATTTTTTATAATTTGCTAAAAAGACTGCCAATGCAATCAAAATCCCACCCAACATAGTGCTGGTGGTGATTGTTTCGCCCAATAAAACCACACCCAACAATACCGCAATGAGCGGAATAAAATAAATATACAGCGAGGTTTTTACCACGCCCAAATTCTTATTGGCATTGGTCCACAACACAAAACACAAGGCGGAAGCGATACCACCTAAAAACAGCAAATTTGCCAGATTAATGGGCGTAAACGCGTGCAGGTTGATAAAGGCTTCACCTGTCACAAGCATATACAGCGACGCGGTGATTATGCCATACAAAAACACTTTACGCATGCGCACCATCGGGTTGAGCGCATCTTTAATCGCACTGTTAGCAAAGCCAAAGAACGACCACGCCAACCCACTTAATAGCGCCAAAATATTACCCAGCATGCCATTGGTTAAATTCATCGGCTGATTAGCTAGTACTAATGCCACGCCAGCCAACGCCATCACACAGGCAATTAAAAGCAACTTGCTAAAGGCATGCGTTTTAATGATAAAACTGGCAATCAGCACCGTAAACAAGGGGGATGCTGTGACTAGCAATGCCGCATTACTGCTATAGGTGTATAGCAATGCGGTATTTTCTAGCAAAAAGTACAAGGTGATACCGCAAAGCCCCGACAAAAAATACAACACTTCGTTTTTTACACTGCTAAAGGTTCGCAGTCTAGGTGACATTGCAAACAATAACCCATAGGCAAATAACGACCGATACAGCAAAATCTGAATGGGTGACATATCCGCCAGCAACACCTTAGTGCTTGCTAATGTTGTTCCCCAAACGATGACCACAAATAACGCTAAAAAATGCCAAAATACTTCACGATTTTTTTCTAACATTGACTTAGCTCAATACCTGCGCCAACGTATCTAAAAAACGGTTAATTTCTTCAGGCAACCCCACGCTCACGCGTATCCAGGCTGGCAGACCGTAGCCAACCATCGGCCGCACTACCACACCTTGCTCAATCAATGTTTGGTAGATATCCATGCCATCGCCGACATTGACCATCACAAAGTTGGTCGCTGATTTGACATAGACGACACCTAAGCTATCCAAGCCATCATATAAGGCTTGTTTTTGCTCATGGTTAAATACCAAATATTGGTTAATAAAATGTTGGTCTTTAATTGCCGCTGTGGCGGCGGCATGCGCCAATGTACTGGTATTAAACGACTGACGCGTATAATTTAAAATCTCGGCAATGCTTGCGCTGCTTACTGCATAACCAATGCGCAAGGCTGCCAGTCCATAAGCTTTGGAAAAACTACGTAGCACAATGACATTGTCATACTCTTGGGTCAAATCTACACAGCTGAGCGTTGGCACAAATTCGATGTAAGCCTCATCAATCACCACCAACACCTCCGATGGCACTTTTTTGATGAATTTAATCAAATCATCTTTGGCGAGCACGGTGCCGGTGGGGTTGTTGGGATTGGTGATAATCACCATTTTACAATTGGCGGTTTGATTGACCGTCTCAAGCATCGCAGGCAAATCATGAGCAAAATTTTTGGCAGCGACTTGTTGGGTTCGCTCACTAATACCCAAAGACGCCAACTCGTAATCCGAAAACGCGTATTGAGAATACACAATCACATCATCGCCATCGGCAAAGCTTGCAGTAATGTTATTGAGTAACTCATTAGAGCCATTACCCAACACAATTTGTTTTGTTTCACAGCCCAAAAAATCGGCTAACGCTTGTTTAAGCCCCTGCCCTGCGCCATCAGGATAACGCGATAATTCCCCCAGTTTTGACGTGATTGCCAAGGTCACGTGTGGCGAGCAGCCCGTGGGGTTTTCATTGCTCGCCAATTTGACGATGTCACCCAAGCCATACTCACGGGTCAGCTCTTCATTGGATTTATCCATTTCATAAGCTTTTAACTGCTCAATACTGTGATTGACCGATTGGATCGTCATATCAAAACCTTTAGTTGATGATTGATACTGATAAAATTTTATTGCCAAAAACGGTTAAATCACCGCTTTTGGATAAGCGCCTAGTACCCGTAAATCTTTGACTTGCGGGCGAATCTCAGCGAGGGCGGCCTGCATGTTGGCATCGTCAATATGACCAAGCATATCAATAAAGAACACATAAGCCCATTTGTTTGGCCGCTCTGGGCGGGTTTCGATACTGGTCATCGATACCCCATGTTTTGCGAGTGGCTGCAATATTTGAATCAGCGCGCCCGCCTGATCTTTGGCTGCCACTAAAATCGAGGTTTTATCTTGACCTGACGGCGCTACTGCTTCGCGGCCAATGATTAAAAAACGTGTGGTATTGGACGGGGTATCTTCGATGTTTTCAAATAGTTTGTGCAAATTATATTCGCTTGCTGCCACTTCCCCTGCAATAGCGGCTGAGTGCCACTCATTTTTGATACGCCGCGCCGCTTCACCATTGCTAGAGACTGCCACACGCTCGACATTGGGATAATGGGTATCTAACCATTGGCGACATTGTGCAAGCGCTTGGCTGTGGGCATAAATTTTTGAAATCGCGCCCACTTTGGTATGCTCACCCACCAAAAACTGATGATGCACCGGTAATTCCACCTCGCCAATGATTTTCAGATCGGAGGATAAGAAGCCATCAAGGGTATGGTTAACCACGCCTTCTGAGGAATTTTCCACAGGGACGACGCCATACATCGCAGAGCCGGCTTCCACTTCACGAAACACATCAGCAATGGTCGATAGCGGCACTGTTGTGGCGGCTTTGCCAAAATGCTTCAGCGCTGCCATGTGGGTAAAGGTGCCTGCAGGCCCTAAATAAGCAATTTTTTGTGGGGCTTCTAAGTCTAAGCATACTGACATAATCTCGCGGAATAAACGTGCCATTTTATCGGCAGGGAGTGGACCCTCATTACGCGCCATCACCTTTTTTAGCACCTGCGCTTCCCGCTCTGGGCGATAAAAAATCGGATTGTCTTCTTGCGTCTTTTTGGCTTTGGCTACTTGCACCGCATAGCCTGCTCGCTCGTTGATTAATCGCTGGATTTTTTCATCCACTTCATCAATTTTTTGGCGAAGTCCAATTAATTCATCATTGCTCATCGTTTGTTCATTCATAAAATTACAACTCAACAGTCAACACTGACCTGCGCGATAGGATTGAGGGTCATAAATCACAGGCAGCCTAGCTTGAAATATACCTTGAAATATATAAAGATACCAAATGGCTTTATAGCAGAAATTGCCTAATACTAGCACAAATCACGCCTGTTAATCGAGTTTCGCTCGGCGCTTTTTCATCACAAATAGTGATATAGACACAATATTTTTGGCATACCCTAAAAAAAAATTGGATTTTTTGGCTTGGCGCTTAACAAATACTTGCAAAATAGAAAAAAAACTAGCGATTGTCACAATGTTTGTGATAGCTTTTGACATAGGTTAAACAACATTGAATGAAACCATACTATTTTGTCGGTGATAGGTTATCAGTGACATGCAGCAATTTGACATTTAGGAAAGTACATGACGAGCAGCTTAAACCAACTAAAAATGATGACAACCATTGTGGCAGATACTGGGGATTTGCAAGCGATTGCCCGCTTAAAACCAGTCGATGCGACCACCAACCCAAGCTTGATTACCAAGGCATTGTCAGCGCCACAAATGCAGCCTATTTTAATTGAGACATTAAAAAAATACCGCAATGATATGGATGCGGTGATTGATGAGCTCACCATTTATATTGGCACCGAAATTTTAAAACTGATTGATGGTCGTGTTTCCACTGAAGTTGACGCAAGGTTGTCTTACGATACCGATGGCACCATTGTCAAAGCGCAGCAATTTATCAAAGCGTATGAAGCCGCTGGGATTGATAAAAAACGCGTACTTATCAAAATCGCTGGCACCTGGGAAGGCATTCAAGCCGCCAAAGCACTAGAGCAACAAGGTATCCATTGTAATGTGACGCTGCTATTTGGCTTGCACCAAGCCAAAGCCTGTGCTGATGCCGATGTTACCTTGATTTCGCCATTTGTCGGACGGATTTTGGATTGGCAGAAAAAAGATGAAGGGCTCGATAGCATCGAAATCAGCCGGGATAAAGGCGTGAGCTCAGTCAAAACTATCTATCATTACTTCAAACAGCATGGCTACACTACCCAAATCATGGGCGCGAGCTTTCGCAGCATTGAGCAAATATTGGCATTGGCAGGTTGTGACTTATTGACTATTGCGCCTGATTTGCTAGACCAACTTGCCACGATGGACGTCAAAGTCGAGCGTCAGCTATTCCCAGACATGAAATTTATTGACCTCAAAAAACAAACCCTCGATGAGACCCAATTTGCCGAGCAACATGCGCTTGATCCTATCAGCCAAGAATTATTATCTGCAGGTATTGAAGGCTTTATCCAAGCTCGAGAAGCGTTAGAGCAAACCTTGAGAGGCTTGGTTAACTAAAGTTTTGATAAATGAAGCTTGGTTCATTAAATTTTCATTAGCGGCTAATCATGTCCTTTAATGATGATTAGCCCCATGCCATCCCACTAACCTTTAGCTTGCAACACGGTATAAAGTGGTATAGCAAGCGGTTGATGCAAGTCCACCAAATCAAGCAGTACAAGTGCGCCTAATACTTGATGTCCTGCGGACTCACAAAGTCCCACCGCAGCGCTCAAGGTACCGCCTGTCGCCAATATATCGTCCACCAACAACACATTCGCGGGCGCAAGTCCCGCCTGCATCTCTAAAGTATCACTACCATACTCTAGCGCATAGCTTTTATTCGCCACAGGCGGGGGCAGCTTGCCTTCTTTGCGTACCAACACCATGCCTTTGCCCGTTCGACCCGCCAACAGGCTAGCAAAAATAAACCCCCGTGCTTCAATGGCGCCAAAGCAATCAACCGCCTCAAATACTGGCTGTGGTATCGCTGCCAGTAACGCATCGATTACCGCATTGACGTGAGCGCGCAATAATGGCGTGATATCATAAAACTCAATGCCTTGTTTGGGAAAATCAGGTACCACTCTGATGATTTGCCAAAATGGGTGTGCTGAATCAGGGGTGATAGTCGATTGCATAGGATTTACCTAGTTAAGTAAAAATTAAGTGTTAAGTAAAAATTAAGTAAAAATTGCTAAAGCGTACCTCATTCTAGCAATTTTTTCCTGCTGAGCCAATCAAGGTCATAGATGGCGTTAAGCCTCTACTTTGACCATGATTAATAGGCTAGTCTTGGGCAAACTGATTTAAAGATTTGCGATATGGGATTGAATGTTGCCTGTCATTGGCTTGCTTGTTTCAGTGCATACTTGTAAACTATCGCAAGTTAAATTTTTAGGTGATTGCGCAAGTTTTGCATGGTTAACATACTGCTCGGCATTGTAATTGCAATTTTTATCCTTATCTTCAATAGCAAAAGTTACAACTAACATGGGGAAAGTTATCAATGAAAAAATATCAATGTATCGTGTGTGGTTGGGTGTATGATGAGGCACTGGGCTGCCCAGAAGAAGGCATCCTTCCGGGTACACGCTGGGAAGATATTCCCGAAGATTGGACTTGCCCTGAATGTGGGGTTAGCAAAGTGGACTTTGAAATGATTGAACTATAATAAATATAATAGGGTTTTATCATGCAATCAACTAACAATGTCAATAGTGCGAGTGTCGATAGTGCCAGTGACAATAGTGTAAGTCTAGACAGTATCAGTTCAAATGACGCGCCTATTGCGCAACTGTCAAATACACAACCACAACCCGTTATCATTATTGGCTCAGGCATGGCGGGCTATACGCTGGCGCGTGAGCTCAGAAAGTTAACGACTAGCTTGCCTATTGTCATGGTGTGTCAAGACAGTGGTGATAGCTACGCTAAGCCAACCTTGTCAAATGCCTATGCGCAAAACAAACTTGCCGATAGCATTGCCAATGCGAGCGCGGCAAAAATGGCAGAAACGTTAAACCTCACCCTATTAAATTTTCATCAAGTCACTGATATTAATGCCGCTGAACAAGTCATTGTGGTTCGCTCGTTAGTCAATCAAGCTTCTCAAACAACGCTTGCGTATCGAGATTTGGTATTGGCGACAGGCGCGCATTCTAGACTGTTACCCAATCTAGCTGTCAATCACCAAACCATTTTTGCCGTGAATCATTTAGATGAGTACAAAAGCTTTCAGCAGCGCCTAAACACCCTAAAATCTCAAAAATCAGCGCCCGTTAAGGTAGCGATTATTGGTGCAGGGTTGATTGGTTGTGAATTTGCCAATGATTTGATTGGTCAAAATACAGATAACCAGACCGCTGACATCACAGTGGCAGTGTTTGATAAAGCGGCACGCCCATTAGCTCAGCAACTCCCTAGCCAAGCAGGTATCATGCTACAAGACGCTTTGACTCAGTCAGGGGTGGCATTTTATTTAGGCACTGATATCACCAGTATCACGACAAACCTTAATACAAATATTGACACAAGCGATAATGCAACTGTGACCATCTCGTTTGACAGGGATAAGCAATCACAAACCTTTGAGGCGGATATTGTTTTGATAGCGATTGGTTTGGTGGCTAATACTGACCTTGCCGCATCTGCGAACATTGCCATAGCATCGTCACAGCACCTCAATCCTACAATAACCCATTTACCAAGAACAGTGCAGCAAGGCATCAAGGTCGATGCCTACCTAGCCACATCGGCAAAGCATATTTATGCCATTGGCGATTGTGCCAACGTGATGGGTAGCTATATGCCATATGTCATGCCATTGATGAACCAAGCCAAAGCCTTGGCAAAAACCCTGGCTGACCCTAATATGGCACCGACCAAAGTGGCGTATCCTGCCATGCCAGTGGCTATCAAGACACCTAGTTTACCTTTGGTGGTATTACCCGTATCAGGGCAGTACAGTGACGATCAACTGTATTGGCAAACGACCCCAACGACTGATGGTATGGTCATGACCGCTCATCCAAAAGATGGCTCTAATAGCATTTTAGGGTTTGTATTAGCGGGTAAAGAAGCAGCAAAACAGCGCTTAACGTTAACCAAGCAAGTGGCGGATTGGCTGTCTTAGTTGCCACGCTCGTGCAACGGGTCATATAACGCGGCAAGTTCATTCAACACCCCACTAGCAGATTGATATTTTTGGAATAAATTATGGATTTAGCCAAATTTAATTTTGAACCCTCAGTGATTACGGACTTTATGCAAAGTGCCATCATTGATATTGGTGATGAATTACAACTGTGTGTTGAAGTTGGTGGCAATCCCGACAATCCGCCCTTGCTGCTGATCATGGGCCTAGGCTCGCAGTTGGTGTTTTGGCCAGATAGTTTTGTCAAAGGCTTAATTGATGCAGGCTTTTTTGTGATTCGTTTTGACAATCGTGATATCGGGCTATCATCAAAAATCGCACGCCCCTTCCCCCGTTTTCCCGTCAACAATGTCAAAATGATGCTGCGTATGCAAGTGGGTTTGACGAACCGACATTTTCCTGTGGCGTATAACTTATTTGACATGGTCGAAGATACCCGCCGCTTGCTTGATAAATTAGCGCTGAACAATGTGTATGTGGTGGGGGCATCCATGGGCGGGATGATTGCGCAAATTTTGGCTGCCAAATACCCAAAACGCGTGTCGACACTGGGTCTCATGTTTACCAGTAACAACAAGCCATTTTTACCACCTACCAAGCCAAAGCAGCTGCAAACCCTACTTTCACATCCCAAAACCACCCAAATTGATGACGTGGTCGCATACGGCGTGTGGTGTATGCAGCGTATCGGCTCACCCAATCATGTGGATGAGCAAGAAGTAGAACGACTCATTCGTTTGCGGTTTGAACGTAGTTATCACCCACGTGGCGCACTTCAGCAGCTGCAAGCAATATTAGCCACTGGCTCTATCGTTAAATTCGACCAAAAAATCAAACAACCAACCATTATCATTCATGGGGAAAAAGATGGGCTGGTGCCATCGGCGCATGGTCGGGCGATTGCCAAAGCGATTGCGCACAGTGAGTTTCATTTGATTAAAGACATGGGACATGATTTGGCAAAACCCTTTATCCCTGCGATTGTCAAACTACTAGCCGATCATTATATGAAGCATGCTTAAGTCGCTAATTTAATAACCGCCACAATACAAACAGCACCGCCATCACATAAAAAATCGGCGCAAGCCAGCTACTCACCTGCCAGACGGCATGACTGGCAATCATTTGCGCGATAAACAACGAACCCACAAACCCAAGTATCGCCAGCCAATCCTGCTGGCGACTTTTGAGCATATCTGAGCGAATTTGCTGTATTTCACGCAGCTGCTGGTCTTGGTGTCCGCCTAGATTTGAAAGGCTTTGCAAACTGTTATCCAGCAATTGTGGCATGTCATTGAGACTCAGTAACAATTCAGGTAATTGCTTGCGTAGCTCACCAATTTTTTGCATCGGGTCAAATTGCTGCTTCACCCAGCCTGTCAAAATCGGTTTGGCGAGCGACCAGATATCAAGCTCAGGGTATAAATCCCGTCCTAGACCTTCCACATGCACTAGCGTTTTAAGCAGTAACATTAATTGCGGCGGTATATCCAAATGATAGCGACGAGCAATATCAAGCACCGACATGAGCACGCCTGCAAAATCAATGTCGTTGATTGGCTTACTAATCATCGGTGACACGGTGCGGCGCATATCGCGCATGAGGGCGTATTTATCGGTATTGGGTGGAATCCAGCCTGCCCGCGCAATGATATCCACCAGACCGGTAAAGTTATTGTTCATTACCGATAATAAAAGCCTTGCCACAATCATTTGGTCAGCTTTAGATAGCTCGCCCACGATTGAGCAATCAAGGGCGATGTAGCGGGGATTGGGATTGGGGGTATCGGCTGGCAGCGTTTCAACAAACACATTGCCTGGGTGCATATCGGCATGGAAGAAATTATCCCGAAACACTTGGGTGAAAAAAATCGTTAATCCTTTTGCCGCAAGTGCCGCCCTATCATATCCAAGCGCATCAAATACTTGGGTTTGCGAAATCGGTACCCCAACAATGCGCTCCATCACCATGATGTTTTTGCTGGCTTGATACACTTCAGGCACATACATCATCGATGAACCCAAAAAGTTGTTGCGCATTTGGGTGGTATTGGCAGCTTCAAGGGTTAAATCAAGCTCATTGAGCAAGACTTGCCGGTAATCTTCAACGATATCGATAATATGTACGGCACGCGCCGCTTCAATCCGTGCTGACGCCCACCCTGCCAAATCTCGCAATAATTCAAAATCTTCAATAATCTGTTCACGGATGGTTGGGCGAACTATTTTGACTACCACTTCACGCCCATCATGCAGGCGTGCGGTGTGTACTTGGGCGATGGATGCCGCCGCTAACGGTGTGCCATCAAATCTAGCAAATAGCTGGTTGATAGGTTGCCCCAAACCGCCTTTTTTTGTCGATTGTTCAATTTGCTCGATAACTATATCGACACTAAAGGGTTTCACCCTGTCTTGCAAATGCACCAACTGCTCAATAATCTCAGGGGTGACCAAATCACGACGCGTGGAAAGCAGCTGCCCTAATTTTAAAAACAGTGTGCCCATTTCTTCAAGCGCCAGCCTAACCCCGTCTGGATGGGGTTTTTGAAAATAGCTGGCAGGGTGCATACGGATAAGTTTGGCAATGGGCTCAAGCTGCGGCGTCTCTTCAATAGGCAGATGCGTATCAACACGATAATGAGCGGCAATGCGCCACAGTTGTAAAAGACGTTTGCGATGATTTAGTAACACGTTGGCAACTCGTTAGAAAGCTTATCAATGATGGGAATTCTAGCATGATATAAGCAATTTTTTAATGGTTAAAAAAAAGACGGGGATTTAACCCGTCATTTTGATTGTGCAAAAGCAACTTTTGCAATAAATCTACGCTTGTAATCTACTTTTCCAATAAAGCCGCTTGCTGTTGCTTGATGGCATCGAGTCTGGCTTGTTCACGTTCAATATCCGCCCGCAGTTTTAGTAGCTGTTGCTTTAACTCATTGCCTGTATTGTCATCATTATTTGCACCGTTGGTTTTCCACTCTCTGATATTGGCAATATCGGCAAACATCTCTTTGGCAGGTGCAGCGATTGTGCCTTTTAGGTTGGCTAACAGATTAGACAGTTGACTTGCCATCGGCAGACCAATCAGAGGTTGCAGTTTACCAATGATATCAGGGTCAAACCCAGCGACTAATTGTTTGACTTGCATCAGCACTTTATAATCACCCTCAATCGGCAGATTGCCTTGTGGTTCACCCATCAAATTGAGCAAATGCACAGGATTGTCCACTTTGACAATACAATCAGGTTTGCTTACCACGGCACTACCTTTAGGTTCAAAAACATCAACCGTCACAGGTTCAAAGCGAATGTGATCATCATTAAAAATCGTATCAAATTCAATGGCTGGCTCTGCCATCACTAGGCGCAAAACTTTACCCGATAACGGTTGTAACCCTGCTTGGGTGATGGGGTCAGTGGCAATCGCTAAATTAACCACTTTTTCAATGCCTGCGAGTAGTAATACAGTAAACATCTGATTCTCTTTTAGTATATAAATTTCAGTGAGCTATTATATTTTTCGCCATCAGTTACTTTTTAAACCCACGATGTACCGCCACGATACCGCCTGTTAGGTTGTTATAGTCACAATTCACAAACCCTGCGTCTTCCATCATGCCTTTTAAAGTGCGTTGGTCTGGGTGCATACGGATAGACTCTGCCAAATACTGATAGCTTTCGCTGTCATTCGCCACCAATTTACCCATGAGTGGCAATGCGGTAAATGAATACAAATCATACACTTTACCAAATGGCTCAAACACAGGTTTTGAAAATTCTAAAATCAGCAGACGTCCGCCTTTCTTGAGCACCCGATACATCGAGCGCAGTGCCGCGTCTTTGTCGGTGACGTTGCGTAGCCCAAAGCTAATTGTCACCAAATCAAAACTTTCATCATCAAATGGTGCCAGCGTCTCAGCATTGGCAAGTACAAAATCGACGTTACTACAGCCTGCATTGAGCAGACGCTCCCGACCGACCTCTAGCATCGCTTCATTGATATCGGACAATACCACATGACCTGTGCGACCCACCTCTTTACTAAAGGCTTTTGCCAAGTCACCTGTACCGCCTGCGATATCTAGCACCCGTTGACCTGCACGCACGCCCGTTAGGCTTATGGCATAGCGTTTCCACAGACGATGAATACCGAGTGACATTAAATCATTCATGATGTCGTATTTTTTGGCAACTGAGGTAAACACTTCTGCTACTTTTTCTTGTTTTTCAGCTTTTTTGACGGTTTTGTAGCCAAAATGGGTTTCTTCATTACCATCAGTGGCTTCGGTATGCGGATTGTAGATAGCTGATTTATCAAAACTGCTATGGGATTGCGCTGACGACTCATTGGGGATAGCGTCATTTGGGGTAGCGGTTGCAGGGCGAGTGAGCTGCTGACCTTGGGGCACGGATTCTGGCAAATCAGCTGTGCCAGTAAATTGACGGTTGATGGTCGTGTCAGCTGTCAGTGACTGTTGTACTTGGCTATTGAGTTTGTCATTGGCTTGGAGGCTGTCTTTTACCAAGCTGTCTTGGATTGAATTATGGTTATTGTCGTTCATGTGGTTTCCTAGTGAGGTCATCGCCAATCAAAAATTGGCAAAGTTAAAAGCGCAAAGTTCGTGCAAAATTTTTTTCTATTTTATCACTAAACATCAAAAGGATGTTCTTTGCCAGCATGCACATTAGTAATGATTTGCAACTCTTTTTCACAAAATGGCTCGATAAAGGCACCAATACTTTTAATCGGTTTGATGGCAGCAAAACCTTCAGCGATAAAATCATATAACGGCTGAAAACCTTTTTTATACGCTGTGCCTTTGGCAAGTGAAAATGCTTTTTGTAAGATAAATGATTTAAGATATTTATCTGTGCGATAGCACATTTGCTTGAGGTCAGCAATCTGCTGGCGTCTTGCCGACTCTGCATTGACGGACTGATAGGCTTTAATCATAGATGGCTCATCCACGGATAAATGATTTTCTTGTAAATATTGAGCAAGCTGTAAGTCAAGCTTAATGGCGTTAATCGCTTCGATGATACCGGCTGCGCCTGTGCTCACGGCATTGGCAGGGATAAATTTTTCTAGTTTTTCAGCCTTTTGCACCATACGCTCTAGCTGTTCAGCGAGCACGTTGAATTTTTCGCCGCCATACAGTTGGTCAATTAAAAATTCCCCCATGGCTTGGTTGTTGGCGCTGGCAAACAAGGCTTGATGGGTTTTATGAATACGACCGCGTTGCCAGGCTTGTACTTCACTGAGTTTTTGTGCTAACTGGGTATCGCTGTGGTATGAAAGGGCGCGGAATTGTTTTAAATCTTGTTCTAATTGGCTTAAGCTGCTCATAGGGCCTCGATTTTTTGCAAAATTTTTAAATTCAAAACAGAGAAACTGCAGTTTATCCATTGTATAAACCCACAGTAAAATGAAGTTTTGTGCCGCATTACCTTAATGTAAATCCACCAAAAATACAAATCGTAAATTGTTCAACAGTAGGATAACTGCTATCTTTTAAAAAAAATGAAGCGGTCATTAGCAAAATTTCGGGTATCTCCCTAAGAAGGTCGTATGCCAACACAAAATAGCAACAGTTTAAACAATAGCTTAGATAACAACTTAGATAATAATTTGGATAATAACAATACAGCCGCGTCTGCACCCTCTAATAACGCTGCCAAATCTACCAAAGCCAACAACGCTCACAAAACGCCACCTGCGACCCTTAAGGCGCAATTAAGTTTTGACTTGATTACCGAGCAAACCACCTTACGCGACCAACGGGCTGGCAAAAACTCGCGCGGGCTACTAATCTTGGTGAATGGTATGGAAAATTCGGGCAAAGGCGAAGCGGTCAAAGCGCTAACCGAATGGATGGACGCACGCTATATCAAGGTTCACGCCACCATGGGTCAGCATCCCAGCCGCTACCAACCGATTTGGCAACGTCACACATGGCAACTGCCTAGAAAGGGGGAAATTGCGGTGTATTTTGGCAACTGGTACGCTGACTTGATTCGTTATGTGTTTGACTGTGGCGATGATATAGATGAACAGCGCTTACAGCAAATGATTGAAGACATTGAGGCGTTTGAACAAGATTTGGTCAATAACAACACCGATATCGTCAAGTGCTGGTTTTCAGTGGATAACAAAACGCTAAAAAAACGCTTGAGCGATGAAGAGCCTGACCCTGAGCAGTTGTACCATTTAGATTGGTTTCGAAAAAAAGACGTGAAACGTTTCAAACGCTTTAGTAGCAAACTGATGGGGTTACAATCAAGCTGGCACCACATAGATGGACAAGATATTGATGCCTCAAATATCCAATTTGCGAATGTTGTATTAGCAGCGCTGCAAACCATGAACCAACTAGCTGCAGCTGATGATGCCCAAGACAACCCCCAAAAAGCCGACAAATCGGTTCACCCTAAAACGGATGAAAATCCTGTTAAACCCACCCCACTGCCTTTTAAAACCACCCCTCTGATTGATGAGTTGGTTAGCGTCGATAACCAAGCATTAGAAAAAGCAGATTATAAAAAACAACTGCATAGCAAACAATATATACTCGCTGAACTGATTCGTGAGCGAGGTCAGCGCCATATCATCTTTGTCTTCGAAGGTATGGATGCGGCAGGCAAAGGCGGTGCGATACGCCGCATCATTGCCCCACTCGACCCGCGTGAATTTACCATCCACGCTATCTCTGCGCCGACCGAAGATGAATTAAAACACGCCTATCTGTGGCGTTTTTGGACGCGCCTGCCCCATGATGAAATGGCAGATGTGGATATAGTGTATTTATCGCAAAAATTCAAACGCAATAAATGCGTCGCCTTACTCAAACAACGCCTGCATAATAGCCGAGTGACCATTTTTGACCGTAGTTGGTATGGCCGCGTACTTGTTGAGCGTATTGAGGGCTTTGCAAAAAAGGCAGACTGGCAACGTGCTTATGACGAAATCAATCGCTTTGAAAACGACTTGGTACAGAGCAATGCCATTTTGGTCAAGTTTTGGCTCGCTATCAGTGAAGAAGAAGAACTTAAACGCTTTAGAGCGCGTGAAGAGACGCCCAATAAGCAGTTTAAAATTACCGATGACGATTGGCGTAACCGCGCCAAATGGCATGAGTACGTACAAGCCGCTTCCGACATGATTCATTTAACCCACCATAAAAAACGCCCGTGGTATGTGATTGCCACCGATGATAAATATACCGCAAGACTCAAAATCCTTGACGCTATTATTTCCGAGCTATCTAAGAATTTATAAAGCGTTAGCTAAGAATTTATAAATTGTTAACAGCCTGCCTTTTTACTATTTTGCTATATCTTAAAACTGTCTACCCAACTTGATGAAAGATAATGATTTTGGTGGACAGTTCCCCTATAATATCGTGTTTGATTTGATTATTTAGCCTGATTAGTTATCCTTAATAAATCCATCTAAACTGCAAGTGAGCAATATGGAATCTTTACGCAATTTTTTGAAAGGTTGGATGGGCAAAGCCTTGCTCATTCTTTTTTTACTTCCTTTAGCCATCACGGGGTTTGAGTCAATTGTCCGTAGCGGAGATGACCCCAATGCTGTCGCCAAAGTTGCAGAGTTAAATATCGATAATGCTACCTTGCAAACCATGATTAACAATCGCCGCGAAACGTTGCTTGAGCAAGTGAATGGCGATGCAAGCCTACTTAATAGCGATAAATTACGTGAGCAGATGCTGCACAATTTAATTGACCGTTATTTGATTATCAACCAAGCCAACCAGCTTGGTTTTACGGTATCGGACGCCACCATCACCCAAATGTTGATGGCAGAAAAAACCTTTCAAGACGCCAGCGGAAAATTTTCTAATGAGTTGTTTGCTAGCTATTTAACCAGTCGCGGCATGACCAAAGAACAATTATTTGATTCGGTTCGTCAAGACTTGTTGGTAACTGCCTTTAGCCGCGGTATTATTAATACAGGGATTTTTGCGCAAGGGAGTATTGATAAACTTATGTCAATGCAGTCTGAGTCGCGCCCTGTGCAAGTGCTACGTTTGGACTGGCACAGCTTTGCGCCGCAGGTACAAGTGACGCCGCAAGAGATTGCAAGTTATTATCAAAAAAATCAAGCGACACTTAAATCTAGTGACATGGTGGATTTAACTTATTTAGAACTCAATAAAAATGCCCTGCCTGTTACTGCCCCAACGGCGCAGGAATTGCAGCAACAGTATCAAAGCTATTTGAAAAATAGCAACAACCAGACCGAATACGAATTGGCAATGATTTTGATGAATGGCGCTCAAGCACAAGCCACCTTAACCTCATTAAAAAGTAAACTTGATGCCAATCAAGCGGATTTTGCGGCACTTGCCAAACAGTACTCGCAAGATGAAGGCAGTAAAAACGATGGCGGTAACATCGGTCCGATTACCCAATCGATGTTCCCCAATGATTATGATACCATCATGACCCAAATCAAGACTCTAAAAGTCGGTCAAGTCACGAGCCCCATCAAAACTAACTATGGCTATCATTTATTCAAATTGGTAAAAATCAATGGTCAAACCCCACCAACCATTGAAAGCTTGACGCCTGTGTTAACCGAACAAATTATGACGCAAAAGCGTGAAGCCGCCTATCAAGATTTGATTGGTAAAATCAACAATGATGCAGTTGCCGGCGCTACTATCACCGAGCTTGCCAATCGCTATAAATTAACCGCCAAATCGATTAAAAACTACCCTAAAACCAATAACTTATCTGCACTCAATCAACCTGCCATTGTAGCGGCTGCATTTGAGCCACTGGCGCTGCAAGAAGGCAGTGTGTCAGTCGGTATTGATGTTTCTGATAAAGTGGTATGGTTACAATCAACCAATCACCGCACCAGCAAACTCATGACACAAGCAGAAGCCGAGCCGGTTATCAAAGCCAAACTTCTTGAAGAGAAAGCAAAAAGTTTAGCGGTAGCACAAGCCAATGCAATCGCTGCCAAAGTCAAACAAGCCAATTCAATTGCAGCGGCGAATGCCCCATTCCAAGATTTGGGAATTGTGACTCGTCAAGATAGCAAACTCAGCGATGACGAGCGTGGTGTGGCATTTAGTCAACCTGCTGTTAACAATCAACTAGCGGTCATGACGCGTCCTACTGTATCGGGCGCAAGCGTGATTGTTGGTGGGGTTATTAGCAATGACAACGCCCAAATCACGCCCGAAGTCAAACAACAAACTGCCCAAATCGTGCGCGAAAATATCGGTCAGTCTCAGTTTGAGGATTATTTAGCATACCTAAAATCCATCACTCAAGTCACGGTTAAACCGCAGACTGCTGCGCCATAATATGCTGTTAATACATATGCGCTGAATGAGTCAGCGCCTTGTTCTAGCTATGAGTAGTTTTTAGAGATACGCAGCGCCATAAAAAAAGGCTTACTAACCATGACATGATTAGTAAGCCTTTTTTTATCGGTTGGTATTAATGATTTTCAGAGGCGTGATTGATGGTATATTTTGGAATTTCAATGGTCAAATCTTGATCTTCGATGATGACTTGGCAAGACAATCTTGAATCCGGCTCTAGCCCCCAAGCACGATCTAGCAAATCAGCTTCGATATCATCCATTTCCTCCAAGCTATTAAACCCTTTTCGCACGATAACATGGCAAGTAGTACAAGCTTTTGACATATCACAAGCATGCTCAATTTTCACGCCTTTTTCTAGCAAACCACGGCATAGATTGTCGCCTTCGTTGAGTTCAATCTCTGCACCGGTAGGGCAAATTTGGTGATGCGGTAATACAGTAATTTTTGGCATAGCAATCTCTTAACGATTAATAGTCTTATGTATTCAAAATTAATTTGACCAATCCGCGGTTGAAGTGCCTTTCATGGTTTCATTGACCGCTTGGTTCATGATAAGTGCAGCAAAATCATCACTATGAACTTTTAGCTGCGCGCTCGCTGTTTCTAACTGGGCTTGTTCAGCACCATCAATCGCGTGTTGAACATCAGCCATCGAGGTTTGCAGCGTATTTTTCTGCGCATCGCTTAACAAAAAGCCAAATTCTGCAAGCGCGGATGCTAGCGCCAATAATTCTCGTTTTGCTTCTACTTGACTTTCAATCAAGCTACGCTGCAGTCGATCTTGCATGGCAAAATCAAAGCCTGCTTTAAGCAATTTTTCCTGCTCATCTTCTGACAACCCGTAAGACGGCTTGACTTGAATTTGGCTTGCTTTGCCCGTTGTCAACTCTTTAGCCCAGACGGTTAACTGACCATTAGCATCAATTTGAAAAGTGACTTCGATACGCGCCAACCCTGCTTTCATCGCTGGGATGTCAGTCAGTTTGAACTGTCCTAACGAGCGATTGTCAGCCACCGTATCGCGTTCACCTTGCACCACATGGATAATCATACCATTTTGGTTATCTTGATAGGTTGTAAATACCTGTTTGCGCGTCACAGGAATGGGCGTGTTACGCGGAATAATCACTTCGGTAAGACCTCCCATGGTCTCAAGCCCTAAAGATAAAGGCGTAACATCAAGCAGCAACACCGTATCTTGCTGTTGTCCGATTAATTGGTCAGCATATTTGGCTGCGCCCAACGCGACGACTTCATCTGGATTGATGCGTGACAGTGGCGATTGGTTAAAAGTTTCTGCCACGATCTGCTGAATCAATGGCATTCGTGTCGAACCACCTACCAATACCACTTCATCAAGCTGAGACGTCTCAAGTCCAGCATCACGTAATACTTGCGCACAAACCGCTAATGTACGGTCAGTCACAGGTTGGATGATTTGACGAAGATTGCTTTGGGTTAACACAATATCAAAAGCTTGACCATTCAGTGAAACTTCGGCAGTCACTTGGTCTGCTTTTGACAACTGCTCTTTAAGCGTGCGAGCCTGTACGTTTAGCAGCTGTTTTTGATGGTTATCAATGCTTGATGGATGCAGGCCTGTTTGTTGAATGAGCCAATTAGCGATCAATCGGTCAATATCATCGCCACCCAGTGCGCTATTGCCGCCCGTTGCCAGCACTTCATACACACCGTGATTGAGTTTTAACACCGATACATCAAACGTGCCGCCGCCCAAATCATAAATGAGATGATAAGCTTCGTCTTGTGCTTGGTTAAGCCCGTACGCCATCGCGGCAGCCGTCGGCTCGTTTAATAAGCGAATCACATGAATGCCTGCCAATTTAGCCGCATCTTTGGTCGCTTGGCGCTGTGCTTCATCAAAATAAGCCGGTACCGTAATTACCGCACCCACAATACTATTGTCAGGTAACGCCAATCTTGCTCGGTCATACAGATGTTTTAACAGGATACTTGATACTTCAACAGGATTTTTGGCACCTTGTGGGGTTTGGATACTTGGCATGACGTCGACATCACCAACTAACTCATAAGGATGATTGAACTTAATATCCTTGATGCTTCGACCCATAAACCGTTTGACCGAGCGTACAGTATGATTTGGTGCTTGTTCTGCCATCGCTTCAGCATGACTACCTACCAAAGTTTCTGGAGTGCCATTGTCATCTAAGCCAAAATATACCACCGAGGGTAAAAGTTTTTGGCAATCGATACCTTTTACCTGATTAGCAATTTGACTGTCGTCATTGGCGTTATTGTCACTAGATTGACACTCACTAACTTTATCGCCAATCACTTGTGGCTCGCCTGAACGGACTACCGCTACCAGTGAGCGCGTGGTTCCTAAATCAATTCCTAAAGCAAAACGATGCGCATGGGGCTTGGCACTTTGATTGGGTTCAGCGATTTGTAATAACGACATAAATTGGACCAATTAAAAAATAGAAAAAATAATTTGAAAATAAAACCAGCTTAGGTTATATCTTTATAGAAAGTCAAAACGGATGGTATTATAAATTAAAAATATGATAAACCAAATAAAACTTAACCACTGCTAGGACGACTTACCCTTTAATCATGATTTACACATACAGATCGTCATCATTATCAAAATTCTGCTGGGCTAATTCATCGGTGGTTTTTGCCACATCTGCTTGCAGTTTAACCAAAAACTGCAGTTTTTGAATGATATCTATCGCCTGTTTGATTAAGGCATCATCATTAGCCTCAGCTGCAGCTGGGTTATCAATTTTTTGGTAAACTTCGTCAAAGGCAAGTTGATAATTATTTAGCCATTCGCTAAGTTTTTTGCTAAGCAAGGTAATACTTTGGCTATCAGCATCATCTAAATCGATGCGAAATGACATGGCATCGTCTAAAAAGTCCAAATCACGAATCGGCTGATTAATAGATTGTGAAATGCCTTTGAGTGCCAATAAATGTGACGCGCGAGAATCAGGGTTTTTAAGCGTATTATAGGCTTCATTAATAATTGCAGACGCTTGCTCAGGCTTTAGTGCGGATAATTTGGCAATTGATTCACGCAAAAAACCATCCGTATTAGCAGGTAGCGAAAGGTTTTGCTCAGCTACAGACGCATCAAGATTATTATCAGGATGGAACTTAGATTGAAGTTGGCGAAGGGTCTGCTGAAGCTTGGCGATATCAATTTGATATTGTTGGGGTACATTCATCAACTCAAAATAATTAACCATTTTCAACTTCCCCTACCGAGCCATCACTATACTGAAAAAAAAATATTAAAAACTAAACGGTGAAAGATTCACCACAGCCACACTCACCTTTTTGGTTTGGATTACTAAATTTAAAGCCTTCATTGAGACCTTCTTTGACAAAATCCATTTTCAAACCATTAAGATAAACTAAGCTTTTTGGATCGATAAATACACTAACACCATTGCTTTCAAAACGTTGGTCGTTAGGGTCTGGCTCATCGACAAATTCCAGCACATAAGCTAAGCCAGAACAACCTGCGGTACGGATACCCACACGGATACCTTCCCCATGACCACGGTTTTGCAAAAAATCGCGTACATGTTCAGCTGCATCGTTTGATAATTCAATCACTTTAATACCCCATTTACTCATGTCAATCTGCAATCATTTCAATCTTTAGGCCAGTCACTTTGAGCGACTCACACACAGTCCTATTGAGGATGAATCAATAAGACTGTGACAATCGTGAAATCAATCAAGCTTCAGCTTTGGATTTATAATCTTCAATCGCTGCTTTAATGGCGTCTTCTGCCAGCACTGAGCAGTGCACTTTAACAGGTGGCAGTGCCAGCTCTTCAGCGATATCTTTGTTTTTAATTGCGCTAGCTTCATCCAGAGTTTTACCTTTAAGCCATTCTGTGACTAATGAACTTGAGGCAATGGCTGAACCACAGCCATAGGTTTTAAAGCGCGCATCTTCAATAATACCGTTATCACCCACTTGGATTTGCAGGCGCATCACATCACCACAGGCTGGCGCGCCGACCATACCGGTACCGACATTTTTGGCATCTTTATCTAAGTTTCCCACATTGCGTGGATTTTCATAATGGTCAAGCACTTTATCACTGTAGGCCATTTCATTTTCCTTTTGGCTGGTTACGTCAAGCGTAACTGACTAATCTTTAATTATTAAATTGAATAAATTTCTAATGGAAATTAATTTTTAATACAAATTAATGTTCGTTCCATTCCACACTATTTAAATCAACGCCTTCTTGGTACATATCCCAAAGCGGTGATAAAGCACGTAATTTTTCAACCGCAGTTCGCATCTCAGCAATCGCATGGTCAACATCTTCTTCGGTGGTATAGCGACCCAAACTAAAACGAATTGAACTGTGAGCAAGCTCATCTGACAATCCAAGCGCGCGTAATACGTACGAAGGCTCAAGCGTCGCTGATGTACAAGCAGAACCCGATGAAACGGCAAAATCTTTCAATGACATCATCAAGGATTCGCCTTCTACAAAGTTAAAGCTGATATTGACGATATTTGGAATACTGTGATTCATATCACCATTAAGATAAATTTCATCAAGCTCTTTTAAGCCATCCCAAAGTCGTTGACGCAGTTTTGTAAGTCTGGCTTCATCTTCTGCCATACGTTTGCCGGCAATGGCAAAGGCTTCACCCATCCCCACGATCTGATGCGTTGCCAAAGTACCTGAACGCATACCACGCTCATGACCACCACCTTGCATTTGTGATTTTAGACGCACACGTGGTTTACGGCGAACATATAGAGCACCAATACCTTTAGGACCATAAATTTTATGGGCAGAAAAACTCATCAAATCAACTTTTAATCGTTCTAAATCAATCGGAGTTTTACCGGCTGCTTGCGCTGCATCGACATGAAAAATAATACCTTTTTCACGTGTGATTTCACCAATCGCCGCAACATCTGTTAAGGTGCCAAGTTCGTTGTTCACCATCATTAGGGTCACTAAAATAGTATCTTCACGAATAGCCTCTTTAACTTGGTCAACCGTGATCAGACCTGTCTTTGGTTGTGGATCTAGATAAGTGATTTCAAAACCTTCTGTTTCTAATTCACGGCAGACGTCTAGCACAGCTTTATGTTCAATTTTACTGGTAATGATGTGTTTGCCTTTACCACTATAAAATTGCGCCGCACCTTTAATCGCCAAATTGTCTGACTCAGTAGCCCCTGAAGTAAAGACAATTTCACGTGAATCGGCGTTGATTAATTCTGCGATTTGCTCACGGGCAGTTTCAACCGCTTCCTCAGCTTGCCAACCAAACCCGTGCGAACGCGAGGCAGGATTACCAAACACGCCATCAAAGGTCATGTACTTCATCATCTTTTGGGCGACTTGCTCATCAATTGGTGTAGTCGCGGCATAATCTAAATAGACTAATTTATTCATGCTAACAAATTCTCCCCAGAATTTTGTTTTAAGGTTTCGCTGTTATCAGCTAATGAATGATTATTACTAATATTACTAACTTTAGTGGTGCTATGCTTTGCTCGTTGTGATACGGGTGCCTCTGTCATCGGATTTACCGCAGATTGATCCTTATGCTGCATATCTTCAACCATCAAAATTTGACGCTCAGAAATTTCACGGATAATTTGACGATTAATAAGCGTATCTAGTGTCACGGTGGACAAATAGTTTTCAATTTGCTCAGACAATCCATTCCATAAATCATGGGTTAAACACATGGCGCCGTCTTGGCAGTTACCCTTACCTTCGCAAGCTCTAGCATCCACCGACTCATCAACGGCTGAAATAATGGTCATAATCGAGATTTCATTGATGGGTTTGGCAATATGGTAACCGCCTGACGCACCGCGAGTGCTTACCACCAAACCTTTTTTACGCAGCTTTGAAAACAACTGCTCAAGATAAGAAATAGAAATCTCTTGACGTTTTGCAATATCAGACAATGACACAGCCAATTCATGTTTTTGCTCTTGCAATGCCAAATCTAGCAGCGCTGTCACTGCATAGCGTCCTCGGGTTGTCAATCGCATAGTAGCCCCACTTAAGTTAAAAATTTAAATCCGTTCAAGCACAGTAAGCTGTGAAAACACGTTTTATGGTTGGTATGGCTATTATATGAAAATCCGAGTCTTTTAGTCAAGATTAATTCTTACTAAAACACTCGGATTTATTTACTTAATGATAAGCAATTTTTTATCAAAGCCATACACGAGGAATTGGGATTATTTTACCGCCCAGCCAATGGCACAAATGATGAATAATACAAAAAATGCGATTGCCGCGCGTTTCATCCATTTATTTTTACTGTTTAATTCTAAAATTTGTGCTTCAAGCGCTGTTTTTTGTAGATTTGCGGCGTTGACTTGGCTATTGAGTGCCTCGACTTGTTTTTTGTAGTCAGCATCAGTTTTGATAGGTTTTTTGACTTTTTGTTTGTCTTTATCCCCTTTGACTGATTTTGTGATGACTTGTAATAGCTGATTGATACCAATTTGATGTAAAAAAGCCTTCACCTCTGCCGTCTTTTGTGCTTCGCCGCGGATTTGTAGCTGCTCGATAGTTTTGGGCTGGTTGGTAAATAAATTCTGGGCGATTTGCCAAGTAAAGCCATTGATGGTCACGTCGACCTGCTGAGAAGGCTGTAATTGACTGTCTAATAAAATGCCGTTAACGGTAAAAGTCACATAAAAAGTGACGTTTGGGATATAAGCGTGAATACGAACGACAGTATTGGTAGTGGCTAAAGGATAGACAACCTTACGAAGATCTGCGTCAAAACGTAGCAACAGGGTCAGCAAGGTTTCAATAATCACTAATACCACATTGAGCGCTGTCGTGGCTATATTGCTTGGGGCATTGGTCGAAGTTTGAAAATTATCGTTCATTAAATTTCCACAAAATTAATCAAATATGGGTTTTGTAATTTGTCGATAGTGTAGCTTTAAAAGGGTGTTAATAACATTAATTATTGTAAGTCTGGTATAAAACACTGTCAGTCGTTGAGTATTAGTCAAAAAATCATTGCGAGATTGATTCTTAGCCACTTTTACTCACTATAGTCGTATATATCAATTTTTAGCGGTTTTTGTTGAAATAAAATGTTATTGTTTGGTGTGACAACGGCTATATTTTGCAAAAACACGTTAATCAATGCTTAATTGCACAGAAATTATGATTAAACTGCTTGTGAAGCCGTTGGAGTTTACTTATAATCGAAGCATAATTACTTATGCAGCACTTGATACTCAAGGCTTTGCGCCTAATTACTTGTCAAGTGTATGCTTTGTATATATAACGTTTATTTTCGTCCCTAAAAATTTGAAGGATATTCTTATGAATAAGTCAGAACTAGTTGATAGCATTGCTAAAAAAAGTGGTCTTTCTAAAGCCCAATCAACTGAAGCATTAAATGCCTTTATCGCAACGATTGGCGAAGCGATGAAAGCCAATGATACTGTGTCATTAGTTGGCTTTGGTACGTTTAGCGTAAAAGAACGCCAAGCACGTACAGGTCGTAACCCACAGACTAAAGAAGAAATCCAAATCCCAGCAAGCAAAGTGCCAAGCTTTAAAGCAGGTAAAAGTTTAAAAGATATGGTTAACTAATTAACCCTATATCTCTTTATAGCTAAAAAAGCGTATTTTTAATTAAATACGCCTTTTTATTGCCTTAATAGCTATGAAAATCAAATACAAAAAACCATGTAAAACAGATAAATAAAAAAACCACTAGTTTGCACAGTGGTTTTTTTATTCTATAAACTAACTATAGTTAACCTATTTTGGCACTGTAATGGTTTGACCCACTTTTAGCGACGCTGTTGGCGACAAGTTATTTAGACTAGCCAGCTCTTTAGGGCTGATGCCAAAGCGTCCTGCCAAAGAAATTAAGCCTTCGCCTGCTTTGACTTTATAGGTTGTTGTGGTTTTTGGAATTTTGATGTTTTGACCAATTAGTAACGACTCATTACCTTTTAAGTTATTTAAAGCGGCAAGTTCACTTTTAGAAACGCCATATTTTGCACTCAAGTTTGTCAGGCTATCACCTGATTTTACTTGGTAGGCTTGTGCATCACTACGATCATATTTACTTACTGGCTTTGACGCTGGCTTGTTATCATCCTCTGATTGGGCGTTTTTGGCTGCTTTGGTCTCTTTTTTTGTTTCTTTTTTGCTCTCGGGTTTTGCAGAGTCGCGTTTGACGATAGGTTCGCGGGTCGCTGTCACACTAGCCACCGTACCCAATCCCGCTTGAGGAATAACCAGTTTTTGCCCTTGAATTAAGTTTGCCGTCGGTTTTAGATAATTGGCTTTGGCCAAGTCTGCTACCGTTAAATCAAAGTTATTGGCGACACTACCTAAACTATCACCTGGGCGTACTGTGTAGTTAATCGATTTGCCAGCTAGCGCATATTTGACCTTTTCAACTGTGACAGGCACGATGATGACTTGTCCTTTTTGCACACGATAATTGGTGTTAAAACCGTTGACATCAGCAATGTCTTTGGGCGATACGGATAATCGATCAGCGATACCCGACAAGGTATCACCCGTCTGAACCGTATACCGACTTGATACCGGTTGCACTTCAGCTCTAGCAGGGGTAGGCTTCTGCGCTGCCGGCTGTGCCGCTGGCGGCTTTGGCATTTTGTCTGGAATTAACCACAAGTTTTGGTTGGTACGCACTTGATAAGTTACTGGTAAATTATTAAATTTTGCTAACTCACTGACATTTAGATCAAACTTGTCGGCGATGCCTGTCAAGGTATCCCCCGCTTGCACGACATAGCTATTGGCTTTACGTTTTGGCGCTTCCGCTACTTTGGGTTCGATAGGCTTGGCGTTGTATAAGTAAAGTGTTGAACCGGCTAGCAAGGCAGCATTTGGGTCAATTTGGTTCCATTCAGCGATATCTCGCCAATTCACGCCCATGCGACTGGCGATATTTGCCAAGGTGTCGCCAGCTTTGACTTGATAGATGCTGCGTGTGCCGCTCGGACGTTTTTTGGCAGCCGGTTTGCTAACCGTGACAGCTTTGCTTGCACTGGTGGTATTGGATTTGCTCGTGACTGCTTGCGCCGTGTTTGGTGCTTTACCATTTAAGCTCGACGCTTGGGTAATTTTGACCTCTTTTGGCAATACCACTGGCGGCTCTTCGTAACTGAGTTTTTTGGTTTCGCCTTTAGCTTCTAATATAGATTGCTGGGTCTGGATGGCATTGAGCTTGATATTACCATCTGTAGGGTTAATCGCTTGCTCTACTTGTGGTGCGGTTTTTTCAATTTCTTTAGCAATCAAGTTACGCTCTTGATTGGATAAAGGTGGCTCTTGCACCACGGTGTTGTTGGCACTAACAACCGCTGAAGTGGTTGGTAATGTATTGGTAGACTGCATTTCAGCGGTCACTATTTTTTGCTCAGTGGCGGTAATCGGTGGTTCTTTGATGACCGTATTGCGGCTTTGGATACTTGGCGTACTAGGAATGGGGGCGATATAAGTCGTGGTTTGGTTTTTAACCATACTAGTTGCCATCGCCGCCAAATCGCTGCTAGAGGATGGCAAGTTAACTGTTTCTTTTTTACTATAGGCTTGTTTGGCGGCACTGAGTGAATCACCCTGACTTGTGGTCGTAGTTCGGGTTTGGTTGCCTAAATTTGTGGTCGGTGTGTTATAAGTCGGTGTAACAGTTTTAGGGGTGACATAACTATTGTTTGCCAAATAACCTTGTTGACTCATATAACCATTACCCCGTAACTGGGTGATTTTACGGTCAATTGATTCATTGAGATCATTGGGAATCAGAATACGGCTTGGGCCTGACATATCTACCGCACCTGCAATCAACGCAGGATTTAGAGCGCGCAGTTCATCGTAGCTTACGCCTGTCAGACTGCTAATTTCATACAAGCTCACGCCAACATTGGCGGGGACACCTCTAAAATGCTGACGGTTTGCAATTGCGGGTAAATACACATTGTAGGTACTCGGATTTTTGACAATTTGCGCCACTGCCAAAAATCGAGGGACATAGTTCATCGTTTCAGTGGGTAGTTTGAGCGACCAATAATCCGTGGGTAGCCCGCGCGCTGCATTGTAATTAATCGCAGATTGGATACGACCAGGACCGGCATTATACGATGCCAATGCCAATTCCCAACTCCCAAATTGGTTATACAAGGCGGTCAAATAGTCATAAGCGGCACGGGTTGACTCAATCACATCACGGCGACCATCAAAGGTACTGGTTTGATTCAACCCATAAATACGACCTGTACTTGGAATAAACTGCCATAAACCTGCAGCAGATGCGTTACTGTTGGCATTCGGGTCATAAGAGCTTTCAATCACAGGCAATAATGCCAGTTCCGTTGGAATATTACGACGTTCAGCTTCGCGCACTGTATAGTATAAATAGCGGCTAGCACGCGCTGTTAATCGGTTTAGATAGTCTTGGCGGCTAATAAACCAACTTTTCTGCGCTTCAATACGCGGATCGTACACATTTGAGTTCATACGAAAATTGACGCGCAGTCTATCCCACAGATTACCATAGCGCTGAACCAACAAAGCGTTATTCTCTACCATGGTCATGTCGGTGGCTTCAAGCAGCCCTTCCAGTTCATCCAAACTATCCATATCCAGTAACGCTGCATTTTCTTGCGCGCTACGCACCGTACTTTTGCTGTGACTGGATGATCCCATCATGGGTTTACCCGCTGGACTGGTGGTGCTGGTTGGCGCACTGCTACAGGCTGCCAAAATAATAGAGGAAATAGCTAAACTTAACGGTTTGATAGTTTTTTTTGATGAATGGCTTATCGAAAGCAACATGATAATTCCTAGCTCTTTTTTGCAATTTAGATGTAGGACATATATCCATCCCATAGCGTAAAACTATGAAAGAATATAAGCTAAAATTTGACATTATAAATAAAAAAACGGCTGTGATTTCAAGCCAGTGAAATTAAATATTGGCTGAAATTATACTAGAATCCATAAAAAAAGTGGCACAAAACTTTTGTACCACCCTGTTTAACACCACTTTTAATACTACTAAATTAGTGCTTTTCAATCACAAGCTGGCTAATCGCCCTAGACAATAACACCGAGTTACCGCTTTCAGCAAAGGTAATACGTGAAGTTGTTACTAAACGTGTCGTCACATTATTTTCGACGATGACTTCTGTGGTTATGGCATCTGCTTTGGCATGGTTACCGCTAAATACCACATTGTTTAATTGTATATCATAGCCATATCGCGTTGCTTTTGACCAGTTGTTTTGCAGCAGGTTTAGATAATTGCTTTTATTTAAGGTGGTGGTTTTTCCTCTACGCGACACAGATATCAAGGCATCATCGGCCACTAGGCTTGCAACGCGAGAAATACTTTTGGCATTTGCTGCAGCCGCCATCGCAGTACCGTAATTATCGATATCACGCTGGGTGATTTCAGCGTTTGCCAGCGTTGGGACGGTTAACGAAGTCGCCATAACTACACCTAGCCATAGTTTTGACTTTACTTGCTTTCGGATTTTATCAATCGGTTGAAAATTTAACGTGATAGTCATGAGATTTTCCTTCAATTGGTAACACCCAATTGTTTGACCCTAAAAGAAATAATTTGTTACAACTAAGCATAGCATAACCATTAACTTTATTGTTACTTCATTGTTAATTATCAAGCATAAAATAGTGAATAACCCTAATAAAACCCTGTGACCCTCATATCCCAAACTATCCAAAATCGCTAGATTGCCAAAGCAATCATCGTTTTTACAGCGGTGAATTATTTCAGCAAACAAGGGTTAATCATTTATTAATTTGGCTAAATCGGTTATCATTACAGGTTGTTTTTATCACCATTTTATGACTAAATCTCAATTGAAGGGTATTTCAACTATGCTACTTACCGCTATTTTAGCATTTATCCAATCTGCCCATGCGGAAGGTGCGGCGGCAGCGCCTACTGGAACGGGTGCTTCCACCATCATGCAAATGCTATTGCCATTGGCTTTTTTTGCTATTTTTTACTTCATTATTATCCGACCACAAAGCCGTCGTAACAAAGAGCATCGTCAAATGATTGATGCCATTAAAGAAGGCAATGAAGTGGTATTTGCCGGTGGCTTGATGGGAAAAATCAAAAAACTTCAAGGTGAATATGCGGTTGTAGCATTAAATACTACCCAAGAGGTGATGGTGCAACGTGCCTCAATCATTTCGGTATTGCCTGTGGGTACCATTGATAGTCTTAAATAATTGCTGATGCAGCTCACCTGTCAGGTTGGCGACCTAGCATTCTGTTAAGTTGCCAACTGGCTATTATGATATTGTACTGCCTTGTTGATCGCGGTTAATAGCCCTACGGTTAATAAACCTTGTAGAACAACTAGTTACCTAAAAAAATCAAGTTTAAGAAGTCAAGATTATGCACTACCCTGCTTGGAAATACTTTTTAATCGGCATTGTGCTGCTACTGAGCACCCTGTATGCCCTACCAAACCTTTATCCAGACAAGCCCGCCGTTCAAATCACGGGGGCTTCCGCTAGCACCACATTGACCAATGATGTGCTAAAGCAAGCGGAAACCATCCTAAATGCCGCCAATATCCCAACCAAAAACAACAGTTTTGATGGTAAATCAGCCTTGTTAAAAATTGGTGATGAGTCGACTGAAACGCAGCTTAAAGCGCAACAAGTGCTAAAAGAAAAGCTTGGCGACAATTACGTTGTGGCACTGAACTTGGCGCAAACTACGCCAACATGGCTACGTAATATTGGCGGCAATCCTATTAAATTAGGCTTGGACTTGCGTGGTGGTGTACGGTTTGTACTAGAAGTTGATATGAGCAAAACCGTTTCTCAGCGTTTGGAAAACTTAACCCGAGATATTCGTACAGAGCTACGCAACCAAAAAATTGCCGTGACCAATTTACAAGCAGGGCAAAATAATCTGACGTTAAACTTTGTCGATAATGCCGCGCGTGATCAAGCCATTAATGTGTTACGTAGTCGCTTTGGGACAAATTACGAATTACAACCGCTCATCAATGCGGGGGGTCCAGCGATTAACATGACCTTGACCCAGTCGACGATTTCACAAATCTCTCAAGATGCGGTTACCCAAAACTTGACGACTTTGCGTAACCGTATTAATGAGCTAGGCGTGGCTGAAGCCGTGGTGCAATCACAAGGTGCCAATCGTATTGTGGTGGAATTACCGGGGGTACAAGATACCGCAGAAGCCAAACGGGTCATTGGTCGTACCGCCAATCTCGAATTTCGTATGGTCTCTGACCAAAACAATACCTTCCAAGCCAATCCATCTGGGGTATTGCCTGCAGGCACTGAAGCCTACTCATTTGGTGAAGTTGACAGCCCACAAAAAACCTTATTGGAACGTCAAGCTGTAGTCACCGGTCGAAACGTACAAGACGCCCAAGCAGGGATGGATCAAAACGGTCGCCCCCAAGTGAATATCACGCTGGATAACGCGGGTGGTCGTTTGATGCAAAATACCACAGCAAAATCGGTAGGCAAACAAATGGCGGTGCTGTTTATTGAAAATAAGCAGCGTGTCACCTTCCAACCAGACCCAGTGACGGGTCAAAATAAAGAAGTAAGAACACCTTACGCAGAAAGCCATATTATCAATCAGGCGACCGTTCAAGGCGTCTTTGGCTCAACTTTCCAAATTACGGGCTTAGATAGTAATGCAGAAGCCTCAGAGCTGGCTTTGTTACTTCGTGCAGGTGCGCTAGCGGCGCCCATGTATTTTGTTGAAGAACGTACTATTGGTCCATCATTGGGACAAGACAACATCCAAAAAGGTATGTTCTCTACCCAAGTCGGCTACTTACTCGTGTTCTTATTTATGATTATTTTTTATCGTTTATTTGGTTTGATTGCCAATATCGCGTTGATTTTTAACTTAATGATGATTTTAGCCATCATGTCATTGATTGGTTCTGCCCTAACCTTGCCGGGTATCGCAGGTATCGTGTTAACCATCGGGATGGCGGTGGATGCCAACGTACTGATATTTGAACGCATCCGCGAAGAGCTTGCCAACGGCGCCAGACCCAAATCTGCGATTGTGGCGGGTTTTAACCGCGCATTTACCAGTATTTTTGATGCACAGCTGACTACCTTGATTGTCGCATTTATTTTATTTGCGATTGGTACAGGTCCGATTAAAGGTTTTGCTGTTACCTTAGCCATTGGTATTGCCAGCTCTATCTTCACCTCAGTGACCGTCACGCGTGCACTGGTACAGTTAGCTTATGGCTACCGCAAAACTGTCAAACGCCTAAGTATTGGTTAAGGAGCGAATAATGAATGATGATAAGTTAGAGGATCTAGAAGGTTTAGACGGCTCAGAACACATTAACCCCGAGCAAAAACTCTCCGAGCTGGGCGTACGTCGTAGTGATGAAATGGCATCAAATACACAGCACCGCAAAACGCCGCGCCGTAATGGTAAAGGGGTGAATAAAAATTTGGTCAAGCAGCCCGCTACTCCCACCGATAATGCAACCCAAAACGCTGGGTCAGCGGTGGCTAACCCTGCCACGTCTGAATTTTCGGCAGAGGATTTTGGCGGTGAAAAACTCTTTGCGGGTCGGCGTATTATTGATTTTTTAAAGGTAGCTAAACCTTTTGCCATATTATCCGCCATTTTAACGGTTCTTGCCTTAGTCGCTATTTTAACCAAGGGTTTAAATTTAGGCTTAGACTTTACAGGCGGTGTGTCAGCCACGGTTGTTTATGAGCAACCGGTACAACAAGCCCAAGTTCAGTCAGCCTTAGCGAGCCATAAAATCAATGACAGTGTGGTGCAATATTTGGGCAGTAACAAAGAAATTTTGGTACGCCTGCCCCCGCAAAAACAAATCGAAGGGTTATCCAACTCTCTCGATACTGCGTTAGATTTACCCAACAATAATGCCACCATCAAGAACATTGACGTGGTTGGCAGTCAGGTAGGTAATGAGATTTATGTCAGCTCCTTGGGGGCAACGGCACTGGCATTACTGTGTATGTTTATTTATGTGATGGTGCGTTTCCAAGCCAAATTAGCCTTAGGCGCGGTGTTGGCGTTATTCCATGATAGTATTATCACCGTGGGTATTTTCGCATTTTTCGGATGGCCGTTTGATTTGACCGTGCTTGCCGCGGTGTTATCACTGATTGGTTATTCGATTAACGATACCATCGTCGTCTTTGACCGTATCCGTGAGAATTTTCGCCGTGTCCGTGGTGCTAGCCCAACGCAAATTGTCAATTTATCGCTCACTGAAACGCTACGTCGTACTATTATGACCATTTCAACGGTGCTGCTGGTGGTGGTCGCGATGCTGCTGCTTGGCGGTGAAAGCTTACATTGGTTCTCTGTAGCATTGCTCATTGGCTTGATTTTAGGTACTTTCTCATCGGTGTATATCGCCAGTGCGATTCCACTGTGGCTCGGTATGTCGCGCAAAGACTTTATTGTCGAAGTCAAACCAGAATTTGTTGAGGACGAAGTGGTTTTTGAAGACCGTAATGCGCCTATCTATGACAACAAAGTATTAGATAATCAATAAATGATTTGAGCGGCAAAAATACCCTACTTGCTAGGGTATTTTTATGGCTAGAATCTAAACAAGAATAGCAATGATGACAAATGAATTAATGAAAAATGGGTTATGGCAACAGGCGTTTAAAGTAAGTTTTCCTGTGGCAATGGGCTATATCCCTGCAGGGATTGCCTTTGGCGTGTTGTTTGTGGCAGCAAAACTTCCTATATGGGCGGCGATTTTATCTAGTATGGTGTTATACGCGGGTGCGGCGCAATATGCTTCTATTACGCTGTTAGCGGGCGGGGTTGGAATTTCAACCATCGCCAGCAATACCTTAGCCATAAATTTGCGCCACGCTTTTTATGCCATTCCTTTGTTAAAACAATTACCAACCAATCCTATCAGTCGATTTTATTGCTTGTTTGCATTAACCGATGAAACTTTTTCCCTATTAACCACCCTTCCTGAAAATGAACGCCAAAGGCTGATACTACCGGTGAGTTTGCTCAATCAGTGTTATTGGGTTATCGGTACCATATTGGGCATTTTGCTGGGTGCAGGGCTCAATGATTGGGTGCCCCATTTGGATTTTGCGTTAGTGTGCTTATTTGCTATTTTAGCCTACGAGCAGTTTAAAGCAGTCAAGGCTTACTATCCCATATTCATCGCCATCATTGCGTTCACAGCGGCGTTTTATTTTATATCCGATTGGTTGCTACTATCAGCGATCTGCGTGAGTTTGGGACTCATTATCATCCACTTTTTTATGGGCAATAAATCTGCTCATGAGCAAGCTCTCTGACAGTTCAAACTATCTGACAGCTCAACCGCCAAAAAATTTATCCATTAATCGTTAGAATATTATGAACTCACCACCTGATAACTTTTATTTAGTCGCCGCTACTTTTGCCATGGCTTTGGTGACTTTACTCACCCGCTTGACCCCGATAATTTTGCCAAAGCGTTTATTGGATGCGCCCTTGTTGCTCGCGGTGAATAAAGCATTGCCATTATCCGTGATGACGCTGTTGATTTTAACTTCCTTGCATTGGCAGCAGCCTAAGCCTATAAGTATGAGTCTGGGCTTATCGCCATTACTTGTGGCAGAGATATTAGCGCTGATAGTGGTGTTGCTCAGCTATCATTGGAAAAAGCAATTACTGCTAAGTATGCTAGTAGGGATTGCTAGCCTTAATGGGTTTTTATGGGTATTAAATCTGATAGGTTTTCAATAGCCATAAAAAAAGCCCAACTTGGGCTTTTTTTATGCAGGATAACTTATACCTCGGTTTGCACCCCGACGATATCCACAGGCGTATCGGCCACGTCTTGTATCCCAGATTTTTTCTGTTTGGCTTTATCACTGCGTTTACGCTGCAATTCATCCAAATAATCTTCATCAATACCACCGGCGATGTATTTGCCATCAAATACCGAGCAATCAAATTTTTTGGCATCGCTGTGTTTGTCTTGTACCGCTTCAATCAAGTCATCCAAATCTTGGAATATTAAACGATCCGCGCCAATGATTTTACACACTTCTTCCACACTATGACCTGAGGCAATCAGTTCATTGCGCGCTGGCATGTCAATACCATATACATTGGGATATTTGACGGGTGGCGCCGCACTGGCAAAATACACATTATTGGCGCCTGCATCACGTGCCATTTGGATAATCTCGTGGCAAGTCGTGCCACGTACAATTGAATCATCGACCAACAATACGTTTTTATTTCTAAATTCAAAAGGCACCGCGCTTAATTTTTGACGTACCGATTTTTTGCGCTGCTGTTGACCTGGCATAATAAAGGTGCGACCGATATAACGGTTTTTCATAAAGCCTTCACGGTATTTCACACCTAGATGCTGGGCAAGCTCCATCGCAGAAGTACGTGAGGTATCGGGAATAGGAATAACCACATCAATCCCGTGATCTTCGCCCCATTCTTTGATGATTTTCTGCGCCAAAGTCTCGCCCATACGCATACGGGCTTTATAGACAGAAATATTATCAATAATCGAATCTGGACGGGCAAAATAGACATATTCAAAAATACAAGGTCTAAATTCTTTGGCTTCGACACATTGGCGACTAAAGAAGTTATTGTTTTCATCAATAAAAATCGCTTCACCGGGCTTCACATCTCGAACGATATCAAAACCCAATGCAGTTAACGCAACTGACTCAGATGCCACCACATATTCAAAACCGCCATTTTCCGCTAATCGTTGACCAAAAATCAGCGGACGAATGCCATTGGGGTCACGAAATGCCAAAATACCATAGCCCGTAATCATAGCGACCACCGCATACGCGCCTTCAATACGTTTGTAGACGGATGTCATCGCTTCAAAAATATCATCGGGGCTTGGATGCTGGATACCGAGTTTTTGCATTTCATGCGCTAGCACATTGAGCAAAACTTCTGAATCAGAATCGGTATTAATATGGCGCATATCTTCCATAAACAGTTCTTTGGCAATCTCTTCGGCGTTAGTCAAATTACCATTATGCGCTAAGGTAATACCATAAGGCGAATTGACATAAAAAGGCTGAGCTTCCGCACTGCTAGACGTACCAGCCGTTGGGTAGCGTACATGCCCGATGCCTTGATGACCGACAAGACGCATCATGTGACGTGTCATAAACACATCGCGCACCATGCCATTTTCTTTACGCAAAAACAGACGGCCATCTTGACATGTCACAATACCCGCGGCGTCTTGCCCGCGATGCTGCAGCATAGTCAGCGCATCGTATAGCATTTGATTAACCTCACTGTGAGCGGCTATACCGACAACTCCACACATATTTTACCCCTTTGATTTTTCACGGATGGCTCTAAGACCTGATGAAAATTGAATGAAACTACCTTTTTTGCCGGCTGACAATTACAATACTTTAGCCGTCAGTCAAACTTACCAATACTATTGACCCATTTGCTCCATTTTATCGGCAGCGGTTTTACCCAGCGTGGTAGCAAGCTGTTGGGTGATTTGTGTCGCAAAAGGTGCCAGTGGCCGTAGCGCATTGGCAAACTTAGACTGCTGCCAAAAGTCACGTTGACTGACAAAAGGCGCAAGTAAACTCAGCAGCATCAACACAATGACCAAATTTTTGACCAAGCCAAACCCTGCGCCCGCCAATTTATCTAGGATGCTCAGCCTAAGCCCCTGCAAGGTTTTACTCATCACCCATAATACGATTTGCAGTCCCACGATGACAAATAAGCCAATTGCCAAGAATGCCGCAATGATACTAAGGCCAGTTGAGCCAGTGAATAACACAAAAAACGGCGCTAAAGGTTTTGCCAAATAACTGGCTAGCAGCAGTGCTAATAGCCAACCAAACATGCCCACCAGTGAGCGCATCAAGCCATTATTAAATCCTTGCCACAACCCGATAAACAATACAAACAACACTACCATATCTAACAAAGTCATCGGGTCAAGCTCGTATCATGGGATTTACAAAGTAGACGGTAAATGTTGGCTTAGACGATAACCGTCAATGGCTTCAACACAGGTTTGAATAAGCTCAGGTCCTTCATAAATCAAACCACTATAGAGCTGAATCAAATCCGCACCTGCTTCAATCTTTTTAACCGCACGTTGACCATTGTCAATGCCGCCTACGCCGATAAGCGCAACTGAGTTTGGTAAGCGTTCGGCAAACTGCTCAAGAACTTGGGTACTACGGTGACTGAGTGGTCGACCTGATAGCCCGCCTGCTTCTTGACTGGTTTTGTAATCTTCTACCCCATTACGGCTTAAGGTAGTATTGGTAGTAATCAGCCCATCAATATCAAAACGCACCAATTCTTTGGCAATATAATCAATTTGGTCTTCTTCCAAATCTGGGGCAACTTTCAGCACCAATGGTACATAATACTGATGTTGGCTAGCCAGTTGGCTGTGCCGTGATTTGATACCATCAAGCAGCGCCGTGAGCGCATCACCACTTTGCAGGTCACGCAGGTTTTTGGTATTAGGAGAGGAGATATTTACCGTAATATAAGACGCGTAAGGATACACGCGCTCTAGACAATAAATATAGTCATCTAGGGCATTTTCAACCGGTGTGCTGGCATTTTTGCCAATGTTAATACCCAAAATGCCTTGATATTTTGCACGCTTGACTTGCTCAATGAGATAATCGACACCTTTATTATTAAATCCCATGCGATTGATAATGGCATGGGCTTCTTTAATACGAAATAGACGGGGTTTGTCATTGCCAGGCTGTGGTTTTGGGGTAATCGTACCAATTTCGATGTAGCCGAACCCCAATGCCGCTAACGCATCGATATATTCGCCGTTTTTGTCAAGCCCTGCTGCCAAACCAACTGGATTGGTAAAGGTTAACCCCATACATTCAGTTGTTAGTTCTTGTTTACCGTACAAAAACCCGAGCATCCCAAATTTTTGCGATTTTTCGAGTAACGATAACGTGATTTCGTGGGCTTTTTCAGGATCGGTGTTAAATAAGAACGGACGAAGAAAGGCATACATAGTTGAATAAGCACTCACATTGCATGGGTGAATCTAATTGACTCTGCCCTTGATACAAGCAGAACTAACCTATTTAGCTTGAGAGATAGCACCCGTTAACGCGCTGCGTGATGACTATCTCGTCAAAATCAGAAAAGCTATTATATCAGTGTTGACGCCAAATAAACACCTGCAATTTTCTTTGCCTTAACGGCTATATTAACTACTATAGCAACTATTAACTCAGCTTATAGATTGCAGGTTCTAGCTTTTAATGTCCTATAATCAAAGGCTAAGGCACGGCTCGACCATTTGACAACGCAATCCAACCGCGAATAATGCGATACAGATGCCATAAGACTGTGGCGACGATTATCAAGCCACCTAAAGCACCGACAATAAAGCTACCACCCATTGTATGATTGCTATCAACGGCGGCGCCAAAAAATAGCCCGCCAGTCGCAAAAATCACCATGACAAAACCAATCACCCAAAAAAATATACTGTACCAAAACGTTTTGATTTGCCAATCAAAGTGACTATAAAGCCACGTGTTTCTAGCCTCATCGCGCTTTAAGTAATTCATCACAATCGGAATAATCCAAGTCAAACCCGCGGTAAAATAACTAAACAGCGCCAACGCATAAGTAATGTGGTTATAACTGATTTGGCTTTGGGTCACTGGTAAGTTTTGACTAAGCTGCGTGTATTGCGGTAACGCTGATGGATAACCATTCGCCCCACTACCAAATTGTGGGTTGACTGGGTCAGGTGTGTGAGAGTCTGTTGGTTTTTCTAGGTTCATTATAATTTTCCATCAATGATTATTACTTTTTTTATCGGGTCGTAGTATAGAATTTCAATTGATTGTTATTGACTTTAGGGTGTTACCCAAATCGGTTCTCGAATGGTAAATGGTCGGTGATTGCTATCGGCAAACTCGATAGTCCAGCTAACAGGGGACTGCTGTGGTGCCAATGGCTCAAAGGTTGGTACTGGGATGATTTTTATACGGTTTTTCGCTGAATACAACAAATAGTTGCCATCGGGTGAAAAGTTGGCAGGTTCAGCCAATCCTTCATCATTGATAGCGATACTTTTTTTAGTTGCCATATCTGCGAGCCTGCCTTGGCTATTATCGCTGACGTAAGTGATCAAACGCCCTGTGGGACTAATCCGAGCGATGGCATTGGTTTTACCAGGCAAGTTTAAAGGCAAAAATTGTTGTTTTGCAAAATAGTATTGATAAAGTTGCGGTTGTAAAAATTTGGCTTTATCTGACGTAAATATAAAGGATTGACCATCTGGCAGCCATACAGGGGCTAAATCAATCGCTGGTTGATGAGTCAGTTGTTGTTTAATATTGCCGCTGCTATCAGTCAAAAAAATCTCTGGATTGCCCATTTGGCTATTTGCTAATAACAATTGGCGTCCATCGGGGGAGATTGCCCCGCTAAAATTATGGGTGCGTTTGGCAGACACTCCAGAAACCCCAGAAACATCAGTGACTTGCAAAGTCGCTCTATCAAGGATAACGACTTTAGGATAACTTTTGCCTGCTTGAACCGTAAAAATCAGGCGGTCGCCTAAGCGACTAGCGGATAAGCTCATTATCGTCCCATTGACCTTATACAAAGTCTTTGGGTCGCTGCCATCAATTTGGATCTCAATCAGCTGCGCTTGGCGATTTTCCCCAAATCCGGTTAAATAAATAAAAATTAACTTGCCTGACAGCTGGCTAGCATCCATGTGCGGCAAATTGGTTGGCGCAGTCGCTATGACTTTGGGCAGTGAGGACGAACTTTGCAGGGTGGTGCTAGATATGTTTGTTGATGGCGAGCGCATGGTCTGACACCCTGTCATCGCCAAGCTAATTGCCATGACAATTGCCATAACAGCGGCGCACCATAAATGGGGTAATTGATAAACATGCTTCATGTTATGTGTGGCTTGGTTAAGGCAAAACATCATTGGCGTCTGGATTGAGCCAAAGTGGTCCATAAATCAAGCCATTGGGTACGCCATTTTGGGATGGGCTAATACTGATGGATTTGCCATTAGAGACAATGGTAATGACATTTTTATTGGAATAAATATAGTGTTGTCCATTGGGTGAGACCCCTGGGGCTTCACTTAACCCAACGTTATTGACAGCAGTTACCGAGCGCGAACCCAGATCCATCACTGCGCCTTGATTGGCACCCGACAAATAGGACATTTTTTTACCATCATTGCTGATGCGCCCCATGCTGCTCAGTCCGCCGCCCGTCAACCGCTGCTCACTACCGGTTGCCAGATTGTAGAGATAAATTTGACCTTTATTACCGCCTTTTTTACCACCGGCTCTGTCTGAAGTATAGACAAATGATTGCCCATCAGGCGCCCAACTAGGATAAATAGCCCCCACAGGGTCATTGGTCAAGCGACGAGAATTGCCACCTTGCGCCAAATAAATCTGCGGTATGCCGTTCTCAAAACTACTACTAAATATCACACGACCATCTTTACTCACGGACGCGCCATAGTTCATGGCTTTAAAATTCGTCAAATTGCTGACTGCCCCACTGACAATATTGGCAGACATGACCTGCGGATAGCCTAGCGTGTCGGGCTGAACTTGGAAAGTAAAGGTTTGATTGTCAGCAGAGGTATTTAGGGTTTTAATGGTACCGTTAAACTCATAAATCACTTTTGGGTTAAACCCATCCACATCAGAAATGACCAAACGTGAGACACGGTTTTTAGGCTTGCCTGTTTCCACCACATACGCAATACGCCCAGAAAAATCGCCTTTGATGCCTGTCAATATCTCATAGATACGGTCAGCAACCTTATGCCCTGCCATACGCAAACTTTGTGAGTTATTTTTGGTGGTGACGGTTTGCAGACCTTGCATCACCTCGCCTGTCGCCACATTAATGACTTCAAAATTGATTTCAACATTGCCACGATTGCTGCGCGTATTGCCGACCACCAGATAAGGGACGGCGTTATGCTGCCAGACAGGCAAAGTGACTTCACTACTGCTATGAGGCCGCTCTGGCAAATTGTTGTCTAAAATAAATTGCCCCAAATTGGTCAAATCATTGGTGACAATCCCTGAGATACTCTCCGCGCCAGCAAATGGTACGATGGCGACTTGCAAGTTAGAGCGTGGTGCCTGCTTGACTAGAGTAAAGTCAACATTGTCGGCAGCGTTTGCTAGAGGTGCCATCGCAGTGGTAGCCAAAGCAATGACTGCCGCTTTAAAAAAAGTCTTGTTCATAATTAGCCTGCAACATTTATAATTATTAAAAAATTGATTTTCAAATAATAGCATTGTTTTGCTCGCCAAAAAAGATTGCGCAAGACTAAGCGTTACCACACTATTTAGCTTTACTACTTAGTTTTACTATTTAGCTTTAAAATTGCCAGTCATGCTTCTTGCGCCATTTGGCGGGGGCGGCAGCGGACTTGATTGGTTGATTGCTTGTTGTAAGCTTGCTTTAAAAGCGGCATCACTACTGCCGCGAATAGTGATGTTACTAATTGTACCGTCCGCAGCAATGCTAAATGATGCCGTTAATGAATTACCATTACTATTGGTTGGTACATTCCAGTTTGCATCAATCATCGCCATGACTTGGCTGACATAGCCTGCCGAGCTCCCACCCGATGCACCACCACGTCTGCTAGAACCTTGACCGCCAGATGATTGCGATTGCGCTGCACCTGTAGATTGACCATCTTTACCCAAATCCAATGATTTTATATTATTGTCACTTTGCCGCTCGCTACTGGCATTGAGATTTTTATTATAGGCGGCATTATTCGCGCGTATTTCGTTTTTTACCTCATCAATATTGCTTTCGGCAATTTTATAATCTTGCAGATTTCGCTGCTGGGTTTCGTTGCGCTGGTTTAATTCATCAATCACGCCTTGTCTTTCAGCTGCTACTTCCCGGTCTAGCTTTTCAGCAAATAGCGCCTGCTCTTTTTCCCATTGCGCTTGCTTGGCAGCCAAATTATCTTTGACCGTTTCAATTTGATTCGTTGAGGTCGAATGGGGCGTGTTCATTGGCACAGTTGATAGGGTTTGGGAATTTAAAGACGGTGTGGGCGCATCAGCCATCTCGCCAGCCGTGGCTTGGTTTTGCGCAAGCTCATTTTGTTGGTTGGCTTTGATTTGCCCTTCCATTGCCGACAACTGCTCAGGGGTAATCAACGATGTTTCCATGGGCGCTGGTGGGGTGTTATGATAAAAGAAAAACAATAATCCAACTACCAAGGCATGGGCAATGGCACTGAGCACAATCGCCCATACTGGGTAATCAGGCGTTTTGACGGGTACATAGACTGAGGTCACTTCAGCATACATCGTCTCAGTATTTCCTTATTCTACCAAAAATGTTCAATCAAAAATTAAAAGGTCATCGTATTAGAAGGCTGCTTGATTAAAAAGCTACTTCATTAAAAAGCCATTTGATTAAAAGGCTACTTGCTGGCTGCTTTTGGCGGTGCCGTTAACAAGCCAACCTTTTGGATGCCCGCTTGCTGCAAGTTTGCCATTAATTGGATAATATCCCCATATTGGTTATTCTGATCGGCATTAATCATCACATTGACATTGGGCTTACCATCGAACTGGTATTGAGGCTGAGATTGTAAATTATTCAAAGTCGCGATTAGTGCCTCTTCGCTCATTGGCTCATCGGTTTTGTCTTGGGTACTTAAATATAGCTGCCCATCAGATTTTAGTGACACAATCACTGGTAACTGCGTGCCTTGCTGTAGTGATTTGGTTTGCGCTTTTGGCAAATCAATATCTACTCCCGTCGTTAGCATGGGCGCGGTCACCATAAATATAACAAGCAGCACCAACATAACGTCAATATAAGGCACCACATTCATACCCGCATTGAGTTTTTGTGGACGGCTACGGCTGTAAGGATTTGCTTTCATAGTGTCAAGTTGTTCAATAAAATTTATCTAACATTCATTTAGCATTTAGCGTTTAGCATTTATCTAGCGAGAGAGCGGAGGCATCATGGCAGGTGAATTGAGCCCTGTCGTTAAATTGGTAGCCGTATCCACAGTTTGTCGCAACAACATGCCTGTCATCTCATCACAGAATAGGCTACGACTTTGATAAACTTTATCGTTTTTTGCGGTAAAATGGTTGAAAGCCAGTGCTGCTGGAATCGCAGCAAACAAACCTAGCGCCGTGGCAATCAAGGCTTCGGCAATACCAGGGGCAACCGCAGCCAGTGTGGCTTGCGCAGAAGTCGATAAGCCCATAAAAGCCGTCATAATCCCCCAGACCGTGCCAAGCAGACCGATATATGGCGAGACCGAGGCAATACTTGCTAGTAATGGCAATCCTTGCTCAAGCTCGAGTTGTTGACGACCCAAGCCAACGCGAAGTTTGCGCTCGACGCCTTCAATGATTTCACTACGGGCTTGGGTGTTTTTGAGTAGTTTTAAAAACTCACTAAAGCCAATAAAAAAGATTTGCTCAAGTCCACTTCTATCTGGGTTACCTTGAACGCCTTTGTATAAGGTTGGCAATTCAACCCCTGACCAAAAGGTTTGCTCAAAATAATTATCGGCGCGCGTGGCAATTGCCAAGCGACTACTTAAACGAAAAATAGTGACCCAACACAACAAAGAAGCAAATAATAAAATGCCCATGATAATTTTGACGAAAATACTGGCATGCGTCACCAAACTAACGAGATCAATCGAGCCTTCCATAAAGTTATGCTTCCCCAACCATCCAAATTACTAAATATAAATTACTAAATATAAATCACTAAATATTTTGATACCAGCTTGTCAACAGCCTGCCAGCTATACCCGATTAAAACCAAAAACTAGTGCAATTATAAGGTCGAGCACTAGAATTAACATAAGCATATTGTAACCAATAACATTTGCTAATCGTATAAAAATTTTGGGACTTTGCTAGTATTGATAATGGCATGGCTGCTATGACTAAAAGCGAAGGCTAAAAAGATACTTATAAAAGTCATGGATCGGCAATAAACTGCTGTGTTTGGGCATAAGATTGTGCTTCTGATTTGATTAGCGCCAACCATTCATTGGCAATGACAGGATGCGACTGAAAATATGCCATCATCCAATGGGCTAACGGCGTAGGCACGGGTACAAATTGGGTAGAAGGCAAAATGGATTGGGTGCCATTGGTTTCATCACTGTCATACACAAGCTCAACCTGCGGATTTTTTTGAATAATTTCTACCCCAGTAATCTGCCAATTGGTAAAAGCGTTATCAATCGCATAGGGCAAAGCTTCTGTTTTAGATAATTTCGATGAGAGGTAGATAGGCTCAAATGTTTTGCTAGTATTCACCCAATGCAAACGCAAGGCAATATCAGGTTGTTGGTAAAACACCACCAATTTGCCAGCAAACTTTATTTGCCAAGGATCGACAACTTGGTTGGGATGAATGCCAAGCATTTGCGCAAATTGCTCTCGCGTCAGCAATCTATCAAAGCTTGCTAACAATTGACCATTTAATGGATGTTGCAGTTTGAGTAGGTCGGATAAATACTCATAATGGTAAATAAATTTCATAGGCAGGTGCTGTGAAATAACCCCATCCGTCACTTGACAGCGATGCACTTTCCAATGCGGCATGGTATCGGTGACAAGCGCAAGCAAGTCTATGATTGTATTATTTTTAGTTTTTGTTTGATTATCGAGTGTTAAATCGATATTTGGCGTATTAGCATCCGTTTGAGTGACTAGCAAGCGATTTCCTCTTAACTGGTTGGTTTATCACAATTGCTTCATTATAAAACTTTTTTCATTCATTTAAGCCAAAAAAAATCATTACATGGTGAAATGCAATGATTCATCTAAAAAACTGTTGTAGCTAATAGTTTTAGTTAATAATAAGCAGCGTTTAGCAATAAACCGACCGCTAAAAAAAACCAAATCATAAATACGACACTAAGCCATTTGCGATGATGTCGCCAAGATTCATTATCGATTTTGTTATCGGTTGTCAAATCATCCGTCAAATCATCTATGGCTGATTTTCTTGGTGACTTTGCAGACTTTTTAAAAATGTCTTTAAACCGTAAATCTCTGGTTAAGTGATTGTCCTCATCTTTTATGGTAAAAAAATTAGATGAGTAATTTGCCAAATAAGTTTGAGAACTAAGCGAATGCTGTAATGCCGATTTGACGGTCGCTTGGCGATAATCATGCTCAGCCACGTCAGTAAAAACTAACTGAGACGCCAAACTTTGAGATGCTAAGCCACTCCTTATATTGTCATGTGTTTTGTTAATCTTCATGTTAAATACCCCTTCTTGATAGGTAACATTATAGGGATATCGCGGCGTTATTTAATCATAGGTTTGATTGTGGTTTTGTTATACTTAGCTAACTTGTATTAGCAAATGTGCAGATTTGAAACCGTTTGTAAACCGCGGATAGTTAAACTCACTGACAGTTAATTTATACTTTGGCCAAGATTAAACCATTTATTTAACCTTAGCTGTAAACAAATTATCTTCTATCGATAAATATTTGTTGTTCAGAGGCTTTGACAAAGTCTTCATAAGAAACCACCCCTTGACCATTAGGGGCATTCGTTGTTGGATTACTGCCCGTCTGCGCGCGCTCATTTGAACCTTGATTTAGGTTATTGGGATTTGAGCTATTAGGATTTAGGGTATTGGGATTAGCAGCGTCAGTTGGCGCCTCAGGCATCTGATTAGTCCTACTTGGCGTGTTGGCAAGCGTGTCTGACACTTGATTGGTGGTTGTAGCGGAATTGACATTCGCTGGCGCAGGGGGTTGCGGGGTGGAAGCCACGCCGTTTCCTAATTGCTCACCGGTAATTACCACCGCTTCTGTTCTTAAATTCTCTGGTTGAGTGGTCGAGGCGGCAACCGCTGAAGCAGTTGCAGGCAATACCTGTGCCGATTGGATAGGATTTGTTGCCGTTACAATGATATTGTTTTGAGCGTCTCTACTATTTTTCATCGCTTGATAACTGTGATAGCTAGGCACGACAACTTGGGTTAACAAACCGATGAGTGACATGACTAACAGCGGAATCAATACCATCAGTACCGTTTTTAACTGGGTAGCAGGTCTAGCAGGTAAGCCATAATAATTGGCGCCTGCCGTCCCTTCGACTGCTAGCAAGTAAAGGTAAACTAAGATATTTACCCCAGGCACTAGCATCAATAGCGCAAGCCACCCTGTTTTGTTGAGGTCATTGAAGCGCCGTTTGCTAACGGCAAGCTGTAGATAAAACAAAACCACCACACCCACACTACTTGCGCCAAGCAAACTTATCGGCAACTGCTCACTACTAGCATTCACCATGCCCTGAAAGCCACCAATCATCACAAATAGTAAAGCGACCAGCATTAATACTATCAACGCATTAAAGGTGGAATACGCTAAAAACTGAACACGGCTAACCCGACCATGCCAATCAAAAAACCGACGATTATTAAAGCCTTCATGTATCTCGGTTAACGTGACAAAAGACGTACCCTCTTCAGTTGCAATTATTTCATCAGCTTGCATTTCATCAACTTGATGCACATTATCGAAACTGGGTTCAATGGGGGGTAAAGACTGGGCTTTTTTTGGCTTGGGTAGACGGATGGCCATAATGAGCAACTTAATCTAGAGGTTTAAACTTTTTTTAGCGTAAGGTTTTTAGCGTAATATTTTTAGCATAGTATTACCCAAATTTTATAATATATTGGTTAGAATATCTTGAAATGTGGACATAAATTTGACATTTTTTGTAACATTCATTGAAATTTTTGGCGGGATAGCAAACTTAATAAATCAATAAATAGCTTTTAACCCCGATAACACAACGCTGTAATTATCATTGAGTATTGATATGGATATTTCACAACTCACTTATTTTGTGGTAGTGGCAAAAGCAGGTAGTTTTAGCCAAGCTGCCAAAACCTTGGCTATATCACAGCCATCGCTAAGCCGCCATGTCCAGCAACTTGAAAGCGAGCTGGGTGTCGAGCTTCTGGATCGCTATCACCGCCCAATGACTTTAACAGCGGCGGGGCATTTTTTTTTGGCACAGATTGAGCCAATATTGTTGCAACTTGAGCAAGCCCGTGAGTTGACTCAGCGCTTTGCCCAGCCGCATCGAACCAATCATCTCACGATTGGATTTGTCGCCTCAGTGCTGTACGGTTTGTTGCCTGAAATTATTTCTACAGTCAAACAGCGACACCCAAATTTGGATATCAAGCTGGTCGAAATCAATTCAGAGCAGCAAATGTCAGCGCTAAAGTCGGGGGACATCGATGTGGGATTTGGAAGATTTCGGCACAGTGACAATTTTGTGCAACAGATATTTTTACGTCATGAACGCTTTGTGGTGGCGCTGCCGATGGCGCACCCCTTGGCATCACGCCCCGATGATATCGGTATCGCATTCAAAGATCTGCTAGAAGATACGCTCATTTTGTATCATCGTACGCCCTTGCCAATCCTGCAAAATCCGCTATTTAATGGCGAAACCGACCAACTCATGTATTTGTTTGCCCGCCATCAGTTGTCACCTCATTTGACCACCAAAGTGCGCGATATCCAAATCGCTTTGGGCTTGGTGGCGGCAGGTGAAGGCGTTACCCTAGTGCCTGATAGTTTAAAAACCGTCCGTACCGAGCAAATTCATTATCATCGTCTACGCCACGAAGATGCGACAACCCCGATTTTTATGAATATATTGGCACACCAATCCAATCCGTATATTGATGATTTACTGCAGGCGACTTACCAAGTGTATGAAGCTAAAGGCATTACCTACTCTAATCAATCGTTGAATTAAACACAGTTATATTAAAGGCTCTTATATTTAAGCCTCTAGCAAGGTTTTATTTGCTTAGGCTAAATTGACGTTCTTGGTTGACACGGCTGATAAATTGTTGGGTAAATGCTTGATAATCCACATCCGCAAAATCTGCTAGACGCAACATGGTCATGCCGGCATAGCCACAAGGGTTAATCATTTGAAACGGGGTCAAATCATTTTGTACATTGATGGCGATGCCATGATAACTAAAGCCGTGTTTTATCTTAAATCCCAATGACGCAATTTTACCAAGTTCTAAATCGTCTTGATTATATACATACACCCCTGGCGCATCCGCACGCGCTTTGGCATAAAAATCTGGCGGCAAATAAGGCGTGATGACATCAATGATGATGTTTTCAGCTTTACTGACCAAATCGCGCACGCCCCACCCCAACGCATTTAAATCAAATAAAAAATACACCACCAATTGCCCATGACCATGCCAAGTGACTTGACCACCACGATCGGTGTGGATGATGGGGGTATTATCTCTTTGCAAAATATGTTCAGGTTTGCCCGCTTGACCCAGCGTAAACACATTATCATGATCTACAATCCATAACTCATCAGCGCTAAGCTGTGCCTTTTCGCTGCTGGCAGATTTTTTTTGCTCGATACGCGATAACACGCATGTCAGCATCGCCGCGTGGGTGGGTTCATATTGAGCGTTTTGCAAATATTTAATTTCTAATGGTAACATCGCATTTCCTTACAGTGGCTTTTTGCGTTTGTGTGACAAACCGCTTATTTGTCGTTTGTAGCAGTAACATTGACTTTATCCAATTGTAAAAGAGATTTTTGCAGCACTGGCTGATAATCAGTCATATCACGCTGCACTCCTGAGCCAAAATTTGTTAATTGACTGGTTAATTGACTGACTGGCATCAGCATCGCAGACTTGGCGTTGCCGCTTTTTGCAAAACCGATGGCTAAACTGGCGTTATCGCCACCCAAATAAAAATCTTTGATGGTAAGTTGATCGTCAGTTGGCGTATGGTTGTTCTCATTGTTATTGGGCGAACTAGTTGCAAAATCCAGCGTTAAATCCTGCTTTTCTTGAGTGACTAGGCTCAACTCGTCATAGCCTCTATCCGCAAGATAAAGCGTATCTTTGCCACCCCCCACATTGATGATGGTATCATGACCAAATCCTTTGGTGAAATAATATAAATCATTGCCCGTGCCACCCACTAGCACATCATCACCGGCATTGCCGATGAGCACATCATCATCAGCACCGCCTAGCAGCCGATCTTGACCGCTATTACCCACTAGCACATCGTCCCCCAGACTACCCCATAATAAATCCCCTACACCCTGCTGTCCAAGCACAGAACCGTCAATATGGTGATTGATGATGACGTCATTAGCTAAGGTGCCAAAATGCTGGTTAGCTTTATTAGCAAGGGATTTGGCTTCATAACTGTTCCAATCCAGTGGCTTGCCAAATGCTTGCTGATAATCTTGCGATATACGCGAAATAGCAAAACGGTTATTCAAGAACACCAAGGTATTGTATTCATCATAGGTATAAAGTGGCGCATGAAACTGCCCACTGGGCAACATGCTCTGGTTGAGCACTGCCAATTGGGTTATTTTGTCGTTTTCACTGATAGCTTGGCGCATGATTTCATCAACTTCATTAAACACATCTTTATCTTGCGGTTTTGCCGCGTTATCAAGCCACAAGGGTTTGACAAACCGTTGATAGCCTAATTCTTTTGCTACCAAAAACTCATAATAAGTTGCCTCACCCTCTGCTTTGGCGCGTGCCATTCCATAGGCTTGTGGCGTATCAAATTGATACAAATTGTTTTTATCACGATTGATTTGTTGGTATTGACCGGTTGCGTGCCCTAGCTCATGGGCGATGTTCAAAAAATTTTTGTAACTTTTAGCAATATGAATGGTATTGCCGTAGGCTTTTGCGCCGGCACCAACGGTGGTATCTTGCTCATCAATGAGTAAGTTACCTTGGAATCGATTGAGCAAATTGACCAAGGTAGGCGATTTTTCGATATCTTCGACATTAAACCCCGACTGAACCAAATAGACATTGTTGGGATTGTTCAGATCTAACGTAGGCATGACCTTCCTTTACGCAAGTGGCTTTTTAGGTAGTTTTTTAACTGCTTTTTTAAGCGGATTTTCTATCAAGTAACGCTTGATGACAGCAAAAAGTGAGTTTTACAGCGGTAATGATTCATGCACAGTTATCGCACAGACCCTATCGTCGGATAAAGGTATAGTAAGCAATATAAATTTTCAAAAACATCAGCAAGCTTAATCAAATTTTCAGCCGGCGGTTAACGCGCTATTATAGCGCAATTAATGACTTAAAATGCCCTAAACACGGGGCATTTAACCGCCAAATTAGTACTGCCTATAAAAATGGAAAAATTATGAAAATCGAAAACTCGTATGCCACGCTCGATCCAAGGCTCTACTATAAACAACCCCCAAAACCGCTCACCAATCCGCAAGCAGGGCATTTTAACCCGCAAGTCGCCCATCAGATTGGTTGGGCAGACGATGAGTTTTTAAGGCAGCATTGGGTTGAAATCTTGGGCGGTGACATCGTTCCCGACGGCTTTGAACCGTTAGCCATGGCATATGCTGGACACCAATTTGGGCAATGGGCAGGGCAACTGGGCGATGGTCGTGGTCTATTACTCGCTCAGGTAATCGATAAAGACGGAGAATTGACCGATTTACATCTGAAAGGGGCAGGATTAACCCCTTACTCGCGAATGGGGGATGGTCGTGCGGTGATTCGAAGCGTAGTACGAGAGTATTTGGCAGGTCATGCGCTTAATTGCTTGGGCATTCGGTCTAGCAACGCGCTAGGCTTTGTGGTTTCAGATACCCCTGTCAACCGTGAGACACGCGAACGCGGCGCGGCGCTACTACGTACCGCAGATTGTCATATTCGCTTTGGGCATTTTGAATGGGTGGCAAATTATGCGCCTGATTTATTGCTGTATTTTACCCGTTATGTCATCAAAACCTATTTTAACCCATGTTTTGACAGTGACACGCCCATTCAAGATTTTTTGAGACAGGTGGTTGATAAAACTGCCAAAACCCTCGCTGATTGGCAGCTGATTGGCTTTGCCCATGGGGTCATGAATACCGACAATTTATCCATCACAGGTGCAACCATCGATTTTGGTCCTTATGGCTTTATGGAGCGCTTTAATCCGATTTGGATCAACAACCATTCTGATTACAATGGGCGTTATGTTTATCAAAACCAGCCTTCCATTGGACTTTGGAATTTGTCACGTCTGATTACCTTATTTTTACGCCTTAATGGCGAAAAACTGACCGCCAATCATCCGCCAGAAACTTTGTCGCGTGAGCAGTTAACCGACATTTTAGACAGTTTTGGCGAGATTTTTTATCAGTATTATCAGCAAGGTCTTTGCCAAAAATTTGGCTTAGCCATCAGTGAAGAAAACTGTGACTTTGCTTTGCAGTACTTAGAGATCATGCAGCAAAACAAACTCGACTTTACCAACAGCTTGCGAGCGCTAGTAGCAATCGTTGCTGACGCCAAGCCCAATGATAAATTAAACCTACTACATGAATTTAATTTGCTTAATCAGTTGAAAGTTTCAATTAGCAGCGGTAACGGTCAACCCAATGCCACCTTAGCGGATTGGATTGCCACCTACCATACCAAATTACAGCAGGATTCTTTGCAATTGGTAATGAGTCACAATCCAGTGTATGTCCTAAGAAACAGTATGGCACAGCAAGCCATTGAATTGGCTGAACAAAATGACATGAGCGAGGTGGATAGACTGTATCAGCTACTAGCTAATCCTTACCAAGTTAGTGCATTAGCCAAACCGAGTGACACCGAGCCACCGTTGGCAGATGCGCCTGAAATATGCGTCAGCTGCTCATCTTGAGGTGATAGACAAGATCGGTAGCGTGATTTTTTAGCTAACTAGTTTTATTTTTTGCGGTTACTCAACTAGTCATCAATCTGTCAATAGTGCTAGAATAGCGAACACTACGATTCGAAAATGACTGTCGCAACGAAGGATATTATGGATAAATTATCGCCGACCAACAATGGCTTATCAGACAAAGAATTATTTGAACAAGCCGCCTTGCATTATCATGCCAATCCACGCCCAGGTAAAATTTCTGTTACCCCCATCAAGGCACTTGCCAACCAACGGGATTTGGCACTTGCCTATTCGCCTGGCGTTGCCGTACCTTGTCTAGAAATTGAAAAAGACCCCAAAAAAGCCGCGCTTTATACCGCTCGTAACAACTTGGTCGGGGTGGTGACCAATGGTACCGCTGTTTTAGGATTAGGGAATATCGGTCCTTTGGCGTCAAAACCTGTGATGGAAGGTAAAGGCGTGCTGTTCAAAAAATTTGCCGGCATTGATGTGTTTGATATTGAAGTGGCACAAAACGATCCGGATAAATTCATCGAAGCAATCGCCTCTTTAGAGCCTACCTTCGGCGGTATCAATCTTGAAGATATCAAAGCACCTGAATGTTTTTATATCGAAAAAGAATTGCGTAAACGCATGAATATTCCTGTATTCCATGATGACCAACATGGCACCGCGATTATTGCGTCTGCCGCGTTATTAAACGCGCTAGAAATTACCGGCAAAAAAATCGAAGATATCAAAATTGTGGTCTCTGGTGCGGGTGCCGCAGCGATTTCTTGTTTGGATTTGATTTGTGCGTTAGGCGCAAAAAAAGAACACATCTTTGTAGGCGATTCAAAAGGCATCATCACCAGCAACCGAGCAAACCTCGATGAGTCAAAACAGCGTTATGCCCGCGATACCGAAGCCAAAACCTTATCGGATGTAATTGAAGGCGCGGATATGTTCTTAGGTCTATCTGCCGCTGGTATGCTGACCCAAGATATGGTAAAACGCATGGCGCAAGATCCCATTATCTTTGCCCTAGCCAATCCAAACCCAGAAATCCTACCTGAAGACGCCAAAGCGGTGCGTCCCGATGCGATTATCGCCACAGGTCGCTCTGACTATCCAAACCAAGTAAACAACGCACTGTGTTTCCCCTATATATTCCGTGGGGCGCTTGACGTCGGTGCCACGACCGTCAACGAAGAAATGAAAATTGCCTGCGTGCGTGCCATTGCTGCCATGGCACATGTGGAAGCCACCCCACAAAAAGGTCAAAAAACGGTGGATGAAACCAAACGTTTTGGTCGTGAATACTTAATTCCGGGACCGTTAGAGCCAAATTTGATTTTGGAGATTGCACCAGCGGTTGCCAAAGCTGCGATGGATTCTGGCGTTGCCACGCTACCCATCGAAAACATGCGTGCTTATCGCGATAAACTCTCAGAGTTCGTTTATAACTCTGCCTTCTTGATGAAACCTATTTTCACCCGTGCCAAACAAGACCCAAAACGTATCGTTTACTGTGAAGGTGAGGATGAAAACGTATTACGGGCAGTGCAAGTGGTGGTGGATGAAGGCTTGGCAAAACCTATCTTGGTCGGTCGTCCAACCATTATTGCCAACCAAATTCAGCGGTTGGGCTTACGTATGGTGGCGGGTGAAAATTATGAACTAGTCAACATCGAAAGCGACCCACGTTACAAAGACTACTGGCAGTTTTATTATGAAATGAACAAACGCAATGGTGTGACGGTTGAATTGGCACGTCGTGATGTTCGCCGTAAAACTTCTTTGATTGGCGCGCTAATGGTTGAACGTGGCGATGCTGACGGTATGATTTGTGGTACGTTTGGTTCATATCACTTGCACTTAAACTACGTGCAAAACGTCATCAAAAAACAAGCGGATGCTAAAGATTTTTATGCGTTAAATGCCTTATTAATTCAAGGTCGTAACTTGTTCATTGCTGACACTTATGTGCATGAAGACCCAACTGCTGAACAACTAGCAGAAATGACGGTATTAGCAGCGCAAGAAGTCCGCCGCTTTGGTCTTGAACCCCGTGTGGCATTGTTATCACACTCAAACTTTGGTTCATCTGACTTTGAAAGCGCCAAAAAAATGCGTCAAGTCTATGATTTACTGACAGATATGAATGTTGATTTTGAGTTTGACGGCGAAATGCATGGTGATACCGCGCTTGATGACCGTATCCGCCATACCTCATTCCCATTTAGCAAGTTGACAGGTTCAGCCAACCTACTCATCATGCCAGACTTAGATGCGGCTAACATCGCATTTAACTTGCTAAAAACCGCGACCAATAGTGTCACTGTCGGCCCATTGTTATTGGGAGCGCAACGACCTGTGCATATCTTGACATCTTCTGCGACAGCACGTCGTATCGTCAATATGACTGCTGTAGCGGTGACGCAAGCGCAAGAATTGGCAAAATAATTTTGTGTTGATTGATAAAACCAGTTTAGTGCTCTAAACTGGTTTTTTTATGGGTTTAATTTAGTTAAAACATCGGGGTAGTCATGCAAGTTTATTTGGTCGGTGGTGCGGTACGCGATTATGTATTAGCGCGAGAGGTCACTGAACACGATTATGTGGTAGTCGGCGCAACGCCTGAGCAGATGCTGGAGCTGGGATTTTCGCAAGTAGGTGCCGATTTTCCGGTTTTTTTACATCCAAAGACCCATGACGAATATGCACTGGCTCGCACGGAACGCAAAAGCGGTAACGGCTATCTTGGTTTTAACGTACACGCTGACGCTGCTGTCACCTTAGAAGAGGATTTAGCCAGGCGCGATCTCACCATCAATGCCATGGCCATAGAAGTTAATGGGTTGTTTGACTGCGGTTTTAAACAGGGCAAATTTGATGTGGGCGATATCATCGACCCGTATGGTGGCTTAGCAGACATTCAGCAAAAAAAATTACGCCATGTGTCCGCCGCTTTTGCAGAAGATCCGGTACGCGTATTGCGCCTTGCCCGTTTTGCCAGTCGTTATGCCCCGCTCGGATTTACAGTCGATGAATCAACCACGAAACTTACCAGCCAAATGAAAGCCGCGGGTGAGCTCAATCATCTTGTCGCTGAGCGGGTATGGTCAGAGACGTCAAAAGCGTTAACGCAGGCTTGGTCGGATATTTATTTTGACACGCTTTATCAGCTCAATGTCCTCGATGTCATTATGCCAAAACTGCATCAAGCATCGAATGATAATCCTAAGCAATGGCAATTGATGCTACCCGCTCTGCGAATGGCGGGAGAGCAACAAGCGGACAATCTCATGAAGTTTGCTTTGGTTGCAACCTGCTTTAAGTCTGATCAGCAACACAATAACCCAACCACTGAGTATTTAGAATTTTGCCAAGGTTTAAAGGTACCAAAAAACACTGAGCGCTTGGGGTTATTTATTCTTGAACATTTTGATGAATTAAAAAATTTCGATCACTTAACTGCACACCCATTATTTGCGCTGTTAAGATTAAGTAATAGCCTTAAAGACACCTCACTTTTAGAGCAAGCCTTGAAAGTCGTTCATCTTTATCAACAGGTCAAACAAACCGCGCTATTAACCACTATCAAAACACAATTAACTCAAATTTCTGCCAAAGATGTGACAAGCGAGCTGACCGGCAAACACATCGGTGAAGCCATTGACAAGTTAAGGTTGCAAAAACTTGAGGAAATTTTAAATCACCCACGATAAAGGAATCATCATGACGACAACGACAGCAATAGCAACAAAAACCCAACTAACCCATGTGTTAGTATTAAATGGTCCCAATCTCAATTTGCTTGGCAAGCGAGAACCAGAAATCTATGGATTTCAAACCCTACAAGATATTGAAGATGATATAAGACAACTAGCCAGCAAGCATCAAGTTAAACTCACCTGTTTTCAAACAAATCAAGAATCTGCCCTCATCGATAAAATCCATCATCACGGTTTGTTGACCACAAATCCTGATGAGCAGATTGACGCGATTATCATCAATCCCGCTGCCTTTACTCACACATCGGTAGCAATTCGCGATGCCCTACTCGCCGTAAATAAACCTTTTATAGAAGTTCATCTTTCCAATATTCACACCCGTGAGCCATTTCGACAGCATTCTTATTTTAGCGATAAAGCTGAAGCCGTCATCTGTGGTATGGGGGCATTTGGTTATACCGCAGCGTTTAATTATCTGGTTCAAAAATATCAGTAACAACATAATTTAGCCTAAAATCAATAGCAACATGGCAGCAAATTTTAAGTGTACAAACGTACACAAATATACCCTGCTATATCTATTTATTTTAGAAAAATCTTGTTACAATACGGCAATCTATGAATTAGTTGTCTATGAAGCGTATAATTTTAAGGTAGTTAGGATATGGATATAAGTAAAATCAAGCAACTTATTGACTTAATGGAAGAGCGAACGTTAGCAGAATTAACCGTACAAGATGGCGATAAAAAGGTCTCTATTTCACGCCATTTACCTCAAGCGAATATTCAACCCGTCACAGCAACGACAACCACCACGACAACCGCTAATGCTGCCCCTGTAAAATCTGGCATGGTAGAAACATCACCAATGGTTGGGGTGTATTATGTTGCACCGAGTCCCAATGACGCGCCATTTATCAAGGTGGGTCAACAGATACAAGCAGGCGATAGTTTAGGCATTATTGAAGCCATGAAAATTATGAACCCGCTTGAAGCAACCCAAAGCGGTATCATTGCAGAAATCTTGGTACAAAACGGCGATGTGGTGCAATTTGGTCAACCGATTGTCCGTTACGAGTCTTAATTTTTAACTTTTTTTTATATTTGAAGTTTGATTATCGATAAAAATTAGGGATAGCAATGATAAAAAAATTACTGATCGCCAATCGTGGTGAAATTGCGCTTCGCATTGTTCGCGCTTGTAAGCAGCTTGGCATTCAAACGGTGGGCGTCTACTCAACTGCAGATGACAACTTGATGCACCTTCGATTCGTTGACGAATCCATCTGTATTGGCAAACAAAATGCCAGTCAAAGCTATCTCAATATCGATACTATCTTAACAGCCGCAGAAATCTCTGGCGCTGATGCTATTCACCCAGGCTATGGCTTTTTATCTGAAAATGCTGAATTTGCCGAACGCGTGGAAGAGGCAGGGCTAACTTTCGTAGGTCCTGCGCCTGAGCACATTCGCTTAATGGGCAACAAAATATCGGCTATCAACGCGATGAAAAAAGCTGGCGTGCCTACCGTCCCTGGCTCAGTGGGTAGCGTCACTCTGGCTAACGCTGAAGAACAAGCCAAAGCCATTGGCTTTCCTCTGTTAATCAAAGCGGCAGCTGGTGGGGGTGGTCGTGGTATGCGTGTGGTTGAACGCCTTGAGCAGTTATTGTCTCAAGTGCAAGCCGCCAAACAAGAAGCCGAATTGTGGTTTGGGGATGATAGCGTCTATATGGAGCGCTTTTTAAAAAATCCACGCCATGTCGAAGTGCAAGTGTTAGGTGACGGCGAAGGCAATGCCATTCATTTATTTGATCGCGATTGCTCGCTACAACGTCGTCACCAAAAAGTGCTTGAAGAAGCCCCTGCCCCAGAGATTCCTGAGGATATCAAAGAGCCCATTTTGCAAGCTTGCGTTCGTGCTTGTGAGCAAATTAAGTATCGGGGTGCAGGGACGTTTGAATTTTTATATGAAGACGAGCAATTTTTCTTTATTGAGATGAATACCCGCGTACAGGTTGAACATCCTGTTACCGAGATGATTACCGGCATTGATGTGGTGGTTGAACAACTCAAAATCGCATCTGGCTATGGCTTATCGTATCGTCAAAACGAAATCGAAATTCGCGGTCATGCCATCGAGTGTCGTATCAATGCCGAAGATCCTGTGACTTTCATGCCCTCACCCGGTACGGTGACCCACTTTTTTATGCCAAATGGTAGCGGTGTACGTTTTGACTCGCACCTTTATCCCAACTATGCTATTCCTACCTTTTATGACTCATTGATTGGCAAATTAATCTGTCATGGGCAAACCCGTGAACAAGCGATTGCCAAGCTTCGCCATGCCCTTGATGAGCTGATTATTACAGGTATCAAAACCAATGTGCCATTGCATCGCGATGTGATTTTGCAAGACCAGGCATTCTGTAAACAAGCGCAAAACATTCATTATCTAGAAAAAAACTTATTATCTCACCCAGAGACGTCAAAAACCGAAAAAGAATAAGGTTAACGGTTAAAAAAAGAGGGTCATTTGAGCCTCTTTTTTTATGCAATTTTAATTCATCGCCAAATTTTTCAGAGATGCCTTAAGCAGATTTTGGATGGTTAACGGTGAATCAATGGCAGATTTTGCCAGTTTTATCGCGGCTTGCGCTTCTTTATCGCGATAACCTAGTGCAATTAACCCCGCTTCGACTTCGGCAATAATAATGCCTTCATTGCCACTATCGGTCTCTAGTGGCAATGAAGGTGCAAAACCTGACGTATCACCTAAGTGTTTGATTTTATCTTTTAATTCAACAATCAATCGCTGTGCGGTTTTTTTACCGACACCTGGAATACGCGTCAATGCCAGCTCATCATTGTTCATCACAAACTGGTGCAACTCCTGCACCGTTACGGTTGACATCATCGCCAAGGCCATCTTTGCCCCAACCCCATTGACTTTAAGCAACAGTCTAAACACTTCCCTATCGCTATGGCTTAAAAACCCAAATAACAACTGAGCATCCTCGCGCACCAAAAAATGTGTCCACAAAGTGACGGACTGATTTAATTGTACTTGGCAAAATGCATTGAGCGGCATCTCAATTTCATACCCAACGCCCGCTGTGGTCATCACCACTACCGTAGGTGCCATTAGGTAATGCACTTGCCCTTGAATTAATCCTATCATTGATGACTCACTACAAATAATTTAATCCAATAAAAAAGTGGGCAACCTCAGTTAACCCACTTGAATGTCACGCTTTTTAGTCATTTACTAAAACTTAGTTCTAGTATTTAGTTATAGAAATTAACCATTTTTTCTAGACTAATTGGGCGAATTTTATCCGCATTACCCGCCGTACCAAATGCGGTATAGCGATCGATACAAACCGCTTTCATAGCATCGATGGTTTTGGCAAAATATTTGCGTGGGTCAAACTCTGCTGGGTTTTCAGCGAGGAATTTGCGAATGGCACCGGTTGATGCCAAACGTAAATCGGTATCAATATTGACTTTACGTACACCATGTTTGATGGCTTCTACGATTTGCTCAACTGGCACACCGTAGGTTTCACCGATATTGCCGCCGTTTTCATTAATCACTTTGAGCCATTCTTGTGGCACACTTGAAGAGCCGTGCATCACAAGGTGTGTATTAGGAATGCGGGCATGAATTTCTTTGATACGCGCAATCGATAAGATATCATCGGTAGGTGGTCGGGTAAATTTATACGCCCCGTGGCTAGTGCCTACTGCAATCGCTAGGGCATCAACATTGGTATCTTTGACAAATTGCTCAGCTTCATCAGCACTGGTTAACAGCTGTGAATGGTCAAGTTTACCTTCCGCCCCTACGCCATCTTCTTCGCCAGCCATACCCGTTTCGAGACTACCCAAAACGCCAATTTCACCTTCTACTGATACGCCACAAGCATGAGAGAGTTTTACCACTTCACGCGTCACTGCCACATTATAATCATAGTCTGCAGGGGTTTTACCATCACTCTTTAACGAGCCATCCATCATCACCGATGAAAAACCCAATTGGATTGAACGCTGGCAAACCTCTGGGCTAGTACCATGGTCTTGGTGCATAACCACTGGGATATGTGGCCACTCTTCAATGGCAGACAAAATAAGATGGCGTAAAAATGGGGCACCTGCGTATTTGCGTGCGCCTGCCGATGCTTGCACAATCACAGGTGAATTGGTTTCATCCGCTGCCATCATAATGGCACGCATTTGCTCTAAGTTATTGACGTTAAATGCAGGAACACCATAGTTGTTTTCTGCTGCATGGTCTAAAAGCTGACGCAAAGAAATCAAAGCCATATTACTTTCTCTTGGTAAAGTTAATAATCAATTGAAAATTTTAGAAAAATTGGGTTTTGCCGTGTTGGACAAGGCTTGAGTATAACAGAAGTACACTACAATTTAAATTCAAAAAAAATAACTTTGCGATGATGGATATCATGACAACATGCCTCACCCAATCAAAAAGCCCCAAAATGATTTTGGGGCTTTTTTAGGCTAAATGCTAAAGATTAGTATTTTTGTTTTTCTGGTACCGTGGTTTGGATGTCAGTTTTACTATTTGCTGCATCGTTCTTAACCGCTTCTGCACCTTGTGCTACATTGGCTGCACCAGTCGCTACAGCAGAGGCTACGTTTGCGGTGGCTTGCGCGGCACCATTGGCAACAGCTTCAGTCGCATTGATTGCTGCGCCTTGGGCAACCGCGGCACCCGTGGTAGCAGCACTGGCAACTGCGTCACCTGCATTTGCTGTTGCACTGGCGGCACTTGCAGTCGCGTCTTTAATATCTTGACCCGCTGCGCTTGCTGCGGCTTCAGGTTGACCGTTAGCTGCAGCTTCTTCCGTTTTTTTACTACATGCCGTGATTGATAAAGTGGCTAATAAAGCTGCCAATACTAAATTACGTTTTAACATATTAATTCCTTAAACGCCAAACATATGGGTATACATACTTATATAATATGTTATCGATAATATATTTTTAGTGCAATTAATTACAATGTTTACCATACAAATATTAACTTAACATTACATTAATTCGGCGATAGTAAATTTAAATCGCTGAATTAATGATAATGATTATTAGCATTTAGGCACGTTGGCTCAGTGCGTGCACGGCAGGTAATGTTTTACCTTCCACAAATTCTAAGAACGCCCCGCCCCCGGTTGATGTGTAGCTCACTTTATCGGCGACCTTGTATTTATCAATCGCAGCGAGCGTATCACCACCGCCTGCAATGCTAAAGCCTGCACTTGCTGCGACTGCTTCACTAACGATTTTGGTACCTTCACCAAATTTATCGACTTCAAATACGCCGACAGGACCATTCCATAAGATGGTTTTGGCATTTTTAATCGCATCGGCAAGTTTCGCCGCACTGCTTGCACTAATGTCTAGAATCATTTCATCATCTGCAATGGTATTGACCGATTTGGTTACGGCATCGGCAGATTCTAGCGAGCCCAAAAAATCATCAAAATCAATTTGTGATTTTTTGGCGACGACCACTTCTTCAGGTAATAATACATGGGTTTCTTGCATAATACTTTTCGCCGTTTCCACCATGTCCGCTTCATATAGTGATGCACCGACATTGGCACCTTTGGCTGCCAAGAATGTATTGGCAATACCACCGCCCACAATAATTTGGTCACAGATTTTTGCCAATGATTTAAGCACATCTAATTTGGTAGAAACTTTCGAGCCACCAACAATCGCAAGCATGGGCTTGGCTGGGTTATCTAAAGCTTTGGCTAATGCATCAAGTTCTGCCGCCAATAACGGACCTGCACACGCAGTCTTTGCTTTGGCGATAACCCCTTCTGTCGACGCTTCGGCACGGTGAGCAGTACCAAAAGCATCCATCACAAATACATCACATAAAGCGGCGTAACGTTCAGATAAAGCAGCATCGTTTTTCTTCTCACCCGCATTAAAACGTACATTTTCCAGTAGCACAACTTCACCTGGGGCTACTGTCACATTATTTTGGGCATAATCGGTCACTAATTTGACAGGTTTGCCAAGAGCATCGCCCAAATAATCTGCGACTGGTTGCAATGAATATTTGGCTTCAGGGTTTGATGGGTCTGGGCGACCTAGATGTGAACACACGATAACCGCTGCGCCTTTATCTAAAGCCAGCTGAATGGTGGGCAAGCTTGCTTTTAAGCGGGCATCATTGGCAATTTTGCCATCTTTTAACGGTACATTTAAATCTTCGCGAATCAAAACTGTTTTGCCAGAAACATCAATATCGTTTAAACGAGCAAATTGCATGGATTAACCTCTAAGTTAACAACAGGATGGTGACCCGTAGGGGTTGCTAAAACGTCATCATATGACAACAAAAATTCAATAAAAAAATAAGCGTAGATTAGCATATTTTGAATATTTTTAACATTATTGATACTACTAACTAATGCCGCGCCCGGTGATAACACGGTATGACTACTATATTACTACTTTATTAAGAAGGGTGTTGATGATAAGCTTATAATAACAAAAACATGAATGCAGCAATACGTTCAATATTTTATTAGCAAATTGGAGGCTTTATGGTTGATCTTGACAAAGCAAAACAACGATTACTTGACCTAAAACAAGAATACCAAACTCGCGTGCATAAAATCCAACATGATATGCAAAATCCTGATACAGATATGACCCAAGATTGGGATGACCAAGCGGTGATTAATGAGCAAAACGATGTACGTAAAAACTTGCTAGTCGAAGCCCAGCACAACCTTGAATTGGTGAATAATGCCTTACTTCGTATCGAAAATGGGACTTACGGTATTTGCACCGTGAGCGGTGAAGAAATCGAACCTGAGCGTCTAGAAGCACTACCCTTTGCCACCACTTGTATGAAACACGCTAAATAGCTTATAGAACATACCAAATAGCTGATTTTGGTAGTTTTGTACCCATAAAAAAGCAAGGACAGTTATCCTTGCTTTTTTTTCAAAAAATCAGTCTGTAAATTGCGAATTGATTAGGTGAATCGGCGCATGCTTAAGTTAGCAATAATGTTTTCTGCATCGCTCCAACGAGTTTTTGAGTCATTGGCACCCAATAAAACTACGATGGCTGGACGATTACCGACATTGGTTTCAAATAAAACACAGTTACCGGCTTCACGAATATACCCCGTTTTTGATAAGCCAATATTGTACAGACCGTCACGCACCATGTAATTGGTACTACGCGCCGCAACCGTGCGGTAACCTGAGTTAATATTATTTACCCCAAATTGGCGGCTAGGCGTGGTACTAAACTGGCTAATTAAATTATGCTTATAAGCATAGCGCGCCAAAATTGCCAAATCACGCGGTGATGCTACATTCCGAGAATCCAAACCTGATGGATCATAATAACGGGTTTGCGTCATCCCCAATTCACGCGCTTTTTGGTTCATACGGCTGATAAAATTGTCATAGCCCATAGGGTCAGTACGTGCTAATGCTTTAGCCGCGGGATTCTCTGATTTCATCATCATCATCAACAGCATCTCAGCACGATTAAGCTGATCGCCAACTTTTAGACGGTCACTACCTGATTGTTTTGGGGTTTTGAAATCTAATGGACTAATCGTCAATGTTTCGCTCATGTTAGCGCCTGATTCCGCCACCACCACAGCTGTCATCAATTTACTGATTGAGGCAATGGGACGGGCGATATCAGCATTTTTTTCATAAATGGTATTGCCCGTTAACGCATCCACTACCAAAGCACCTTTGGAATTGGCAAAATAGCTGCCCGAAGCCCGCGTGCCATCTTGAGACCATGCTGGATTGTAGCTATCATCCTCACTGTATGCATTGTTATAGCTATTATAATTACCGCTATTAAAACTTGTCGTCTGTGGCGTGCTGTTATACATGATGGCACGGGCTTTGTCTAAACTACCCTGCCCACCCCAACTAACCTTAGCTTGGCTACCTGTCTGCATATTTAATTCAGCATTACTTTGTACGCCAACCAGTGCAATGACCGCACCTAACAACGTTTTCTTTAACAATGTTTTCATTTCAACACTCTCAATCAAATCATGGTTAACTTGCTGTTGGATAAAGCATACAGTTACCAAAACTACCAATATATTTACGAAAAACAGATGAACAACCATACCTTAAGCCTAATAGCCATTAAAATCAAGTCGTTAAAAGTTACAAAATCTAACAAGAATAACGGATTGATTACGCAAGACTGACTTAAATTTACGATGAGTAGTTTAGCACAGTACAAATGTTACGCATGTAAAAAAATAAAAAAACCGTTTAGCAAATACAATAATAAAACCCTAAGTAACAATAGGTTAAGATATCCTTTGACAAAAAAAGCTGACATATTGCTATGCCAGCTAATTTATAAGTTAAAGATGATTTATGGTTTGAAACTGTCTTTTAAAGTCACGATACGGTTAAACACCAAATGCTCTGGTGAATAATCTTTATTATCTGCCACAAAAAACCCTTCACGTTCAAATTGGAACCGCTCGCCTGCATTGACTTGTGATAAAGAAGGCTCGACAATAGCCTCTACTTCACGTAGTGAATTAGGATTAATCTCTGCGGCTAAATTATTGATGTCAATTTTGGCGGGGTCTTCTTGGGTGAACAGCTGCTCATAAAGACGCACCTTCGCAGGTACACCTAGACTGGCTGACACCCAATGTATCACACCTTTCACCTTACGTCCTTCTGGATTGTTGCCCAACGTTTTTGGGTCAATAGTCGCTGTCAACCCCACCACTTCGCCATTGTCATCGGTAATATGCTCCTCAATCTTTAGCACATAGCTATTGCGTAAGCGGATTTCTGGGTTTTGCGGTGACAAGCGTTTATAGCCTTCAGGCGGCGTGATTTCAAAATCCCCTTTATCAATATAAATTTCCTTGGTAAAGGGAATATCACGCATACCTTGGCTGTCATCATGGCTATTTTTAGGCTGGGTCAACCATAAAACACCATTGTCGAGTCTAGTTTTTACACTGTCTTTTTTAAGTGTTTCAACATTGGCGACGGCTTCATCAAAATTGGTAATGGTCACTTTTAGTGGGCTTAATACCGCCATGGCACGATTCACATGCTCTAATGAGTTACGGATACTAAACTCGAGTAAGCCAAAATCCACCACACCGTCTGACTTGCTGACGCCTACGCGGTCACAAAAATCCCGTAACCCTTCAGGGGTATAACCACGGCGGCGCATACCGGCGATTGTTGGCATACGTGGATCGTCCCAACCGCTCACCAAGTCATCTTCGACCAGTTTTTTGAGTTTGCGTTTACTGGTCAAAATATGGTTTACGTTTAGGCGTGCAAATTCATATTGGTGTGGTTCTTTCTCAAAGCCCACTTTATCTACCACCCAGTCATAAAATGGACGGTGGTCTTCAAATTCCAGGGTACAAATCGAATGCGTAATACCTTCGATTGCATCTGACAACGGGTGAGCATAATCGTACATGGGATAAATACACCAATCATCGCCTGTTTGGTGATGCGCTTGGTGCATGACACGATACAAAATCGGATCGCGCATATTCATATTGGGGCTTGCCATGTCGATTTTGGCACGAAGCACCGCTTGACCGTTGCCATATTTGCCAAGTTTCATATCGTCAAAGCATTGCAAATTCTCTTCAACACTGGCATCACGGTAAGGTGAGTCTTTACCTGCTTGACCAAAATTGCCGCGGTTTTCACGAATATCCTCAGGACTTTGCAAATCAACATAGGCATCGCCTTGTTTAATTAATTTCACCGCCCAATCATACAATTGACCAAAATAACTAGACGCATAGCGCGCCTCGCCTGCCCAGTCAAACCCGAGCCATTTGACATCATCTTTGATATTATCGACAAACTCCTGATCTTCAGCATCAGGATTGGTGTCGTCAAACCGTAGGTTACACAGCCCTGCAAACTCCTTGGCAAGCCCAAAGTTGAGACAAATAGATTTGACATGACCCAAATGTAAGTAGCCATTGGGCTCAGGTGGAAAACGGGTCACAATCTGGCTATATTTTTGCGAAGCAAGGTCATCGCGTACGATCGCACGGATAAAGTCATTTTTTTCACTACTGGCTGCTGTCTCTTCGGTTTTTGTATTTTTGTCGGTCGTCGCCGTCATTTGGTTGCCCCTTACCTATTACAAAAATGGTGAACTAATCTGCCATTCTAGCAGTTTTTTGACATCGAAAAAACTTAAATGAATTTAATTGAAACATTTAATTTTGCCAACTTTGCAAACTAAATACTGACTTTTTGATTGAAAATCGCTAGGATAGCCACAACAATTGCAAGATACGTTTTTTTAACCATAAAAACCATTAGGAGCTCACAATGGATATGCCATATGTAGAATTAGAAACCACCATGGGTAACATCGTTATCGAACTGAATCAAGAAAAAGCCCCCAACACCGTGGCAAACTTCTTAGAATACGTCAAGTCAGGTCATTATGATGGCACGATTTTTCACCGCGTCATTGACGGTTTTATGATTCAAGGTGGTGGTATGGACGCCAACATGACAGAAAAATCTACCAATGCCCCAATCCAAAACGAAGCAGATAATGGCTTAAAAAATGAAGTCGGTACGATTGCGATGGCACGTACTTCTGACCCACATTCAGCGACTGCGCAATTTTTTATCAATGTAAAAGACAATAGCTTTCTAAACTTTTCTGGCAAAAACCCACAAGGCTGGGGCTATGCGGTGTTTGGTAAAGTGACTGAAGGCATGGACATTGTCAATAAAATTAAAGGTGTGCCGACTGGTAAATACGGTTTCCACGCTGACGTGCCAACCACGCCTGTGGTGATTACCCATGCAAAAGTAATTGAGAAATAATTTTCTTATATGCAAAGTTTTGCAGATTTGGTCACCGATAATCCTTCTGCCATTGCGCAGGTTATTATCAGTGACTTACATTTGAGCATGAATGAGCCTGGCACTAATCCTTTAGGGCAGGCTTTTTTAGATTTTTTAGATAAATTGGCTTTATTGCCTAACCTAAAACAGTTTTTTATTCTCGGGGATTGGTTTGAAGCTTGGCTAGGGGATGATGTTGCCGATACAGACACCTTAATAGATGCGCTTCAACCGATTATAGAAAAGCTCAAAACATTATCCGATAAAAATTGCCAGATTTTTGTCATGCATGGTAATCGGGATTTTCTGCTTGGGCAGCAATTTTGCGACAAGTTTAGCGGGCAATTGATTTTTGAGCCGTTTTATTTGACGTTAAATGGCAAAAAAGTTCGCCTAGAACATGGCGATGCGCTGTGCACCGATGATAAAGGTTACCAACGCTTTCGCAAAATCATCCAACATCCTATCACTAAAAAAATTTTGCTCGCGCTCCCCATCAAAAAACGCCAAAAAATCGCACAAGATTTACGCCAAAAAAGCAAAACTGATAATGCCAAAAAATCCCTGCAAATCATGGATGTCAATGAACAAGCCGTCAGACAAGCCTTGCAAAAAGCCGATATACTGATTCATGGGCATACTCACCGCCCTGCTGTTCATCAAATTGGCGATAAGAAACGGTTAGTACTCGGCGATTGGCGATTTAATGACAACAGTGTTAATGCTGTCATTGGCGTTACAATGTCGGGGCGACTAAACTTGGTTGAATTTTTCTATACAGTTAATCGTTAAAATGCTATCAAAAAATTTACTATTATTTGTTGCGGTGTTTTCAATTTAATTGAGAAATAAAAAAGGCGAGCATTGCTCACCTTTTATAGTAAGTTAACAATTAAATTTAAACAACCGCTTTCACGGCTTGAATGACCGCATCAGTGGTGATGTTAAAGTATGGGAACAAGTCTTTGGCAGGGGCAGACTCACCAAAGGTGGTCATACCCACGACTTTACCATCAAGCCCTACAAACTTGTACCAATAATCGATATGGCTGGCTTCAACCGCCACACGGGCACGCACTTGCGGTGGCAACACACTGTCACGGTAGTTGATTTCTTGTTTGGCAAACACTTCAGCACATGGCATTGATACGACGCGCACGCCCAAACCTTGGGCAGTCAACTCAGTGTAAGCATTCATTGCAAGCTCAATCTCTGAACCTGTGGCGATGATGATGGCTCGTAGCTCGCCTTGTTCTTTGGCTAGCACATAGCCACCTTTGGCAATATTGGCTACTTGCTCAATATCTCGCGCTTGATGCGGTAGGTTTTGACGGCTAAAAATCAGCGCGGATGGCGTTGATTTTGCTTTCAAGGCTTCTACCCATGCCACGGCTGACTCAACCGTATCACATGGTCGCCAAGTATGGAGGTTTGGGGTGGCACGCAGACTTGACAATTGCTCAACAGGTTGGTGAGTAGGTCCATCTTCACCCAGACCGATGGAATCGTGAGTATAGACGTTAATGACACGTTGTTTCATCAAGGCTGACATACGCACCGCATTGCGCGCATATTCCATAAACATCAAGAACGTCGCCACATATGGAATAAACCCGCCATATAAGGCTATACCATTGGCAATCGCCGTCATACCAAATTCACGCACACCGTAGTGAATATAGTTACCTGCCGCATCATCTTCGAGCGCTTTGGCATTTTTAAACCAAGTCAGATTTGACCCTGCCAAATCAGCAGAACCGCCCAGCAGCTCTGGCAATAATGGCTGTAAGGCATTGATTGAATTTTGGCTGGCTTTACGCGTTGCAATGTTTTCTGGGTTATCTTGACACGCCTTGATAAATTCCTGTGCTTGTGTCTCAAAATTTGCTGGCAAGTCACCATTCACACGGCGAAGTAATTCACTGGCAAGCTCTGGGTAAGCGTCTTTATAAGCATCAAACTCACTTTCCCATGATTGCTGTAGCGCTTGACCTTTAACTGTGCAATCCCACCCTTCATAAATATCGTCTGGGAGTTCAAAGGCTTCGTGATCCCACTTGAGTGCTTGACGGGTGAGCAAGATTTCATCCGCGCCAAGGGGTGCGCCATGTGAATCTTCTTTGCCTTGCTTGTTGGGTGAACCTGCGCCAATCACGGTTTTACAGATAATGAGTGAGGGTTTATTTTTTTCAGCTATGGCATTTTGGGTCGCTTGGGTGATGGCATCGGTATCGTGACCGTCAACTTTTTGCACTTGCCAGCCATAAGCTTCAAAACGTTTTTGGGTGTCATCTGAGAACCAGCCTTCGACGTCACCATCAATCGAAATACCATTGTCATCATAGTAGACAACCAATTTGCCCAATTGCAGCGTACCCGCTAATGAGCAAACTTCATGGCTAATACCTTCCATCAAACAACCATCACCTAAAAAGCAATAGGTTTGGTGGTCGATGACTTGATGACCGTCTCGGTTAAATTGCGCGGCTAGGGTTTTTTCTGCAATCGCAAAACCTACAGCATTGGCAATCCCTTGACCCAACGGACCTGTGGTAGTTTCCACACCTGCGGTGTAGCCATATTCAGGGTGACCGGGGGTTTTAGAGTGCAATTGGCGGAAATTTTTGATATCCTCAATGCTAACGTCATACCCTGTCAAGTGCAGCAAAGCGTACTGAAGCATTGAGCCATGACCATTTGAAAGCACAAAACGGTCGCGATTTAGCCAATTTGGGTCGGTTGGATTGTGCTTTAAAAACTTACGCCATAACACTTCAGCGATATCTGCCATGCCCATCGGCGCGCCTGGATGTCCAGAATTGGCTTTTTGCACCGCTTCAAAGGCTAGGGTACGGATGGCGTTGGCAAGACGACGTTCAGAAATTGGGGTTGTCATTGGCTTTCCTATATTACAGAATTAAATTTTGTCGTATGTAACATGCTAAAAATAAAACTGTGACAAATTTTATCACAGTTTTAGGTCATTTTTTTAGCTTTAACCGTTTAGTTTGCTCGGCTTTCAAATAAAAGCAAATGGCAAAAGATGCAATTTTCTGCCAAATCACTTGTTAGCCGACAATTTTTGGTTCAAATTTTCTAAACGCTCAAGCGTGCCCACATCGACCCACGCCTCGCTCAGCAAATCCCCCATTACCAAACCTGCTTGCATGGCTTGTTTGAGTAGTGGCGCAAGGGGCGCAGTCTCACCTGCCTTGACCGTATCCAATAATCTTGGTGACATCACGCTAATCCCTGCAAAGGTATATTTTGGCGTACCTTCTACCTTGACCAGGCCATTTTCTAAGGCAAAATCGCCAGTTGGGTTATGCGTCGCTTGGTCGGTGAGTAGCAAATAAGCCTGCGAGTGGTTTAACTGAAGCTGGCTTAGTTGAGCAAAATCAAAAGGCGTCCAAACATCCCCATTGACCAAGATAAATGGCTGGTCTTTTAATTTGCCGGTAGCCAAAGCCATCTTGATACCGCCTGCTGTCTCAAGCGGTTCTTCTGGCTCAATCGACCAATGAATGGTGACACCGAATTGACTGCCATCCCCGATTGCATTTAGCAGTTTATCAGCAAGCCATGACACATTGATGGTGATGTCGGTGATACCTGCTTGTTTGAGTGCTTTGATATGCCACACGATAAGCGGTTGCCCGCCGACCTCGACAAGTGGTTTTGGCGTGGTCAAGGTTAAAGGGCGCAGCCGAGTGCCTTTACCCGCGGATAAAATCATGGCTTGGGTGATGGTGGTTGACATGGGGTTTTATCCTTGGATTTTTTGATGAAAAGCGGGTTCAACAACAGCGGTCATCCAATCAGCAAACTTATCAAAAGTATGCAGCACATCGCGTTGGCTGATAGCTTTTAGACAAGTTAATAAATCATTGAAAACTTTAGGCAGGTTGACCAAATAACGGTCTTTGCCATCTCGCTCAAACAAGCGTACAAAAATTCCCAATACCTTAAGATGACGCTGCATACTCATGATATTAAAATCCACGGTAAACTCTGCCAAGCTTTTGTCAATTTGCGCCAATTGGTGATAATGAGCCAGATGCGTATTGACCCATGTTTCATCATAATTGATATAGGCATCTCGCAATAAAGACGCCAAATCATAGGTGTAGGCACCGATGACAGCATCTTGAAAATCAATCACGCCCAACTCATCGCTGTGACTTAATACCATCAAATTACGGCTGTGAAAATCACGGTGCACCACCACTTGAGGCTGCGCGATGACTTGCTGGATAATATCAGACTGCAAATCTTGCCACAGCGCCTCTAAGTCTGGGGTCATCGTCACGCCGATATAAGGTAAAAACCACTCGCTAAACAAGCCCATTTCTCGGCGAAGCAAGGCATCATCGTAACTTGGGATAACGGCTTTGGCTTCATTGACGTCAATCTTTTGAATCGCCAAAATTGCCTGCATTGCCTGCTGATAATAGCGCGCAGTTTTTGCCAGCTCGCCTGCATCCGTTAAATCCTTGGCAATGACATCGGCAAAATCCGTGTTTCCCAAATCCTCAAGGACGATAAAACCTTGCTGTTCATCCGTGGCAATCATTTTTGGCACATGCACATGACCTGCCATTAAATTATCCACAGCGATAAATTCTTTCACCGATTCTTTTGCTGGTGGCGCATCCATCACAATATAGTGTTGATTGTCGACGGTTAAGCGATGATAGCTGCGAAAGCTAGCATCACCAGGTATTTTTTCATGCTGCAATGACTGATTTTGAAAAACTTCGGTCAACCAAGTGTGCAGCTGTTGTTCACGTGACTGTTGCTTAAGTGATTGTTGTTCAAGTGGCTGTTGTTCACATGGCTCGGTATTTGATGGCGAAGCTGCGCTATCGAAAGAGGCTTGATTAGTAGGTTGTGCGGCAGGATGGTTCATAAGGTGGGCTTACTCAATAAAAATAAGTTATGCTACCGAAAATCTGCGTATCTCTCAAGTGGCGTCTATCATGTTTGCAATTTTAAACATCTTTTGCAATAGTATATTGATGACGCTAGTGATATGATGTCAAGGTTTTTATATTGCGTCTTTGGTAAATGTCTAATGAAAAAATCTGTGAAATTGTCGCCTATTTCGTCAACTTCTAATCGTTTAACTTCACATTCGTCTTTGCCAACTCAGCCCACACGCCTGCATCAATCATTACACCAAATTTATCGACATACCAATGTTTTAGCGATGACGCTTGGGGCAATGTTTACTACTTTGTATTCAACATCAGCACTTGCGGTGTTGCCGACAGCCGCCGTTACGGAATCGACTGATGCAGCGACAGCACAAAGCACAGTAGCTCAAAACATTGACTCACAAAGTATTGAGACACAAAGCCCTGAAACACAGAGTATTAAAAAACAAAACCTTGATACCTCAGCTGCAAAGCCCGATACCGATAGTAGTATCGCCACCACAGCAGACAGCGCCACTGCTGTCGATGTAACCACCAATCAAGGTATCACACCGATTAGCACGCCTCAAATCAAACCAAACTCTGCGCGTACTCGTCCCAACTTTACCCCAAATCAACAGCAGCAAGCCAGTCTAGATAAGCTCAAAACCTTCTATCAACCCAAAACCCCGCCAACCACGGATGATACTAGCGCCACGGTTGCTAATCCAAATGCTAATCCAAATTTGCTGAACCCGATCACGCCTGATAGTCAACAGTCAGGTGCTCAAGCAAATACGCAATCAAAAGCAGCCACCCGAAAAGACGCCATGTGCCATGGCAACTGGGTATATCCCACTTCGACCATCTATCAACAACAGGCATTAGCGGCAGCCGCTACCGACCAACCCAATAGCAGTTTCCCAATTTATGCGTCGGCTGACTATGGCTATTACGACAATGAAAACTACGCTGAATTGTCAGGCGATGTGCAAATCAACCAAGGTCGTCAGCAAATCTCTGCTGATAAAGTGGTCGTTAACGTGCAAGATGGCATTGCAGCAGCTCAAGGTAATGTTTTGTTAGTGGATGCCGCGCAAAGTACCCAATCGACAGACGGTAATCGACGTGTCAGCCTTAAAGATAGCCCAAAAGGAGGGCTGATTACCGTTGCCGACGAACTGGCGTACCAAACGGATAGCACCAAAGCAACCGCCAAAGATGTGGCGTTTGCCAGCGTCCCCCTACAAGCATATGGTTATGCCAAACGGCTTAATAAGGTCGATGAAAGCCGCGTTGAAATTGACGATGTCATGTTTACCACCTGCGCGCCTGATAATCCAACTTGGCAAATCAATGCCAAAAACATCGATATCAATACCGACACAGGTCGCGGTGAAGCCTATAATGCCACGTTAAAAGTTAAAAATACCCCAGTATTGTACCTACCGTATTTCAACTTTCCGATTGACGATCGCCGCACCAGTGGTTTTTTGTTACCACGCGGCGGCTTTAGTACGGAAGGGAGTTTTAATGTACAGTTACCTTATTACTTTAATCTAGCGCCAAATTACGATGCCACTGTCACGCCAACCATTTTTACTGATCGCAATCCGATGTTGACAGGTGAGTTCCGCTATCTAACAGAAAAATTTGGTTATGGTAGTTTGACAGGCTCTTATCTGCCAAACGACAAACAATATGATGATGAAGACCGTACCCGCTTTTATTATGATCATCATTGGCAATCAAAAGATATCCCCAACCTATCCATTGACGCGCTATACCAGTATGTCTCAGATCCTAAATTCTTAAACGATTTTGAGACATTGGGTGACGAAACCGTTCAATTAAATTTACCGAGGCGCATTCAAGCCAATTATTACAATGACTATTTGACTGCCCTTGCCAAGATTGAAACCTTTCAAACACTGGATCGTAATTTAACCAATTCAGACAAAATCTTGGATAAAGACAAACCTTATGACCGTCTGCCGCAATTATCGGTCAAATATCGTGTGCCTTGGGTGACCCAATTTGATTTGACGGGTATCAGCGATTTTGCTTATTTTAAACGCCCAATCGATGATGGCTCTGCACCTGAGCAAAGCGGTGGCAGACTGTATAACAAACTCACTGCCGCCTATCCAATGACGCGAACTTGGGGATATGTGACCCCGTCAGTGAGTTTACAGCACCTTTATACCCAATTTGACCAAGAATCAGCCGACGCCAATGGACTGGATAAAAATAGCAAAAGCCAATCTATTTTTGTACCGCAGTTTAGTATTGACAGTGGCTTAAATTTCTTTAAAGCAGGCACCCCGTTTGGTAAATTTGATGACTCCTTGGGCGGCTATCAGTTATTAAGCCCGCGCCTAAAATATGTGTACTCGCCTTATAAAGACCAGACTGACGTACCCAACTTCAATACCCGTTTGGCGTCGCTCAATTTTTCGCAATTGTATGAAGATTCATGGTTCTTGGGATATGATCGCCTGCCCGACAACAACCATTTAACCCCTTCATTAAATTATCGCTATATTGATGGCAATGGTTTGACTCGCTTGGATGCCAGCGTGGGTAAACAAATTTATTTGAGTGATATTCGGGTACATCTTGACAATACTGATGATGGGTTAAAAATTGACAATACCGGTACCGTCTTTCAGGTAAGCACCCAACCGCGTCAAGATTTTTGGGTAGATTTAGATGGCTCGGTTGATGACAACGCTGATTTAAACTATATCAATACTCAATTTCGTTATGCGCCAACTTTCAATAGCCTTTATAACTTAGGGTATATCAAACGCAATGAGAGTAGATTTGGACAAAAAACCCTCTCTGCTTTCACAGGCTCTGCTGTTTTACCTATTAATGATAATTGGCAGTTTTTAGGGGCTGTTCAATACGATAATGAGAAGAGTCGTTTTAGTGATGTGTTAGCGGGCTTTACTTATGATAGCTGTTGTTATGGCTTATCGATTTATGCTCGCCGTTATTATGATGAATTAAGTGATAAAGACAGTGCTGACCACGCCATCATGGCAGAAATTAGCTTAAATGGGTTATCCAACAAAGGTGACGGTCGACTGGCTAGCTTGATGCGTAATCGGGTGTTGGGTTATGACCCTAAATACTAGACGCCTTTTACGCAAAAAACTTCCTAAAACTTGACGTTTTTTAGGATTTATTATGATACAGACACACGCTAGCAAATATTATTGTATAAAATGGCCCAAACTTTATAACATCACTTAGCAATATCATTTAGCAATCTCTAAGACACTCGGTCAAAGACCCGTCATTTAAGCTAAATGGTTTTGCCACAATTTTTGAGTCATCAAATTTACTTTTGGTTTTTATTTTAAGGATACATGCCATGAACCATGCTGTCATGCATAATTTACCCAATTTTCACCGTAACGCCCTATCTGCTCTCACTAGCGCTTTGATATATGGCGCACTATTGGTCATGCCAACATTGAACGCGCAAGCCGTGACTGCAACAGCTAAAACTAACACAACTAGCAGCAAAACGACGGTGGAATCTAGTAAAAAATCTAGTACCAAACCTGCAGCGCAAACCACAAGCAAATCAAAAAAAGCTGTGACAGCAAACAAAACCACCAACGCTGCCAAATCAGTCAAAGCTGACACCAAAGCCAGCGGCTCAAAAACTACCACTCAAAAAACAGCAACAGCTGTCTCTCAAACTGCGCCCGTAGCATCAGAGGTCGCCAACTCATCAGTTGAGCCAGCGCCTGTCGTAACTAGTAACTCGCAAGATCAGGTTATTGATGGCGTGATTGCTATTGTCAACGACACCCCTATTTTACGCAGCCAGTTAGATCGCGCGTTTGCTCAAGCTTCTGCACAGCTTCAAGCGCAAAACAAACCTGTACCACCCGCACAGCAACTTTATCCGCAAGTATTGGATCAGCTAATTACTAAGCAAATCCAACTTGATATCATCAAACGCCAAGGACTGCAAGCTGAAGAGAGCGCAGTGAATGCTGCGTTGACCAATTTGGCCCAACAAAATGGGGTTGCAAGCCTTGCTGAATTCCAGCAAAAACTTGACGCCCAGCGCGCAGGTAGTTACCAAGCATTGCGTCAAAAAGTCAGTGAAGACTTGGCGATACAAACTTTGCAGCAGCAACAACTTGCCAGCCGCATCAGAATCTCTGATCAAGATGTTAACAACTTCCTCAAATCACCAGAGAGCAACGCTTTAGAAAAATCACAATATCGCACCTTACATATTCGCGTGCCTTTTGAAGCTGATGCCACGGGTAAAACCAGCGACAAACAAAAAAAACAAGCGCTGACCGTAGCCACCCAAATTGCCAAAAACTTGCAAGCTGAGAATGCCAATATTGAGCAAATCATGACTGACGCGCAAACCAACTATAACGCGCAAATTCAAGGGGGCGATATGGGCTACCACGTCGCAGCAGAGTTACCGACAGAATTGTCAAAAAACATCACCGCCCTTGAAGTCGGACAAGTCACCAACCCGATTGCCACGGCAGAAGGTTATAACGTGATTAAACTCGTAGATAAACGCGGCGGTCAACAAAAAATCATCGATCAATGGCATACCCGCCATATTTTAATCAGCCCATCGACTGCCCTGCCCGCTGAGATGGCTAAACAGCAGATCGACACTATCTATGAAAAACTACGTCAAGGTGAGGACTTCGCTACCTTAGCGAGCACCTACTCAAAAGACCCAGGAAGCGCCAGCAACGGCGGCGATTTGGGCTGGGTTAGTGAAGGTGATATGGTACCAAGCTTTGAAGCAATGATGAAAAAAACGTCGGTAAACGACTATTCTGTGCCATTTCAATCACAATTTGGCTGGCATATTCTTAAGGTCGATGAAAAACGTCAAAAAGATGTGAGTGATGTCTATCGTAAAAACATGGCACGTGAAATTCTATACCAACGTATGGCACCGCAAGCGCTAGACGATTGGATGCAGGATTTAAGAGCGCAAGCTTACGTTAAAATCATGCAATAATTTAGCTTTCACAATAAAGGCAGTGTGTTAATCACACTGCCTTTTTTTATGATTGAATTAATCCATAAAGATCAGCGTTGCCATTCTACCTGTCGCAGGCAATTGATGCTGGGTTTGCCGACGATACGAATAAAATCGTGCATCACCATGACTATCTAATCCACTTTTATGCACCTGATGAATACCACAAGCCTTGAGCTGCAATTCTGCTATTGCAGGCAAATCGGCAAAATAATGACCGACCTTATCAGCATTTGGTTGAAACAACTGGGTAGCGACAGCCTCAGATACATTTAACACTGATAACACAGCATCTTTGACACGACTGTCCACTTCATAGCTAGATTGTGCGATGCTAGCGCCTACCCAAGCGTGCCACCCACGAGTGACCTTCTGCATTTCGGCAGGCGCATTGTCCCCCGCTGCAAAGTCAAACTGGTGTACCATTTTTTGTACTGTCTTTGCAATGATATCTTTACTAAGACCTTGCCAGCCAGCATGAATAGCCGCAATCAGCTTGTTATCATCTGTTGCCTCCGTCGCTATCATGATGGGTACACAATCTGCTGTCATGATAGCTAAGGCAACGTTTGGTAAACGAGTAATATGCGCATCAGCAGATATCGCTGCTGTGCCAATTTTATCAGTAACCTGATAAATATCATTACCATGAATTTGATTAAGCCAATGAATGCTGTTTAATGCGGGATGATATTGTTGCAAGGATTGCAGCAAGTGCGCACGATGTTGATGCACCTGCATGCTATCATCACCTACATGTAAGCCCATATTAAATTGACCATACACAGCATTCAAACTAGACTCCCCCACAGAATCATTGCTTGACTTGCTTGGCAGGGACTCACAGCCAGATAGGGTTTGAACCACGGTTACCCCTTGGCTTGGCGCTTGCGTCAGTTCAATCCAGTGTGATTGCTTATCTGTCATTATTGGGCTCTTAGTTGAATTGTGAATGATTTATTGATTAGAACGCATCGCCCGGCACATACACCTCACCCACCATCAGACGGCGCGCTGAACGGCTCATAGACACTTTTTTCGCTTGCCATTTGCCATCCACTTGCATGGACTCACCCCCGACCAGTAGTGTGCCTGATGGGTGACCAAAGCGTACTTCAGACAACGCTTTGCCACCTGCCGCTTGGTTAACTAGCGTACCCTTAATGGTCGCTGCGGTGCCAATCGCAACCGAGGCTGTACCCATCATGGCATGGTGCAGTTGACCCATGCTCATCGCGCGGGCAAGCAAATCAATATCGCCTGCCTTGACTGCTTTGCCACTAGAGGCGGTATAATCAGCGGGTGGCGCAACCCAAGCAATTTTTGGGGTATGCTGACGGGTTTGAGCTTCTGTTAACTCTGCAATTAGTCCCATTTTAACTGCGCCATAGGCACGGATTTTTTCAAGTTTAGCCAAAATTTCTTGGTTACTGTTGATATCTTTTTGCAGCTCTGTACCCGTAAAACCTAAGTCTTTGGCATTTAAAAAAATCGTTGGGATACCCGCATTGATCATCGTGACGTCAAATTCACCGATTTCAGGTACATTAAGTTTGTCAACCAAGTTGCCCGTCGGGAACATATCGCCATCGCTGTCCACAGGGTCGATAAATTCAATTTTGACTTCGGCTGCTGGGAAAGTTACACCGTCTAGCTCAAAATCGCCCGTTTCTTGCACTTGACCATCAGTCATGGGTACATGCGCGATGATGGTTTTGCTGATATTTTGCTGCCAAATACGCACTTCACAAATGCCATTTTGGGGCACTTTACTGGCATCCACCAATCCATTGGCAATCGCAAATGAACCAACCGCAGCGGTTAAGTTACCACAGTTACCTGACCAATCAATCATCGCTTTATCAATGGCGACCTGACCGAATAAATAATTCACATCATGATCGGCAACGTCTGTTTTTGACAAAATCACCACTTTGGAGGTTGATGATGAGCCATTCCCCAAACCGTCAATTTGCTTACCATACGGATCCGGACTACCCACCACCCGCAGTAAAAAATTATCTCTGGCTTGCCCTGGGGTTTGGCAGCGTTCAGGTAGGTCATCAAGCTTGAAAAAAGTACCTTTTGATGTACCACCGCGCATATAGGTAGCTTTAACAGCGATTTGTGGGGCAAAATGGGCCATGTTCATATCCTTATGGTGGCAGGCAGAGAATTGACGCATCAATTTGTTTTATGTTTAGTGAAAGCGAATGACTACATCAAAAACATGCTAAAACAAATTGATGACTAGGTGATATACGTTAAACACGTCATCTAACAGTGGTTAACGTTAGTATTGCTCATTTTTTTCTTCAATGGTTAATTTGACATTGGTGTCGGTTGGGACTTTTTCATGCGATACTGACTTGGTCGATTTGTCTGTACTTGTGCTAGCCGCTGACTTAGTAGCGGTTGATTTGGTATCAGCATTTGAGGTGGTTGACTCAGATTTTTTCACCGATTTTTTATCTGCGTTATCTGATTGCGTATTTTTCTTGGCTGATGTGGTGGTCACGTCAGTCTTGGTTTTTTCACTGCTGTTTTTTTCACTGTTGGTTTTTGGTTTTTCTATCGTTTGTTTTTTGACAGGTTTGGTCGTTGAAGTTTGGCTGTTGTTGGCAGCGACACTGGGTTTGCTAGTCACTGGTGGTAGAACGGGTATAGCACCTGCCGAAGAACCGGCTAAGGGCGTATTAGATGGCTGGGTCAGCGTTTGCGCTAATGCCGAATTTGCCATAATCTCACCGACTAGCCCAATTACATCGTCGCCTGTGGTGCTATTGACTTGGTAATTGGCGCCACTTGCTGATAGACCAAACCCAACATTGTTTGCCACCAACGTGCTATTTTGCAGTTGATAACCACGCGACGCGATTTGCTCGGCGGCGACGGGCATTTTTAGACGGGTATAAATTTTATCCGCGTTATCGAGCTGCGCTTGAGGCATATTAAACGACACCGTCGCTTGGCATTTACCATTGCTACCATTCACACTTTCTAGGTTAATGGCTACTTGTGACAAGCCATTCTGCAAGATATTCATATCAACAATCGTACCTGCTTGCTGCTGTATGATGTCAGACTGTTTTTTGGCTTGCTGGTCGATGCGATTGACCAGATAACTGTGAATGGCACTGGTTGCCTTCTCATTGTTACAGGCAATATCAGACGTTTCAATTATCTTTTGCTCACTGCTTGCAGCACTGCCAGTTTGCTCGTCTTTTTGCTCATTGCGACTACATCCCACAACGGTTAAGGCAAAACACGCCAACAATAACGGCGTAAGCATTTTTTTTGACAACGTATTTTGTGGGAAAATCATAGACATAAGGCACCTTTCACGCAGAATTTATTACTATGCCATTATAAAGCAAAGTTTTGCAAATTGGCTAGTTGTTCACTATTATTTATAATAAAATTTAGTTGTAATAATTTTTAGTAGTCATAAAATTTTATTGTCTATTGCGAGCCATTGTATGCGCCATCCAAATCAAACCTATTATTTACTCGGTCATCGTGCTGCGCGGGCTGAACGGCTAGAGAACTGTCAAGATGGATTTGCCTACGTGCAGCAATTGCAAAAACATGGTAAGCAGCTTGATGGGGTTGAATTTGATGTCCAAATGACCGCCGATGGCAAATTTGTGGTGGTACATGACGAAACCTTAAATCGGCTTGCAAGACAACAATCGTGGATTGCTGATAAAACATGGGTGGAATTAGACGCCATTGTGCAATCGGACTATAGACGTTTTTCCCAACGTTTTGAACTAGGGTTTTTAAAACATCACGTATTGTTGCTAGACGATTTACCACCCTATCTGCAACACTTTCGCCATATTGAACTAGAAATCAAAACCCATGCCAAAACCCAGCCAGCCTCGTTGGTTAAAAATTTGCTTAGGCTATTATCACAAGAAATATGGCAAGCTTTACCCATCACTTTGACCAGTTTTGATACCGATATTTTGTACCAAATTCACAACCAACAGCAATTTTTAAATTTTCACTTTCCGACAGGCTTGTTACTTGAGCCTAAAACACTTGAGCCCAAAACCACGCTGGCAAGCCAAATTGCTTTTTTACCGACGCCTGATGCAGTGGGTAAAAATTTAATATTGCAAACCTTTAATCGCGCTTGTGTTTTAGGCTGTCGCCAAGTGGGCATTTATTATCCGCTTATTACCCCAGCCCTGTTGGAAATTGCCAAAATTTATGGCTTAACAGTCAGCGCTTGGACGGTGAATGAGGTGGATGTGGCAAAACGCTTGATTGAGATGGGCGTGGATTGTGTGATTACAGATTATCCTACCCAATTTTTAACCCAATTATATGATTTTAACGTTTAAATTGACCCACTAAATTGACCAATCAGGAGATAACCATGAAACTTGCAGAAGCTTTGTTACGACGTGCTGATATGCAAAAAAAACTCGCCAGTTTGAAATCGCGCATTGCTGAAAATGTCAAAGTCCAAGATGGCGACACCCCAAGTGAAAACCCGAATGAACTCTTGCTACAAGCCAATCAAGTCATGAGCGAGCTGTATGCATTAATCGACCATATTCATCGCACCAATGCCATCGCTGTCATGCCCGATGGCTCAACCATGCTCAGCACTTTAGTCAAGCGTGATGAACTTGCCGAACGCCATCGCCTGCTGCAAACCGCGATTGATAATGCTAAGACGGAAGGCGATCGTTATAGCTACCGAGAAATCAAATGGCAAAAAGTGATTGAACCGGTCAAACTGCAAAAACAAGCAGATGACATAGCGGTGAAACTTAGAAACTTAAATATCCAATTGCAAGCCGCTAATTGGCAGATTGATTTAGTATAAGCTAGTTTGAAAAAAGCCTACAATTTGCTATGATGGATTTGAACATACAGGGCGACTATCAGACCTTGTTTGGCGCGCTGTCCACCGAGAGGTTGAAAATAAATCGGGCACAGCTTGCAGGTCTGCGAGCAAGACCATCCTTTTACTCGTCATGCTCAGCACACCTTACTAGTTAAACTCGCTCACAAGGCGACTTTAGACCGGCACTCATTACTACCAGATATTGACTGTATGTTCACCTTTTTTGTCTAAAATCCTCTGTTTGATGGGGGCAAAACTTTTGCGATGCATGGGCAAAATACCGTAATGCTCTATTGCTTGGATATGGGCGGCGGTGGGATAGCCTTTATGTTGATCAATGCCATAATCAGGGTACAACTTTGACAACGCCACCATGTCTCGGTCACGTGTCACTTTGGCAATCACACTGGCGCCACTAATACACGCATGTTTGCCGTCCCCTTTCACAATCGCTTGTTCATGGGTGATTTGCTGATAATTGGGCAAGTCAAACAACACGGGCAGTTTATTGCCATCCACCATGACACTAAAAGTCGCTGTTGGATATTGCGCTAACATTTGCGCCATCACGCCTGCCACCGCTTGTTTCATCCCTAGTAATGTCGCTTGTAAGATGTTGAGCTGGTCTATTAAGCTGGCAGAAATTTTGACAACCTGATGCGCACTCGCCGTTTGTTCAATCAAGGAAAATAACGCTTCTCGTTTTTTCTCTGACAGTTTTTTGGAGTCAGTTAGCACACTTAGCGGATGATTGTGGCTAATACCTACACTATCAGCAGTGTGTAAATCAGTGCTTAGGCTATCTTCCTTGATAGATAAAATCGCCTTATCGAAGATGAGTGCACAAACCACCACATCGCCCAATAACGGGCCTCGCCCGACTTCATCCACGCCAATAATAAAATGCTTTGTCATTTAATTTAGATCCCAAAATTTGTTACAATGCCTACGATACAGCTATTTTACATTTTTAAGGAAACAATATGAATATTTTAGTGATTGGCACAGGCGGACGTGAGCACGCATTGGCATGGCAATGCGCCAAAGATAGCAAAGTTAGCACGGTTTTTGTTGCCAACGGCAATGCAGGCACAGCGCTTGAACACAAACTACAAAATATCGATTTAAACGTCAAAGACCATGCGGCGGTGATTCAATTTTGCCAAGACAATAACATTGCCTTTGTGCTGGTTGGTCCTGAAGCGCCACTTGTGGCAGGTATGGTCGATGACTTAACAACAGCAGGTATCAAAGCTTGGGGACCCACGGCGTATTGCGCACAGCTTGAAGGGTCAAAGGCCTTTGCCAAAGATTTTATGATAAAACACCATATCCCTACCGCCAAATACCAAACTTTTAGCGATGCCGAGCAAGCGATTGCTTATGTGAAAGCCGAAGGCGCGCCGATTGTCATCAAAGCCGATGGTTTAGCTGCAGGTAAAGGCGTGATTGTGGCGATGAGCGAACAAGAAGCCATTGACGCCATCAATGATATGTTATCGGACAACAAATTTGGTGATGCGGGCAGCCGTGTGGTGATTGAGCAGTTCTTGCAAGGCGAAGAAGCCAGCTTCATTTGTATGATAGATGGCAACAATATCTTGCCGATGGCAACCAGCCAAGATCACAAGCGTATTGGCGAAGGTGATACCGGTCTTAATACAGGCGGGATGGGTGCTTACTCACCTGCCCCCGTGGTGACGCAGCAAGTACATGACAAGGTGATTGCCCGTGTGATTCAGCCAGTGGTCGATGCCATGAACGCCAATGGCACACCTTATACAGGATTTTTGTACGCAGGCTTGATGATTGATGACCACAATGACCCCTATGTGATTGAATTTAACTGCCGTTTTGGTGACCCAGAAACACAGCCCATTATGATGCGCCTAAAAGGCTCAATGGTTGACTTGATAGCATCAGGGTTGCATGGCAATCTTCCCAAACAAACCGAGTGGGATGAGCGCCCCGCCCTAGGTGTGGTACTGGCTAGCAAAGGTTATCCAGAAAGCGCGAGTAACGGCGATGTCATCCATGGGTTACCATCACTTGAGTCACAATATGCGCAAACAGATATGGATGTCAAAGTTTTCCACGCAGGCACCAAAGCCTTTGACAATGATGAGATTGTCACCAATGGCGGCCGTGTGGTTTGCGTGACGGCGCTCGGTGACGATATTTTGGATGCCCAAACCAAAGCCTTAGCAGTTTGTGGCGCTATTAGCTTTGATGGTATGCAATATCGCCGTGATATCGGTTGGCGCGCTATTCAATCTAGCGCCGAATAACCAGTAACCAATGGTATGGCATTTAGACATCTAGCCACTGTCTTACGCCAAGAGTTAATCCGCTTTATTAAAAATCGGTAACAACAATCAAAGCAAATCATGTGTTAAAATGATTTGCTTTTTATTTGGCTTTTTCTTTCAAAAACATTAGGCACCCTGTATGGCAAATCCGCAAAATTACGATAACCAACCGCTTGAACAGCTCAAAACCTCGGCGCTTGACCGTCGGTTATCGATTGCCAAAGCATCGCTCAATATCGGCAGACGATGGGCGACCAACAGTGCCTTTGGATTATTTAAGTCAAAAGAAGAAAAAGCGGTACAAAAACAAGCTTTTATGCGTGAGCAAGCGCAATATTTGGTGGATGAGCTGGGTAAACTTAAAGGCTCGGTGGTCAAAATCGGTCAAATGTTAGCCCTGTACGGGGAGCATTTTTTACCGCCCGAAATCACAGAAGCCTTACAGACATTGAACAGCCAGACGACTGCTTTTTCATGGTCAATTATCGAATCAGCACTGCAAAAAGAATTGGGTGATACCATCCATGAGTTTGATATTGACCATACCCCCATTGGCACCGCCTCACTTTCGCAAGTACATAGAGCAGTTCATAAAGCCACGGGCGAGCAAGTGGTATTTAAGGTGCAATATCCCAATATTGCTGATGCCGTGGACAGTGATTTGGATTTGTTCCGCCAACTGCTTAAAGTGACGAATGTTGTCCCGCAAACCCGCCAACTCGATGCGTGGTTTGAAGAAATTCGTGACCTGCTGCATCATGAAGTCAACTATCTCCTAGAAGCAGATACCACTGAGCTATTTTTTCAACGTTTTGTTGGCGATAGTCGCTATGTGGTGCCGCGCATTCTCAAAGCTTATAGCACCGATCGGCTGCTATGTATGACCTATGAAAATGGCGTATCGATTTTGGATGAGCAAGTATTTGAGCTACCACAAGAAAGACGGAATGCGATTGGGCAGGCGTCGATTGAAATTATGCTGCGTGAGATTTTTGAATGGGGGGATATGCAGACCGACCCCAATTTTGGCAACTATCTGATTCGCCTAGCACAGCAGCCTGAGACACAGCTTGACCAATTGGTGTTATTGGACTTTGGCGCGATTCGTCAGTTTGATGACAATCTGCTACTCATCGCCCGTAATTTGCTGTTGGCAGGCTTTTTTCACGACCGTAGCAAAATGCGCCAAGCGATTGAACAAGCAGGCAAGCATTTTGAATTCTTTGCTAATCTTAGTGATTCGGTGAAAAATGATATGGTAGAGCTATGTTTGCTTGCCAGTGAACCCTTTAGTTTGCCAAGTCGTAATCCGACGATTCCACCGAATGTACTGGATGTACATGGCAATTATATTTGGGCGGAAAGTGATTTACATAACCGTGTCATTAAGCTTGCTAGCAAATCAGCGACCTCAAAATCCTTTAGCGTGCCGCCTAAAGAGCTGATGTTTATTAGCCGTAAATTCATCGGCGCTTATACCTTTATGACTGTGCTTGATGCAAGAACTAAAGCCCATGATTTGATGGCAACATTCACCTCAGAAGATTGGGCGTAAGTTTGCCATCAGTATCACCATGCCCAACTTGATAAAGCGTCAAATTTTGTATGGGATTTTTACTGCTTTTTCCACGTCAGCCAATTATCAATCACCGCATTGGCGGGATTGATGTTGCTTTGCTCACGCAGCCATTCTGACGTTTGCCGCAAATCACGCAGCTGCTCGTTATAATTTTTAACTTTTAATGATTGTTGTACCACACGGCAAATATTGTCTGGGTTGGCGTCTTCTTGTAGCAATTCTGGTACGATTTCTCGACCTGCCAAGATATTAGGCAATGCCACATACGGTACTTTGACCAGGCGTTTTGCCACCCAAAAGGTCATTTTATTGAGTGAATATACCACCACCATCGGTTTACCCAGTAGCATGGCTTCAAGCGTGGCGGTACCCGATGCGAGCAGCACCAAATCTGACGCCGCCATCACCTGTTGGCTAAAATCCGCTTGTGTTTCATCACAGCTGACGGTGACATGATGGCGCACCTGCGCTGATTGGGCTTCTAGATATTGCTCTACGATAGTCAGTAGATGTTGGTTGACCGTTGGTACGATAAAGCATAGCTTATCATCCATAATCAACAGTTGATGAATCGCTTTAAGCATTTTTGGGAAAATCGCATCGATTTCACTGCGTCTTGAGCCTGGCATCACTGCAATGAGATGACTCATCTCCATCTCGCCCATTTTGACAAAAAACTGATGGTAGGTGGGATTATCCCAAATCAACTCACGGCGCAGCTCGTCCGTAGGCGTTGTAAACAAATTGTCATCCATGGTCTTGAGGAGTGAATGCCCGACACACACGGCGGGATGATTATGTTTTTGGTACACAGACAACTCAAACGGAAACAAACACAGCACCAAATTGGTGGCGCGTTTGATTTTCTCAATTCGCCCTTCCCGCCATGCCCATATCGATGGACTGACATATTGCACACAATAAATACCGGCTGATTTTAACCGCTCCCCCAATCGTAAATTAAAATCAGGCGCATCAATGCCGACAAAAATATCGATGGCGTTTTGTTTAAAGGCTGCCAAAATCTCATCGCGTGCTTTAAACAAATCTGGCAAATGCTTGACCACTTCCACCAAGCCCATCACCGACAAACGAGACATCTCAATCACTGAGTTAAGCCCCTGCGCTTGCATCTGTGCGCCGCCCACGCCCACCCATATAATGTCATCACGCAAATTATTCATCTGGCGCATAAAGTCTGCACCCAGCGCATCACCTGAGACCTCGCCTGCTACGATACCAATGACAATCGGCTGGAACTTGGTTTTAGCAACGTTTTGCGGCAAGTTCTCTTTACTTAGGTTAGAAAAGCTTGCTTCGCTTCTGTTAGCAATATCGGTTGCGAGTGTTGCGTTTGCAGCAAGGTCTGAAATGGTTTGTGTAGGGGCGTTAGCGTACATGGGATTAAACAGCCTTGTTTGGTTATCATTTTAAAAAAATATTTTAGGGGTAAACAGATGAAAAGTAAAACCATCAAAAAATTTAAATAACAGTTATTTGTTATTTTGTACTAGTATGCTGATACAATAATTGTTATACTGTTGTTGTAGGATATGCAGCTTACCCAAACATCCAAAAAAACTTTGACCAAACAGATTTTGAACATTGACAAAAAATTTTATCAACTGCCAAACTAAAAGTAGGCTTTCCTACTGACTCAAGTAATGACATTATAAATTTTTTGGTTTATAGTGATTTTTTAAATTTTTGCCAACAGCCTGTGAGAATTATGACAACTTTTGCCAAAACTGATATCGCTGATGTAGATAATGTGAATATTGAAGCAATTTTACCGCTAGTGACGCCTGCGGAATTAAAAAACGAACTACCATTGAGCCCCAAAGCTATCGAGACGGTGACCAAAGGTCGCGAAACCGTGCGTAATATTTTAGACGGTAAAGACAAACGTTTATTGATGGTGATTGGTCCCTGCTCGATTCATGACGTCAACGCTGCGCATGAATACGCCGATAAACTGTTGGCTTTATCCAAAGAAATTGAAGACAGTATTTATGTGGTGATGCGTGTGTACTTTGAAAAACCTCGTACCACGGTGGGCTGGAAAGGCTTAATCAATGACCCAGACATGAATGATAGCTTTGATATCAATAAAGGCTTGCGGGTTGCGCGCAAACTGCTGCTTGATTTGAATGAAAAAGGCTTACCTTGTGCAACCGAAGCGCTTGATCCCAATACACCGCAGTATATACAAGATTTAATCAGCTGGTCAGCAATTGGCGCACGTACCACTGAGAGTCAGACTCATCGCGAGATGTCTTCAGGTCTGTCTTGTCCAGTCGGCTTTAAGAACGGTACAGACGGCGGTATGACAGTGGCTGTCAATGCCATGCAAGCGGTCAAGTCTGGTCATAGCTTTTTAGGTCTATCTGCCGATGGTCTGGTGTCTATCATTCAATCAAAAGGTAATCCATACGGTCATGTGGTGCTTCGTGGCGGTAATGGCAAACCCAACTATGATGCCACTGCCGTTGCCCAAGCAGAAAATGAACTTGCTAAAGGTAAAGTCTCAGGCAAAATCATGATTGACTCAAGCCATGCCAATTCAAATAAAGACCCTTACCTGCAACCGATGGTCATTCAAAATATCGCTGAGCAAATCAAACACGGTAATCGCTCGATTATTGGGATGATGGTTGAAAGTCATCTTAAAGGCGGTCGTCAAGATTTGACCGCAGATTTGAGCCAGCTTGAATATGGCAAGTCTATTACCGATGGCTGTATCGATTGGGATACCACGGTTAAAGCGATGCATGATTTACGTGACGCCATTAAAGATGTATTACCCACTCGCGAGTTGAATGAGTAACTGTTATTTTTTAAGTGATTAGTAATGAGTAATTGATTATTAATTGTTAACTGACTCTAGTTTTTCAGATAGCTGATTAAAACGCCCTGTGTTACTTGGTTAGTCACAGGGTTTTTATTTTATCAGAGCTTTAACTCACTTGTGCTTTGCGTGTCGCCTTCACCCCGTCGGCTTTTAAGTTTGATTTGCAACCGCAATTCGTTGGCAGAGTCGGCATTGCGAATTGCTTCATCATACGAGATGGCGCCTTCATCGTAAAGATCAAATAAGGCTTGGTCAAAGGTTTGCATACCCAATTCCCGAGATTTGGTCATCAGCGCTTTAATTTCATGAAAATTACCCTTTAATATCAAATCCGCCATTAATGGGGTATTAAGCATAATTTCTACCGCCGCCCGACGACCTTTACCATCTTCTGTACGAATCAAACGCTGCGAAATGATAGCTTTCATATTCGATGACAAGTCCATCAGCAATTGGTTACGACGCTCCTCTGGAAAAAAGTTGATAATACGATCTAAGGTTTGGTTGGCATTATTGGCATGCAAAGTGCCTAAACATAAGTGACCTGTTTCAGCAAATGCAATGGCGTTTTCCATGGTTTCAGTATCACGAATTTCCCCAATCAAAATCACATCAGGCGCTTGGCGCAAGGTGTTTTTGAGTGCGTTATGCCATGAATGACTATCCACGCCTACTTCACGGTGGGTGATCATGGATTGTTTGTGTTTGTGCACATATTCTACTGGGTCTTCGACGGTGATGATGTGACCTGCGGAGTTTTCATTACGATGGTCAATCATTGCCGCCAGCGATGTTGATTTACCTGACCCCGTTCCCCCTACGACCAACACTAACCCACGTTTTTCCATGATAATTTTTTTGAGCTGCTCAGGTAGCAGCAGCTGTTTAAAGTTGGGTATTTCTGCCGTAATGGTACGAATCACCATACCGACTTGTAATTGCTGCTGAAACACATTAACCCGAAATCGCGATACATTGGGCACATTAATCGCAAAGTTACACTCAAGGTTGGTTGCAAATTCTTCGCGCTGTTTTTGGTTCATCAAACTATAGGCAAACAGTTTGGTTTTTTCAGCCGTCAGTGGTTGTTTATTGAGCGGCTTCATGAGCCCGTGATATTTAATACTGGGTGGAAAATCCGCTGAAATAAACAAATCAGAACCACCGATTTCTACCACTTTGGACAGCATATTAAACATGACTGTTTTGGCTTCATGTAATGTTTCTTCGGCAACACTGATTAAAGATTCATTATGGCTCATATAGGATATTCCTAACAATAAATGAGAGTAGATTATTTGGTCACAGCACTATGCTTGCTTGATATGCTTGTGAAACTTGTTTGCTATGCTGGTGAAAATTGATAGATACATGTATAAAATTTACGTTAAAAAACGACCCGTTTAGCCTCTCATCCTTGCTTATCTTTGACGGCACGCCTTGATAAAGCATTGATAAAGCAGTTTGCGTTTGATATGTATCACGGTCAATTTTTGCAGAGTTTGTTGCTGATAGTCAGATGCAACTAGCTACCATTGTTTTTTCCTATTTAGGACATGGGCAGTCTATGGCGCATAAAACGCTTGCCATGTTGATAAAAATTTCAATTTTTGTCAATAAAATTAGTAATGCGGCGGTTTATCGCTCAACAAATCAAACGGCTGAATTTGCGAGCTTTGCGTTTGAGTTTCCAATTTTTGATAAAGTAGCTGTAATTGCCGTTGTTGGTCAGCAATCAACTGGCTTTGCTCGGTGACGATATTATCAAGTTTATCCACTGTATCTTCCATAAAAAGCACTTGCGTTTGTAAATCAATCAACTCTTGGGTTAATTTTTCCACCATGGTAACCAACCCATTTTCATCGCTTGCCTGTTTTTGGTTATCTTTTTCGCTCATTTAGAATGCCTCATAAGTTTCCCCACAATTTTTTGCCATAAAGTCTGCTACAATAGCCGCATTTTCTTATTATACAAACATTTTTACTAAACTTTGAGAAAGTTATGGCACTGATTCATTTACGAGATATTCATTTGGCATTTGGTATTGCACCGATTTTGGACGGTATTGATTTTAATATCGAACAAGGCGAACGCGTGTGTTTGATTGGGCGCAATGGTGAAGGCAAATCAACCTTGTTTAAGGTCATTAGCGGTCAAGTCAAGGCTGACAGTGGCGAATTCCAAATCAGTGGCAATCTGAAAATTGCCATGCTCGAACAAGACATTCCAGAAACGTCGGGCAAAGTCAGTGACATCGTTATGGCAGGTGCCGGTGACGTGGCAACATGGCTGACGGCCTACGAGCAAGCCAGTGATAAATGCGCTAGTGGTGACATGAAAGCCTGCGAATTGATGTCAGATTTGCAGCATAAAATTGATGATGCCCATGGTTGGGACTTGACCCGTGAAGTACAGACCATGCTGTCCATGATGAACTTGGACGGCGATGCCGATATTAGTGAATTATCGGGCGGTCGCAAACGCCGTGTACTGCTTGCCCGTGCGCTGATTACCAAACCTGATGTGCTACTACTTGACGAGCCGACCAACCATTTGGATGTCGAAAGTATCGAATGGCTTGAGCAATTTTTGCTAAACGCGCAAGGATTAACCCTGCTGTTTATCTCGCATGACCGCTCGTTTATTGACAAAATCGCCACCCGGATTGTCGAGCTTGACCGCGGTATTCTACGCAGTTATGACGTCACCAAGCAAGCAGGCAATGTCAATAAAGGCTATGCCCGCTACCAAGAGCTTAAAGAACAACAACTGAGTGCCGAAGAAAAAGCCAATGCCAATTTTGATAAAAAACTGGCTGAAGAGGAAGTGTGGATTCGTCAAGGTATCAAAGCGCGCCGTACCCGCAATGAAGGTCGCGTGCGCGCGTTAAAGGCGCTGCGTGAAGAACGTAAATCCCGCCGTGAGCAAGTCGGACAAGTTAACATCAGCATGAACGATGGCGACAACAGCGGCAAATTGGTTGCCAATGTCAAGCATCTCAATCTAGGTTATGGCGATAAAACCTTGGTAAAAGATTTTAACACCAGCATCATGCGTGGTGACCGTATTGGTATTATCGGTAAAAACGGTGTTGGCAAATCCACACTCATTCATGCGATTTTGGATATTCCACAGCCTGATATCACCAAATCTGGTTCAGTAAAATTAGGCACCAATCTACAAATCGCCTTTCTTGACCAACTGCGGGACCAACTTGATCTAGAAGCGACCGTGGTACAAAACGTCGCGGAAGGTTCTGATTTTGTAGAAGTGGCGGGTAAAAAGAAACATATCATCGGCTATTTGCAAGATTTCTTATTTGCGCCAGAACGCGCCAGAACACCAGTCAAAGCCTTGTCAGGCGGTGAGCGTAACCGCGTTTTGCTGGCCAAACAGCTACTAAAACCTGCAAATATCTTGGTACTCGATGAGCCGACCAACGACTTGGATATGGCAACCCTAGAGCTGTTAGAAGAAGCCGTCGATAGCTTTAATGGCACTATCTTACTGATTAGCCATGACCGTACCTTTATGGACAACGTCGTAACATCAACTTGGGTTTTTGATGAAGATAGCGATGGCAATGGTATTGTCAAAGAATATGTCGGTGGCTATCAAGACTATTTGACGCAAAAATCCCGTGAACAAGCGATTAAACCCAAAGCAGACAAATCAGAAAAGACAACAGTAAAGCCCAAAGAAGTGATTAACACTGATGCACCAAAAACTGATACGGTGAAGAAAAAACTGAGCTACAAAGAACAACGCGAATTAGACAGTTTACCCAATGAAATCGCGCTACTCGAGCAAGAGCAAGCTGAACTTCAAGACAAATTAGCCGATGGTAGCTGGTTTGTGACCGATATGACAGCCGCTACCCAAGCCAGTGAACGTCTCAACGAGATTGATGATTTGCTACTTGAAAAAATGGCGCGTTGGTCAGAACTTGATGATTAAAATAAGTAAATAATTTATAAAGGCAAAGTTATCAATTAACTTTGCCTTTTTTTATCTTTTATATTAGTTAATGTTTACAATAACCAATATAATGTAATTTATACTTGAAAATAGCCTTTTTGCTCCTATATTATATCTATCAATAAGGAGAAAAATCATGGCGATGCAAAATAGCAATAAAACCTATCGACAAGTCGACAAAATTCATGCCGCCCCACGCCCCCATTGGGTGGGTGATGGTTTTCATGTCAACCCGATGTTTAATCACATGGTGGGTGATAAACGCACCGATCCTTTTTTAATGCTCGACTATGCAGCAACACAGTATTTTGAACCCAATGCTCAAGCGCCGCGTGGTGTCGGACAACATCCGCACAAAGGGTTTGAAACGGTAACTATCGCCTATGCAGGTGAAGTGTCTCATCGTGATTCTAGTGGCGGTGGCGGTACTATTAAGACAGGTGATGTGCAATGGATGACGGCGGGCAATGGCGTGATTCATGAGGAATTTCACTCACCTGAATTTAGTCAAGCAGGCGGTGATTTTAGCATGGTACAGCTTTGGGTCAATCTACCTGCCAAAGATAAAGCCACGCCTGCCAAATACCAACATCTTGCCAATGATGACATGGCGGTGGTCAGTTTGCATGATGATGAAGGACTGCATGCAGGACAAGTTAAGGTAATTGCTGGGGAGTTTACCCCTACTATCAATACCAAAGCCCCGCAGCAGGATGACAATAAGGCACGCGGCATTGGCACGACTTTTACCCCCATTAACTTATGGGATATCAGTATTGAACCCAATCGCTCAGTAGAAGTCGCGATTTCTCGCACCCACAATTTGTTGTTATTGTCGATGCAAGGCGATGTTATCATCAACGCTGATCACGACCAGCAAGCACACGCCAATCAATTAATCACTTTTGAGATTGAAAGTGGTGAGACGGGCGAAGACTTTGTACGCTTAACCGCGGGCAAAGGGGGAGCGAAAATTTTGCTGATGAGTGGTGAGCCTATTAATGAGCCTGTGGTGGGTTATGGACCCTTTGTGATGAATAGTCAAGCCGAAATCCGTCAAGCTATCTTAGATTTTAATGCGGGGAAATTTGGCGGTATTCAATAAATTTTTCGCCTAAAAAAAAGCGATATCATCGATTTGATATCGCTTTTTTATTTCTTATTTATCTTGATTATTTATCTTGGTAAGTACAAAGATAAGCCGTTTCTTCGTCAATTTTGACTTTGAATTTTTGGTTGGCATGGACAGTAAAGGTTTCATTGGCTTTAAAAGTTTGCCAGTCAGTTTGGTTTGGCAACAATGCCGAGATAGCCCCGCTAATGACGGTCATGGTTTCAAATTGACTGGTGCCAAACTCGTATTCGCCTATTTTCATCACGCCCACGGTCGCAGGTAGGGTGGCTGTTTGAAAACCGATTGATGCCACATTGCCATCAAAATATTGATTGACTTTTAGCATAGTTATTCCTCAAAATTAGCTACTATAAACCGATTATCATAAACTTTTTTGACCAATTATCAATCCTATTTTCCAAAAACGCTGGCAAAATTGCCAAAATCTGGTAAATAATTTGAGCGTAATTTTTGTAGTATTTTTATATCAATTATTCCTTAACAATTAAAATTTCCTATTTTTGTGCTATATTCAATTTTTTTACCACAGTTGTTATGTTTGTACGCGCTTGGCTTGTATTAATTGAGGTTATTGCTCTATGTATGTTAAATATTCTTCGTCTATCGTCGCTTTATCGCTCTGTTTGTCGCAGCGTTTTGCTAGTCAAAAACTGGCATTGCCTGTCAGCTTGGCGGCATTGTTGGCAGCTTGTTCATCAGCACCTATTCAGACCCAACCCCAAAAATTACCAGGTACGTTGCCGACTGCCCCTGTGGTCGTTACAGTACCTCCTAAAGTCACGCCCGTGCCACCTGTGACTGTTCCAACCAATCAATACAGCAGCTTTTATCAGTGGAAATCGGATTTTATTGAACGCGCTGTGCAAAAAGGTTACCCCCGTGCTGATGTTGAACGCTTGCTGTCAAGTGCCAACTACAATGAGCAAGTGGTGTCACTGGATAAAGGACAGCCTGAATTTGCCAAAATGCCTTGGGAATATATCGATGGTGCCGCATCGAGTGGTCGAGTCAGTGGGGGTCAGCGCAATTTTGCTAGCCAAAGCGCCCTACTTGATCGCATTGAAAATCAGTATGGTGTGCCAGCCTCTATTGTGACTGCCATTTGGGGCATGGAATCTTCTTATGGTCAAGGCACAGGCAACTCATCACTGGTCAATAGTTTGGCGACCCTGGCATATGATGGTCGCCGCCGCAGTTTTGCAGAGGATCAGCTACTAGCACTGTTGTCGCTACTTGAGCGTGGTGATATTGATTGGTCGCAACTGCGCGGCTCTTGGGCAGGTGGCATGGGACATACCCAATTTATTCCCAAAACTTGGTTAGATGAAGCAGTAGATGGCAATGGTGATGGTCATCGTAACCCTTGGCATACGGCTGATGCGTTAGCCTCTACCGCAAGCTATCTTAAAAATGCCGGCTGGCAACGCGGCATGGGCTCGTACTATGAAGTACGATTACCAAATGGTTTTGATTATCGCCAGGTCAGTACCAAAAAAACCATGGCGGACTGGCAAAATTTAGGTGTTCAATTTATTACCCCAAATGCGCCCATGGATGCGATGGCAGAATTGTGGCTCCCTGCGGGTAAAGAGGGTCCTGCGATTTTATTAACCAAAAATTTTGATGCCATTAAGGTCTATAATAACTCCTCGAATTATGCCATGGGGGTGAGCTTACTTGCCAAAGCCATTATCGGGCAGCCAGGCTTACAGCAATCTTGGCCACGCTATGAGCAGCCACTTGCTACTTATGAAGTACGCCAACTGCAACAGCGTTTGACGGCAATGGGTTATGATACTAAAGGGTCAGATGGCGTCGTAGGCACCAATACCAAATTGGCATTTCAGCGCTGGCAAGCCGACCACAACCAAATCCCAGATGGATTTATCTCAAAACGCTCGGCAAGTGGGCTGATTAATTAAGGTATTTCCTCATAAAAAAGCCACCGAATGATTCAGGTGGCTTTTTTATTTAATTATCCATACTAAATTCTTCAGCGTAGCTATTCCAGCCGAGTTTGGTACGGCAAGCTTCAAAAAAATCCACCCCAGGTGGGTGTAATAACGTGAGTTTGTTAGGATGCTTGTGAATCACTAAGCGCTGGTTTTGGTTGAGCGGCACCGACGGTTTGCCATCTGCACTCACCATCGGCTGGGTGCGGTTATCTTTATGGATGCGGATTTTGATTTCGCTGTTGCCGCTAACCACAATCGGGCGGCTTGATAAAGTATGTGGATGCATAGGTACTAGACAAATGGCATCCATACTAGGATGAATAATCGGCCCGCCACCTGATAGCGCATAAGCGGTGGAACCCGTCGGTGTGGAGGCAATCAGACCATCACTGTGCTGACGATAGACATTAAGCCCATCAATTTTTAAATGAAAATCTAGCATATGCACTGATTTACCTGCGTGCAGCACAATGTCATTTAGCGCCATATCTTCATAAATCACATGCGCACCTTGACGGATTTCCATCTTTAACAAGAATCGATCTTCAAGCTGATAATGACCTTGTAAAATACTGGTCAATTTTACGTTTAAATCATCAGGATAAATGTCAGTTAAAAATCCTAAACGTCCGCGGTTCACCCCCACTACGGGCACTTTGTGTTTGACCAGTACTTGCGCCGCATGTAACAGCGAACCATCACCACCGACCACAATGACCAAATCACAAGCACCGCCGAGCAAACTGCGCTCAATAGTAGCAATCTCGCCCAGACGTGCAAAACTCAATGCCGGCAACCGTGCCGTCTGATGGTCAATTAATAAAGGCAACCCTTGCTCATGAAAAAAGTCACAAATTTGGTAGATACTTTGAATGACACTTGGCTTGTTGGCACGACCCATAATGCCGATACGCCCAAAGGCAGGATTGGGAATAAGTGTGGACGTCATAGCAGAAAATTAACTGATAAAGATTCAACTATTTTATCACAGCTTACTGGCTCACGTTATGCCCAATCAGTATTTTATATTACAAAATTGCTAACCTTCGTTGTGCAGTTAATGTATACAAACTCGTTGCTATTTGCTAATTTAAGGCGATTGATATATAACTAACTTTTGAAATTTTTTAACTCTTGGGAGCAAATTTTTATGGCAAATCCGATTATATCTCGCGCTGAACTTGCAGTTAGCACGACACCGATGACGGTCAAAGGGGTCATCCGAAAAACCTCTTTTCTGCTAGGTTTGACGACGTTATCGGGTGTTGGATTTTTTGGCTATTGCCTAACTAGTGGCGTCACTTCAGGTTTTGTTAGTGTAGCGGCGTTAGCCAGTATCTTGGTGGCTTTTGTATTGAGTATGGTAATTATCTCAAAACCCCACATAGCTAAAACACTGGCGATTCCTTATGCAATTTTAGAGGGCATCGTGATTGGCGCGATTTCCCTGTTTGCTAGTATTAAGTTTCCCACAGTTGCTCCGACGGCGTTGGTCGCAACTTTTGTAACCGCTGCAGTGATGCTGGCGCTTTATCGCAGTGGCGTGATTAAAGTCACCCAAAAATTTCGTTCTGTGATGATGTCGGCTGTGATTGCTATCATGCTAGTGTATCTAGTACAAATCGGGTTTACCCTATTTGGTAGCTCATTGCCGTATTTGTTTAGCGGTGGCGTGGTGGGTATTGGTTTTAGCTTGCTGGTGATTGTGATTGCCTCACTGAGCTTGTTATTAGATTTTGATAGTGTTGAGCGAGCCTATGCCGCAGGGGTGGATGAAAGCTATGAATGGGTACTAAGCGTCGGTATCTTGTCAACACTGGTGTGGATGTATATTGAATTTGTGCGTTTACTGCGTTCACTGCAAAACTAATTTTTATCAAATAAAAAAACACGGTTTAAAGTACCGTGTTTTTTTATGGCTTGTAGTTTAAGGTAATAAACGTTCCATCACCCATTGGTCGCCATCTAGCGAATAGACAATGCGGTCGTGCATACGATTGGCTCTACCCTGCCAAAATTCGATTTTTTCTACTGTCAGCAGATACCCTCCCCAAAATTCTGGTAAAGGAATTGGATTGTATTCATACTGCACAGTTAATTGGGCAAATTTGTCTTCCATTACCTCGCGGCTGGCAACCACGCTGCTTTGTGGCTCGCTGACCCAAGCGGCTAGTTGGCTGTCACGCGGACGGCTATGAAAATACTGAGCGGATTGTTCACGGCTAACTTTTTGCACAGCGCCGGTAAGACGGATTTGTCTTTCTAGGCTTGGCCAAAAAAATAATGCTTCAGCATTGGGGTTGGTCGCCAAATCACAGCCTTTGGCACTGTCATAATTGGTATAAAACACGAGGCCAATGCCCGTGTTATCCAATTGGATGATTTCACGCATCAGTAAGGTACGCACACTTGGCTGCCTATCACGGCCACAAGTCGCCAGTGAAAATGCATACGCTTCCCCTTGCTTGCTATCAATCGCTTGCTGCACCCAAGTTTGTAGCAAGCTAAACGGCTGCTCCGGCAAGTGTGACTCGATAAGCTCACCTTGCTCATACGATAATCGTTGACTGGTAAAATCAATACTCATTTTTTATCCTTATAAAATGTCAACTTTACGCCATCACTTGGCGTACTTTTTCAGCAAGTTCATTGGCTAGCATATCGCACTCAATCTCATCATCGCTTTCGACCATTACCCGAATCAATGGCTCTGTACCTGATTGACGAATCAGTAAACGACCCCGTCCTGTCAATTTTTCTTCGGCAGCTTTAAACGCATTTGCCAATTCTGGGAAGGTATAGGGATCTTGTTTTTGCGCCAATCTGACATTGACCAATTTTTGTGGTAGCTGGGTATAACCCTTCATCAGCTCTGATAATGATTGTTTGCTCTGCGCCATCACCGCAAGCACTTGCAGGCCTGCTACAATCGCATCGCCCGTACTGGCTTTATCTAGGGTTAAAATATGACCCGATGACTCACCGCCCAGTACCCAGCCATTTTTCTCAAGTCCTTGCATGACATAGCGGTCGCCGACTTTGGCGCGCTCAAAGGCAATGCCGGCTTTGTCAAACGCCAATTGCAGACCCATGTTGGTCATCAAGGTACCTACCACGCCATCGACTTGTTGCTCTGCTTGGGTGGCTAAAATATATAAAATGCCATCACCATCAACCAACTCGCCTTTTTCATTGACCATGACGATACGGTCGCCATCGCCATCTAAAGCAATACCCACTTGGGCATCATGGTCAAGCACCGCTTGTTGCAAGTTTGCCGGATGGGTAGAGCCGACATTGTCATTGATATTAATCCCATCGGGTTTATCGCCAATGGCAATTACGGTTGCACCTAACTCACGTAATACACGGGGCGCGACGCTGTACCCTGCCCCATTGGCACAGTCAACGACGATTTTTAGGGCATTTAAATTTAGGTTATAGGGGAAAGTACCCTTACAAAACTCGATATAGCGACCTTTGGCATCCTCCACACGATAACTTTTGCCTAGGGCTTCTGGGCTGTCAATGACGACATTAATATCTTTGATTTCATCGATTTTTTCATTGATGGCTTGTTGAATTTCATCTGACAGCTTTTTGCCTTCATTAGAGAAAAATTTGATACCGTTGTCATAAAACGGATTGTGGGATGCGGATATCACCACGCCCGCATCAGCGTGAAAACTTCGGGTCAAATGCGCGATGGCAGGGGTTGGAATAGTGCCTAGCATATGCACATCTACCCCTGCGGCGTTAAATCCTGCTTGCAGACAGGCTTCAATAACATAGCCAGAGAGTCGCGTATCTTTACCAATGACGACATTGGGACGATGATTTTCGTTCGGGGCTGCTTGGTTGGCCAGCAGCACTTTACCCGTGGCATAGCCTAATTTGATTAAAAACTGCGGATGTATCGGAAATTCCCCAAACTTACCACGAATACCATCAGTACCAAAATAACTCATTTAATTCTCCTTTGTCGCCCGTTGTTATAAGAATATAAAATTTTAGCATAGCAAAATTTCACGCATGTTGCGACATCTGTTTATTTTTATGGGTCATGGCGCAACACATTACTTTAGCCTATAAATTGGGCATAAAAAAACTGGGTATTTAACCCAGTTTTAGCGCAATGAACGTATCATTTAGTTTACACGGTAATTCGGTGCTTCTTTGGTGATTTGTACGTCATGTACGTGAGATTCTTTCATACCTGCCGAAGTCACACGCACAAATTGTGGTTTGCTACGCATTTCTTCAATATTGGCACAGCCTGTATAACCCATTGACGAACGTAAGCCACCGGCTAATTGGTTGATGATACCATTCATTGGACCTTTATAAGGGACGCGACCTTCGATACCTTCGGGTACCAATTTTTCTACCCCTTCTTTGGCGTCTTGGAAATAACGATCGGATGAGCCGTTTTGTCCTGACATTGCACCTAGCGAACCCATACCACGGTAGGCTTTGTAGTAGCGACCTTGGAATAGCTCCACTTCCCCTGGCGCTTCTTCAGTACCGGCAAGTAGCGAACCCACCATGATAGAAGAGGCACCCGCTGCTAACGCTTTTGCCATATCGCCTGAAAAACGGATACCACCATCGGCTATCAGTGGAATGTCATTTTTTAGCGCATCAGCCACGTTGCTAATCGCTGAAATTTGCGGCACGCCGATACCTGCAATGATACGCGTGGTACAAATAGAGCCTGGGCCGATACCCACTTTGACCGCATCGGCACCCGCATCACGCAAAGCGAGTGCCGCATCAGCAGTGGCGATATTACCGCCAATCACTTGGATGTTTGGATAATTCTTTTTTACCCAAGCCACGCGATCAATGACGCCTTTTGAATGACCATGTGCGGTATCTACAACAATCACGTCCACATCGGCAGCGATGAGCGCTTCAACGCGGGTTTCGGTATCTGCGCCCGTACCCACTGCAGCGCCAACACGTAATCGACCTTTACTATCGCGGCAAGCATTTGGGTTGTTTTCCGCTTTGGTGAAATCATTGACAGTAATCAAGCCTTTTAATTGAAAATTGTCGTCCACAACAATCACTTTTTCGATGCGGTGTTCGTGTAGCAAACGTTTAATATTCTCTGTGGGCTCGCCTTCTTTGACTGTCACCAATTTTTCTTTTGGGGTCATGATATTGCGAACAGGCTGACTTAGATTATTTTCAAAACGGATATCACGGTGGGTGACAATACCGACCACTTGGTTACCTTCTACCACAGGCACACCGCTGATTTTGTTTTCTTTGGTGATGCGAAGCAATTCGCCAACACTGGTATCGGGTGATACGCTGATAGGATCAACAACCGTACCAGCTTCAAATTTTTTCACCCGGCGTACTTGCATGGCTTGTAAATCAATGTCCATGTTTTTGTGCAAAATACCCATACCGCCAAGCTGGGCAATGGTAATTGCCATTTGCGATTCAGTCACAGTATCCATCGCAGCAGATACAATGGGTAAATTTAGCTCAATACCGCGCGTCAAACGGGTTTTTAAATCTACCATTTTAGGCAAGACTTCAGAATAAGCAGGTAGTAGCAGCACATCATCAAAGGTAAGTGCTTCATCAACGATTCGTAACATAAAGACCTCGGAGCAGTTAAGAGTAGTTAAATAGTAATTAAAATTTTGTAGGGGTGAAAAATTTGACAGCCAAAAAACCGCAAAAGGCTGAACAGTTCCCTGCCCAGCCTTTGGATTTAGCGTGTTGTCATTGGTATGTTCAATTGACACCATCGTTTAGTTTTTGATTAACCGTCTATTCTAGCTAAAATCGATTAAATTATCAAGCAATTTAAATGGTGGCGGGTTAAAATCGGCTTAAACACGGCGCCACGTCGTGCCATTTTTACCGTCTTCTAGCTCAACGCCTTGCGCCTTCAAATCATTACGAATTTGGTCGGCTTTGGCAAAGTCTTTGTCCGCTTTGGCTTGCTTGCGCGCTTCGATGAATGCTTCAATCTCGCTATCACTTAACCCAGTCGTTTCGCCCACTTTCGCTTGTAAAAAATCGGTTGGATTAAGCTGTAAAATATTGAGCGGTTGTGCCAAATCTTTCAGCAATTTTGCCAGTGCCAGCGCTTGGGCATTGCCTTCAGCGGTTTCGAGATTGACTGCTTTGTTGATTTCACGCGCCAGACTAAATAATAAGCTCACCGCCCCGGCACTGTTAAAATCATCGCACATCGCTTGATTAAAGGGGGTTTCAAATGGGGTTTTGTCAATCTCGCCCGCTGGTTGGGTCAGGTTTTCTACAGATTTTAAGGCTTGATACAGACGCGTGAGGCTGGTTTGGGCTTCTTTAAGCGCGCTATCCGAGAAATTCACTGGACTGCGATAATGACTGGATAAAATAAAGAAACGAATGGTCTCTGGGTGAAACTGCCCCATCACATCGCGAATGGTAAAGAAATTACCCAGTGATTTTGACATTTTCTCGCCGTCAACATTGATAAAGCCCACGTGCATCCAGTTGTTGGCATAGGTTTTACCGGTTGCGCCTTCAGATTGGGCAATTTCGTTCTCGTGGTGCGGAAACTGCAAATCATGTCCGCCGCCGTGGATATCGAAGGTGTCGCCCAAACAGCAAGTACTCATCGCCGAACATTCGATATGCCAACCTGGGCGACCCACACCCCAAGGTGACTGCCATTTGGTCTCAGACGGCTCTGTTTCTTTGGCAGATTTCCACAGTACAAAGTCAAACGGATTTTTTTTGTCTGTCTCAACATTTACCCGCTCACTGGCACCCGCTTGCATATCGGCTAGGCGACGTTTTGAGAGCTTGCCATACTCAGCAAAATTTTCGACCGCATAGTAGACATCGCCCGTTGCGCCTTGATAGGCTAAATTTTTGCTTTCCAGCGTTTGAATTAAATGCTGCATCTGTGGGATAAAATCCGTGGCTTTTGGCTCACTGTTAGGACGCTCACAGCCCAGATTATCAGCATCTTCATGCATGGCTTTGATAAAGCGGTCTGTCAACTGATAGATACTTTCGCCATTATTCTTAGCGCGGTTAATAATTTTGTCATCAATATCGGTAATATTACGCACATAATTGACCTCATAGCCAATATGACGCAGCCAGCGCACAACCACATCAAAGCCGACCATAACTCGTGCATGACCAATGTGGCAATAATCATACACCGTCATCCCACATACATACATGCCAACTTTGCCTGCTTCTAAGGGCGTGAATGGGCGTTTTTGCCCACTCATCGAGTCATATATGGTAATCGGCATGGGCTGTGTCAGCTGTGTCATGGGATAGTCACCTTTGCAAGTTGGGTAAAAAAGACAATCGGTTATCATACCGAAATTTTGTTAAAAGTGCTATGATTTGGCATATTTCACACTTTAAGGTCTCTACAATGGGCAATCGATTATCAAAGATTTACACCCGAACGGGCGATGACGGCACCACTGGCATGGCGGATGGCTCACGGGTGTCTAAGGCAGACTTACGCTTTGACGCCATGGGCAAAATTGACTTATTAAACTCCCAAATCGGTTTATTGCGGGGCTATCTTACTCAAGATAGCCAATCCCAACCTAACCATGTCCAACCCAACCATGTCCAACCCAACCATGTCCAACCCAACCATGTCCAACCCAACCACGCCCAATTTGATGCTAAACTAAGCCGCTTACAGCATCAGCTTTTCAATCTAGGGGGTGAACTTGCCATGCCCGAATACCGCGGGATTTTGGCAGAGTATGTGACGGAGCTGGAAAATCAAATTGATGAGTGGAACAGCCATTTACCACCGCTCAAAGATTTTATCTTGCCTGCAGGCAACATTGTGACCAGCCAAGTGCATATCGCTCGCTGCTATTGCCGAGACGCCGAACGCCTACTCGTGGCATTAAATTCGCGGGATGATAATGTCTCACTAATCAGTCTACAATTTATCAATCGTCTATCCGATTGGCTGTTTGTATTGGCGCGTGTCGTTGCTCGGTTGGATGCCGGTCGAGAAGTGCTTTGGGATAAAAACACCCTGTCATAACCCTATCACTATACTTAAAACTTTGTATTTTAAAAAAACTATACGTTAAAAAGCCATGCTGCAATTTGACCAACTGTCTTACCAAATCGACAGTCGAACACTCGTTAATCATGTTTCAGGTGAAATCCATGACCATGACTTTATTGTCATCACAGGACAGTCGGGTAGCGGCAAATCGTTACTGTTAAAGCTATTATCAAGCCTATTACCTATGTCAGCAGGTCACATCACGTTAAACGGCAAAAATTTGACCGATTTGACGCCGGCTATTTGGCGCTCACAGGTGGCCTATATTGCGCAACTAAGTGAGATGATTGAGGGCAGCGTCTTAGATAACTTGACTCTGCCCTTTAGCTTTGCACTTTATAAAGACAAAAAACTCGATGTATCTTGGCATGAGCAGCACCTAGTTAACCTTGGCAAATCACCCCAGTTTTTACAGCAAGATAGCCGCAGCTTATCGGGTGGCGAAAAACAGCTTGTCAATTTATTACGCACGCTACAGTTGCACCCGACCATTTTATTACTCGATGAACCTACCGCTTCCCTTGATACCACTACCACCCACCAAGTCGAAACATTGATTAACCACTGGTATCAGTCCACCCCCAATGCTACCGTGGTGTGGATCAGCCATGAGCCGACCCAAATTCAGCGCTTATTGGCGATTGGCACTAGCCACTGGACGATGGCTAATGGTCAATTGAGCAATCACAAGTTAACAATCGATAGCAAAGTACCCGCATCGGTAATACAAGGCAATCAGCGATGATGATGTTAGCCATCACCATGCCCGCTATCTCCTACCTACAAGTAGCGCTGGCAAGCCTAGCATTATTACTGGTGATGGCAATCAGTATTTGGTTGAAATTGGGTATTGTCAAATCCCTGCTCATTGCAAGTTTTCGCACGGTGGCTCAACTAAGTCTCATTGGACTGGTACTTGCGTGGATTTTTGCCAGAGAGCAATGGTATGAAGTGTTGGCGATTTTGACTTTTATGTCGATTGTCGCCACTATCGCTGCCAAAAATCGGGTTAACAAACCTTATCAAGGTTTATTTTGGGATACGGCGTTGGCGGTGTTTGTCAGTAGTTGGGTGGTGGCTATATTTGGTGGTTGGTGGGTGCTGTCAGACAACGCGGCTACCTGGTTTCGCCCTCAAGTGATGATACCGTTATTGGGGCTGATTTTAGGTAATTCATTGACTGCTGTCTCACTCTCCATGAACCAACTTGTCAGCAGTTTTCATCGCGAACAAAGTATGATTAATACCTATTTGGCATTGTCCGCCACGCCTTGGGAAGCTGCAAAACCCTATGTCATCGCTGCCATTCAAAATGGTATCACACCCACGATTAATAGCATGATGGTGGTGGGGGTAGTGAGCTTGCCGGGTATGATGACAGGACAAATTTTGGCAGGCGCAGACCCGCACCAAGCCGTGCTTTATCAAATTATAACCCTGTTTTTAATTGCCACCAGCAGTACCTTAGGGTGTACAATAGCGACTTTGCTGATGTTTCGACGGTTTTTTAACTCGCAATGGCAGTTTGTCATTCCACCCACTGCCAAGGCCTCTGACTAACCGTTGATTGGCTATCTTTCACTTATTTACTAAAAATTCTAATGACCCTGCAAAATTTCTTATTTTTTTTAATCAGTACTTGCCTTATCTCAGCAGCGCCTGGCTCTAATATGCTGTTAGCGTTCCAATTTGGTGTCAATTATGGCGTCAAAAAAACCTTGTGGACGTTAGCAGGGCTGAGCATGGGTTTATTTATATTACTGACAACGTCACTGTTAGGGCTAGGGCTTATCAGTACCAACGCGCCTTTTTTGCTGACCATTATCAAAGTCGTGGGTGCGATGTATTTAGCCTATCTTGGGGTGAAATCTTGGCGCGAAGCTGACAGCGAATTGCATAGTGACCAGTTACAGGTGATACCGACCCCCGTGCAGCTGTTTAAAACAGGGGTTTGGGTGTCGTTGTCCAACCCCAAGGCGATTTTGTTTTTTGCCGCATTTTTCCCCAAATTTATCAATTTTTCCGCGCCTTTACTGCCGCAATACCTCATGCTCACGGTGGGGTTTTTTATGATTGAGATAACGTGGCAGCTGGTTTATACCATGAGCGGCAAAAAACTGTCGGATTGGCTACAATTGGGCAATCGCTTGATGTGGCTTAATCGATTATGTGGGTTGATATTTATCATCATTGCCATCGCGCTTATCACTGAGATTTTTTGGCATTAGCGGTTCAAAAAAAATAGCGGCGGGCGATATCGACAATCAATTTGAGTGCTATGAGGGTGAGTAGATACGGCAGGATTTTTTCTAGCCAGTCTAAACGGATTTTATGGCGCAGTCGAGTGCCAAGCCATGAGCCCACGGTTGCCATGATGACCATCATCACTAGCAACTGCCAATAATCGGCAAACACAAAGCCCATCGCTACATAAACTAGCAACTTAGCGGTATGCACCACTGTCATCATTAAGGCGCCCGTGGTGACAACGACATTGTTATCATCGTAGTACTTATTGAGCATGGCGATATTGAGCGGACCCGGTGTGCCAACAAACACGCCCAAGCCCGTTTGTGCAAATCCGACCAAAAAGAAACTTTCAAAACGGCGAATCACGCGGTTAAAAGTGCTTGACCAAGTTATTAGTAAGATATAAATGCCGATAAATAACGGAATAAGCTCTAAATGGATAAAGCGCACTAACACGCCAAATACCAACAGTCCCGTCAATGAGCCCGCCAAAAATTGCCAAAAATAGGTAAAGTCTAAGGCATCCCGACCAAACCAAGCGCGCGTGGCATTACTGACAAGCTGGGTCACGCCATGCACTGGTACAATCGCTGCTGCAGGCACAAAAAATGGCATCAGTCCAATGAGTATCATTCCGCCGCCCACCCCTGTGATGGCGGTTAAAGCAGAGGTTAATAAATTGGCTAAGGCGAGCAAGCTATCATTCAGCATTTTTTACCCTAAAATAAAAAACCCGACGTCACATCGGGTTTTTTGATAAGTGAGGGTTAGGCATCGTACGGGTCGCGTAGCACGATGGTTTCGGCACGGTCAGGACCTGTTGAGATAATGTCAACGGGACACTCGATAAGCTGCTCAATGCGTTTGATATAGGCTTTGGCATTTTCAGGTAGCTTGTCATACTCTGTCACACCCACAGTGCTAGTTTTCCAACCTGGCAAAGTTTCGTAGATGGGTTTGACATTCTCGTAAAACTCCGCATCGCTAGAGCCGCAAACTTCCCCACTTGGCAACTCATAACCCGTGCAGATATTCAGCTGATCAAGGTCATCTAACACATCAAGCTTGGTCAAGCAGATACCAGATAGTGAGTTTAGTACCACAGCACGGCGTAGAATCGCCGCATCAAACCAACCACAACGACGGGCACGACCCGTGGTAGCACCAAATTCTTGACCCACAGTACCGATGTGCTCACCGATATCATCAAATAGCTCAGTTGGGAAAGGACCAGCACCCACGCGCGTGGTGTAAGCTTTGGTGATACCCAATACATAGTCAAAGTACAAGGGTCCAAGACCCGTGCCCGTCGCCACGCCGCCAGCGGTGGTGTTTGAGCTGGTAACGAAGGGATAAGTGCCGTGGTCAACGTCAAGCAACGTACCTTGCGCACCCTCAAACATTAAGTTCTTGCCTTCTTTGCATAGCTTGTCAAGCTCGCCCGTCACATCAGCCACCAAGTCTTTTAGCGCATCACGCCATTCTTCTGCCAACTTTAAGGTCGCATCAAAATCAACTGCGTCCACCCCATAATATTGGGTCAAGGCAAAGTTATGGAACTCAAGGTTAGTTTTTAGCTTATCGGCAAAGTCAGCCCGCAACAAGTCAGCAAAACGCAACGCACGGCGCGCTACTTTATCTTCGTAGGCAGGGCCGATACCACGACCGGTCGTACCAATTTTGTTGTTGCCACGTTTGATTTCACGGGCTTGGTCAAGCGCTACATGCTGTGGCATGATCAGTGGGCAGTTGGGTGAAATACGGAGGCGCTCACGCACAGGCACGCCTGCTTCAACCAGTGATTGCATTTCTTTTAGTAGCGCGTCTGGGGCTAGCACCACGCCATTACCGATGTAGCAAGTGACCCCTTCACGTAGAATACCCGATGGAATCAAATGTAATACGGTTTTTTTACCGCCAACGACTAAAGTGTGACCGGCATTATGACCGCCTTGATAGCGCGCCACCGCACTGGCTTTTTCAGTCAATAAGTCAACGATTTTGCCTTTACCCTCATCGCCCCACTGGCTACCAAGGACAACGACGTTTTTTCCCGTATGTTTCATGATAAGTCACCTTTTATCAAAGTAATTGCTAAAAACAAGTTTACAACAGCTTAAAAATTAATTTCCTGCCAAATGCTCTAAGTACCAAACCCCATTCGCTACTTGCAAGCGATGGGTAGTTTGCTCAGGTTCATCGGTTTCATCCAGCGCAATCATCACCCGATGCCCTTCTTGGCGTAGTGAGTCAATCGCTTGTTTGAGCGCTGGCGCATCAGGATGATTGGGTACATGTAAAATAGTTTGTACATGACTATAAGGCACCACGGTAAAAGGCTGCTCATGTACTTGGATATGATTTTGCCAACGGTTTAGCTCACAGCTAAACCCAACGCCGGAACGCACGGCATCGGTATTATCAACTTCATGATGAAAATGATTGCTAAAACGACCACCACGAATCAGCGGCAATGACTCATCTGCCACGTACACATTAAAGACAACGCCTGTATGATAGTGATATCCCAATCCTGTGACATCGACACTGACGTTGGCATCCCAGTGCTCTTCAAGATAGCTCACCAAATAAGTCAAATCAGACAAGGCTTTGGCAATGATAGCATCGTGTTTGGCTTGAGTTGATAGCCGTTCACTCAGTTTTTGCAAGTCATTACCTGCCTCGCCAAGCACATAAAAGTCGTTGGCAAGTTCGCCAAACTGGCTCATTTTACTGGTCAAAAGTTTCAGCTCGGGTAACGCTTTATTAGCATAGAGCTCAATTAGTTTTTCTTGCAGATGCGTAGGTACACTGGCAAGCTGGCAAAGCTGCTGAAAAATTGCCACATGCCCAATATCAATATGTGAGCGTGCAATCACATCTGTGCTATCTAACAAGGTAAATAGTACATCTAATAGCTCCACTTCACTGGCTAGTGAATCGGTACCAAAAATCTCAGCGCCCAATTGTAGCGGGGTACGCGAACCAAATAAGCCCTTTGGCATGGTATAGATTACATGCCCTGCATAACAATAGCGGGAAATTGATTTTGATGGGTTACTAGTGCCTTGATTATTGTGTAGACGCGCATCAATCCGCGCAATTTGTGGGGTGATATCTGCGCGTACCCCCATGAGCCGACCCGTTAGCTGATCAATGATTTTAAAAGTTTGTAATTTAACATCTTCAGACGCATAGCCGAGCAAGCTTTCGGTATATTCAATCATAGGCGGGCTAATAAATTCATAGCCATGGCTGATTAAAATACGGGTCAATTGATAACGCAGGGTTTCTTGCTTTACCGCTTCGGTTGATAGTAAATCGACAACCCCATCAGGTAATAGCCAAGTATTTTTTGTATTAAGATAAAAAGCAGACTGATTTGCCACATTTGTGGAATTTGATGCTAAATTTGACACAATAAATCCTAAGGATAATTAAATGATATATCACTAGACATGACAACAAGCGGCCATATGAAAACATAGACCATGAATTACCATGTAAAATCATAGAATAATCGATGAGAAGGGCTCTTACAAAAATAAAATAAGCAAAGAATAAAATAAGGGCACTTTTCCTTTTCATTGTATCATAGCTTCACTGGGCTTAGGCATTTTTTTATTGCCCAATTTTTTATGCTAAACTCCTATAAAATTTTATTGAAATTTATTTATTAAAACTTACACCCATGCAACCAGTATAGGGAAATCCAATTCACCCATGAAACTCTTTGTCTCAGCCACCTCCCCTTTCGCCCGTCTCGTGATGGTCGCCTGTTTACGCCAGCAAATCGATGCCGAGCTGATATTTGTCATGCCTTGGGAAAACCCACAAGAATTATTAGCAGTCAACCCTTTTAGCCAAGTCCCTGCGCTGCTCACCGATAATCAATTACTCATCACAGAAAGCAGTGTGATTTTGGCGCACCTGATGCCGCAAATTTTCGCTGATGAAAAATCTGCTGCTTTAATAAGCCTGAGCCTCGGCATTATCAATCAAACTGTTCGCGCCTTTGCCACCGAGCGCTTTCAGCCATCAATTGCTACCCCACATCCATTTATTGAGCGCTCAACCAGTCTATTGTCGAATTTACTGCCCGATGCACCACAGCTCGATGCACAAAGCGATACGTTAAGCCAAATCTTCTTTGGCATTGCCTTAGGATATTTAAAATTACGTTTGGCTGAGGTGTTTGACAAGGCAGTCACTGAGGCAAACAAAGCCGCACTCGAGCAATTTTACCAGCGAGATTTTATGCAAAAAACTCAGAGCACTGCTTTAGAAAAACTACCAACATCTATCTCTCAACTTTAGCCAATCATCGATATAACCCAATTAAAACGTAAAAAGAGCTCACTATGTCCTATCATCCAAAAGCTGAATTAAACCAAACCAATGTACGGGGTACCGCACTAGCGAGTTGCTGTTTTGACCCATTAACAGGTTATTATCGAAATGGTTTTTGTCATACCGGCGCTGGTGACGTCGGCTTACACACGGTTTGCGCCAAAATGACCCGAGAATTCTTAGAATTTTCTGTTGCCAAGGGCAATGATTTGGTGACGCCTTTACCCGAATTTGGTTTTCCAGGGCTGCAGCCCAATGATTTTTGGTGCGTGTGTGCTCTTCGCTGGGTGGAAGCATTGGATGCAGGGGTTGCGCCGCCGCTAAAGCTTGCCGCATGTCATGAGAGTCTCTTAGAGTTAGTAGATATAGCCACGTTGCAGCAGTACGCTATTTAAGACGATAGTGAAAAAATGACCGTTGCTAAGTCCATAGTTAACTAGATTCAACTAGGTTTTAGGGGATTGACACGTATAATTATCTTGAGATTGTCATTTTTCACTGTTATCATTATCCATCTAATTCTAGCCGTATGATTGCATTGTCAATGCATGACTTCTTTTTTTATTCGTTTAAAAAACACTGAGAATTACAAAATAGCAAGAACACACAGGCGAAGTGGCTTACTTTGATGTTTACTTGCTGTTTTGTGGTTGCTACCTTTTAGTACTTTGATAACGACTGGACACATTTATTCGATCTGATACAACTCTTTCAAATCGTGATAGCGAGGTTTTTGGTTATGACGCCACCCCACCAAAACAAAAATTTATCTGAACGCAGCGACGATTTATTAGAGCACCCCACTCAGATGACCCAGCACGTCACTCTGCCGTTAGCCTCAACCCTTAATCCGCCACATGATATGTCGTCGGATTCTTTTACCCTTGCCAACGCTGATGTCATGTATGATGAAATCGCTGATGAAGAACTCGATTTGCACGGTGATGATAGTTATATCTATGGCGAAGATTATGATGATGATGGCACTGTCGAAGTCTATGCACCTACCGATCTACCACCCCCTGAGTACAACCCTGAAGCTGAAATCACTGAAGATCGCTTTAAAGGGAAAAATGAGATTGCCAACTGCTTCGCCTACTCTCGTAAATCTGGGGAAAAAATCGGCGAGATTGAACTTGATGATGTGCGCCGCGAACTATCCAACAACAACGTATTTGTTTGGGTAGGACTGCACGACCCAAGTATCGAAACCATTCGAGAAGTTCAAGAGGCATTTGACTTGCACGAACTTGCCATCGAAGATGCTTTTGCTGAACATCAACGCGCCAAAGTTGAAAGCTATGGTAATGATAGCGTGTTCGTGGTGGTACGAACCGCCAAATTGACCGAAAACACCATTCGTTATGGCACTACGGCCATCTTTATGGGCAAGCAATATATCATCACTATTCGTCAAGGTGCCTCTCATAGCTACCAAAGTGTGCGAGATTTTTGTCATCGGCGACCAGAAAAATTGCGCCTTGGACCCATCTTTGTGCTGCACGCCATCCTAGACTTTATCGTTGATAACTACTTACCTATCACTGAAAAATTAGGACGTTATTTACGTGAGCAAGAACGGGAAATTTTCTCTGAAAACTTTAACAAGCACACACTGCGCAATTTGTATGAATTAAAATCACAGCTCGTACATATGCGTGCTGTCATCTTACCCGTACAAGATATCTGTAATTTTTTTATCAATCATAAAAAGACTGATTTAATTCCAAGTTTCCCTAGCCAAGCCAAACCGTATTTTCGCGACGTCAATGACCATCTACTGCGCGCGCTCGATGCGGTCAATGGACTCAACGAAATGCTCAGTGTTGCTATGGATACTTACATGGCAGTGGTAAATATGGGTCAGAATGAGGTGGTACGAAAACTTGCCGCTTGGGCAGGTATACTCGCGGTTCCGACTGCCGTCGCAGGGATTTATGGGATGAACTTTGACAATATGCCTGAACTAAAAATGCATTATGCCTACTATATTTTGTTGGCATTTATTTTGACCATTTGTTTCACGCTTTACTATCGCTTTAAAAAGGCAGGTTGGTTGTAAATTTACCGATAGAATTTTAATCATAGACTTTAACCATACATAAAAGCTTAACACCATCATCTGTTAAGCTTTTTTATTGCGCTATTAACTTGTCAATGACAAATAATTATCTACACATCAATTAAATTAAACAGCTCATCAATTTCTTCTTTCAAATGGTACATTTCGGTGTCATTCCATTTTTTGGATAAATGGCTGATGGGCAAAATCACACAGTGTAAATCGCGATAAGTAATGGCATTAAAAGTATTTCTCACGAGGGTTTTATTGGCTTCTCGTTCAAAATATTTAATTACATCAATATTTTGGGTAATGACTAAAACAGGTTTGAGAATACCATATAGCCAATCAAATAGATGGGTGTGTTTATGCTGAGGGCTTAATAAAGTCTTTTTCGGGGTGATAACACTATAAAGGTAAGTTTCAATCACATGATGATTTGAGATTTCATCAATCAAATTTTGCTGAAATATATGGTTGCGATTCCACTGTAAATCGTCATTGTAGCTAGCGATGTCATAATGCTCAGCAAACGATTCACGATCAAACCCTATGTCATCATGCCAAATATCGGCATCAAACACGTCTAAATTAACTTCTCGAGCCGGATTGTAGCCGACCATCATGATTTTGCAATTAAGGGGTGACCCTGAACAAATAAAGGGACGTACTTTCACATTGTCTAGTTGCTGCTCGCTAAGCCGCTGCTGCATCTCTGTACGGAATTTTTTTAAATCCATTTTCACAATTTATTCCCAAAAAATTTACTATCAATAAAATCCCATAATTTTTATTATATTACCTAGTAGCTATACAACAATCAATATCCTTTTAGCGATAATTAAGTCAGTGCTTAGCCAGTAAATAGCAGCAAATAAAAAAACCTCAAAAAATATGAGGTTTTTTATATTTATCGCTTGGTAGCTTATGATAGCTGCAATTACAATTTGCTAGTTAGTTCTGGCAAGACTGTAAAAATATCACCTTCTAGGAAATAATCAGCCACTTGAGAGATTGGCGCTTCTGGGTCATTGTTGATGGCAACGATAACTTTTGAATCTTTCATACCTGCCAAATGCTGAATGGCACCTGAGATACCTGCGGCAATATATAGGTTTGGCGCAACAATTTTACCCGTTTGACCCACTTGTAGGTCGTTTGGCACATAACCTGCGTCAACTGCCGCACGTGATGCACCCATCGCAGCGCCTAGTTTATCAGCCAGTGGCTCAATATATTTGGTGAAGTTTTCACCGCTTGCTAATGCACGACCACCCGATACAACAATTTCTGCAGCAGTTAATTCTGGACGATCAGATTTTGCCAACTCTTCACCGACAAATTTTGATTTGCCCGCATCTTCACCTGCGCTTACTTGTTCTATGCTGGCTGCGCCGCCTTCTGCTGCCGCTGCATCAAATGCAGTGGTACGAACCGTGATAACTTTTTTGCTTTCAGTATCTTTAACGGTTGCAATGGCATTGCCTGCGTAGATTGGACGCTCAAATGTCTCTGCATCAATCACAGCGGTTACATCAGTTAGCATATTTACGTCTAACAAAGCGGCAACGCGTGGTAAGAAGTTTTTACCTGTTGTTGTTGCTGGTACAACGATATGGCTATAATCACCTGCAAGCGATACCACTAGTTTAGCGACGTTTTCAGCCAGCTGATGTTCAAAAGCAGCATTACTTGCGCAAAGCACCTTTGATACCCCCGCTACTTTAGCGGCTTGTTCTGCCACGGCTTCACAGCCAAGACCTGCAACTAATACAACGATATCGCCACCGATTTTGCTTGCTGCCGTTACGGTGTTGAGTGTTGCTTTTTTCAGCTCTTTATTATCATGTTCTGCATATACTAAAATTGCCATGAGATTTTCCTTAATATTTGATAATCGCTATCGTTAAATGACGAATTAAATTGAAGGTAGTTAAATGATTAGATAACTTTAGCTTCGTTTCTTAATTTATCGACTAACTCGTCAACCGATTTAACTTTAACACCCGCTTTACGCTCTGAAGGTGGCGTTACTTTTACGATTTGAATGTTAGTAGCGGTAGAAACACCATAATCTTCTGGTTTTTTCTCTTCTAATGGTTTTTTCTTCGCTTTCATGATGTTAGGTAATTTGGCATAACGTGGTTCATTTAAACGTAAATCAGTGGTGATAACCGCAGGCAATGATAACTGAACGGTTTGTAAGCCACCATCGATTTCACGTGTTACGTTGACACTGCCACCGTCGACTTTTACTTGTGATGCAAAGGTTGCTTGACCCACATCTAGTAATGCCGCTAGCATTTGACCTGTTTGGTTGTTGTCATCATCAATCGCTTGTTTGCCTAGTAAAATGATGTCAGCAGCTTCAGCTTGTGCAATCGCTTTTAAAATTTTTGCGACTTGTAATGGACGTACAGTGTCGGTAGTTTCAACTAAAATACCACGATCTGCACCCAGTGCCATTGCACCACGGATTTGTTCTTGTGCTTCTTTTGGTCCGATAGATACAACAACAATTTCAGAGACCACGCCCGCTTCTTGTAGGCGTACAGCTTCTTCCACAGCAATCTCATCAAATGGGTTTACAGACATTTTAACATTGGTTAAGTCAACACCAGTGTTGTCCGCTTTTACACGAACTTTTACGTTATAGTCAACTACACGTTTAACAGCAACTAATGCTTTCATACGTTCCTCGTTTGTTATATGAATTAAAAAAGGAGGATAAATCCAAGTATCCCCAGTCATGATAAAATGAACACCCTATTCTTGTTAACTTAAACTAGCTTGGTGAGCTAACTTAGCAAGCTAAAAAGAATAGTTATACTGTGAATACTCACAATACCCATTATCTTCGTTAATAATATATGTTGCGATAACTTACCCAACAAATCAAGAAAATCCTATGAATTTTAAGTCATAAAAAAATAGTTGGAAAACATCAAAAATTCTTGAATTTTTCGAATATATCATAACTAAAATAATTAGGGAAATTTTTTAACTAAATATTCAACATAAAATGTCTTGTGCTTGATATAAATATTAAACACAAAACAAACACGCAAAAAAAAACAACCTATCGTCTGGTTGTTTTTCTTTATTGCAAGCTAATTAAGATAAGCAGTTAATAAACAAACAATTAAGCTTGTAGTTATTATTATTGTGCTTCGATTTGTTCGGCTTGTGGGCCTTTTTGACCTTGGCTCAATACGAAGCTCACACGTTGACCTTCTTTAAGTGTTTTAAAACCTGAACCTTGGATTGCACTGTAATGAGCAAAAACGTCTTGACCGCCATTATCTTGAGCGATGAAGCCGAAACCTTTGCTCTCATTGAACCATTTTACAGTACCAGTAGCTTTATCTGACATAAAAAATCCTACATTAAAAATTAACTATGTTATCTATAACGCTTGCAATTACTTAGGTAAATACAGGGTGTTATAAATTGTCATCGCCAAAAATTTGTTAAGTGTATTTTAGCGAATAATGACAGTATAGCCTAGTTTTAGCGTTTCACCTACTATTTTTTGAACTTTTTACCACAAAGTTACAATTAAAAAGGGATTTAAATTGACTTTATTAAGCTAGATTAAAGGCGATAACACCGTTCATCAACATATTGATAAATATCGCAATACTGGTCACCGTAATCACCAGTGAAAATGATAGGCTGTAGTCCATATATTTGATAGGCATACTCATATCATCGACATCTTTAATATCGCCCGCCTGATCTTTGAGTAGATAAAATCCATAAATCCAACCAAATATGCTATACAAAATATAGGCAAATGGCACGACTTTGGCAATGCTACTAAATCCGCCATAATATACGGCGACCACAGATACCATAAGCCACACAGTTTCTAATATGGAGCTCACGCTAAATAACGTCGATTGCGGCAATTTTCCTAAATTTTTTTTCAAAACTATAGATTCATACGCAATCAGTAAGGCGACAATTAAAGTACCGACCAGATAAATTGCTTGCCAATTTAAAGTATAGCCATCCCCCATCAGGTAATTCAAAGGATTTGCCAATGCAGGCAAAGAACTCATACCGCTAAAAGTGTTTAAAAAAGTTGCAGTCGACAACTGCCAAACAGACGCTATATTCAAAACAAATCTCATAAACTTTATATCGATACCCATTATTTTATACTAAAAAACCCTGTCCATGTAACTTTACACAGCGCAGGGTTATTGTCATTTTATTGTTTTTACCAATTGGGTATGATGCCATTGTTAAAACTAACTGATGGTAAAACTAGTTTTTCTCTTTGTCGATGATTTTGCTTGAGGTAATCCAAGGCATCATACCGCGAAGTTTGGCACCTGTTTTTTCGATTTCGTGCTCAGCGGTTTGACGGCGGCGCGCTGTCATTGATGGGTAATTTGACATACCTTCAGCGATAAACATTTTTGCATATTCGCCTGATTGGATACGTTTTAGGGCATTACGCATCGCTTCACGTGATTGGTCATTAATAACTTCTAGACCTGTCACGTATTCACCGTATTCTGCGTTGTTACTGATTGAGTAGTTCATATCAGCAATACCGCCTTGGTACATCAAGTCTACAATCAATTTTAATTCGTGTAGACATTCAAAGTAAGCCATTTCTGGGGCATAACCTGCTTCAACCAAGGTTTCAAAGCCCATTTTGACCAGTTCAACCGCACCACCACACAGTACCGCTTGCTCACCAAATAGGTCAGTTTCAGTTTCGTCTTTGAACGTTGTTTCGATGATACCTGAACGACCACCGCCGACGCCCATCGCGTAAGATAACGCCACTTGTTTGGCTTGACCAGACGCATCTTGGTAAACGGCGATTAAGTCAGGAATACCGCCGCCTGTGGCAAATTCGTTACGCACGGTATGACCCGGTGCTTTGGGCGCAATCATGATGACGTCTAGGTCTTTACGTGGTACCACTTGGTTGTAATGGATAGAGAAACCATGGGCAAATGCAAGCGTAGCGCCTTGTTTGATGTTTGGCTCAATCACGTCATTGTAAAGTTGTTTTTGGAATTCATCAGGGGTCAAAATCATGACTAAGTCAGCTTGCTTGACTGCTTCTTCTACTTCAGCCACTTTTAGGCCGGCATTTTCTGCTTTTTTCCAAGATGATGAATCTTTGCGCAGGCCAACTGTGACATCAACACCGCTGTCTTTTAGGTTCAATGCGTGGGCGTGACCTTGTGATCCGTAACCGATAATCGCAACTTTTTTGCCTTGGATGATTGATAGATCACAATCTTTATCATAAAAAATGTTCATAACTATTTCCTTGTGTAAAAAACAACTACTATTAAAAGGTTGGTAAATTTAGACGCTGAGGATTTTTTCACCCCGAGCGATACCAATAACACCAGAACGTACGACCTCTAAAATGCGTTCACGTCCCATCAATTCGATAAAGCCGTCCAATTTTGCGGTGTCACCGACAATTTGAATGGTATAGACATTGGGCGTGATATCAACAATACTTGCACGGAAGATATCCGCACAGCGCTTCACTTCTTCGCGGTTGCTACCCGTGGCACGTACTTTGATCAGCATGAGTTCGCGCTCAATATGTACACTATCGGTCAGCGTGGTTACTTTAACGATTTCAATCAGCTTGTGCAACTGTTTGGTCACTTGCTCAATCTTATTTTGATCGGTATCTGTGGTCAAGGTCAAACGCGATAAAGTCGGGTCATCGGTTGGGGCAACGTTCAGTGTCTCGATGTTGTAGCCACGTTGTGAAAATAAGCCAACCACACGAGACAGTGACCCTGATTCATTTTCCATTAAGACAGAAATTAAATGTTTCATTAGGTACGCTCCCCTTTGGCTAACCACATATCACGCATTGACTGACCTGCTAATTGCATTGGATAAACATGCTCATTTTTATCGACGAGTACATCGATAAATACCAGTCGATCTTTGAGTGATAAGGCATAAGCAAGTTGTTCATCAAGTTTGGCTGGATCAGTGATTTGGATACCAACATGACCGTAAGCTTCTGCAAGTTTGACAAAATCTGGCAATGAATCCATATAAGAGTGCGAATGGCGACCTTCATAAATCATGTCTTGCCATTGTTTGACCATACCCAACTGGGCGTTGTTAAGATTTAAAATCTTCACGGGTAAGTTATATTGTAGGCAAGTTGATAGCTCTTGGATATTCATCTGAATTGAGCCTTCACCAGTGATACAGACCACATCACGCTCTGGGTTAGCAAGTTTGGCTGCCATTGCATAAGGCAACCCTACCCCCATGGTGCCTAAACCACCTGAGTTTAACCATTGACGCGGCTCATCGTATTTATAGTATAGGGCGGCAAACATTTGGTGCTGACCCACATCAGATGTGATGATAGCTTTACCATGCGTTAACTCATATAAGCGCTCAACAACGTGCTGTGGTTTCATGCCATTGCTATCGTCTTTGTCATAGCGTAGACCATGACGTTTACGCCATTCATTGATTTGTGCCCACCAATCATTTAACGCGGCTTGGTCAAGCTGTGCGTTGTTTTCTGTTAATACAGCGAGCATATCGCTTAGCACATTTTTTACATCACCGACGATCGGGATATGTGCGTTGATGGTTTTTGAGATTGATGCAGGGTCGATATCAATATGGATAATTTTAGCGTTTGGACAGAATTTTTGCGTATTGTTGGTCACACGGTCATCAAAACGCGCACCGACAGCCAAAATCACATCTGAATTGTGCATGGTCATATTGGCTTCATACGTCCCATGCATCCCAAGCATACCTAAAAACTGTCTATCCGACCCTGGATAAGCGCCCAATCCCATCAAAGTATTGGTCACCGGCAAATTAAGTAAACGGGCTAATGCGGTTAATTCTGCACTTGCGTTTGACGCAATCACGCCACCCCCTGAATATAGAACAGGGCGTTTGGCAGCAATTAAGGTTTCGATGGCTTTACGAATTTGTCCTGAATGACCGCGAACCGATGGTTGGTAAGAACGCATACTGACCGACTCAGGGAAATGATAAGGGAATTTTTCATTAGGCGCAGTTTTATCTTTGGGTACATCAATCACCACAGGGCCTGGGCGACCAGAGCTTGCAATATAAAATGCTTTACGCACGATTCCTGGGATTTCGCTGGCATGACGTACTTGAAAACTGTGTTTGACGACCGGACGTGACACACCAATCATATCAGTTTCTTGGAACGCATCATCACCGATGAGGCTTGAAGGCACCTGACCTGAGATGATAACCATCGGAATGGAATCCATAAACGCGGTAGCGATGGCGGTAACCGTATTGGTGGCGCCAGGACCTGATGTCGCCAATACTACCCCGGTTTGACCTGTCACACGGGAATAAGCATCTGCCATATGACCCGCTGCTTGTTCGTGACGCACGAGGATGTGCTCAATGCTATCTTGTTTGAACAAAGCATCATAAATATGCAACACGGCGCCGCCTGGATAGCCAAAAATGTATTCAACACCTTCGTCAATTAGCGCTTGCACCAACATTTCTGCACCAGACATCATGACAGGTTCACCTGCTGAGGCTTTGGCAGTTTTTTTGTCAAAATTGGGTGCAGCGTGAGCCGTTTGGTTTTCTCCCGTCATATTGGGAGCTTGGGTAGTTTGAGTCACTGTCATCACCTTTTATGGTCGTCTTCAAAAATGATACTGGGAAGTTGTTTTAGATAAAAATTGCTAAATGATTAGCAAGAATCTTCAACACTGCCATAAGGTAACAGTGAACAAATCAGACGAGGGCAAAAAGCATGATAACCAAAAAAGAAAGCATCACTAAAATTACGTAATGTATAAATTGATGGCTACTTTTTGTCTTTGTTGACCGATAAGTCAGGGTTGTTAGATTCTTTTGTTTAGATTCATAAACAACAACAACGGTAAAAAATGCTCTCATCCAATTGTAGAGCCTAATTAGCGGATAGCGCCAATTAGCTTAGATTTTACCAATTAGTAACCAACGATAATTGTTACTAACGACCAGTAGAGGACTTATGATGTGAGTTTTTTTAACACTTGTCAATAAAAAAAAGCTACTAAGATTCATAACTTTTAGTTATAGATAAATAAATCCGTTTTAATGCTTGGTTTTAAGGCTTGGTTTTAAAATTTGATAAACTTTAAAATCTCAGACTGATTGAGCCAGTTGTTTTTAGAAAATTACCTTTAGGAAATTAAACGATTATCTTGTCGAAATTTACTGCTAAAAGCTATCAAGCTGTGATAGGCTATCGCATAATTTTCTCGTTTCTTGCACAGGAAAAACAATGTTAAAGCCACTGTTTTTGTTATCACTCATGTTATCACCATTCGTTATGGCGAGTTCAAATGCAGCAACTTATTACAAGTGGACTGACAAAAATGGTGTGCCGCATTATAGCCAATATGCGCCGACCAATGGTGTTAATTTGCGACAAGTGCAAGTGGTTAATACCCGTGAACTTGGACCTAGTAGTCGTGCACCTGCAAGCGCTGGCAATAGCACAGGTGCTGCATCAGGTGTATCACCAACGCTGACAGCCGATCAAAAACGCGCTGCTGAACTTGAAGCACAAAATCAGCAACTCAAAAAACAGCAAGATGCTGAGCGCTGTAAATCATTACAAAATACCCTTGCCAACTTAAACCAAGGCGGGCGCGTCTATGAGATGGATAATAAAGGTGAACGTAAATACCTAGATGGTCGTGAAATTGAGCTACGCCGTCAGCAAGTCGCGCAAACAGTGAGCCAATACTGTAAATAACTTTGCATGCTATATGACTTTAGCATTCAATTAAAATTAAAGGTGTGTAAAGGTTAAAGGTGAGTGAATTCTCACCTTTTTTCTATTGTACCTTCTTAACCTGCCGTGATTTTAATCTTGCGTGATTTGATGGATGATGTCACCGATTGCCGATGCCATGTGATTGGCTTGCAACGCATATTCACCCATTTTTTCTGCTAAGGTATCACCTGCTTTGGCATGTATAAGCACGGCGGTTAGCATGGGTGCGGCAATTGCTTGCCCCAATAAGCCCGCCATCAGACCTGCCAAGCAGTCGCCCATGCCAGCCGTTGCCATACCGGCATTGCCCAAGCCGCAAATATCAATACAGTCTCTTTCAAAACTATCTCGTTCAAGTACAATCGTTTGTGCACCTTTGATGAGCCAATTGCCCCCATATTGGTGAGCTAACGCCCGAATCGCGCTGATTTTGTCTCGATCGATGTCAGCATAGGGTTGATTGAGCAAACATCCTGCTTCCGCTGAATGCGGCGTTAGATAAAAACGTTGGTTTGACTGTCCCAATCGTGGTTGAATTGGAGCATTTAAACCGTCACTCGTGCCTGCCCAATCTGCCAAATGGTATAAACCATCAGCGTCAATGACACATAACTTCTCTGATTGTTTGATCGCCGTAAGATACTGGTTAAATAACTCAAGCGTTACTTTATCCCTACCCAAACCCATGCCGATGGCAACCACATCCACCGCGTTAATCAGCTCGATGACGCTAGCGATATTGTTTAAATCCGCGGTCATGGCATTGGGCAAAGCGGTGATAATAGCTGAATGAAAATCACGATGACAAGCAACGGTGACTTTGCCTGCACCATTGCTCAATGCTGCACTGGCGGCCAATATCGCCGCCCCTGCCATGCCATGCCCATCCTGTAACCGATTGCCACCGATGATGAGTACATGACCGTACGTACCTTTATGGCTCACCTGTTGGCGTGGTGGTAAGTTAGGTAGCTTCGTGTGTAACAAGATGCCTGATTGCTCAACAGGCAGCAAAGGCACATCAATCACAGTGCCAACATAATCTTTACTATCCCCGATATGCAGTCCGACCTTTCGCCCGATTAAACAAAGTGTCGTGTCTGCCTTAATAGCCGTATCATCACACACTTCGCCCGTAGCGGCATTTAGTCCGCTGGGTACATCGATGCTGATGACTTGACAAGCGTGAACTTGCTTGCGGTATTGATTAATCCAATTGATGATTGTCTGATAATCACCGCTAGGCTTGCCATCGAGTCCAATCCCCAATAACCCATCAATCACCACATCATACTGATAGCTTAAACCAAGCTCATAGAATGGCTGTAAAAATGCCGTCAACGTCAGATATTTTGCCGCATTTGCACAGTTTGACTGGTATAGGTGCTTTGCTGTTTGGCTATCGAGGGTGTTAGGCGCTGCGACTTGTACTACGGTAACTGACCAATGTGGGCAAAGCTTGTTCACATAATGCGCCACCAACCAAGCATCGCCGCCATTATTACCCGCGCCTGCCACTACCAATACCGATTTTTGATGGTGACTGCTTTTTTGATGGTGACTGCCTTTTTGATTGCTACTTTCCTGCTTGATGATGTGTGCAAGTTGCCATGCAGCTTGTTGCATTAAGGCAAAACTGTCATTTTTGCTAAACCAGTTTTTTTCAATGTCATAAATTTGTTTGGGGCTATATAAGGCAATGGCGTTCTGCATCACAGTATTTTTATCCGTCTGTGCATTATTTTGCATAAGATGATCCAATGATGTGGTAGGTGTTTATTTTGCTATAATAGCATTTTAATTTTATCTGGTTGTTGGCATGTTGGACACTACAAACGAAATCAATGCACTCAAGGGCTGGATAAAGGCGCAAGCCAAGGCGTTGGGGTTTGCTGATTGTGGCTTTGTCCATCCAACCAATCCCATCTTTGTAAAACAGCTTGATGCCTTGCAAACCTGGCTAGCACAAGGTAAACATGGGGATATGCTGTTTTTTGAAGACAATCATGATAAACGTGCTAACCCTGCCCTGTTAGTTGACAGGACGCAAAGTATCATTAGCGTGCGTTTAGATTATCTGGTCACGCCGCCGCCCAAACGCAGTGTACCAGACAACGAGCGCCCCAACTCAGCGATTATTGCCCGCTATGCTCGAGGACGTGATTATCATAAAACCATGCGAGGGTTACTAAAAACCCTAGCCAGACTGATTCAAGACAAACTAACCACCGATTATCCGCAATATGCCAACGACTTTGTGTTTCGTCCCTTTAGCGACTCCGCGCCTATATTTGAGCGCGCGTTGGCTGAGCAAGCAGGTTTGGGCTGGACAGGCAAACACACCTTGCTGATTCACCCACAAGCGGGGTCATTTTTTGTATTGGGGGAATTATTCACCAGTTTGCCTTTGGCAGAGGATAACAAGCAAATCAAAACTGTGTCATCGCATTGTGGCAGTTGCCGTGCTTGTATTCATGTGTGCCCGACCCATGCCATCCGCAAAACACCCACCGGGCATTATGATGTCGATGCACGGCTGTGTATTTCGTATTTAACCATTGAATTAGATGGCAAAATCCCTGTAGAACTTCGCCCCAAAATCGGCAATCGCATTTTTGGCTGTGATGATTGTCAGTTGATTTGTCCTTGGAATAAATTTGCCAAATTAGCGACGATTGAGGATTTTAATCCGCGTCACCGTTTAGATGAGGTGTCACTGCTTGAATTATGGGCATGGGATGCACAGGATTTTTTGACAAAAACTGAAGGCTCGCCGATTCGCCGCACGGGCTACGACAACTTTATGCGCAATGTGGCGGTAGCCTTGGGCAATGCACCATTTAGCCAAGCAATTATTGACAAATTGCAACAAAAACGCCCCATGCTAAGCGAAAACACACAAGAACATATTGATTGGGCGATCCAGCAACAACTTAATAAAAGTTAAAATGACGAGTTGGGTTGTTGCAAAAAGGCGATTTCCTCATCACTGGATTGTCTGCCCAAAATCGCATTGCGGTGCGGATAACGCCCAAATCTTTCAATAATGGCTTGATGCTTATATTCAAACGCTAATGTATTGTCACTGGCGTATTTTTTAAATAATGGCAACGCCTGCTGATGAATGTTTGCCGATTCCGCATGCATAAAAGGCATTAAAGCAAAATTGCGTTCGTCTTGATTTAACTTGTCAAAATCTGGCTGTTTGACGATTTCTTGCGCCAATACTAACGCCATGCCATCTTGGGCAAAAGCCTGTGAAGAATCTCGAAAAATATTGCGTGAAAACTGGTCCAATACAATGATTTCTGCCAATCGCCCTTTTGTACTGGCTCGCCAATCCCCTAACTCGCCTCGTTTGGCTTGCTCAAGTGTGGCTAAAAATTTAGCCGTTACAGTTTTATCAAAATCCTCATCTTTGGCAAACCAAAATGGCTTAGTATTTTCCTGCAACCAAAAATCTAATACCTTTTTAGCGTCCGCTGATAAGGGTTGCGCTGCTACCTGTGATTGATTGGTCATTTGCTTTCCTTTTGTAGAGTAATTATAGTGACTTGTTGGGTAATGATAGTGACAAATTTTGCTAAACAAGCGCGATTTACCTATAATGTGGCACAAATTTAGATTGAGAACAACCATGTATCCTTTTTTACGACTGGGCACCCATGCCATTAAAAGCGCGATTAAACAAAAGCAAGGTCATTCGCTTCAATTAACCGATACCAGCGAAATCACCTTGACCGCTAATATCAACGACATTGATAATTTTTTTGAAATGAACAACGGGCGTATCTTTACGCTGTTTGATTTGGGGCGAAACGATCTTGCCATTCGCTCAGGGCTTGCCAAAAAATTATTCAAGCATCGCTGGGGGCTGGTGGTCGCTGGTAGCACCATCCAATATCGTAAGCGTGTTCGTTTATTTGATAAGGTCACCATCAAAACCCGATTGATAGCTGTTGATGAGCGCTGGTTTTATATCGAGCAAAGCATGTGGGTCAAAGGTCAGCCGACTTGCTCTGCGCTGCTGCGCACTGGTATCACCAACATCGTGACAGGCAAGGTTTTGCCAACTAAGCAAGTACTCAGCGCATTGGATTATAAAGATATCAATATGCCACCTGATGACTGGGTCAAAGCTTGGTCAGATGCCGATAAAATCCGCCCATTTCCTAAAGCCAATGTCCACCTTACCAAAGATTCTGCTATCACCGAGTAACCCATAAATGCCTTTAACTTTAGATGACTTTGATTATCAACTGCCCGATGAACTCATTGCCCGCTATCCGTTAGCGGTGCGCTCCGCCTCTCGATTGCTGTATTTGCCTGCCCATGGTCAACCCAAAGACCAACAATTTGTGGATTTGCCAGAGTTGTTAAATAGTGGTGACTTGGTGGTGTTTAATGACACCAAGGTCATGAAAGCAAGGCTGTTTGGGCAAAAAGCCAGTGGCGGCGCGGTCGAAGTATTGGTCGAGCGTATTTTGCCCGATGATGCTACTAGCAGCCAAAAGCACACCGCTTTGTGTCATGTACGCGCCAGCCGCAGCCCAAAAGAGGGGCAAACGTTGAGCCTTGCCGATGGTAACATCCATGCCACGGTCATGGGGCGTGAAGACAATTTATTTTTGCTAGAATTTGACCAACCGATATTGCCTGTGCTTGAGCACTATGGCGAACTGCCGATTCCGCCCTATTTTGAGCGCCATGCCGATGACAATGACGAAACCCGCTATCAAACGGTATTCCATGACCCAACCAAACTTGCCAGCGTAGCCGCACCGACCGCAAGCCTGCATTTTGACGACAATGTATTGGCTGCATTCAAGTCCAAGGGCATCAATACCGCCTTTGTCACCTTGCATGTCGGTGCAGGCACATTTGCCCCTGTTAAGACAGAGGATATTTTGCGCCATAAAATGCACTCAGAATATGCCGAGTTGCCCCAAGCGACTGCCGATTTGATTAACCAAACCAAAGCCCGTGGCGGGCAAGTGATTGCAGTCGGTACCACTGTGACACGGGTATTAGAAACGGCGTTTCAAAAAACCACCAATTTTGAAAACCCAATGCTATCGGCTTGGTCAGGTGACACCGATATTTTTATTTATCCGTCATTTAGGTTTGGGGTGATTGATAAGCTCATCACCAATTTTCATTTGCCAAAATCCACGCTATTGATGCTGGTGTCAGCGTTTGCAGGCAGTGAGCCCATCAAACAGGCTTATCAGCACGCCATCGAGCAACGATATCGTTTCTTTAGTTACGGTGATGCGATGTTGTTGGATAAAGTGGTATAATTTCAACCTTTTATGATTTTAACCTTTTAAAAAACCTGTTACAGAAACTTTAGATTATGCAATTTACCTTACATAAAAACGCTACAGGCGAGAGCCGTGCTCGCCGTGGTACGGTTCATCTCGCTCATGGCGATGTGCAAACCCCTGCCTTTATGCCTGTCGGTACTTATGGCACCGTCAAAGGCATGCTGCCGCGGGATATCCACGAAATCGGTGCCGAAATCATCTTAGGCAATACCTTTCATTTGTGGCTGCGTCCCACCACCGATGTCATTAACAAATTTGGTGGCTTACATGACTTTATCGGTTGGAACAAGCCGATTTTAACCGATTCCGGCGGTTTTCAAGTCTTTAGCCTTGGTGCAATGCGTAAAATCAAAGAAGAAGGCGTCTATTTTCGCTCGCCCATTGATGGCGCAAAGGTGTTTTTATCCCCCGAAATATCGATGCAAATTCAATATTCACTGAACTCAGACATCGTCATGCAGTTTGATGAATGCACGCCCTATCCTGCAACGCCTAGCGAAGCGGATACATCGCTTGAACTATCGCTGCGTTGGGGCGAGCGCTGTAAAAATGAGCATGAAAAACTGGGTAACCAGAATGCTTTGTTTGGTATTATCCAAGGCAGTATGTATCGCAACCTTCGCGAAAAATCCCTAGAAGGGTTGCTCGCTATTGGGTTTGATGGCTATGCCATTGGTGGGCTGTCAGTCGGTGAGCCAAAAGAAGAAATGATGGCAGTGCTTGATTACTTACCCGATGATATGCCAGCCGATAAGCCCAGATACTTGATGGGCGTGGGTAAACCTGAAGATATCGTGGAAGCGGTACGCCGCGGTGTTGATATGTTTGATTGCGTGATGCCAACACGTAATGCGCGAAATGGTCATTATTTCACCACTTTTGGCGCCGTTAAAATTAAAAATGCGGTGCACCGATTTGACCAAAGTCCGCTTGATAGCGAATGTGATTGTTATACTTGTCAGAATTTTAGCCGCGCCTATTTGCATCATTTGTTCAAGTGCAATGAAATGCTATCGGCACAGTTGGGCACCATACACAATTTACGTTACTATCAGCGCTTGATGGCAGATATCCGTCAGTCCATTGAAGATGATAAGTTTGATGCGTTTGTCGATACTTTTTATCAGCAGCAAAACTTACCAAAACCAGATTTGCATTTGACCTAAAAAACACTTAAAAACACCTAAAAAAAAGAGCCGATTTGGCTCTTTTTTACTTTTTATAAGCTGCTGTTGATACGCTAAATAGCAATGCTATCCTTTCTTAATATCTTATCTTACCACGTTATCTGACTAAGCCGCGTTCGCTATGAATCAGGGAATCCAATAGCAATTGTACCAAAGGTTCTTGGGGTAATAGCTGCTCGGTCACTGCGACAATGGCTTCTTCTTTGGTCAGTCCTGAACGGAAAATCACCCGATAAGCCTGGCGTAGATAATCGATAGTTTGCTTTGACCAACCTTTGCGGCGCATGCCTTCGATATTAAGACCATGGCTTTTGGCAGGGTTGCCAGATACCATGTTAAAAGCCGCAACATCTTTTAAAATCAAGCTGGCGCCACCAATCAAACTATAATCATCAATGCTACAAAACTGGTGAATACCTGAATTACCACCGACAATCACATGGTTACCGATGCGGACATGCCCTGCAATCCCCACATTATTAGCCACAATGTTGTCGCTCCCAATCACGCAATCGTGCGCAATATGGGTATTGACCATAAACAGATTACGGCTACCAACGCGTGTGATGCCTTTATCTTGTACCGTGCCGCGATGAATGCTACAGGCTTCGCGAATGCGATTGTCATCGCCAATTTCTAGCCACGTCTCCTCGCCTTGGTATTTGAGATCTTGGCAGTCTTCGCCGATGCTAGCGAATTGAAAAATCTGGTTACGCTCACCGATACGGGTAAACTTGCTAACGACAACATGGGGGTGAAGCACGGTCTGTGCCCCAATTGTGACATGTTCACCAATAATACAATACGGCCCTATCTTGACCGACGGGTGTATCGTTGCAGTGGCATCAATAATCGCCGTTGGGTGAATCGTCATGAAAAATCCTTATACCAGCCTACTATTCAAGAACAATTAAAAATACAGGTTTAGCTGAAACCATAGGTAAAGCTAACCATAAACAGCAGGTTAAAATAAAAACGACATTATAGCATTTTTACTAAAGTATGCCATTTTTATCAAGGATTTTGCTTAACTTAAACAGATTTTATCGGTATAGCTTATTAAAAACGCGCCTTATTCAGACCATGTAAAAATGATGTTAAAGTCATGACTGAGGATATTGGGTACGCTGCTCTGCAATGGTGATTTCTGCACTGGCTGCCAACTCATCGCCCACGCAAGCTGTACAACTAAATTTATAGATACTGTGACGCTCCATGGTTTTTTCGGCACGTAAAATGAGCTGATCACCGGGGATGACTTGACGTTTAAAACGTACTTTATCGACCCCAGCAAACAGATAAATATAGCCATCTCTTGGTTTGACATTTTTGCTGATAAAACCCAGTACACCCGCTACCTGCGCCATGGCTTCAATCATTAAAACACCTGGCATGATAGGCTCTTCAGGAAAGTGACCGTTAAAAAAAGGCTCGTTAATGGTGATGTTTTTAAGACCGGTAATCCACTCGTTCGGTTTTACCGCAGTGACTCTGTCTAATAGCATAAAAGGATAACGGTGAGGCAGATAATCACGTAACACAACGGCATTGAGAGGTAATGTCACCCCAATCTGTGCAAGGCCAGCGATGTCTTCATCAATTAACTTATCAAAATCCATGGATATATCCTTTATACTTTTAAATATCTTTATCAAAAAAATAGATTTGTGAAAAACAACCATTGTAACGGTTTTAAGATTGAGTTTACAGTTGTTTTCTCAAATTATTTGATGGATAAAGGTAACGATTAACTTTTTGGTTTGCCAAGTTGCTTAAAATTAATATAGGCTCTTTTCCATAAGCTATTGGGCATCACTGGCATGCCTGAAGAATATACACCCGGTTGGTGAATCGATTTGGTTACCATCGTCATGCCAGTAATCGTGACATCATCACAAATTTTGATATGACCTGCAAAACCTGATGCGCCACCAATCATACAGCGTTTACCAATTTCTGTACTGCCAGCAATCCCCACACACGCTGCAATCGCCGTGCCAGCACCAATTTTCACATTGTGGGCAATTTGCACCAAATTATCGATAATGACATGATTACCGATAACCGTATCATTCAGCGCGCCGCGATCGATACAGGTATGGCTGCCTACGCTGACATGATCGCCCAATACCACTCGCCCTAATTGGTGAATTTTTTGCCACCCTACTTCATCTGTACTGCCTTTAGGGGCAAAGCCAAACCCGTCATTGCCAATGCTGGCATGACTGTGCAAGCTGACATATTTACCCAATACACAATCATGCCCGATATATACGTGCGGCGCAATCAAGCTACCTTCGCCAATCACGACATTGGGCTGAATATTGACTTGGGCCTCAATCTTGACGCCATCACCAATGACGCAGTTATCACCGATTTGGCTATACGCACCAATACGCACATTGTCGCCCAATTGCAGATTGTTACCCAAAATGGCAGTCGGGTGAATCAAACTAGCGGATAAATTAGGGTTGATTGTCTGATGATACGCTTGGGTCGGTTCAAACAATGCCGTCAGTTTGGCATATGCGGCATAAGGTGATTTGACCACGATGGCAACGCTATGGCTTGGGCTTTTTTCCTGTAAGGATGCGGGGACTAGCACGGCACCAGCGCCCGTGGTTTGCAATTTTGATTCAAATAGAGGATTGGCGATAAACGTGATATCGGTGCCAGTGGCATCCTCAAGAGAGGCGATTTTGGAAATTTGTTTCTGCAAATCTTGGTCGGTTTGCGCATCCCCTTGGTCAATGACGTCACTACCTAAAAAATCCAAAATTTGTGTGAGGGTGAACGCCATTTAATTACTCCAATCGTTTGCTTAAAATTTGCCTTAATTTTACACAGAAAATAAAAAACGCAATAGTCGAATATTGCGTTTTTGCTAAAACCTCTGAGCTTAAAAAATATTATTTTACTTGATCGTTAATCGCTTTGGTAAAATCTGCCGTTACATCCCATTCAGGTTTGACATAACTGACCGTTCTATCACGATTATCAATGAGCACATCAATATTTTTTTGACGCACAATAGTTTCTTTAATGGCTTGGATTTTGGGGAGAATTCGCTGCATCACTTCTGCCTCATTGGTATCAATGATGGACTGGATTTGACTGGCAACCTGTTCATAGTTTTGTAGGTTGGTTTGAATTTGCTTACGCAAATCATCCTTCTGTGCTTGGGTCATCTGAGCGTTTTGCGTGGCATATTGTTTTTGCAAACGCTCAATGGTGGCTTTGTAGCTGTCAAGCTGCTGCTGCTTTGGTTTGACCGCCGCTTGCACCACGCCAATTTTGGTTTTGGCGATGTTAGTATTGTTAATGGCAACTTGGGAATTCCAAACCGCAACGGTATTGGCAAAAACTGGCATTGCCAATACACTCAAAATACTCGCTGTGGCTAACTGAGTCATTATTTTCATATACATAGACCTTTTAGAATGTACGTCCAATTTCGAACTGTACATTATCGATTTTATCTTTATCTTTATCATTGAGCGGAACAGCATAGCTTAATGAGATTGGGCCAATGGGGGTAATCCAAGTGAAGCCTGCACCCGCGCTAAAACGCATGTCATTGTCTTTTTCATTTAATAGCGATACGGTATTGTCACCCACTGTGACTTTTTGGTCATATTTATTGGTGGTGTCAAACACTTGCGCCCCTTCAACAAATAACACAGGACGGATTTGGTCTGCCCAATCGCCTTTAAACGGCATCGGCAAGATTAATTCAGTACCCACTTGCGCAAGTGCATTACCGCCAATCTCTTCTGGGTAATTATCGACCCCATTATTATTCTTCACTGGATAATAACGATTACTGGTAGGGCCTAAAGTGGCATTCTCATAACCACGCACTGAGCCATAACCCCCTGCGAAGAAGTTTTCCCAGAAAGGTAAATCGTTACCATATCCTAACTTGGTATAACCGCGCAGTACGGTATTTTTTAGGAATGGTCGATAGTAGTTGCCTTGGTAGACCAGTTTTTGGTAGGTGGCATCACCAAAGGCCAGTTCCAAATTGACGTTATGTGACATACCTTTGGTTGGAAAACGTCCACGGTCAAGCGTGTTCATATTCCAGCCTAAATTTAGGCTAGCGGTATTAAATGGGTCTGATTCGAATGATTCATTGCCATCGGAGTCTGAACCTATTTCAAGATTGCCTTCGTCTTTTAAGTATTGATAGTTTGATACCGCTAACAAAGCGCCTGCTTTGATTTTGGTACTATCAAGTGTGAGACCGGCACTTAAACTCTTATTTTCATCAATCGGATAGCTAAAACCTAAGGTGCCGCCATACGAATCGGTGACATAGTTTGAAATGTTTTTGCTGTCATATTTGGTTTTGCGTGCATAGATACTGGCACTTTGCGATATCCCATCTGGGGTAAAGTACGGGTTGGTATAGCCCAAATTATAACTATCTAACGTCTCAGAACGCGATAACGAAATATTGACCTGATTACCTGTACCCAAAAAGTTAGATTGACTTAAACCTGCTTGGAAAGTGATACCACCACTTTGTGAATAACCAGCCGCAATGGTACTGGTACCTGATGGTTGCTCCTCTACTGCGACATTGATATCCACCTGATCGGGTGTGTTAGGGACAGGTTTGACATCCATGTTGACAGTTTTGAAGAAGCCTGTACGCATTAAACGCGTGCGCGACAAATCGATTTTTTCATTGGCGGCTAATGTGCCTTCCATTTGGCGCATTTCTCGGCGCAATACTTCATCAGCTGTTTTATTGTTACCGGTAAAATTGATACGGCGCACATATACAGGACGCACAGGATCAATAAAGAAATCAACATCTACCGTGCGAGTGTCCTCATTGATACGCGGCACTGGACGGATTTGGGCAAAATAGTAGCCATCGTTACCATACAATGTGCCTAGATTTTGTAAGGTTGTCGTCATTTGACGTTGTGAATAACGCTCACCTGGCTTAAATGCCACCTGCTTACGAAGCTTGTCGGTGTCGTAGTTGGGCGTACCCATAAAGTTGACATTGCCAAATTTATATTGCTCACCTTCAGTAAGATTGAGCTCAATAAACACTTTATCTTTTTCTGGACTTAAATTAATGGTGGCATCATTGATGGTGAATTTGACGAAGCCCGCGTTTTGGTACATGGCAGTGACATTTTCTAAACTTGCCGCAAGCTTTTCTTTGGCATAGCGGTCAGATTTGCTAATCACATTGATCCATGAGCTTTCTTTGATGCTCATCGCCTGTCTGATTTCTTTGTCGCTAAAATGTTTGTTACCAATCACCTTGATATCGACAACACGCGCCGCTTTACCTTCAACAAAATTAAATTTAAGCGCGACACGGTTATTGTCTAAAGGCGTTTGGGTCACATTAACTTCGCTATTATAATACCCTTGCTGATTGTATTGCTGTTTTAGCTCATTTTGGACTTGCTCAACTGTCGCCTGTTTTAATACATTGCCTTCTACGATGCCAATACGTTTTAGGCCTTCGGTCAATGCTTCTTTTGGAATCAGTTTATTACCGTCATAAGTGACATTTGCGATAATTGGGCGCTCTACCACGTCAAATACCAATTTATTGCCTGATTGGGATGCTTTAACGTCTGAGAAATTGCCAGTTTCATAGAGGGCTTTGATACTAGCTGCGATATTGGCATCGTTTGCTACTTCACCGGTATTGACAGCAAGCACGGGATAGAGGTTATCAGCGGATACCCGTGTCAATCCATTAAATTGAATATCGCTCACGGTAAAATTTGCCGCTTGTGCATACGAGGTAACGAGTGCTAACGGTGCAACCAAAAATAACGCTGAATTTCGCATATAACTTGTTTCCGAATTGACGACTGCCCAAAGATAATGCATGAAACCTGTCACTTTTAGGTATCCAAAATTAGTTATCCAAAGGTATTTACCAAAGTTTGGTAATCTAGGCTTGGTAATCTAAGTTTGGTTCGCTAAAAATGACAAATGCTATCAAAAAGGGTGACTTGATTAAACTTCTAGTAATAGTTTGTCTTTGATGTGTAGCTTGTATTATCAAAGTACAAGAGATCCGTAAATAAATTTTACTGGCATAAGGTAAGCTAAATTTTGCGTAAAGTCTAGCGAAAAAACAAAACTACAAATCAATATTTTAGCCAAATTTGGGTCGGTTAAAACAAGCGTGAGATATCGTTACCAATCGCCAACAGCATGAAACCTGCAAGCAAAACTAAACCAATATTCATTCCCATCATTTGTATTTTTTCGGGCATGGGTTTACCAAAAATAGCCTCATAGGCATACATGACAATATGACCGCCATCGAGCACAGGTACTGGTAATAAATTGAGCACAGCGAGGCTTAAACTGATAATCGCCATAAACGACAATACCGCTTCCCAACCGATGCTAAAACTTTGATTGGCGACTTTGGCAATGGTAATGGGGCCTGATAGGTTCTCTACCCCAATGGTGCCCGTCAACATTTTACCCATTGATTTGAGGGTCATGGCACTTAAATCGACAGTTTGATGCACAGATTTTTCCACCGCTTGGATGGGCGTATATTGAATGGTTTTTATATACTCAGGTGGCGGTGTAACCTTAGATGCCATTGCAGCTGCGCCAATCTGTCCAAATCGATTGCCCATGGTATCTTTTTTTGCTTGTGGCATGACTTTTAAGGGGATGATTTTGCCTTGGCGCTGTATTTCAAGGGTTAATAACTGCTCGGGGCTTGATTTGACAACTTGTGAAAACGCCAGCCAATCGCTCACCGGTTGACCGTTGACACGGCTGATGGTATCACCGACTTGCAGGCCTTGACGCGCGGCAGCGCTATTTGGGACAATTTCACCGACCACCGCAGGAATTTTTGGTTGCCACGGAATCGCGCCTAGACTATCAATGGGATTGGTTGCTTTACCCGGTTCTGCTTTCATAAAGCGCTGTATCGGCACGACAACATTGGTTTGACCCTGCGCGGCATTCACCGTTAAATTAACTTGTCCCGACTCACCCATGCGATCGGCTAACGCATAGTTAATATCCTGCCAACTTTGGATAGGTTTATTATCGACCGCAACAATTTCGTCACCAACTGTGAGACTGGTTTGACTGACGGGTGAATTGGGTAAAATACTGCCAACTTTGGTCGCCAATACTTGGGTTGGGGTGATAAATAGCAGCCAATACAAAAAAATCGCAATGAGTAAGTTCATCACCGGACCTGCTGCGACGATGGCGATTTTTTTCCAAGGTTGTTGGGTATTAAAGGCTAAATGACGTTCGGCTGGATTGACTTTGCCTTCTCGCTCATCGAGCATTTTGACATAGCCGCCAAGCGGAATCGCAGAGACAGCATAATTAATCCCAGTTTTTTTACTGGTCCAGCTTAGCAGCTTTGGACCAAACCCAATTGAATAGGTCAATACCTTGACACCGCACAGCCGAGCAACAATGTAATGCCCCCACTCATGTAGCGCAACCAAAGGTCCTAGTACCACAATCGCAGCTAAAACGGTCAAGATGAAATTCATGGCTATCCTTTTGACAAAATCACAGGCTAAAAATAATTTAACTATCGTTATCTTAATAAGTTATGTCGTCATTTTTAACGATTATCAACCAGTGTTGCCAACTATTTTTAAGCTTTTTTTAAGCGTTTAAATCGGCAATACATTGGTGTGCTTGTTCACGGCTTAGTTTATCGACCGCCAAAATCGCTTGCAATGACCCAATCGACTGTTTTTCGGCTTGCAATAGCACTTTTTCATTGATATCAGCAATATCGGTTAAACGGATGTCGCCATCCAAAAACGCTTGAACGGCTATCTCATTACTGGCATTTAAGGCGATACACGCATAGCTGCCTTGTTGCATGGCTTGATAAGCCAACCCTAGGCATTTAAACTTTTCTAAATCAGGTCGGACAAAATTTAAATTACTTAACTTAAAAATGTCTAATCGTTCCACCCCACTGCTGATACGATTGGGGTATGCCATAGCATGGGCAATGGGGGTACGCATATCAGGACTGCCTAACTGCGCTAAAAAACTACCATCGTTGTATTCAACCATGGAGTGTACGATGCTTTGCGGATGTATGACCACTTCAATCTCAGAGACCGGCATATCAAATAAAAAACTCGCTTCAATCAGCTCCAAGCCTTTATTCATCATAGTAGCACTATCTACCGATATTTTTTGCCCCATGGACCAGTTCGGGTGTTTGACAGCTTCTGCAACGCTGGCGCTTTTCATATCATCGAGTGTTTTGTGTAAAAATGGTCCACCTGAGGCCGTTAACCAAAGCTTTTTAATACCATGGTTATCATCATGAATGGCATTGCGCTGTTGTTGCACCGCGGTAGGCAAGCATTGAAAAATGGCATTGTGCTCACTATCAATTGGGAGCAATTTGGCATTTGACTGCTTGACGGCTTTAATCATCAGCTCACCTGCCATCACTAACGCTTCTTTATTGGCGAGCAAAATAGTTTTGCCCGCGTTAGCCGCTGCCAGCGTTGATGGCAAGCCTGCAGCGCCGACAATAGCCGCAACCACCATGTCCACTTCTGCTAGCGTGGCAAGCTCAACCAAACCTTGCTCACCAATCAAAATCTTGCAGCCTAGATTAGCCTCACGGAGCATCTGCGCAAATGTTGTTTCCTTTTCTTTGGAAACACAAACATAAGTTGGCTCAAATTTCTGGCAAATGCTCAACAGTTTATCGAGCCGTGAAAACCCTGTCACCCCGACCACGTTATACAAATCAGGATGCTGACTGACGACCGATAGCGTACTATCGCCGATAGAGCCTGTTGCGCCCATGATAGCAATGTTTTTTTGCGGTATAGTGTGACTTGAAGATAGCATTACAATGACCTAGTAAGTTGCGGGCAGACGGCGGTTAAACCTAACATTTTGCGTTTACAGCGGCAAATTGCCACTGTGGTAAGCATATTAACACGCGAGAAGATTTTTAAGCATCAATCAAAAAGCAGTTGCGCAAAAAAGATTGAATGAAACACAAGCTTGCATTGATTAGTGAATTAAACAAATTGATATTGGCTAGATTGGTATTGAGCACATTAATATTAAGCAGATGTGAAAATTTTTGAAAGCTAACCCAATCTAGCATTAAATTAAGCCGTAAAATTTCATCGCCCAAAACCCCAACGCAAAAATTGGCACTGCTGAAAGCTGCGAATCAATACGATCAAGAATACCCCCATGCCCTGGCAACAATGCCCCGGCATCTTTTACACCAGCATGGCGCTTTAGCATACTTTCAAATAAATCACCGAACACGGACATGATGATAGTGAGCAACGATAACAGCAAAAACAACCCGATAGCCGTCATCGACCAATCGTTTAACAACCCAAAGGATACACCAATCACCACAAGCGTACCCGTGGCAAGTCCACCCAGTAAGCCTTCCACACTTTTATTGGGTGAGACGTGCGGGGACATCTTGCGTCTACCAAGTTTTCGTCCGACAAAGTAAGCACCGCTATCCGCGCACCACACCAATACAAACACATATAGCAGCCACCAAGCTGAAAGTGACCACAGATAATACATCGCCGTGATGGCGGATGACAGTATAATCATACCGATGACGTATAAATGCTTACCATACCAAGCTTGCGTATTATTGGGATAACGGCGAATCCAGCCAATCGCTACCAACCAAATCAGCGCCGCAACCAGCCAAAAAAACACCCAAGAGGCTATACTACCAGTCAGCTTTGCTATCACCAATAACACACTGACAACCCCTAGCATCACAAGGGTATACATATAATCAATTGGCTTGGCAGGTTTGGTGGGAATTTGGGTGATAGGCGGTACATAACTGTCGGGATTTTGTTCAAGTGACGGCATGAGCTTTGACCACTCAAAAGCCCCAAAGCCTGCACCGACAAACAATAGCGGCAACATCAAAATAGGCTCGCGGGTAGCAAACATTGCAACGCCAACAATCACTAACAAAATAATGGCGGTTCTAATGCGTTCCCACATGACAATTCCTATTGATTAATTAAAAGCCCAAACCTAATAATTGCTCGCTGGTCTTACCAAATCGACGCTCACGACCCATGAAAATATCAATCATTTGGTCTAATTCAGCCGCCTTGAAATCTGGCCAAAGCGTTTCGGTAAAAAATAACTCAGCATACGCACATTGCCAAAGTAAAAAATTAGAAATGCGGTAATCACCCCCTGTACGGATTAACATATCAACGGCGGGTAAATCCGATAGCGACAGGTGCCGTGCAAAATCGTCTTGGGTAATGGCATCGGCAGTAAGCGCGCCTTGTGCCACTTGCTTGGCAACTTGGCGGCAGGCATTGACGATATCCCACTGACCGCCGTAGCTGATAGCAATCACCAAACTCATCTTAATAAAATGGGCAGTTTGCTCTTCTGCATCTTGCATAATCGCGCGTAAATGCGGCGTCAAGGCACCCCTATCCCCGATAAAGCGCAAAGAAATTTGATGACGCAGCATCCGCGGTAATTGGTCATGGACGGTTTGCTCCAGTAGCTTCATCAATAACGCCACTTCATTGGCTGGGCGCTGCCAATTTTCGCTAGAAAAAGCAAATACCGTCAACGCACGTATACCAATATCCATACAATGCTCAACCAAAGGGTCTAAATTATCTTTGCCGGCAATATGCCCGCCACCGGTTGGTAGCCCATGTGCTTTGGCATATCGGTTATTGCCATCCATAATGATGGCAATATGTTGTGGCATTGCTGCCTTTGACTCAACCATGACCTACTTCTTATGAATTGGTTCTTTTATTGGATAAATAACGATTAAACGGCCATTAACTCTGCTTCTTTGCTAGAGAGCATCTTATCAATGTTATCAATGTATTTATCGGTCATTTTTTGGATGTCGTCATTGGCGCGGCGTTCATCGTCTTCTGAGATTTGCTTGTCTTTTACCAAGGCTTTCAAGGCGTTGTTGGCATCACGGCGAGCATTACGCACAGATACACGGCGCTCTTCGGCTTCATGACGTGCCAATTTTTGCATATCTTTACGGGTTTCTTCTGTCAATGCGGGTAGTGGTACCCGAATCACTTCTGCGCTCATTGGGTTGAGACCCAAATCTGATTCACGAATTGCTTTGTCGACTGCCTGCACCATGCTACGGTCAAAAGGCTGCACTAACAGGGTACGCGAGTCTTCAACGTTGATGCTCGCCACTTGATTAAGTGGCATCTCAGAGCCATAGTAAGACACCATCACACCCTGCAAAATACCAGGATGGGCACGGCCCGTACGTAATTTGCTAAAGGCATTTTCTAAGGCTTCAATTGCCTTTTTCATTTTGTCTTCGCCTTGTTTTTTAATATCATTAATCATGTTGTATCCTTTTAAAACTCTGTATGTCAAATTTAGAAAGTATTTTAGTTTATAAACTAAACTATTTTAGTGATTGATAACTTTGGTGCCTTCTGCCTCGCCCATCACCACATGAAGTAGCGCATTGGGTTTTGCCATATCAAATACCTGCAGCGGTACGTTATGCTCACGCAGCAAGGCAATCGCAGTCAAATCCATCACGCCCAACTTTTGATCCAGCACTTGGTCAAAGGTGAGTTCGTCGTATTTGACGGCATCGTCATGGTTGTTTGGGTCTTTGTTATAGACGCCATCGACTTTGGTGGCTTTTAGAATTAAATTGGCTTCAATCTCGATGCCACGTAAACAGGCTGCGGTATCGGTAGTAAAAAACGGATTGCCGGTACCTGCGACAAACACGCACACTTCATTGTTTTGTAAATAGCGAATAGCGTTGCGGCTGCTGTAGTTTTCAGTCACTTCGCCAATTGGCAAGGCTGACATCAAACGGCATTTGATATTACGGCGCTCCAAGGCGTCACGCATCGCTAAGCCATTCATTACGGTTGCAAGCATACCCATTTGGTCGCCTGTGACACGGCCCACTAGGCCTTGTTTTTGTAGCGCAGCGCCACGATACAAGTTGCCACCACCGACCACGATACCCACTTGCACACCCAATCCTACCAAGTGCGCAATCGCAAGACTCATGTTGTCTAATACGCCTGAATCAATCCCCATATCATTTTTGCCTGCCAGGGCCTCGCCAGAGAGTTTGAGCAAAATACGTTGGTAACGGGGAGCTTTATCAGACATGGTTGACCTCTTGTTGGCTGTTAGATAGCAAATAATGCAAATGGCGAAATTTTAACAAAATTAACGGTTTTTAGATAGTGTAAAGATAATTTCAACAGTCATTTTAATTTTTACCCTGCTCTAACTTCGAGAATTCAATCGGCTTTAGCCATCAAATTATCAAGGTGCTATATTACTCAAGGCACTATATTAATGCCTGGATTAATGTGTGGCTGAATGAGAAAACAGATTAATCACAATCACACCCAATACAATTAGACTCATACCAGCGATGGCGGGTAAATCCAGTTTATTACCCAAAATAAAGTAACCAATGATAGCAGTTAACACAATACCTATCCCTGACCAAATGGCATAAGCTATCCCCAGTGGTATGATTTTTATGACTTGCGAAAGAAGATAAAAAGCAATCCCAAAACAAATCACGGTGGTGATAGTGGGCAAGGGTTTGCTAAACCCCTCTGATTTCGCCAAAAAAGTTGAACCAGTAACTTCACTAATAATCGCAATCGCTAAAAGACTATACGCTAACATTGATTGAGACATGACAATCCTTATCTTTATAAGAGTTCACCTGTAAAACTGGCAAAAAGGTCATACTCATTGGCTTCATCAATGGTGACAGTCAAAAATTCACCGACTTTAACCGATGCATCAATATTATCTACATACACGTGACCGTCAATTTCTGGCGCATCGGCATAGCTACGGCAAATGGCGATATTTTCTTCTTCATCAATCTCATCCACCAGCACTTTTAAGGTTTTACCGACTTTCTCAGCCAGTTTTTCGGCACTGATTTGTTGCTGTAGCGCCATCAGTCGTTCATAGCGTTGTTGTTTGATAGCTTCTGGCACAGGGTTCGGCAAGTCGTTTGCCGCCGCGCCTTCTATTTCTGAATAGGTAAACGCCCCTACTCTGTCTAATCGCGCCTCTTTGAGCCAGTCAAGCAAATATTCAAAATCTTCTTCCGTCTCGCCAGGGAAACCCACCACGAAGGTGGAGCGAATGACAATATCGGGGCAAATCGAGCGCCAAGTTTTGATGCGCTCCAGTACGTTTTCGCTATGCGCGGGGCGCTTCATGGCTTTGAGCACCTTGGGGCTGGCATGTTGGAATGGGATATCAAGGTATGGCAGTAGCTTGTCTTCACTCATCAGTTTGACCACAGCATCGACATGCGGGTAAGGATAGATGTAATGCAAACGCACCCAAATGCCCAGTCGATTCAGTGCCTCGCACATATCGTAAAATTTGGATTTGATGGGCATACCATTCCAAAAACTGGTTTTGTATTTAAGATCTACCCCATAGGCTGAGGTATCTTGCGAGATAATTAATAGCTCTTTGACGCCTGCGTTTTTGAGCGCAGCCGCTTCAGTCATGATACTGTCAATCGGGCGACTAACGAGGTCACCACGAAAGCTTGGGATAATACAAAATGTGCAACGGTGGTTACAACCTTCGGATATTTTGACATAAGCATAATGTTTTGGCGTAAGCTTAATGCCCGCATCATTGATTAGGTCGATTTTTGGGTCGTAAGTTTTTGATGGCGCAGGTTTTGGCACATAATGCGACACGGCATTGACGACTTCTTCATAGGCATGTGCGCCAGTCACCGCAAGCACGGCTGGGTGCATGGTTTTGATTTTTTCGGCATCTTTGCCAAGGCAACCGGTGACAATCACCTTACCGTTTTTGGTAATCGCCTCACCAATGGCGTCAAGCGATTCTTGCACCGCAGATTCGATAAAGCCGCAAGTATTGACCACCACCAAATCTGCGCCATCATAGTCACTGGCGACTTGGTAGCCATCACGGCTAAGCTCGGTGATAATGCGCTCGCTATCCACCAAGGCTTTGGGGCAGCCAAGCGACACAAAGCCAATCTTAGGCGCTTTTATCGTTGCTATATCTTGAGCCAGTTGGTGCGCCGTTTGGCTAGCGCTTTGACCTACAGTACGGTTTTCGTTATGATTGGCTTGGTGGTGGGTAGCAGGTTTATTGGTAAATTGGGGATTAAAAACTTGCGGTTGGCTTGGCATGACTATCACTTTTAAAAAATTTAATCTGACTATTTTACTCGGTTTAGATTAATTTACCAAATTTTCTAAAAAGATATTACCTGTCCAATTCCTTGAATTACAAAAATTTATCGACTTATGATTTAAAAAATTGACATTTTTAAGTTATGATAAATTTATAATTTTTATAAGCGCAAGGATTAGCAATGAACTTAAAAAATCTATTGTCAATTACCCTACCTTGTTTTGTTGCTTTGCCAGTATTCGCCCACGCGGATTTTCAAAGCCCAAGTGGCAATATCGTCTGCTCAACCAGTGTCAATAATAATCCGAATGGTGGTGTAATGTGCTACATTACTGATATGACAAACGCAAAACCTGCACAACCACGTCCTAGAGATTGTGACTTTGATTGGGGACAAGGATTCCGAGTTGAAAAAACGGGTAAAGCTACAATGCTTTGCTACAGCGACTATCCATTTGATAATCACCCAACTGTGCTAAATTACGGGCAGACACTAAAAGGTAAAACTTATCAATGTACAAGCAAAACCACTGGCATGACATGTAAAAATAACAGCGGTCATGGATTTACCTTGAGTAAAAATTCTCAAAAACTTTTCTAATTATCTTTGCAAATATAAAAAATCCGCTCATTAAATTGGCGGATTTTTGTTAAATATAAAATTTAAGGTGGCGAAATTTAAGTCAAGCTAGTAGATGTATCGATATTTGAGTTGTCAGTTAAGTTACCAATGGGTAGCTATTAAAAATGAAAAATTTGTTGTCTCTTTATTTTCTCTACTTATTTAATTATTTATTTTCATCAATCATTTTCAAAATATCTTCAAAATTATCAGTTCTCTCTGTATTACCATTATGCTCATCAATATCTTTATAATTTGCAAGAAAAAAATCTTTATTCTTCACTAAGTAATCAAAATACTGTTTTACGACTCTTTCATCATCTTGTCCATTATCGGGTATTCCTAGTCTAAAAAATTTATCAGCGAACTCTTCATCCATAAACTCATGAAAAGGCTTAAAGCCATATCCTTTTTCCAAACGATCAAAATATAGGTAATCTACTTTACAGTGTGGTGCATTTTGATAATCTACAATAGCTTCCATAATTTTTTCAATAGGGATGAAATTTATTCTTGAACTTTCTTTTGCTCCCCTTATATGAATACCAATAAGTTTGGACTTTCCATCTTCAATAGTTGCTATAAGCCCACCAGACATACCATTCGTATCTTTACCTAAATAATTTAATTTTTCAAAGAAGTAAATACTATTTTCTGAATTTAATACACCTATTATAAAATCTCTTTTTATCAATGTACTGGTTGTGAACTTATTTTCATCAAAAGGATATTCGGCATTGTTCGGCTGATGAAAAAAAGGATTAGATTCAGATGAATAACCACTTTCAAAAGAAAGTTTATTCTCGGTAAATTTATCAATAGCTAGTGACTCTATTTCTTCGAATAAAAGAAATTCTTTGACTTGCTGATTTGGTAAAGGTGGAAACAACTCTACGAGTATGATATCTTCAAAATCATAATCAGCATTATCTTTAATTAGCTGACCAATATCCCATATTATCTTCGGATAAAGAAAATCATTTGTATTATCAAACCCTTTTTCTACGTCGCTTTGAATCCTAAAAGGTGACGTATTAGGTAAATCACCATCTATGTAATCTTTCAAAACATGCTTAGCAGTTAAAAGAAAAAAAGTACCTGAATATTTTATTAGCACTCCTGTACCGTACCCAGAAAAGTAACTATCTTTGAAGATTTCTTTTTCAGAATAAGTCGCATCAGTTGTAATGTGAAAAATTCTTCTTGTGCTTAATAATGTTTTAAAAAGAGTTTGTATATCTTCATCAGACATTTAATTTTTCCCACAATTTTTCTAGGCGTTTATCTGAGACTGGCACGCGGGTTTTCATCGGCTGGGCAAACAGCTGAATCCGAAACTCCTCAACCAACCAACGATACGGCATAATTGTCTCATCATTACCCTTAACAGACAGCCTTTCCATGTGTTTATCAAGCTGATACACGGCATCAAGATCGGCATCCAAATTATGCTCAAGCCTATCGAGTCGCACCAACAACGCCTGCAAATAACGCGGATATTGCTGCCAATCTTGATAACTCATGCGATACACAAAGTCCGATAAACTCAAATCATCAAGCTGGTCTTCGATATCTTCGATACTTTCTTCAAAAATATCACGGTCAAGTAGCAGCAATTTTTGGCGAACTTGCTGCCACTGCTCATACACCGATTTTAGCTGGGCTAGTACACTTTGCCCAACGCTCAAGAAATTGGCAAGCACCACGGCTTTGGCTTGGTTAAATTCATCTAAAGTCAAAGGCAACTGATTGATGGCAATCACCAACTCTTTATCATGAATCCCTGCCGTGAATTTTTCATGGTCAAACTCTGCAACAAATTTTTCAAAAGTGGCATCAAGCGTGGCATGAATCAGCAAATCTTTGAGTCTGTCAAGCTCACCGAGTGGGGCAAAGGCAAGTTTAAAGTTTTTATCAATTTGGCTGGTAAGCTGTCTGGCTTTTGCGCCTAATTCATTGCCGATTAAAGCAAGCAAGCCTTGACGGTGTTTGTTGAGTGCCACACTGACATCGGTAAATTGCTGAATAGACACAGCCTTTTTATCGCTATAGCTTGGCTGTCCATCAGCAACCAGTGCCGAAAACTGCTTGATCATCACGCCTGCACTGTGGCGGTTTTGCATAAAGTTAAAATGCTCGGGAAACTCGCTATGTACGCCTTTACCACTGGCGACGGCTTGGCTTGTGGTGACCTGATGGCGCAGTTTTAATGCGTCAATATCTCGCCCTTTTTCAATCAGGCGGTTTTTGTCATCCACCAACGCAATTTGTGGCTGCAAATAGGTTTCAACCTCACTTGGATTAAAGTCTTTTGGCTCTACAAATTGATTGTTTGCCCCACGCACACCACGCTGGTTTAAGGCTTGGCACAGTTGCTTTATCAGTCCGCCATGGTGATTTTTTTCAAGCGTGTCAAAAATTTGTTTGGCGGTATCGGGCACAGGTACGATCTGACGGCGAATATCTTTTGGCAACGTCTTTAATAGCTGCAAAACCAGCTGATAGCGCCATCCTGCAATACCCCATAGTAATTCAACCGCATCAACCTGTGGTAAGGCAACGAGTGGGACTTTAATAGTCACACCGTCATCGTCGCTGGTCGGGTCAAAAATATACGACAGGGGTAGTTTTAAATTACCCAGTTGCCACGTTTCTGGGAAAGCTTGGGTAGCGGGCGCTTGTTCATTGAGTACATCTTTATCACTAAAAAATAAAAACTGTGGGTCCGTTTTTTCTACCTCTTTTCGCCAATCTTCAAATACTTTGCGACTTGCGATATGCTCAGGCACTCGCTTGGCATAAAAGTCATATAACTGCTCTTCATCAACCAGCAAATCTCGACGTCGCAGCTTATCTTCAATCAAGGATACATCAGCGACTTTATCTATATTATGCTGCAAAAATGGCGGCAATTTGCCCTTTTTACCATCCCCTGTGGACGGGGCATTTAAATTGCCCAACACCAAGGCATCTCGCAAAAAGATTTCTCGAGACTCAGTAAGGTTGACCCGCTCATAATTCATCAGTTGTTTGTGTACCACAATCAGACCAAACAGGCTTATTTGGGCGTATGCCTTGACATGCCCCGTTTTGGCTGACCAATGCGGCTCAAAATAATGGTATTTGAGCAAATCCCCTGCCATCGCCAAGATCCATTCTGGCTCGATTTTGGCAGCGGTACGCATAAACACCTGCGAGGTCTCAACCACCTCAAACGCCATCACCCATAGCGGATTTTGTTTAAACAAGGTACTGGCAGGAAAAATCTTGGCTTTGTGCTGACGCGCGGTGACATACTCGCCGCGTTTGGCTTTGATTAGCTTGCCGCTTTTATCGACGTCATTGACTTTTTGGGCAATGAACGACAGCAGACCTGTGAGCAATGCTCGGTGAATAGGCACATAACTGGCGGGCTCTTGGTTGATTGTTAATTTTAAACCATCCACCATTTGCAACAACTGGCTATGGGTTTGTTGCCATTCACGTAAGCGCGGCGAGCTTAAAAAATGTTTTTTGGCAAAGCTTTTACGTTGGCTGTTGGTTAATTTGTCGTTTCCATACGGACTTTGCGCGATTGGCGCGGCTTCATCATCTAGCGTTTCATTTTTTTGACGGTCAAGATCACTGTTTTTAAATTCACCGCTTTTAAATAAAGCCCCATGAATTGCCTGCCAAAGACTGAGATAAAATAAAAAATCGCTGTCGGCTTGGCGAAATAATGCGTGTTTTTGGTCAGCTTGGGTTTGCTTATCGCTCGGGCGTTCTCGAGGGTCTTGCACTGACAAGCCCGATACAATCACCAATAGCTCTTTGAGACAACCGTATTGCTCACCTGCAATCAGCATACGTGCCAAACGAGGATCAATGGGCATTTTTGCCATCATTTGACCGACTTTGGTAAGTTGATTTGGATGGCGTTTGGATTGACCTTTGCCTTTGCCTTTGCCATTGTCACTGTCATTAGCTATGCTTAGGCTATTTTCAGGTTTTTTGGTGGCAATCGCACCCAACTCTTCTAACAGTTTACGCCCATCATTGACCAGTCGATTGTCGGGTGGCTGGATAAAGTCAAAGTTTTCTACCTCACCCAGACCCAAGTTTGCCATTTGCAAAATCACTGATGCCAAGTTGGTACGCAGAATTTCAGGCTCGGTAAATTCAGGGCGGCTGGTAAAGTCTTCTTCTGAATATAAACGGATACACACGCCCGCCGCGATACGTCCACAGCGACCTTTTCGTTGATTGGCAGCAGCTTGGCTAATCGCTTCAATCGGCAGGCGTTGTACCCGCGAGCGATAGTCATAGCGTGACATCCGAGCAAATCCCAAATCAATGACGTAGCGGATATTGGGCACAGTCAAGGCGGTTTCGGCAACGTTGGTGGCGATGATAATGCGACGGCCGCCTGTCGGGTGAAAAATCTGCTGTTGCTCGGCAAAACTTTGACGGGCAAATAACGGCAAAATTTGGGTATGACGGGGGGCATATTGGTTTAAAGTATCTGCCAAATCATGAATTTGCGCTTCTGTCGCCGCAAAAATCAAAATATCCGCTTGGTCAGCATGCCCTTTGCTGGTAGCGTCTTGGTAGCACTCTTCCACCGCTGCGGTAATCGCTCGCGGTAAGTTATCTTCGACATCATCAAAGCTGTCATCATCCGAACCTGTGACAATCTCCTCCGTCAACGGACGGTAGCGCACTTCCACGGGATAACTGCGACCTTCAACCACAAACACAGGCGCGGGCGTCGCTTTTTTGGTTTTACTATCAACGCTAGAAAAATACTGGCTAAACCTTGCTGTATCGAGCGTTGCCGATGTGATAATCACTTTTAAATCAGGACGTTTTGGCAATAGACGCTTGAGATAACCCATGATAAAGTCAATGTTAAGACTGCGCTCGTGGGCTTCATCAATGATAATGGTATCATAGCGGCTCAAAAACTTGTCATGCGCCATTTCGGCAAGCAAAATACCGTCGGTCATCAGTTTGACAATAGAATCAGATGAGCCTTGCTCAGTAAAACGTACTTTAAAGCTGACTGTCTGTCCGAGCGTTTCCCCTAATTCTTCAGCAATGCGATTTGCCACACTACGCGCCGCTAATCGTCTTGGCTGTGTGTGTCCGATTTGCCCTGTTACCCCTCGCCCGGCAAGCATGGCAATCTTAGGTAATTGCGTGGTTTTGCCTGAGCCTGTCTCCCCTGCCACGATGATGACTTGGTGGTCTTGGATGGCTTTGATGAGTCTATCGGCTTGTTGGCTGACAGGCAAGTCTTCGTTGAGATGTATCGTTGGTATACTGGCGATACGGCTTTGCACCCTGTCTTGCGAGTGTTTGAGTTGTTTTTGATAGCGATCAAATCTTGACGTATAGTCTTCGCTTTCTTTGTCTTTGATTTGTTTTAATTGTTGGGCAAGGCGTGACAGATAATAGCTGTCTTTTGCCATGACAGGTAATTTCACATTTTGAGGCTTGTCTAGTTGAGGATCATTTAATGGTACAGCAGTCGATATAAGTTCTTTCATTCACTTAGGCTATTCTTATGGTAAACATTGCCTAGATAATGTGGTATGAATAAGCTAAAATCAAGCGTTATCCCTATTTTTAAGCTATCGGCTAATTATTTTTATGACATTTATTTTTTATGACATTTGTGTTTCACATGAAAGGAGAATTTATGAGTTTATTAAAAACGGTTGAAGTCATTCACAATCCCAACAATCTGCCGGTTGATAGAGCGGTGATTTGGCTGCATGGACTGGGCGCAAATGGTCATGACTTTGAGCCAGTCGTCCCTGACTTGGGACTCGATGGTAACCATGGCATACGGTTTGTATTTCCTCACGCCCCCGCCATTCCTGTAACCATCAACCAAGGCTATGTGATGCCAGCTTGGTATGATATTTTGGAAATGTCGTTTGATCGCAAAATCGACACCGCACAGATTGAACAATCCGCTCGCTCGATTGGAGATTTAATCGCACGTGAAGTCGAGCGCGGTGTATCGCCTGAACATATCGTGATTGCTGGATTTTCACAAGGTGGTGCGGTCGCCTATCAAACCGCGTTAACCTATGACAAACCATTAGCCGGACTGTTAACCCTATCGACTTATTTAGCGACCAAAGACAGCCTAACTTTAAGTGATGCCAATAAAAATCTAAACATTGCCATTCATCATGGCACACAAGACCCTGTTGTCCCAGTACAGCTTGGGCAAGAAGCCAAAGCATGGCTTGAGTCAAAAGGTTATCAGCCGCAGTTTTACAGCTATCCGATGGCGCACCAAGTATGTATGCCGCAACTCAAAATTATCGGTAAATGGCTAAATGATGTGTTGGCCTAACGATCTTTTAGCATAATTTTTTAGTATAAAAAGAGCGTACCTGACATGCTGCGCTCTTTTAGCAATTAGCCATTCATTTTTGGCAATCGTTTGAGTAAGATAAATAACCAATAATTCACCAAACCCAATAAAACAAAATCCACCAACCAAACCGCCATCAAATCCCAATGCGTTTGATAGCCGTATTTTAGTGCAACCATACCACTGCCCCCCAAATATACAAAAGTGAGCATACTTAGCAGCAATAGCGCATATGGGCTCTTGCCTTTCACGATATAAGGCGTTGATAATAGCGCGGGTATCAACCACAAAGCTTGCCAAGCAATCCCGCCGACCATAGCAGGCTTTGCACTTGCCAACCAATGCGTCAATAGCGGTACTGCCAGCAATCGAAACCCCAGCCAAACCCACCATACTATGGTTAAGCGTCGGTGGATGGGATATATGGGTTTTGGCGCAGATAGTGAGTGCGGGTCTTTTTTTCTCATAACGCTTGTTTTCTCATAACGCTTGTAATGCCTTGGCAATTTTGGCTAGACGTTGACCTTGGGCAATGGCTAATGTTTTTTCGTCCGCGCTCATGATATGGTCATGCTTTGCGCCACTGACATGGCTTGCGCCATACGGGCTGCCCCCTTGACTCGTGGTATTGAGCGCAGGCTCACTGTATGAAATTCCCACAATCACCATACCATGATGCAGTAGCGGCGTCATCATGCTAGTCAAAGTCGTCTCCTGCCCACCGTGCATGGTGCCCGTACTGGTAAATACAGATGCCGGTTTGTTTTGCAAATCCCCCGCCAGCCAAATTGTGACGCTATTATCCCAAAAATACTTCATCGATGCTGCCATATTGCCAAAATGGGTGGGGCTACCCAATGCCAGTCCCACACAGTTTTTTAAGTCATCCATGGTGGCGTACAGGTCACCTTTATCAGGAATACTTGGCGCAACTTTTTCAGTCTCGCTACTGACCTTGGGTACGGTGCGAATACGTGCGGCGATGCCTGTGCCACTGTCTTCAATACCTTGTGCGACCAGATACGCCAAATCTTTGGTCGAGCCATTTTGGCTGTAGTACAAGACTAAAATATAAGGTTGACTCATGGTTTTTTCTCACATCAATTTTGATAATTGTTACGTCAAGCTAGTTTGGGTGAATGAATTTTGATGGCAGGGTCAAGGCAATCTACTAGCCAGATTGCCAATTGCAAAACACCAAAACTGTTCACAGTAATTCAATAAACAATTTTTTTGAATATGATACCATACTGCCATACAATCACTGCCTTTTTCGCCGATTTGATGGTCAAACTTTGAAATTTTTTATCAATAAGAACTACTATGAATGAACTCATTGCCAAACTAAAAAAATTATCCATTTTTAAACATAAATGGGTGCAGTTTTTGATGTATCTTATCAAAAATTTTATCGATGATAATTGTAGCCAAAAAGCTGCATTATTGACGTATACCACGCTGCTGTCTATTGTACCGATTTTAACCTTGTTGGTTGTGATTCTCTCCACCATTCCGCAGTTAGCAGAAGCGCGTGAGCAGATTCAAAACTTAATTTTTAGCAATATTTTGCCCAGTACCGGATTACAGGTCACCAAGTATCTTAACCAATTTACCAGTAACTCATCGAACTTAACCATCATCGGTGTGGGTATCTTATTTTTTACCACCATTTCCACTTTAATGACGATTGAAACCGCGTTTAACCAAATTTGGCGCGTTGAAAAAAAAGAGACCAGCTGGCTCAATCTTGTGCGTTACTGGGTGATTATTACCCTGTTGCCTATTGTGCTTGCGGTAGTGATGATTATCTCAAGTACCGTGCAAAGTCTGAGTTTTTTAAATCAAAAGATTGGTGGTTATGGGATTGACTGGGCGATTTGGGTGCAAATCGGCTCCATTGCGATTGTGCTGATGGGGTTGGTGACCATGTATTGGTTTATCCCACGCTGCCAAGTACGTTTTAAACATGCGCTGGTTGCCGGTGTTGTGGTTGGGATTATCTTTGAAATCTTAAAACTCACCTTTGGCGCAATTGTTGACAACTTTACCAGTTATAAAGCAGTGTATGGGGCGTTTGCGATTTTGCCGTTGTTCTTACTTTGGATTTATATTTCTTGGAATATTATCCTGCTTGGGGTGCAAATCAGCTACTGTTTGACCATTTTTGAGACCAAAGAAATCTTCCCACGTCATGCGTTGTTTAGCTTGATGGATATGTTAAACGTGTTATACCGTGAGCATAAAAAAGGCAATGTCGTCACCGAAGCTGGTCTGCGTGATGTGCTAGGTCGCCAAGAGATGCCAAATTGGTACACTTATATTAGCTTTTTACAAGATAACAATCTCATCACCACCAGCGACAAAGATGAATATGTCCTTAAACGCTCGCTCGATGATTATAGTTTTTGGGATTTTTATCAAAATATGCCCTATCCTTTACCGCATGAAAAGGATTTGCGAAAACTTAAAAATAACGCGCCTTGGACTGTACAATGGATTAATACCTTAGCCCGTGGTGAAGCCATGCTCAAATATAATTTTGATGTGTCGATGGCAAGTATTTTTGATAGTATCGCACCGCGTCAGACCCCAAATGCTGAAGACATCGAGCCCGATACAGGAAAAAAAGATAAAGGTAAAGGTAAAGGCAACAAACTAGCCGGTCAACGTGAAGGTTCAGGGCTATCAGGCGGTCAAGTCAGTGACGTGGTCAATGAAGATAAACGCATCAAAGAAACTGACGCCGAGCAAGCGACTGGCTTTGATGGTACGCTTGATTTTAAAGGTCAAGGTAGCTTATCGAGTCAACCGCGTGATTTTAATGCCTTAAATAACGATGAGTTATCGGATGAATTATCACATGAATCATCAGTTGATAAGCAAACTCATGATAATCAGAAACACTTGTCAAATGATAAGGGGTTAGATGACAAACATCCGCTAAAAACGCTTGAAGAAAGTAACAGTGAATACGACAGTCATGGCGAAAACAAACCGACTTCCTCATCCACACAACATGGCAATGCCTCAGACGAGCATAAATTTGCGATTGATAATTATTTAAATGCCAATAATTTTGACAATATGCGTTGGGACATCAGTAACCTAGATGACACGAGTTTTAGCAATGAAATTACCACCACCCAAACAGTGCAATCAAAAATCCTAGCGGATGATGACGAACCAAAAGGTGATAATACGGCGGTGATGGCTAAAATTCGTCAGATTGTACCGGCTAGTGTACTCGATAGCCCGTACAATCCTTTCAATTTTATCAAATCAAAAATTGCAGCCAATGCAAGCAAAAAATCCCCGCGTATCATTACGGAAAAAGATAAGCCAAATAGCTAGACCAGACAGCTAGTTTGGCGAGTAAAAAAGGGCAGATTCTGCCCTTTTTTATTGCTTTTTTTATCGATAGCTTAAGCCTGTGTCATCTTTTTACCCAACAACCCTTTGGCGTGCATATTACGATAGACCACCACAACAATGACGACATTCACTAGCAGTATCAAAAAGTTAAGCCAATTAAACCGATGGCTCAACAACTCATAAACCTCAAGCGGCAAAAACACGCCATAGCCCAAAACGCTATACCAATACGCCCATATCTTATCTCGATAAAGACCATAGGTTTCCACAAAACGCAGCAGCGCATAGCCCACGACTATCCAAAAGGCTTTTTGCCAATTTTGGTTGGCGACCCAAGCATAGTGATTTAGGGCTTCTATTTGGTAGTGCAGTGCCATACCCATGATACGATGCAGCGCCTGTGAAACCACCCGCGCAATCCATTGCAATTTAACATGCCCTACAAAAATAATAGCCGCCACCCCTAGCGCTACCAATCCTTTTACCAGCTCATAGATAGCGACCATGATGATGGCGTTCTTGGTATGATGCCTATTAGGCACTGTCGGGGGTAACTGCTTAACTGCCTTTGGCATGATTCATTACCGTATCCAATCTTGAAACAAAATTAAAACAAGCTTCAAACAAGCCTAAAAATAGACTTGCTCGACTTTCCCTGTCAGCTCGCTATTGATAAATGGCGTATTTTTGCCTTGCGATATCATCGATTCTCTTGTCACGGTCCAAGTCAGATTGGGGTCAACCAGCACCGCACCGCCCGTTTGATAATAGCTAGCTTCAATTCCAGCGATTTTGGCAGGATTAAGTGCGATTTTTTCTACTAGCTGCTCTGGGGTCAAAATACCCTCTTTGACCAATTGACAAGCGAGCCCCATAAAAGTATCAAAGTTGCTAATACCGGGTTTGCACTCCGCAAATGGCGCTTGTTTAGCGGTTTTTGCCAATGGCTCATGGTGGCTACAAATCGCATCAATCGTGCCATCTTGCAAGCCTTCTTGCAGCGCTTTTTTGTCTGTATTGGAACGCAGCGGCGGCAACACATACGCCAAGGCATTAAAACCAATCAACGCATCATCGGTTAAATGTAATTGGTGCATCGCCACATCACAGGTCACGGGCAAGCCCCTTTGTTTCGCCCAGCGAATCAAATCAATCGATGATTTGGTGGTCAGCTGACCAAAATGTGCCGATACGCCTGTTTCTTCGACAATCAACAGCTGCTTGGATAACGCCACCGTTTCAGCAATCCAAGGAATCCCTGCCAAGCCGTGATAAGATGCGATATAGCCATCATGGGCGACGCCGTTTTTGGATAAACTGGGTTCATCAGGGTAAAAAAATACTTTGATATCATAAGTCGCTGCATAATCCAGTGCTTGCAGTAGTACGTCATCATTGGCGAATTTGCGGCGAGCATTGCTGACCCCGATGATGCCACCTTGCTTCAGCCCAAGCATATTGGCGGGTTTTTCACCTTCAAGACCTGCGGTCATCGCCCCCAATACATGCAGATGAATGCCACCATCTTGATAAGCCCGCTCTCGCAAGCCTGCCAGTAATGAGCCGTTCTCAAGTACTGGGTTGGTATCAGGTGGTATAACCACATGCAAAAAACCGTTTTTTCGAGCCGCGGCGCCTTCTGATTTTAGTGTACCATGCGACTGGTGCCCAGGTTCACGCAAACGCGCACATAAATCCACTAGCGGCGGTAATAGCCATTTGCCATCGCTGTCGATAGGGTTAAGCTGCGTGGTATCAAATTGCCAGTTGGCAGGTAAAAGATTTTGAAGCGTCATGGTTTTGCCTACTTTGGTTTTGCCTACTTTGTCATTTTTTTCGCTAAATTCAAGATGCGCTGCGTGCGGCACGTTGCCCTTGCATGGCCAGTGCCAACACCGCCATCCGCACCGCAATGCCGTTATTGACTTGTTTTAGAATCACCGATTGCTCGCCATCGGCAACAGTTGATGAGATTTCAACGCCGCGATTCATCGGTCCTGGGTGCATGACAAGCGCATCAGGTTTGGCAAGGGCAAGGCGTTCGGTAGTGATGCCATACGCTTTAAAATACTCGGATGTCGATGGCAACAGCGGCGAGCCAATACGCTCATTTTGAATACGCAGACCAATAATGACATCACAGCCAACCACCGCCGCGTCCAAATCGTTATAGACACTGACACCATAACGCTCAATGCCTTTTGGTAATAATGTCTTGGGCGCCACGACACGAATTTCTTTAACCCCCAAGGTCTTGAGCGCTGCAATATCTGAACGGGCAACGCGGCTATGCTTGATATCGCCGATAATCGCTACCGTTAATTCCTCAAACGGTCTTGGCGCTTCACGATAAATCGTGAGCATATCGAGCATGGCTTGGGTTGGATGCGCGTGCCAGCCGTCACCACCATTGATGATGGCAATGTTTGGAGTGACTTCGGTTGCCATAAAGTGCGCGGCCCCACTCGATGAATGACGCACCACAAAGATATCCGCTGTCATGGCTTCAAGATTCCACAGCGTATCCCGTAAACTTTCGCCTTTTTGGGTACTGGACTTGGCAATATCGATACTGATGACACTGGCGCCAAGACGTTTGGCAGCCACATCAAAGGTGGTGCGAGTACGGGTAGAATTTTCAAAGAACAAATTCATCACCGTACAGCCTTCAAGCTCATCACTGTTGCGGATGCTATTGGGGCGACCGGCATTGTCAGTTAAGTAACCATTGGCTTTTTCGATGATGGCCATCAGCTGGGCTTTGGATAATCCTTCTACACCGATAAAATGCCGCAAGTCACCTGTTTCGGTCAGTTCTGGCTTTGCCATCGCCTGATCAAGCTTGCTCTGTAGCGCTTCATTAGATAGGGTTTGGGTGTTTAAAATATTCATCAGCCACCTAGATTTGTTGTTATTTGTATAAATTTTGCCTATTTTACCGTAAATCGGCTGGAATAAATACGCCAATATTTTGCGATTATCGCTGATACGACGGGTCAAAAAGTGCTACAATTTGCGGCAAATTGTCTATATTTTTTTTAATTCATGAGGTCTAAATTCACCCTGCTTAATCGTATGTGATTGGGTTAAGTTGTTAATTTATAATTTTATAATAAGGTCTACTATGTCAAATCTTGAAACTTATCTTGCCGCGCAAAACGCCCAACCTGCCGTTGCCGATATCATTACCACCATTACCAAAGTCGGTATTCAAATCAGCGACTTGCTCAAACGCGGCGCGCTCGCGGATATTTTGGGCGAAGCGGGTAACCAAAATGTGCAGGGCGAAGAGCAAAAAAAGCTCGATGTCATTGCCAATGATTTGTTGCTAGACGCTTTGAGCAGTAATCCGCATTGCGCGGGTGTGGCCTCGGAAGAATTAGATAACGCCACTCCTGCCAATCAAGATGGCGACGTGTTGGTACTGTTTGACCCGCTTGATGGCTCATCTAATATCGATATTAATATGGCAGTCGGTACAATTTTCTCGATTTTACCCTACAACAACCAAGGTTACCCTGCGACAGATGAGGACTTTTTGCAAAAAGGGACGGCGCAGTTGGCATCGGGTTATATTTTGTATGGCACGTCAACTGTGATGTCAATCACGCTTGGCAAGGGTGTGGCAATGTTTAGTCTTGACCCAGACACCAAAGCATTTGTGCAAATCAAAGACCAAGTGCAAATCAGCGCAGATACCAAAGAGTATGCGATTAATGCCTCCAACTATCGCTATTGGTTGCCACCGATGCAGCGTTATATTGACGAGTTTACGGCGGGTAAAACTGGCGTGCGTGGTAAAGACTTTAATATGCGCTGGGTGGCGGCGATGGTGGGCGATATTCACCGTATTTTGTGCCGTGGGGGGATTTTTAGCTATCCATTTGACACCAAACATCCTGATAAACCGGGCAAACTGCGTCTGATGTATGAAGCCAATCCGATGAGCTTGCTGATTGAACAAGCGGGTGGTTTGAGTACCGATGCTATCAATCGTATTTTGGATATCGAGCCGACCAGTATCCACCAGCGGGTTCCTGTGGTACTCGGGGCAAAAAACGAAGTTGAGTATGTCAAAAAGCTGCATGAAGAAGTCAAATAATGCTTATCACTTCAAAAGACAACCCGACCATCAAAACTGCCCATACCCTACTCACTGCGTCGCGCCAGCGTAAAAAACTGGGCAAAACCGTGATAGAAGGCACACATTTGCTTGAAGCGTATCTAAATGCTGGTCTCACGCCCGATACCTTGATTGTCAGCGAAAGTGGTTTGCACAATGACGAAATCCATGCCTTATTAAACCGACTTGAAAATGTTAAAACTTTGACGATTAGCGATAATCTGTATAAAGAAATTCGCACGCTAGGCGAGAGCCTGCCCATCATGGCGATGATTGACATGCCGCATTTAGACTTTAATCAGCCCATCAACAGCGACTGCCTAATCATCAATGGCGTGCAAGATAATGGCAATTTGGGTACACTACTTCGCACCGCATCCGCCGTGGGAATTAAAACCATTATCTGTACCACGGGCACAGCATCGGCTTGGTCGCCCAAAACCTTGCGAGCGGGCATGGGGGCAAATTTTAGTTTAACCATTTATGAAGGCATCAGCGTAGATGATGTATTGACGAAGGTCAAAGTACCGATGTTTGCCACGAGCTCACATACCGATCATATTATTTATCAGACCGATTTGAGACAACCGTTAGCCTTGATTATGGGGCATGAAGGACAAGGCGTCGATGAGAGATTACTTAGTCAATCTGCCCCGATTGCCCTACCCCAGCCCAATGGTCAAGAAAGCCTAAACGTGGCGATAGCAGGGTCACTGTGTCTGTATGAAATGTTACGACAAAGACGCTACGCATGATTGCCATAAATAATTGCCATCAATGCCATCAGTGAATGAGTGTGACATAAATTACTAGACAGCCTGTGTTTAGTCTTTTTTGTCGTCACTATCGCCTGGTATTACCGCTTTAGCGACGGCTACCGTGCCTTTGACCACCCCTTTGGTGGTCTTATAGGCAACCTTGACAGGGACAGTGACAATTTTATGCACACACCCTTGTAAGATAACAGCGGTGGTCAGCACAAAAAGCAGGGTGGTTAGTTTTTTCATTCGTTACCTTTAATTGACTTTAAGATTGACTTTAAGAACGATAATCAGCATTGATTTTGACATACTCGTATGATAAATCACAGGTATAGACAGTATCACTCGCCTGCCCGCGACCCAGTTCAATGTGAATGGTAATTTCAGGACGCTTCATCACCTCGCTGCCACGCGCCTCGGTATAGTCTTGTGCCAAGCCGCCGCGCTCGCAGATACGCACATCATCGAGTGTTACCGCCACTTTTGACTGGTCGAGCATCACGCCCGCTTTGCCTACCGCTGCCAAAATACGCCCCCAATTTGGGTCACTGGCAAAAAATGCGGTTTTTACCAGCGGTGAATGCGCCACTTCATACGCGATTTTGGCACATTCTTCAGCGGTTTCACCGCCTGTCACTTTGACCGTGATAAATTTGGTTGCCCCTTCACCATCGCGTACAATCAATTGAGCGATTCGAATCATTACATTGTTAATTGCCTCGTAAATCGCTTGATAATGCGGGTGATTTTCACTGTCAATCATCTCCCCAACTTGTCCTGTGGCAATCAACGTACAGCAGTCATTGGTCGAGGTATCGCCATCCACCGTGATGCGGTTAAATGACTGATTCACCGTGTCGGTCAAGATATTTTGTAGCAATGATTTTTCAATGTTGGCATCGGTTGCCACAAAGCCAAGCATGGTCGCCATATTGGGGCGAATCATGCCCGCCCCTTTTGAGATACCTGTCACGGTATAGGTAACGGCATCAATCGTGACTTGTTCGCTATGTCCTTTTGGGGTGGTATCGGTAGTCATGATACTGTGGGCGGCATTGAGCCAATTGTCTTCGGTTAAATTGGCTAAGGCGCTATCTAACCCCGCGATAATTTTATCCGCCGGCAAGGTTTCCCCAATCACCCCGGTGGAGTAAGGCAATACTTGCTCGGCTGCGACACCGGTTTTTTCTGCCAATGCCACACAAGTTGCTTTAGCACGCTGTTTACCGTCTTCACCTGTGGCAGCATTGGCGTTGCCTGTGTTGACAATCAAATAACGGGGGCTGTCTTTGCCGATAAATTCTCGCAGCAACTGCACAGGCGCGGCACAAAATTGGTTTTGCGTGGTGACAACCGCGGTATTTGCGCCCGCTATGATGTCAAAAACCGTTAAGTCTTTGCGCCCTGCGTAGCGTACGTGGGCTTCGGTGATGCCAATTTTTATCCCTTTCACTGGGTTTAATTTTACAAGTTCGACATTGCCAACTGGCATGAGAGCGCTCCTTACTGTTGTTTAATTGATTAATCCAAAAAATCTGCCCAAATCGGGGCATGGTCGCTGGGTTTTTCCATGGCACGCAAATCATAGCTGACGCCTGCACCGTTGAGCTTATCCGCCAAATCAGGCGTCATCAAAATATGGTCAATCCGCAGTCCCCGCTTTGGCTCATCGTCAAATCCCTTGCTGCGATAATCAAACCAACTCAGCGCTTGACCGTCGGCATATAACGCCCGATAAGTATCATGCAAATCTGTCGCAAGCAGGGCTTGGTACCACTCTCGCTCCTCTGGCAAAAACGAGCACGTGCCATTTTTTAGCCAACGTTTGACACTATCCTCGCTAATGCCAATATCAAAATCAAGCGGCGCAATATTCATATCCCCCATCAAAATCATACTGCGATTTTCTGCTTTAAGCTGCAAGATATAGTCGGTTAAATCAGCATAGAATTTACGCTTCATCGGAAATTTGGTTTCATGCTTGCGATTTTCACCTTGCGGAAAATAGCCATTAAGCACATCAATATATTTGCCATTAAAATCATAGCGCGCATGGATAAACCGTCGCTGCGCATCGTCGCTATCGGTTGGAAAGCCTTTTTGTACAAAAATAGGTTTTTGTCGCGATAATAACGCCACACCATAATGAGATTTTTGCCCAAAAAATTCGACATGATAGCCCAATTGCTGCACGCTCTGTAGCGGAAATGCGTCATCATGTACTTTGGTTTCTTGTAGTCCAATGACATCGGGCGCGATGATATCGCGAATGGCTTCAAGCTGGTGTGGGCGCGCCCGCAATCCATTAATATTAAAACTGACAAAACGCGGCATGTGTTTTCCCCAAATTGATAAATATGTCTTGGTATTGATAAATGTGGCTTGGTTAAGCGTTAAATGCCGACTATATTAGCGGATATTGCCCGCAAGCTCAATTTGAAAGCAAATTGGATCTGCGACACTGAGGTTATGCATGATGAACCCGCAAATAGCAGGTGAAGTTTAAAAAAATTTTGGTATAATCAAAAAACCTTGCACTTTAATCACTGCCAACTTTGCAAAATATTTTTTTCAATTTTTTCTGGCGACGTGCTGACCCTAGACTTAAAAAGACAATATATGGCTCGAGTTTCTTCTATTACCCGTGTTTTAAAAATCATCGAAGCCGTGTCTGCGGCACAGCGTCCTTTATCCCCGCTGGATTTGTCTGAGATTTTGGATATTCCAAAACCGACCATGCACCGGCTGATACAGCAGCTGCAAGAGGAAGGCTTTGTGCGGGTCGATATCAATGGTACGATTGTGCCTGCATCGCGTACGCGGCATATGGCGATTCATCTATGGCAAAGTCAACAAGTGGCGATTCAGCGATTTGCGATTTTGCAAAGACTGGTGGATAAAATCGGTGAAACCTGTGGCATGGCGGTACCTTATTACGTCAACATGGTATATACCGACCGCGTACCTTGTCCTTCTGCCTTACAAGTGTATATGCCCACTGATTCGCAAGCACCTATTTGGTGTACGGCGGCTGGTAAAATCTACCTAAGTACGCTCGCAAAAGATGATAGGGTCACGCTGCTAAAAAATTTATCGTTAACCGCTATCACCCCTGCCACGATTACCGATAGGGAGGTGCTCAATCAGAGTCTTGAACAGGTAGCTAAGCAGCGCTATGCAATTTCTGATGAAGAATATATTGCCCAAGCGGTCTCAATTGCCGTGGCAATCAATGACACCCAAGGTCGTTACATCGGCTCACTGTACACAACCGCACCTAAAACGCGCAAATCCCTCGAGGACTTGATTGGGTTTGTACCTGATATGCAAAAAGCTGCCGATGATATTCGTGATGCGTTTTTTGGGGAAATTTAAATGTTATCCTTGGAGTTTTTGACAAGGTAAAGTTAAAACGCTCAAAGCGATTTTATTGATAGATTTTATATAATATGGCGGGGCTTAATCATTTGCTGCCTCATCAATGTGGCAACAAACCCAAATGCTGTAAGCCTTGATAGATACCATCTTCCCACGCAGCTGGACATACATAGTCAGCCGCCGCTTTCACATCGGGATGAGCATTCCCCATCGCCACGCCAAAGCCGACTGTCTGTAACATTTCAATATCATTCACCCCATCGCCAAATGCCATGGCATCTTTAAAATCCAGCCCCAGTTTATTGAGCGCCTGCGCAATGCCGCGCGCCTTCGAGCCTGTCGCATCTAGAATATCGATACCGTTTTTATGCCAGCGCATGATTTTTAAAGTCGAGGGAAATTCAAAATTTACTTGCGTGTTGTCAGGATGAAATGCCACGACTTGATAAATAGGTATCGACAAATCAATGTCACCATGACGGGCAGTACGGTAAGCTATTTTAAGCGAATTTAAAGCTTCTGACAGCGCATCATCTTCCGCTAACGCGATAATTTCCGTATCGGTCATGTAGGCATAGGATAAATTATTTGATTCAACATAATCGGTAATGAGTTTAATTTGCGCAGTGGTCATCGGATAATGCGCTAATAATTCACCTTGATGGTGACTGCATTGACCGTTGATGGTGACCAGCACATCGATACCCACGGTTTCAATGAGCTCATACACAGCTTTGGGAAAAACCGCACGACCCCGACCGGTGGCGATAGCGACCATGATGCCTTGCTGCTTTAATTGTTTGAGTGCCTCAATCGCGGATTGCGGCACCCTTTCTTGCTGCTTGATGTACAATGTGTCATCAATATCAAAAAAGACAATTTTCGGTTTTTTGGGGTGTGCTGTTGGCTTAGACATAATAACACTAATGCGATAAATTGGGATTGACGCTCATTCTACCCTATTTTTGGGTTAATTTTTTAAATTAACAATCACAAAAAAGCCAGGAAAGATCCTAGCTTTTTTTTGCTAAACGCCAAAAATTATTGCAAAACGTTCGCATCATAATGCGCCATAATGCTTGAGAAATCCTTATCCCCATGTTGCTCGCTATGTTTGCTATACAGCGCCGTGGCTTGGTCTGCCATTGGTGTCACCACCTTGGTATCATCGGCCGTTTGTTTGGCAAGGTTCATGTCTTTGAGCATGAGTTTACTCATAAATCCACCGGTATAACCACGGCTTGATGGCATGCTATCACCCACATCGGGGTGCGGATTACATACTTCCAGCGCCCAGTTACGACCGGTGCTGGCTGACAAAATACTGGCTAAGACTTTTGGGTCTAATCCATTTTTGGCGCCCAAATTCATGGCTTCGGCTGTCCCTGTCATAATCACGCCAAGCAGCATGTTATTACAGATTTTGGCAACTTGACCTGCACCGACCTCGCCCGCGTGAAAGATATTTTTTCCCATCGCCTCTAAAACGGGTTTGACCTGTTCAAATTGCTCAGCTTGCCCGCCCACGATAAAGCTGAGTGTCCCTGCTGCTGCCCCTGCCGTACCACCTGATACGGGCGCATCCATAAACTGAATGCCTTTATCTGCCGCAGCTTCGGCAACTTCACGCGCATCACTCGCTGCGATGGTGCTACTATCGACCAGCAGGGTATCTTTACTCACCACATCGAGCAAGCCTTGATTACCGTCTTTACCCAGATACACATCTTTGACATGTTGACCTGCAGGTAACATGGTGATGACCATATCCACCTCTTTGCTTGCGTCCACAGGTGAAGTCGCCACGTTTGCCCCTTGTTTGGCAAGGTCGTCTAGCACGGCGGTGTTTAGGTCAAATACGTTTAAGGCAAAGCCATTTTTGATGAGATTTTCTGCCATCGGTTTGCCCATGTTACCAAGCCCGATAAAGGCAATTTTTTTAATGGCTGTTTGTTGATTATTTGGCATATACATTCCTTGTATGTTGTGGTGTTTGTAAACTTTATACAGCACGTTTGGCTAATTTTGCTGAGAGTGAATCGCTTCCCAACCAAGCCTCAAATGGATGTTCGCTATTGGGAAAAGCTGACGCAAGATGTGACTGGATATAGTAGGCATCGCATTCATCAAGGGTTTTATTCCATTTTGGCGATTTGTCTTTATCAATCAGTAAAGCGCGTACACCCTCACGAAAATCGGGGTAATTGACACAATGTAGCGACGCATTCATCTCCATATATAGCACTTGCTCAAGCGATAATTTGCTGGCATGTTTAAACATCTCAACCGTTAATGCTGCGCTGACAGGACAACCGTGCTGATAAGTCTCGACCGCTTTGGTAAGCCATTTATCCGCTTCGCCGTTGACTTTGGTGAAGTTGTCATCGCGCAAGGCTGCATCTATATCATGCACTGAGCCTTTGTTTACTAGCGCTTGAATAGTATTAAAATGCTTCATCAAATGACTGTCTGCTAAATGCTCGGTATGATGAATTTTGGCTAAGGCTTGGCTTGCAATATCATGTAAATTGCTGTCAGCTTGCCAATTGGCTTGTTTTAGCGCGCCAAGCACTTTGTCGTATTCGATGCTTGCCACCGCATACTCAGCAAGGCTAGAGAAAATCGCATCGTTGGCGTTGCAGTTCGCCCCTGTCAAGCCCAAAAACAGCCCAATTTTGGCAGGCATGCGTGCCAAAAACCACGAACCTGTGGCATCGGGATATAAGCCGATGGTAATCTCTGGCATGGCAAAACGGGTGGTTTCGGTGACGATACGATGGCTACACATCGCCATCAAGCCCATACCACCGCCCATGACAATACCATTACCCCACAAGACAATGGGTTTTGGGTAGAAGTGCATTTGCCGGTATAGGCTATATTCGTTTTCGAAGAATTCAACCCCGTACGGATTGGGCTGCTGCATAGGCACTTGGGGCGGAGTGTCAATCATGCTGTCATACAGTCTGCGGATATTGCCGCCTGCACAGAACGCTTTGTCGCCACTACCTTTGAGCAAAATAGCGACGATGCTGTCATCGGTTGCCCATTTTGCAAGCTGATTTGCCATCAGTTTGCACATATCAACGCTTAGGGCATTTAGGGCTTTCGGATCGTTTAGGGTCATTGTGCCGATGTGATGACCGCAGTGGGTGGCTATCGTTTCAAATATGACGGGGCTTTGGTTATCTTCCATTTTAAATTGTCCTTCTAATTTATCAAATTATTAACGAAAGGTTTCGGCAATAAAAACGCATAATATTCTTTAAATAAATTTCCCATATTGGTATAACTTGCATAGCGTTGAAACACTGATTCAAAGCCTAGTTGTATTGACTTATAATTATCAATTTTTACATTTAAATCTTGTGAATAACCAATAATTTGTAGTGGTAAATCAAAATCAATTAAAGCAAAAACACTTTCATCAGGATTAAAGATAAAAAAAGGCGTGTTCAAGTGTGGCATATACAAACACTCAATTATCATTTCAGATAATTCTTCACATTCAACGACACAACACGAATCTCTATCGGTAGATGCCAAAATTATTTTGCCTTGAATATGATGATTCACAAGCTTAACAATAATTTCAGTTGGCGTTATATTGTCATAAATTATGTCATCAAGCTCATACGGTATCGTTAAATATTGAAAATCTTTACTTAAATTAGGCTTTGCGTCAATATCGGACTTTGTACAAAACTTTTCTAAACATAACTTATTCGCTTCATTTAAAGACAATAATTTGGCATTTTCTTCTAATAAATCTGATCGGTTTTCTGCCCATGTTGATGAATTAAAATAGTAATCGTCACTATTTAGTAAATAATAATTTCCCATTAAAATTCCTGACTTTACCTTTATATTATAATTATAATGGTGCGTAGAACGCACCTTACAGCGGTTTTTAGTTTAAAAAATTTTAAATTGGACGTATGCGATACATCCTTATAAAAAAAATTATTTCCAATTTGGAGAGCGTTTTTCTAAGAACGCATTGACGCCTTCTTGTTGGTTGTCGCCATCAAATAATTTGATAAATAACTCACGTTCCTTTATCCAGTTAAAACTTGGTGGCTGATAACGTGCCGACATAATCAAGGTTTTACTCGACGCAATCGCATCGGGAGATTGCTTCGCCACTTTTTGAGCCAATTCTAAAGCCGTTTGTAACCCTTCGCCACTTTCCACGACTTCTTCCACCAAACCAATTTGCAGCGCCTTATCTGCCTTGATACGCTCACCGCATAAAATCATACGTTTTGCCCAGCCTTCACCCACCAGCCACGGTAAGTTTTGCGTACCGCCTGCACACGGCAATAAGCCAACCGATAGCTCAGGGAGTGCCATTTGGGCATGACTTTCAGCAATGCGGATATCACACGCCAACGCACACTCAAGACCGCCGCCCATCGCATAGCCGTTGATACAGGCAATCGACACGCCACGAAAATTGGACAAGGCTTCAAACGCTTCACCAAACGCCATTGCCATCTCCGCTGCTTGACCTTTGTCACCACTGGCAAAGCTGTTCAAGTCCGCCCCTGCGGAAAAAAACTTTTCGCCATCGCCATGCACTACCAAAGCGGTGACTTGCTTGTTGGCATTTAAGTCGCTAATGAGCTGCTTTAAACTGGCTAAGCTGTCCTTTGTCCATGTGTGGGCAGGCGGATTATTGAGCGTCAAAACCGCAATGTGATGGTCGATTGTTAATTTTAAGTTGGTGTAATTTGACATGGTAAATTCCTTTTAAAATGTCTTTAAATTCATTGCAATCTTGCTAACGTCCCATCTTCCATCATTTTGCGAGACACAATCATCCGCATCACTTCATTGGTGCCTTCTAGAATTTGATGCACGCGCAAATCGCGCACATGACGCTCTAGCGGATATTCTTGTAGATAGCCATAGCCACCGTGTAGCTGCAGCGCTTGGTTAGCGATATCAAAACTCAAATCCGTGGCAAGGCGTTTTGCCATCGCACAATACGCCGTGGCATCGGGCGATTTACTATCCAAATGATATGCCGCCAATCGCACCATCTGCCGAGCCGACACCAAATGAGTGAGCATATCGGCAAGTTTAAACTGCACGTTTTGGAATTGGTCAAGGGTTTTGCCAAACTGGCTACGCTCCTGTACATACTGCACCGCACGGTCAAGGGCGGCTTGAGCAGTCCCTACCGCACAAGTGGCGATATTGATACGCCCACCGTCCAAGCCTTTCATGGCAAAGGTAAAGCCCTGTCCTTCTTCACCCAGTAGATTTTCGGCAGGGACTTTGACATCGGTAAAATGTACCGCTGCGGTCGGTTGGTTTTTCCAGCCCATTTTATGTTCATTTTTGCCGTAGCTGATGCCATCGCTGTTGGCATCGACGATAAAGGCAGACACGCCTTTTGCGCCGTTGTCAGAGGTGCGCGCCATCACCACGAGCACATCGGTCGCCCCGGCCCCAGAGATAAACATTTTTTGCCCAGTAATGTGGTAATAGTCGCCTTGTTTGACCGCTTTGGTTTTTAATGAACCCGCATCTGAGCCAGCATTGGGCTCTGTCAAACAGTAGCTACCCAATTTTTCGCCCGCTAATAATTGAGGCAAGTATTTTTCGGCAACCTCAGGTTTGGCAAACTCGCCAATCATCCAAGCGACCATGTTGTGGATGGTCATGAATGCGGCGGTTGACGTATCGCCATACGCCAGTTTTTCGAAGATAATTGCCGCATCAAGGCGCGGCAAGCCCAGTCCGCCAAAATCAGGGTTGGTGTAAAGCCCCATAAAGCCCAGTTCACCTGCGGCTTTGAACACCTCTTTGGGAAAATAGCCTGTGGCATCCCATTCGGCAGCATTAGGTGCCAGCGATTTGGCGGCAAATTGGGCAGCCAAATCGGCAAAGGCTTGTTGGTCTTCGGTAAGAGAAAAATTCATGGTAAATTCCTTTTTATGGCTAAATTACATCCATGCCATCAGTCGTTGCCAAGCGTTGCTTTAACTTAATGCAAAATCGCGACGCTTGGCTATATTGGCTATAACGTTTTTAACCTGATAGCCCAATTTAATCAGTCTTAATCACGAAATATTAACTATTAACGTCTATTTATTTTAATGAAATGGTAGTGTTCACCCCTTTACTGGCTTCATCATCAAACCAACGCGCGGTGACGGTTTTGGTTTGGGTATAAAACTGTACCGCTTGCTTGCCATAAGGACCTAAGTCACCCAGTTTACTGGCGCGAGAACCGGTGAATGAGAACATCGGTAGTGGCACAGGAATGGGTAAATTAATACCGACTTGACCCACATCAATATCTTGTTGGAATTTATGGGCTGCCGCACCTGATTGGGTAAAGATAGCCGTGCCATTACCATTTGGATTGGCATTGATGATGGCAATCGCTTCATCTAGGCTATCAGCGTACATGATATCAAGCACCGGTCCAAAGATTTCTTCCTTATAGCACGTCATATCGGTGGTGACGTTATCTAAAATAGTCGGTCCGACAAAATTACCATTTTCAAAGCCTTCGACCTTGATACCACGACCATCTAGCAGAACTTGTGCACCTTCATCTGCGCCCGCTTGGATTAGACGTTCAACACGCGCTTTAGCCGCTTTTGAAATCACAGGTCCTAAGTCTTTGTCATCTTTACCGGCTGCCACCACCAATTTTTTGGCACGTTCCACGATGTCACCCACCCAGTTTTTGGCTTCACCGACTAGAATCACCACAGATAACGCCATACAGCGCTGACCGGCGGCACCAAATGCGGCACCGGCTAGTTGGTTAAGACATTGTTCTTTATTGGCATCAGGTAGGATGACTGCGTGGTTTTTAGCCCCCATCATACATTGCACGCGTTTACCTGCTTGGCTGGCGCGGTTATAGACGTGTGTACCGACGGCAGTAGAACCCACAAATGAGATGGCTTTGATATCTGGGTGGTCACAAATGGCATCAACGGTGTCTTTGCCGCCATGCACCACGTTTAATACGCCTTTTGGAATACCTGCTTCAAGTGCCAATTCTACCAATCGCATGGTGACCATCGGGTTTTGTTCTGATGGTTTTAATACGAAGGTGTTACCGGTGGCGATTGCCATTGGGAACATCCACAGTGGAATCATGGCAGGAAAGTTAAACGGGGTAATACCTGCACAAACGCCAAGTGGTTGCTGGATATTATACATATCCACGCCAGTCGCCACATTCTCGATAAACGCCCCTTGTTGCAGGTTGCCAATGCCTGAGGCATGTTCGACGACTTCAAGACCACGGAACACATCGCCTTTGGCATCGGCTAGGGTTTTGCCTTGTTCTTCGGTGAGCATGGCAGCAAGCTCGTCCATGTTGTCACGAATCAGTTGTTGGTATTTTAAGAAGATACGCGAGCGCGTGTTGATTGGAGTTTTGCGCCAGGTTTTGAACGCTTCTGCAGCCGCCGCGACGGCTTGGTTGATTTCATCGCCGGTAGTTTGGGGTACTTTGGCAATCACTTCTTGGGTAGCTGGGTTGGTCAGGTCAATCCACTCGCTAGTGGTTGATTCGACAAATTCGCCGTTGATGAGTTGTTTTACAGTTTGGGTAGTCATCGTAACAATCCTTGTTTTACTATGTTGGGTGTATAGCGTTTGATAGCGTTAACGCGTTGCAAAACAGTGTGAATGAGTTAGGGGGTACTGTCAATCATACTTAATTACTTAAGTAGTTTTTCTGGAGTAGTTCAGCTGGAATAGTTTTGCTGGGCAGCTGCCATAGGGTTAATGACAATAATCTTTGAGGCTAGCTCACCTTTGCTGCGAGCGCCCATTTTTTTCATTAAGTTGGCTTTATGCACCTCAATGGTTCTGGGGGACAAACCAAGTAACTTACCAATCTCTTTACAGGTATAGCCATTGACTACATACTGCGCAATTTGGGCTTCACGTGCGGTGAGCTGTGATTCGGACGATACTTGCGGTTTTTTTTCAAAATGCCAAATTGCCAGTTTGAACGGGTCATCTGGGGTTAAGGTGCGTCCGTGGGTGGTTGCCCAGAATATTTCCCCTGTTTTGTGACGCATAAAGCGCTCATCGCAGTAATGCATATTGGTCTGTAATCCCAAACCTGTTAATGCTTCTTTGCCAATTTTTTCAAAATCTTCGACACTGGGAAACAATTTTTGCATCGATTGATTGAGCAGCTCATCGTGCGCATAACCGAACAAATTGGCAAAGGCATCGTTGAGCGCTTTGATACGCCGATAGCTTAATACCACTATCGGCGTGGGCGCGTGCCTAAAAGCCAGTAAGGCATAATTTTCCATGACAATCACCCCTGATTTTTAAGCCCTGACAACTTATTGGTTGGCAACTTATTAATTGCCATTAGTAATCCGCCATCGCTTGTCTGACCGCCTCAATCGCAGTTGGGTCATCAAGGGTACTCATGTCGCCTGTCTCTTTGCCTTCCGCCAGTGCCTTGATAGAGCGGCGTAAGATTTTGCCTGAGCGGGTTTTGGGTAAAGCTTTGGGAAAATAAATAGCCGCAGGTTTAGCAAGGGCGCCCAACTGTCTTGCGACTTCACCCACGATTTGCTGCTCAATGCGGAAACGGTTTTCGGTTTCTGCTACTAAGTCATGATTTTTTAGAATGCAAAAGGCAATTGGTAGCTCACCTTTAAGCTCGTCATGGATACCAACAACCGCCGATTCGGCGACTTCGGGGTGATGACCGATGGCCTCCTCGATTTCCTTGGTACCCAAACGGTGCCCTGCCACATTGATGACATCATCGGTTCGCCCTAGAATATAGTAGTAGCCGTATTCATCCATCACCGCATAGTCTGATGTTGCGTATTGTTTGCCATCGAGTAGTGAAAAATAGCCATTGATAAAACGCTCGTCATTTCGCCAAACGGTGGCCAAACAACCGGGTGGTAAAGGTGCGGCTAACACCAGCATGCCTTTTTCATTGGCTTGGCAGGGTTCGCCTGTGGTTTCATTGATGACTTTGGCGTCAAATCCAAACATCGGATAGCCAGGTGTGCCTTGTTTGTGTGGTTTGTGGTCGGGATTGCCTGCAAATTTTGGGGCATGGCTTAGGATGGGCCAGCCCGACTCAGTTTGCCAATAGTGGTCAATGATTGGCACGCCCATGTGACCTGTTAGCCACTCGGCCGTTGGCTCATCGAGTGGCTCACCTGCCAAGAAGAATGATTTTAGGCTTGAGATATCGTGACGGCTCATCCACATTTCGTCTTGTTTACGTAGCATCCGCACGCCTGTCGGTGCGGTTAACAAAATATTGACTTTATTGGCTTCGACAATTCGCCACCAAATCCCCGGGTTTGGCGTGGTTGGCAAGCCTTCATATATGATACTGGTCATGCCTGTCAGTAAAGGGGCATAGATGCTAAACGAGTGCCCGACTGCCCAACCGATATCCGATATCGCCCAAAACGTCTCGCCTGCTTTACCGTTATAGACAAAATCCATCGCAGTGGCAAGGGCTACCGCATGACCGCCTGTATCGCGCTGTACGCCTTTGGGTGTGCCTGTCGTGCCCGAAGTATATAATAGATACGATGGCGCATTGGACTCTAGCCAAACACAATCGACTTTGGCATTGTTATCAGCACTTATCGCCCGCTCGGTGGCATAGTCGATGTCGTGCGGCTCAGCAGTATATGGCATAATGCCACGGTCAATCACCAGCACATTGGTTTTGACTTTGGCTTCTTCGACTGCTTTATTGACCAAGTTTTTATAATTAATGAGCTTGCCACCGCGCAGCCCTGCATCGACCGTAATCACCATTTTGGCTTCGGCATCATCCATGCGTACAGCGAGATTATGCGAGGCAAATCCGCCAAATACTACCGAATGAATCGCCCCGATACGCACACAAGCGAGCATAGCATATGCCGCTTCCAAAATCATCGGCATATAGATGACAACACGGTCGCCTTTGTCGATGCCATGACGTTTTAGCACATCGGCAAAATAGTTTACTTCTTTATATAAATCGTTGTAAGTTAAACGGCGTTTGGCATAGTCGGTATACAGTTCAACAGGGTTGCCGAGTGCCTTAAAAGCTTTCTGAATATTGGGGTAATTATCAATCATTTCAGCATTGATTTCGGTAGACACCCACACAAAGGCATCTTGCTCTGCCCGGTTTTCAAGGTGGCGGTCGACCATGTTGTAACACAAATTGGTTTCCCCACCGACAAACCATTTGGCAAAGGGCAGCTTACTATCGTCTAAGATTTGGGTAGGTTGTTGATGCCAATAGATTCGCTTGGCTTGCTCGCCCCAAAAGGCTTGTTTGTCGTTGATGGATTGATTGTATAAGTCAGAGAAATTCATTGGCTGTCCTTAGCTAGAATCTTAACGGATGGTGAAAGTCGCTTGCAGATTTGGTTTTCCGAGGTCGGCAAAACATTTCATTGCTTGAATTCATTCCTTGAATCCACTTCATAATTTCAAATGATACGTTTTGTATCGTTTTTGAATATAGCAAATAGACTCGCTAACGTCAAGCCTTGCCAAATTAATTTTAAATTTTTTATATTTTGAATTTTTAACGATTAGTATTTCTTATGGTGATAATAGTTTGTGCTAACATAATTGTCCTGTTACACTTTTTAGACTAAAGCAAATAAGGGAAAAGTCATGAGCCAGACCAACGCCAACCCAGCTGAAAATGAAAAAAGCCTTGCACCGCCTCACGTTTTAAGCTTAACCCCTTTAAACTCGCATCCGTCAAATACGGCACTCGTTGAGCTTATCGACAATGATAAAGACTCTCCTTTGCTAGCGGACACCCAGTTACTTAGCCGCGTGCTGATAACGGTCGTTGAGCAGCAAACCTCAGAACCGGTCAAACAAACCATTAATAAACTGTTAAATGGCGAAGACCCCCAGCAAACTATTCAAGCCATTTTGCCAACGCTCAACCATCAACAGCGCAAGAATCTCATTCGGGCTTGTGGCTTATTTGCGCAAGTGTTTAACATCGCCGAAGACATGCACCATGAGCGCCGCCGCCTTGCCCACGAACAAGACGAATCTGCCTCAAAAAGTAGTTTTGCCCATGTGATTGATGAATTAAAAGCCCAAGGGATTGACAGCGATGAGTTGCAAGCCCAGCTTGATGATACCTTTATCAGTGCGGTATTGACCGCGCATCCGACCGAAGTGCAGCGTCAAACTATTTTATCACTGCGCCGTCAAATCCGTGCCTTACTTGAGCAATACCACACCGCGATTGGCTACCAACGTCATCGTATCGAGCAGCAACTAGAAGCCACGTTATTGTCGCAGTGGCAAACCAATGAAACCCGCCATTTTAAAATTACTGTCAAAGATGAAATTGACAATGGCATTGCCTATTTTGATTTAAGTTTTTTTGAAGCCCTGCCAAGTTTGTATCGCAAACTAGATTACCAGCTAAAAGAGCGTTTCCCCGACACTGACATGCCAAACTTACTTAATATCGGTGGTTGGATTGGTGGCGACCGTGACGGCAATCCGTTTGTGTCAGCCGATACCCTTCGCTATGCGTTCAAACGCCAAGCAGCTACAGTGTTTTACTTTTATCGTGACCAACTGGGCAAGCTATACCAAGAGTTGCCGCTGTCTATCCGCCATGTCAAAGTGAGTGATGCGGTACTGGCACTCTCCGAGCAATCCAAAGAAGATAATATCTCTAGAGAAGAAGAGCCTTATCGCCGCGCCATCGGGTTTATCTCATCACGTTTAGTCGCTACCTCGCATACGTTTGATTTGTCTTACGGTTGTCGCTTTGGACTTAGTGAGCCCTACGCTGATTGTAACGAGTTTTTAGATGATTTATACGTCGTTTATCAGTCATTGGTGGACAATGGAAGTGAGTTACTGGCTAACGAACGACTCACCGATATCATCCGCGCGGTGGAAGTATTTGGTTTTTATTTGATGCCATTGGACTTGCGCCAGTTTTCAGGGATTCATGCCGAAACGGTTCATGATTTGTTCAAACATGCCGATTTAGAAGATTATCTTTCTTTGTCTGAATCCGCGCGTCAACGTGTGCTACTGCGTGAATTGGCAACTGCGCGTCCTTTATACAACCCCTATATCACTTATGAGCCACAAACCCAGCGTGAGTTAGAGATTTTTCAGGCCGCAGCCGATATCAAAAATCGCTTCGGTGATAGCGCTATCACCCAAAGTATTATCTCCAATGCCGAACAAGTAAGTGATTTGTTGGCATTGGCGTTATTATTGAAAGAATCAGGGCTATTATTGGTCAAAGATGGCGTACCTATGAGCCGTATCAATATTGTGCCCTTGTTTGAAACCATTGAGGCGCTGCAAAACAGTACCCGCATCATGAGTGAGTTACTGGATAAACCTTGGTACAAATCGGTGCTAGCCAGTCGTGACAATCTGCAAGAGATTATGCTCGGTTATTCAGACAGTAACAAAGATGGTGGTTATGTCACCAGTCAATGGTCCCTATACCAAGCTGAAATTCAGCTGGTGGAAATGGCAGAAAAATATGCCATTCAACTGCGTTTATTCCACGGTCGTGGCGGTAGCGTGGGTCGTGGTGGTGGTCCGTCATTTGAGGCAATTTTGGCACAACCAGAAGGCTCAGTGGATGGTCAAATCCGTATTACCGAGCAAGGGGAAGTTATTACCGCAAAATATGCCGATGCGGGCAACGCGGAACGCAACCTTGAGACGCTGATTGCTGCAACGCTCAAAGCGAGCCTATTGCCAAGCCATAGCGAAAGCCCTGATAGCGACCTAATGAATCAATTATCGCATGAAGCCTTTAATTGCTATCGCGCGCTTATCACTCAGCCGTATTTTATTGACTATTTCTTGCAGACAAGTTTGGTCAAAGAAATTGCCAGTTTAAATATTGGCTCACGTCCTGCTAGCCGCAAGTCTTTGGCGCGTATTCAAGATTTGCGCGCGATTCCTTGGGTATTTTCTTGGATGCAAAATCGCTTGATGCTGCCAGCGTGGTATGGCTTTGGCACCGCAGTCGAAAAACTGATTGCAGATAACCCAGAAAACTTAGCAAAACTGCAACACAACGCCCAACACAGCGCCTTTATGCAAGCCATGTTATCAAATATGGCACAGGTCATGGCGAAAACCGATATCGAAATCGCCCAAGCCTATGTTGAGCTCGCCAACGATGCCACAGAAGCCAACGCTATTTTTGCACTCATTACTGCAGAATATCACCGCAGCCTTAAAGCCTTGCTAACACTGACCAATAAAGAGACGCTACTGGATGACAACCGTACATTGGCACGCTCACTTGCGCTACGCCTGCCGTATTTGAATGCCTTGAACTGGTTGCAAGTCGCTTTATTAAAACAACTTCGCGAAGCAACTGCTGATGAAAGGTCTACCACTGAAACCACCAATGAAGCGACTAGCGATAATGAAGCGTCTTATACCGCAGCGCTTAACTTGGTTCATTTAACTATCAATGGTATTGCCCAAGGCTTAAGAAATACTGGTTAGTAAGTGTTCAAAACAGCCTTAAACTACTTATTTAAAAAATCGCTGGTTGTGTACTGGCGATTTTTTTTATTGACGGTTTTTTATTGACGATTGTTTTATTGATGGCAATTAACCCAAATAAACCTTATCAAAATCCAAATGGTGTACCCATTCTCGTAGTAGCAATACCTTTGCATAAAACGCTAGGTCACTGGGCATAGCAGGCAAATCTCGCAGCGAGCGATAGCCCGCCAGCACCGCAAAAGCTTTTTCTAGCATCTCCGCCCGAATATAGCCGCCATTGTCATCTTGCTCAAACGCTAGCAAGCGTAAATCCTCTGCCCCTATCACCTTTAATAATTCATCTTTGGGCAATCTGGGTTTTAGCGGTGAAATAGCATCTTCTATGCGCATGATTGCCGTTTCCCATGCCAATTCGGTGGGCGGCAATGCGTGCAATGTCTCTGCAATTACTTTTAGCGTAAGCCCAATGTCCCATAGGTTACCTTGCAACGTTACACTGATATGGTCAGGATTTACTGTTAACACTAACATAGCATGCCCTTTTGTGATTTTGATTGATTATAACTTCATTGTGATTAAATAGCTTGATTGTCATTAAAATGTGCTCGTTGAACCGGTGGATTTGATTTTATAAAAAAAACCCTTATCTAATAACCATATAAATAAGGGGATAGCCATGTCAGAAATTCAATTTAATGCCAACTTAAAAAAAGCCGAAAGCGATGCGCCACTGACTGAGCAGCAATTAGAGGCACTGGCACAAAAACGCGCCTATTTGCAAGAGCAGGCTGAAGACATCATTGCTATTGCACAATTACAAGATAATTCTGCGCTTAACTGTTTACACAAAATCAATGTCCTAGGCGGTACCTCAGAAAAAGCTTACAGAGCGGTAAATACCCGTATCGTAACCGACCAAGACCCTCATGGCGCTTATCATGCGGTGGCAATGGCACAATCAACTTCGGATTTGCCGTTTGACGTGCCTACACTCGTAGATATTGTCATTGAGCAAGGTGAGCCAGCATTACAACTTCGGTTGTTAAAGCTATTTGATAGCCAGCCGATTGCTGCCGAGCCGATTCCAAAAATTCGTGACAGTATCAATCAGTTAGGCGATAAAGCGGTGATTGCACAGCTCAATCAGCATTTGTTAAATCGTCAGTGATACAAAAACAAAAAAGGTTAGGAACGCTCCTAACCTTTTTTATGTCTGTGCTGCTGTTATCGCTGTCCTTTTTACATTTGTGCTTTTTGCTTGTGCTACTTTGTGTGTATAAAGGCTTAGGTATAAATTAGGGGCATCTAAACGTCATGGTATATTCGTAATCATCATCGCGGGCAAGGGTTTTTTTGCTACCAAACACACTGCCAATCATGCCGATGGCTTGGTCAGCTGCCCGTCCCATGTTTTCATCCAACACGCCGTTATACTGGTAGCTATCGGTCAACACGATGGGCGATTTTCCGCGGCACTGCTCGGTTGCGATATGTAAGGCATTTAGTTTGGCACTATTTTTGCTTTTGCCTAACCCAGTGGTTTCTAGGGTGTTGTTCGCGCGCTGTAGCACGGGTAAATTAGTGGGTGTGCTTTGACAAGCAGATAAGCTCACTGCTGTTACCAGCGTGATAGTGGTGATGTTTAATAAAGACGGTTTGAGAGATGATTTCATGATCTGCAGGCTGTCCCTTTTCAATAGCGCTGTTAAAGTTCTCATCAATTATCAACAATACAGGCAAATTCACCATTTCAACAATAGAATTTGGTTGATGGCTTGTATTAGTGTGTGGTAAAAAGTGAGCCGCCGCAAGCGGTCTTACAAATCATAAAATCCGCGCAACAATTGGCTGGTTTGTTGATTTTCAAACTAGCTATTTTGGGTGAAATTGGTTAGCATGATGGGTGGTTTTTTTAAAGTTTTTTGCTTAGATTAGGACGATTATGCTCTCACCTGCCCATTCACAATCAACCCATTCGCAATTAATAGATGCCCCTTGCGGTAAGCTTGAAGTTGACGCGCTTTGGCAAGCTGACTCAACAGGCGTTGCTAACCCAAACGCCGCGTCGGTTGAGCGTGTTGCCATTCTTTGTCACCCAAACCCATTGCAAGAAGGCACGATGATGAATAAGGTGGTGACCACCATGTATCGTTTTGCCCGCGACCAAAACATGCATGTGGTACGCTTTAATTTTCGCGGTGTGGGTCAGTCAACGGGCGAGTATGGCAATGTGACAGGTGAAATCGAAGACGCGTTAACCGTGCTCCAATGGATTCATAGCCAAACCGAGGCGCGCAAGCTATGGATTGGCGGATTTTCGTTTGGCGGATTTGTCGCCGCCAAGCTTGCCCAACTTGTCAATGAACAAGGCGCATTTTTGGGAGTGGATGATTTTGACATCACGGATTTGGCCTTGATTGCCCCTTCTATTGAAAAAAACGACACCTCAGATTTGCTACTGCCCACCGCACAAACCTTTATGATTTATGGCGCGAATGATGAAGTGATTGCGCCAAGCTCGCTACAACAATTTGGGGAAAACTTTGGTATTCAAACGCACATCATTGACGATACAGGGCACTTTTTTCATGGTAAATTAGGGGAATTAAAACAGCTGCTTGAAGCGTTAAGTAGCAAATAACGCAGTTTTTATTTTATCCTAGTTCCTGATTTGTGTTTTTGATGGGTGTTTTTGATTCGGATTTTTGGTGTATTTGACATCGTAAGCTATTTGGCAGTTTAATGCCGTTTATTTAATCGCATCTATTTATTTAATACCCCTACGTCAAAGCACGTTGAAATGGAATTTTGACAACTTTTTAATTTACACTGAGAGACAACATGCCCAACTCAAATTTACGACCCTTACAACGCTATGAGCTTGCGCTAAAATCTGGTGAGTTTAGCGAAGACGCACAGCAGCGCGCTGCGATGACTTATTTGGACAATGTCTATGAACAAATCATGGACAACCGCGCCAAACAACGTGGGCTGTTTAGCTTTTTAAGACGTACTGAGCCGCCCAAAGGGCTATATATGTGGGGCGGCGTGGGTCGTGGTAAGACTTGGATGATGGATATGTTTTTTGAGTCGGTGCCTGCCGACAACAAAATGCGCCAGCACTTTCACCATTTTATGAAACGGGTGCACGCCGAACTTAACAAGCTACAAGGTCAACAAGACCCGCTACAAAAAGTCGCCGATATCATCCATAATGAAGCGGATGTGATTTGTTTTGATGAATTTTTTGTCTCCAATGTCTCCGATGCGATGATTTTGGGTGATTTATTTACCATGCTATTTAAAAAAGGCATCACCTTGGTTGCCACATCAAATATCGCGCCAAATGGCTTGTATAAAAATGGTATTCACCGTGACCGTTTTTTACCTGCCATTGCCGAAGTTGAAAAAAACTGTACGGTCATGAACATTGACAGTGGCATCGACTACCGTCTGCGCGTATTGCAGCAAGCCGAACTTTATGTGTCTCCGTTGACCAAAGAAAACATCCACTGGCTTGCCAACCGCTTTACTGCGCTAAGCAACAACCAACACATTATCCAAGACCCCATTCATATCAATGGTCGTGATATCGCCATCAAAGGTCGCACCGAAAACACCTTGTACATTGATTTTCGGGCGTTATGTATGCAGCCGCGCTCGGCCAGTGACTTTATTGAAATCGCCAATGAGTTTAGCACGGTGCTGGTGGATGATGTGCCCATACTCAACGATATTATCGCTGATCCGACAAGGCGCTTTATTTACCTCGTCGATGAGTTTTATGATCGCCGCGTCAAGCTTTTGGTACGTGCAGAACAGCCGATTTTACAACTGTATGATGGGCAAAAATTGGCGTTTGAGATTGAGCGCACGCGTTCACGGCTGTTAGAGATGCAATCAGAAGAATATCTCAAAGCGGAACATCGTTTGGATGAGATAAAAAAAGAAGATATGACCATTTAAATAATCCAAAGCCTTAATTGTTATGCAGGTGAGGGGCTTTAACGATGTATATTCCCAAAGATTTTTCTCAAACCGATTTTGACGCGGTTAAAGATTTTATTGCTCAGTCGCCATTAGCAAATATAATGGCATCAAACGGCGATTCGATTGAAATCTGCCCTGTTCCGCTACTTTGGCAAGTAGATGAACAAAATCCGCTTGGCTATTTGATGGGTCATATAGCAAAAGTAAATCCGATTGTAAGGATTGACGCTAAAAACTGGAAAGTTGTTTTCACCAGCCAAGGTCATTATATCAGCCCAAATTGGTATCCCACCAAGGCGATTACCCATAAAGAAGTGCCGACGTGGAATTATCAATCGGTGATTTTTTCGGTGACACCGCAGCTAATCACAGATGCAAGTCAAATACAGCAGATTGTCGCGACGATGACGGATTTTTTTGAACATCAGCTTAAACAAACTAACCCCAGTCATGAGCCTTGGTCTTTAAGTGATGCGCCAAGTGACTATATCAATGCCATGTGCCGCGCGATTGTGGGGGTTAAGTTGACCATTCATGATTTTGAAGCCAAATTTAAACTTAGCCAAAATAAAACCTTGGATAATCAGCAAGGGGTGATTGACGGTTTAACACAACTGCAATCAGCTTCAGCGGATAATATGGCAACGCTAATCAATAACCTCTTTAAGGAAGAAAAATGACAAATTCAGAAATTTTAGACTTTATCAAATCGCGCCGTTCAATCGGCAATCTTGTCGCCCCTGCACCCACTCATGCACAAGTCGAACAAGCAATTGAAGTCGCCCTATCTGCCCCCGACCACAAGGATTTAAACCCGTACCGTTTTATCGTACTTGAAAACCAAGCGCTCAACACCTTAGGCACGGCGTTAAAAAATGCCGCGATGGCACAAGGTGAAACTGACGAGAAAACCCTCAAAAAAGCGGAAAATATGCCGCTGCGTGCGCCGATGATTATCGCGTGTGTCACCGATTTTAAAACCCATGATAAAGTTCCCCATTGGGAACAAATAGCGGCAAGTAGCTGTGCGGTGCAAAATCTCCTGCTTGCCTTGATGGCACAAGGGTTTGCCACCGTATGGCGCACCGGTCCACTTGCCAATGCGCCTGCAATCAAACAACTGTTTAATGTAACTGCTGATAACCAAGTCATTGCTTTTGTCTATGTTGGCACAGCGGTGTCGACCATCCCGCCGCGTTCTAAGATAGACGTCACACCATTTATTGTTTATGATAATGGCACAAACTAACGGCTAAGCTAGCCGTTTTTATATTTTGCTCATGTAAAGGGTGCCCTGTTGTCAGTATTTGCAGGACAAGTGGATTCAAGGATTTTCAATGAAAAAACCCCAGTTAGCAACCAATCTAAGTGAAAATTTAGAAAAGCTGAATGTCAATCGTGAAAAAGCCAGCAAGCTGTTTGCCGACGTCATTGAAAAAGCGGTCAAAAAGTCTAAACCTGACACCACAGCGGTATTAGAGACAGACTTAGACAATCAGCTCGCCAACCAACCTGCGCCCCTCAAAATTGCCGTATTGGGCGGTGGCAGTTTTGGTACGGCAATGGCGAATTTATCGTCCAAAAATGGCTGCGAAGTCACGCTTTGGGTACGCGATAAGCGCAGCGTCAAATCGATGCAAAAAACCCATATCAACAAAAAATACTTGCCCGACCATAAGCTTGATGAGCGCCTGCAATTTACCCATGATTTGCAAGCAGCCGTCAAAGGTAAAGATTTGATTTTTGTGGCAGTGCCTAGCGCTGCTTTTCGCGAAACCTTACAAAAAATTGCGCCTTTTATCAGCGCTCAAGCCATCGTGTCTTTAACCAAAGGGATGGAAAAAGATACCTTTGCGCTAATGAGTGATGTGATTGCAGATGAATTGCCCAATGTGGCTTTTGGCGTGATGAGCGGCCCCAATCTCGCCAAAGAAATCATGAATAATATGCCGTCTGCCACCGTGATTGCCAGCCAATCTGCAGCGCTACGGCTTGCCGTGCAGACAGCGCTACACAGTGCGTTTTTTCGCGTGTTTGCCAGTGATGATTTAATTGGCGTGGAGCTTGGCGGCGCGCTCAAAAATATTTATGCCATCGCCATGGGCATGGCCGCTGCCTATGACATCGGGGAAAACACCAAAGCCATGATATTAACCCGCGCGTTGGCTGAGATGAGCCGATTTGGTGTCCAAGCGGGGGCTAATCCCCTGACCTTTTTGGGGTTGTCGGGCGTGGGTGATTTGTATGCAACTTGCTCATCGACCTTAAGCCGTAACTACCAGATTGGTAATATGCTAGGGCGTGGCATGAGCCTTGACCAAGCCATCAAAAAACTGGGGCAAACCGCTGAAGGGATCAATACTATCCAGCAGGTGAATGAAAAAGCCATGAAAGAGGGTATTTATATGCCGATTACCCATGCCTTGCACGATATTATCTATGAAGACAAAGCGCCGCTCGGAGTCGCGTTAAACTTGATGGAAGCAGGATTTAGAAGTGATGTGGAATTTGTCATGCCGCATCAAGTGCAGCCAAAGCATAACTGACAAACATAACTTTAAATATTTTTAGGTAAATACATGCAATTAATTTTAGTTCGTCATGGCGATGCAGGCGCTTATACCCTGCCAGACCATGAAAGAAATTTATCAGCACTGGGTCAAGCCCAAGCTTCACAGACTGCAAAGTGGCTTGCCGAAAACTTTGAGCCCGATCATTTTATCGTCAGTCCTTACAACCGCGCCCAGCAAACCCTTGCCCAAATCCAGCAATTTTTTCCCCATGTGCCTGTGACCACGTATGAAGGCATCACCCCTGATAACGATGCAGACATCGCCGTGGATGGGCTAGGCGAATTGGTTGGCGACTGCATGGTGGTGGTTTGTCATATGAATATCATTGCCAAAATCGCCCATATTCTCACGGATGATCCCTTAGAGGGTTTTGCACTGGCTGAAGCGCGTGTATATGATATGGGTATATTGGCACCCAGTCTTGCCGCTGAGATTAAACGCTTTGTTCCCACCTGTTAGGTGATTTAATTTGTCAATTTTGTGTAGGACACTTCTGTGATTCATATTTGGTTGCCAACTCAGCATGCTGCCTTACGTTTATGGCAACAAACCACCCAGACTTGGCAAACGGCTGACGATTGGCAAACGCTTGCGACCCTTGCCAATCTGCAAACCACCCAATCAGCCAAGCTACAAGCCTGTCTCTATTTTCCTAGTGTCAATTTATTAACAATCCAGCCTACGCTTTCAGCAAGCCAGCTCAACGCTCTGGGCGACACCGGCAGGCGCTATTTATTTGAAGATATCAGCATTGGGTCGGTAGAAGATTTACAAGTCAAAATTCAGCCGACCGCTACTAACAGCGAGTTACCCGCGTTATTTGGGCTTCATGCTGCCGATATTCATTCATGGATCAATGCTGCCTCGTTGGCGGGTATTGAGATAATCGCTTTAGTGCCAGATTTTTTGTTGCTGCCGACCATAGATACTAGAATTGATACTACAAACACGAGGGATACAGAGACAAGAGCCACGCCTACCACAAGCGCGGTGTATTACCAAGATGCAGATACCCAGTTATTAAAACTACATACTTATCACGGCATGGCGGTTAGTTTTTTACCGCTGGTACTCACCAAATTACCCATGCTAGAAACGCTATATTTAACAGGTTTTCACGATGAAACCGTTACCCAGCAATTAGCCAGTATGCCTAATCTGTCCATAGAATCGTCTGAGTTGTTACCTACCCCAATCAAAGACCCGGTCAGACATTTTTTTAACTTTGCGACAATCAAAGGTAAAACGACGCTTGCGCCTTATGCCAAAGTCATCGCCCTAGTCACTATTTGCGCGCTGCTGACAGCCTTTGTGGTCGATGCGCTTCGTTGGTATTATTACAACCAAGCACAAAAACAAGCCGCAACTTTGCTGGCGCAGCAATACGCCCAGTGGTTTCCCAATGAGCCGCTCAGTAGCAAACTTACCCTACAACGACAGTTAGCTGGCAAATTAACTACCCAGCAATCAGCCACGCCAAACGTACTTCAGACATTATCGTCCATACAGCCGGTATTGCAGCAATACCAACTGACTGCCAAGCAGCTTAATTTCCAAAATAATCACTTGCAACTGCAGCTTTTATCATCAAGCGCCGATTCATTAAATAAAGCCGTCAATGACATGGTAAACAAAGGGATAAAAGCCAAGCTAGGGTCTGTCGATGCCGCGATACCCGCTGCGATATCTTCGAATACTGTCAGTGCGGTTTCCAGTGCAGTGGCGCCAAATTCTGCTGGCAGTGCCCTTGCCATGATAGATATTGAATTGGCAGACTAAACCTACGACTGAGATGAATTTATGAAACCGCACGCCTCACTGAGCCAGTCCCTGCAAAAACTAACCACGCCTCTGGGTCATGCCTTTCAAAATTTATCACGTCGTGATCAGATTGCGCTGCTGATATTGGCAATGTTCTTGCTTTTTTTCGTGGTCGGTGTCGGTGGTTGGACGCTGCATAGCAAAGCCAACCAAGCACAAAAAAAATACGATGACACCATGGCAGATGTGTTTTGGCTACGCAGTCAAGCAGGCAACATCAATCCCAACCAAACCCAACAAGTCAGTCAAGCCGATGCTATCAAACAAATACTTACCCAATCAGGTATTGTCAATGCGCAAGTGGTCGAGAATGGCAATACTATCCAAGTTGCTTTTAGTCACGCGCAGGCCAGCGTAATCACCAATATATTTAATCAGTTTGAACAACAAGGTATTCGCATCCAGCAACTACAAATCAACCAGCCAGCCCTCGATAAACTTGAAGTACAATCTGTCTTATCTATTAACTAATGGTAAAAGTAAGTAATGTTAAAAAACCATAAAAAACGATGCACTTGGCATCGTTGTTTTGGCGAATTGGGTGATTATTTTTGCACCCACTGACGAATTTTATCACGCTCTGCTGGCGTTGCTCTCAACCATAACTGCATAAATTGATCGAGACTATCCGATGAACTGACCGTGGTCACAACAGCTTGATTGCCATATTGATTACTAGGTTGATTGATAGCGGGAATCGCGCCCCCTGATTGTCCTAAGGCATTGATGGTTTGTTGATTGGCTTCAACCGCTTTTGAGCTACCACCAAACACACCGCCTAACGCATTGCCCAACCCACTAAAAATGCTTGAACTACTGCTTGATGTAGCTTGCTGACTTGCAATGATTTGCTTGCCTTGTAGCACCGCTAGTGTGGGTTGTTTGACATATTCTTTGGCGGCATTATAGTCTTCTGGTTGACCTAGCATATCCAACACATACGTTTGATTGTCGGCAAGCTCTACAGGAACGCTAATATTGCTTGAACGTAACACATCGTGATTGTCACCGCGCAGCTCGTACAACCGATTGTACTTGGCAGTAATCACATGTTTGCCTGGCTCAAGTTTGTAGGTTTTTTGCGGCTTTGAAAGCAAGCCGTTTTTGACTTCTTGACCATTAATGGCAGTCACTACGGTATTGTCAGCAACATTCAAGGTGACTTGGGCAAATGTTTGTGTGGTTGCTAACACGCCAGCAGTCAACGCGGCAGCCGTCCATAAGTACTGTTTATTCATAGGATATCCTGTTGTTTTACATCAAACTGTTAATGGATTCTAACCCATTTATCACGCAATTCCTATGACAAACCCGGTCAAAAATCTAAAAAATTTTCGTTTTCTGCAATTTCATCAAAATCCGCCAATTCAAAATTGAGCGTTAAATTATCAATGATGTTCATCGCATCTTGAATTTTGGCTTTGGTCACTTTGTTTAATGGGGTGCGTTCCATGTTAGAAAACAATGGCTGCAATTCGTTTAACACTGCCAGCATCGCGCCGATGCGGTGTGGACCCTCATTGAGCAAATAGTCAATAATGCGCGGGTCAAAGTGCCAATGACGACGGCGTAATACCGATTCCAAAATCAGCTGTCTATCAAGCTTATCACTGCCCGTCGGCAACTGAAAAGTCGCGGCTCGAGCAAGCCTTGATAGCAAATCTCGTAGCTCAAAATTTAACGCTTTGACAGGCAAACGACTGGCAAAAATAATTTTATTGCCGTATTCTTGCGATAAATTAATCAGATGAAAAACTGCTTCTTGCCACTCAGGATGACCTTGAATTTCATCCATATCATCAAGCGCAATCACCGTGGTATTCTCTAGCGATGACAACACCATGGCATCCATGTTGGCGTTTATCAGTTCACGCAGCGATAGATAAATAACAGATTGGTCGATATCACGGAAGGATTCGCAGATAGCGTTGAGTAGATGGGTTTTACCTGTATCGCGCTCGCCGTATAGGTACAGCTGCGTCAATAGCCCTACATGCATTTGGCGCACCACATCGATGATTGATACCCAGCCTGGACCACTAAAGTCACTGATACTCGCGGACTGCTTGATATTTAAGTTTAGACTTAATTGTTCCGACATTCATGCACTCGCAATCGGTAAGATATCCCTTTTTGAAAATAAATCATAAACCACTATACACATAGTGCTGCCCAGTTAGCCGCCCTATGCTTAAAAGTTTAAAAGCAAAAAATTCAAGCGTCTAACTAAATTTTGACTATTATAACCTAAATTTATGAAATAGCTACTCACGCGCCTTTTGCCCCGTGTTGGGTTATTTCAAATTTAGTTACCTTTCTTATTTACTTTTTAAAACACTCAAGACAAAAACAGTCAATGCCATTATAGCGCTGAATGCGATGATATAACCAAAGATTGTACATGTCTTATCATTTTAGTAGTATATTTGATTATCTTTGTAATGGAGACTCTTATGTCTTTTGTTAACCAATGGCGTGATGCGAATTTTTCTAGACCATTACATATCACTATAAGCACCTTGAGCGCTATGGGGCTAGGCTTGGGACTTACCGCCTGCCAACCCACCCCTGAGACAACTAACCGAGCCAGCGACACTGCTCCTTCACCGTCTAATGTACCTGAAGTCATCATTGCCCAAACCCCAGCCAGTATCCCACCTGCCACAGTCGGGTTAAAACGCATGGATTTTCCGGTGTATTTGGCAGGTGTGCCAAACCTACTGCATCCAATTATTCCGTCAGTGCCTATCAATCGCAAATATGACAGCGATGCCAGTGATGCTAAAAAATCACCCGTCAGCTACTTTCAAGAAGTTGCGCCCTATGATTTTCAAAGCAGTGTGTACAATATTGTATTTGAAGGGCTAAAAACGGGGCAAGTACACCGGCTGTTTCCACAAGATAACTTTGTGATAAGAGCGGTGCACACGCCCTTGGTAGATTTAACCCAAGATGACAAAACATTGCAAAAGAAAGCTACCATCACGCAAACTGCATCTACCCAACCGCAAGCCGCTAAAGAAGCAACCAGCCCATTGTCAGTCAAAGTCGGCAATACCTTACTGCTGGGCTATTTTATCTATGAAGTCAAAGAGATAGCTGATGATGATGACAATAAAACCAATCTCGATCAGCAGCTCACCTTGTATTTAAGCGATTTGAATGGCAAAAATTTATTGAAACTCACGCCGAATAATCAATATTTTAAACATTATAAATGGCTGCCTGAGAGCAAGCGCTTTTATTTTTCAACCCAAGCCGATACCAACGGCGATCGGGTGATTGATGAGAATGATAAATACTTCTATTATTTCATCGATTTTTCCAAAAACGCGCAAATAGTCACGGCGTATGATTTTAGTAAGCCAAAAGCATAAAGCTTTGTTAAATTGCACCATTAAGCGCGTTTGAGACGTAACGCATTGAGCACCACAAACAGTGAGCTCAATGACATACCAATCGCAGCCAACCAAGGCGGCACATAGCCTAACGCAGCGGGTATCAGTACGATAAAGTTATACCCGAGCGCCCATTTGAAGTTTTGGGCAATAATGCGATCGGTCTTGAACGCCACTTCACGCGCTTTTGCCACGGCTTGGATTTGACCATTAAGCACCAAGGAGTCACTGGAGACTTGCGCCAAATCTGCCGCACCCGCCATCGCGGTTGAGATATTGGCAGCGGCAAGTACCGGCGCATCATTGACCCCATCCCCGACCATTTGCACGATGTGTCCTTGCTGCTGCAGCGCTTTTAAATGTTGTACCTTATCATTCGGGGTAAGACCTTTATAAACCGTGTCAATACCAAGCTCGCGCGCCACCTCAAACGCCTGAGCACTAGGATCACCGGTGAGCATTAGCACCTGCGCGCCTTGGTCTTTGAGATGTTTAATGGTAGCTAAAGCACCTTCACGGACTTTATCATGAAAATAAAAATGCGCCAGTGGTTGCCATCTTTTGCTTAGGCTATCTTGTCTTGATAAGGTCACACTGGTGCTGGCTTGGTGTTTGGTCAGATTTGGCAGTAACCCATCGTCTAATCCTGATTGAACTGCAAAACCATGATGGCCTAGACGATAACTTAGCCCATCAATCGTAGCTTGCAGACCGCCCCCCGCAATGTGTACCAAATCGCTGGTAGTGGGCAAATGCATTTGCCGAGTCATTGTCAATAAGGCATGAGCAATGGGGTGACGACTACCCACTTCAAGGCTCGCTGCAATACTTAAAAACTGGTTTTTTATCTCGTCTTCGTTTTTGGTGTCATCTTCAGTAAAATTTACTGAGGGATTTTGTTTAACACCATCCGGTACATCCAGCGTTTCAATCGCCATCAAATTGGGTTGACCGTATGTCAATGTACCGGTTTTATCAAACGCCACATGGGTGACTTCAGCGAGTGTGGTAATGGTATGCCCGCGCGTCGCCAAAAACCCTAGGCTTGCTAATCGATTGGTAGAAACGGTTAATGCGATGGGCGTGGCCAATGACAAGGCACAGGGACAAGTAGCGACCAATACGGCAACCGTTGCCCAAATGGCATGACTCGGCTCAATAAAATACCATGCCAAAAACACCATACTGGCAATCACCAGTACCCGCGCGACAAACCAGCGTGCCAGTCTATCTGCTTTTAAAGCGATTTGCGGCTTTTCACTGAGCGAGCGATTCACTAGCCTATCAATCACGCCCATTTGGCTGTCATTGGGTAATGTGGTGATTTGCATCACAAACGGCTGACTGTCATTTTGGCTACCGCCCACAATGTTATCGCCCAAGCGTTTGATGATTAAGTCACTCTCCCCGGTCAATAAACTTTCGGACACCGTGGCACTATCCGACAGCAAAACACCATCACTGATGATACTGCTACCGGCATCAATGCGGACAATATCACCAACTTTTAGCGACTGCGCCGAAACCATTTGCTCATTATCGCCCCTATTGGCAGGGTCTAAACTAAGTGACTGATAAAAAAGGTCTTTATATTGACTGGCATAGAGCGTCACTTGTGAGGCATCCATATTCTCTAGCACTAACGGCACTTCATGACCCAGCTTTGCCACCAACACAGGTTCGACGACCACCAAATCATTGGCTAAATTGGCAGCTTTTAGCCTGGCATTGTGCTCGACAAATTTACCTGCCAATAAGAAAAATATCAGCATACTAACCGAGTCATAATAGGTCTCGCCTGTGCTAGTCAATGTCGCATATAGACTTGCCAAAAAGGTAATGACAATGGCGATACTAATCGGCACATCCATATTGACTTGGCGGGCTTTAATCGCTGACCACGCCGATTGAAAAAATGGCAACCCTGCAATCAAAAACACAGGAATACTAACAAACAGCGATACCCAGCGTAAAAATTGCCGATCGTTGACGCCGATACCTGAATATTCCCCAAAATATAGCGCCACTGCGAACATCATCGCTTGCATCGCACCCAATGCAGCAATGCCCAATTGAAACAACATACGGCGATTATCTCGCTTGAGCATCGCTTCATGGGTATCTTGCCGATAGGGTTTGGCATCATACCCAATAGCTTGCACATTTGCCAAAATTTGGCTAATCGGCAGTTTTTTGTCATCCCATACCACGCGCATCCGTTGATTGGTGAGGTTGACTTGGCAAGTGTCCATGCCATCAAGACGATACAATTGGGTTTCAATCAGCCAACTACAGGCAGCACAGCGCAAATTGCTGATTGACAGCTCAGCAACGCTTTGCCCTTGCTGATGGTAAATAAATTGCGATTTGATATCATCATGGTCATACGCTTGCAGCTGATATAACGAATCAGGGAGACTGGCGGTACGATTGATTTCGCTGCGGTCAAGATAGTATTGTTCAAGCCCCGCCTCGATGATACTTTGCGAAGCAAGCTGACAGCCCATACAGCACATCGCCCGATCTTCACCCAATACATGGGTAAAAAATGGCGGGCTTGGTAGCGGATCGCCACAATGAAAACAATGCCCTTCTGCTGGTAATACAAGCTCCACATCTTGATATGTGGTAGTAAATTTGCTATCTGCCTCAATAGGCGTACGTCTAGGCGCATCGGTCACAACCGACTGCCCAATATCCGATTGTTTTGCCCCAAATTGGCTATTGTTTGGCATCATCAAACCCCCTAGGGCAAAAACCCTAACTCACCCAAAAATGACTGTTATTGTACTCCAAAACGGTCTATTAAAGTTTAAAAATCCTGTATAAACGTGGCAAAATAGCACGATGTTAACATTGTATTTTGGCGTATTTTGGGTCATGATAAAGCACTTTTTTATACCCTTGATCGTGACGCATTTTTGTATGAATTCAACCGTTATCTCTGCCGCTAAAAATCGCCAAAACTCGCCAAAATTCCAGCATGACTCAAACCAACAAGGGATGTTTATCCTAAGCTTCATCTTTGTGGTGGCAGTATTGGGCGGCTTGGTCTTGCTTGGGTTATATTTGATGCGCCAAGATAATGTCATCACCCAAAAATTTGAGGGCAAACGCTGGAACATCCCTGCAAAAGTATACTCGCAACCGTTAACGTTATCGGTGGGTAATCCCCTTAGCGATGATGAATTGGAAAATTGGTTAAATTTACTCACCTATGCCTCTGACAAAAACTATGACAATGCCGGGACTTATACCAAAAAAAATGGTGAATACTATATTCATACCCGCGAATTTAAATTTGCCGCCAACGATACTGAACCATCGCAAATTATTAAGGTCACGCTCAAAGATAACCAAATTGAAAAATTACAAAGCACCCGTCCTAATCCATCAGGTGTGGCGCGGGTTGAGCCCATTTTTATTGGCGGTATCTATCCAGATAACAATGAAGATCGCATCGTTTTAACCATCAATGACTATCCGCAGCCATTAATTGATGCGCTTGTGGCAACAGAAGACCGCAGTTTTTATCAGCATCACGGCGTGTCTATCCGAGGGATAGGACGTGCGGTTTATAGCAATTTTATGGGCGGTTCACGCCAAGGCGGCTCCACCATCACCCAGCAACTGGTTAAAAACTTCTATCTCAACTCAGACCGTACTATCAAACGTAAAGCCAATGAAGCGGTGATGGCGATTTTGCTGGAAATGCATTACACCAAAAGTGAGATTTTGCAAGCCTATATGAATGAGATTAACTTAGGTCAAAATGGCAATCACTCCATTAACGGGTTTGGGCTTGCCTCGCAGTTTTACTTTAACCGTCCGCTAAAAGAGCTTCGACTTGACCAAATGGCGATGCTCGTAGGGCTTGCCAAAGGTCCTACTCAGTACAATCCGCTACGCTACCCCGATGCTGCCCTAAAACGCCGTAACGTGGTGCTGAGTAATATGCTGATAACCGGTAAAATCAGCCAACAGCAATATGATGAAGCGTTGCAACAGCCACTGAGCATTTCTTACAATCCTGTGATTGGTAAAACGCGTTTTCCTGATTATCTCGATGTGGTCAAGCGAGAACTCACCCGTACCTATGATGCCAACGATCTCAAAAACGAAGGGTTAAGAATATTTACCAGTTTTGACCCCAACGTTCAAAAAACCGCTACCAATGCGGTCATTCAAAGCGTCAATCAGTTAAAAAAAAGTAATCCCAAACAGCTCACTAATTTGCAAGCCGCCCTAGTCAGCGCCAATCCCAACAACGGTGAACTACTTGCTGTGGTGGGAAGTAGTCGTGATTTTACCGGTTTTAATCGCGCCATCGATGCCAAACGCCAAGTTGGCTCTTTACTCAAACCGATTATTTACTTAACCGCATTTGAGCAAGGTCGTTACAATTTATCAAGCAGTGTCGATGACAGCCCAATTGTGCTAAAAATGACCGATGGTAAGACATGGACACCCAGCAATTACGGTGGCGGCAGTCATGGTATTATCCCCCTCACCAGCGCTTTAGCCAATTCCTATAACCAAGCCGCGGTACGTGTGGGCATGGAAGTCGGTATTCCTAATTTTTTAAATCAATTGTACCGTATGGGTATCAGTAGCCCATTGCCCAATTATCCCTCTACCTTGCTTGGCGCGGTGAATCTATCGCCCATGGATATGTTGGGGATTTATCAAGTACTGGCAACAGGTGGCTTGCGTCATGAAATTCATACCATTCGCACGATTATTGATGACCAAGGACGAGTGGTTCAGGGCATGGAACAAAAAAATCAACAAGTCATCAACCCCACGGCTGCCTATCTCACCAATTATGCGATGCAGCAGGTCATCAAGCAAGGTACCGCCAAAGCGGCGCTATCGCTCGGTGATAATCTCAATCTTGCAGGTAAAACAGGGACTACCAATGATTATCGCGATGCGTGGTTTGCAGGGTATAGTGGCAATGTGGTGAGCGTTGTTTGGGTCGGTTTAGATGACAATAAACCCACCGGTCTAAGTGGCGGTAATGGCGCTTTGCCGATGTGGATGAATTTTATGAAGCAGCAAAAGCTTACGCCAGTTAATCTCATCGCGCCAGGCAATATCGAATGGCTATGGATGGAAAACGGCAAATCACAATTATCCAATGAAAAATGTCCAAATGCCATCTATGTACCTGTTGATACCGACAATCTACCGCAAGATAGTAGTGAATGCGCGGTACAACTATACCAAAGCGAGCAAGAAGCAAGATTTGCGGCACAGCAACAACAGGCAATGAGTGAGTTTGGACAAAGCCAACAACAGCGGTATGACAATATTGAGCGCAGACAAACCGATGAAGATACCATTGGCAATAACCCACCTGCAGCCAATCCCTACCAAAATGAGGGTGGCTATACGGGGAATACCCAGACCAACCCTAATACCCCCAATAACGGCGGCGACCCGACCCATACCAACCAACCACTCAATGCGGCGCCGCGCTCGCAGTCTTGGTTAGAAAAATCGGTTAAAGAAATGTTTTAGAGACGATAACAAGCAAACCTTCTTATTTGCCCTTACCCTTGCCGTTAGGTGTTTTGGCTTAGGTGTGCCAAGCAATAACATGGGTGTTTTCATTTTTGAGTCACATCGCATTTTTGGCTGAATGCGTTTATACTACCAAGCCAGCGCGCTCGCCTTTTATTGTTTCATTATTTTATTTGTTATTTTTAAGGACTGTTTATGCCTTGGCAGCAATTACATATTCAATGCGAAAAATCGCAAGCCGAACTGGCGGAGACCTTGATGCTAGAAGCCGATGCGCTCAGTATCAGTTTAGATGATGCAGGTGACCAACCGCTATTTGAACCATTGCCAGGTGAATCGCCATTGTGGGATGATGTGATTGTGACTGGGCTATTTGATGGCGATTGTAATCTGGAAACTTTGAGTCAAAGTATCGCCAATGATGTGGTGGCGACGCGAGTTTGGACAAGCCGAGTGGATGACAAAGATTGGGAACGTGAGTGGATGAAGAATTACCATCCCATTGAATGTGCCAATGGACTTTGGATTGTGCCCAAATGGATGTCACCCCCTAACCCCAATGCGATTAATATCATCATGGATCCAGGCTTGGCATTTGGCACAGGTTACCATGCGACGACCCGTCTTTGTATTGATTGGCTGACAGAACAACCTTTGCAAGATAAAGTAATAATTGACTATGGGTGCGGCTCAGGTATTTTGGGCATTGCGGCGCTTTTGCTAGGCGCAAAACAGGTGTATGCGGTCGATATTGACCCCCAAGCAGTCTTAGCCACCCATCAAAATGCGGAGCGCAACAAGGTAGCCGATCAGCTTCAGGCGTTTTTACCTGAGCAATTTAGTGACTATTGTAAAGAGCAGGCTATTTTGCCCGTGGACTTGATAACCGCCAATATTTTAGCCAAACCACTAATGAGCCTTGCCCCTTATTTTGCGACATTATTGAAATCTCAAGGTAGCATTGTGTTGGCAGGTCTGATTGAAAACCAAGTGGAAGATGTAAAAGCTGCCTATCAGCCTTATTTTGAGATGGATGGCGAATTTACCTTTAGCGCGCAGGAAGATAGACATTGGCATCGCCTCTCGGGTTTTCGCCGCGAGTAGAACAAATCGCGATTCGTATAAAAAGCCTTACAAGGAGGTAAGGTCGTCTTTTCCCCGCCGAAGCCTAGTAACAGCCCAAGGACATAGCTAGCAACCTAGTGAACATAAATTCTAGGAAATTTGTTGACTTTATTTTTTATTCGTCATTAAATGATTTAACACACGACATTATTAAAAATCAAAGACGCAAACTAAAAATGCTAAAAGGGAAGTGATGTTGCGATGAATTTGTACAATGCCAAATGCCCAAACTGCCAACATGCATTTAAAATCAATGATGAACAGTTAGCCGTTAGACATGGGTACGTTCGTTGTTCCCATTGCAAAACCATTTTCTCAGCTACTGAACAACTAGAACAAAAAAAATTTGCTAACAACAATCCACTGGCAAGTCCAAACCATCATACGCCATCCGCGCTCATCGACGATAAATCTGAGTGTATTTTATTTGATGATGAGTCAGGTCTTGATGAAGCCGGTAATCCGATTGTCAATGAACCCGTTAAACCCATCTCACCATATGCCTTGTCAAAATCTTCAACTACATCAGCCAGAGCTAAATCAACCAGCAAATTAGATGACTTTGAGATTATAGACAATTTTGACCAACTGCCAAAAGCCAGAGATAGCAAGCCTAAAAAGCCAATCATTGACGATAAGGATGCAGCTGAAGCGATAGAACTTGCCCAAGATAAAGACGCTTCAGGCGATGAAAATGCTTGGCTGCAAAGTTTAATGGCGCAAGCAGATGACAACGAAGCAATGGACGACTCATCCGCAACCCACACTAAACCCAAGCGAGGCATGGATGGGGTGTTTAACACAGATATTTTTGACCAAATTGCGATTGATACGGGTAGCGAGCAACAAGCAGATTTATTAGCGTATCAAAAAAAAATTGATGAGCGCTTGTCGCAACAAGTTTCCTCGCAACAATCGCTGAATGCAAAAATTTTTAATATGGGCATTATTTGGGGATTAGGCAGTTTACTATTAATCTTTTTGCTAGCCGCGCAATATATTATTTTTAACATTAACACCTTAATCACTTCAAAAACAAACGCAGCCGTGCTATCAACTATTTGCCATAAAATACCCGCCTGTCAATTGCCTCTGGCTGATATCGAGCTTATTGATGTGCAGATGCTAAAGCTTGCTCATTCATCCAAACAAGCGGGGCAGACTGACATGATATTTACCCTGACCAATACCACAGACAATAATATTATCTACCCGAGTGTTAAGGTTTCACTACGCAGTGGCAACACCATACTCGCTCAGACTCTACTTACCCCTACAGACTATCTAGAAGCGGGTAACAACTATTTGATGCCGCATCAAATAAAACCCATTAAATTACGGATTGATTTTCCAAAAGCCAAAGTCCAAGCCGCTAATATTGAGCTGGTTTATTAAATTGTTTTTAGCTTGATTACAGCTTTGCTAAATTAAGCCCCTATCGCACCCAGTATTTATCGCAGAATTTTACATATTGTAAACAACTTAAGCTTGCTATCAGTTTCATAATTGTTTTAGTATAAGTATTAATAACTTTATTATTCGTCTTGATATTTAAGTTTTATTTAATCTGTTAACTAACGAATTATTCAATAAATTTGTCAGCAAATTTAGTTTGAGAATCTGTTATGCCCAATTCTGTTGCTTTACAAAATCGCGCCAAGTATTCCAATATGTCAGATAGCCCATCTAACCCATACACTACCCATACCCCATCGCAAACTTCTCCCAGCGCAAGCCTAGCTCATCACATTGAGCTTGTGGTACGAGAGTACTTCGATAATTTAAAAGAACAACAACCGACCCAGCTTTATGAGCTTATGTTGTCACAATTTGAAAAACCGCTGATCAGTGTCGTCCTTGAACACACCCGCGGCAATCAAACCAAAACCGCCGAGATTTTGGGACTTAATCGCGGCACATTGCGGAAAAAACTCAAAACCCACCAATTATTATAATTGATAAAAATACCCGCTTTTTTATGATAAGATATCCCCATACTTAGGGATTTATAGAGTTGGGGTATTAAAGTTAATCAGTCAGTTCGTCACAACTGACTTTTTGTTTTTTCTGCACCCAGTGTTTTTTTGTCAACGAGTCGAGTCAATTATGAATCAAGCTTATGCATTGCTCTCTGTTTCTGATAAATCGGGTATTGTAGATTTTGCTAAAGGTCTAATCACCCACGGTTTTCGTCTGCTGTCAACGGGCGGCACCTACAAACTACTCAAACAACATGACTTAGCAGTGACTGAGGTCGCAGAATACACAGGTTTTGCAGAGATGATGGATGGTCGGGTAAAAACCCTGCATCCAAAAATTCATGGCGGTATTCTAGGTCGCCGCGGCACGGATGATGCCATTATGCAAGAACATGGCATCGACCGCATTGACATGGTCGTTGTCAATTTATATCCATTTGCCCAAACCGTTGCTAACCCGAATGTCACCAAAGAAGACGCCATCGAAAACATTGATATTGGTGGCCCTACCATGGTGCGTGCCGCGGCAAAAAATCATGACCATGTCAGCATTGTGACAAGCCCCAACGATTATGCAGCAATCTTGGGTGAGCTAACAGCAAACGGTCGTATCAGTGATACCACCCGTTTTGATTTAGCGGTAAAAGCATTTGAGCATACCGCACATTATGACGGTATGATTGCCAACTTTTTAGGCAATCGCCTGCAAAGCTTTGAATCGGCTGACCAATTCCCGCGTACTTTTAACGTACAAATGGACAAAGCGCAAGACTTACGCTATGGTGAAAACCCGCATCAACAAGCCGCTTTTTATGTCGAAAAAGCGCAGGTAAATAGTCAAAAAGAAGCCAGTATTGCCACCGCCAAGCAATTACAAGGCAAAGAACTATCTTACAACAACATCGCAGATACCGATGCGGCATTAGAATGCGTGAAATCGTTTGATTTGCCTGCGTGTGTCATTGTTAAACACGCCAATCCTTGTGGTGTGGCCGTGGATGCCGACTTAACCAATGCTTATCAAAAAGCCTTTGCCACTGACCCAGAATCTGCGTTTGGCGGTATCATTGCCTTTAACCGTGAGCTGGATATCAAAACAGCAAAAGCGATTGTGGATCAGCAATTTGTTGAAGTCATCATCGCCCCAAGCATTGCCGATGGTGTACTCGATGTCACATCTGCCAAGAAAAATGTGCGTGTGTTAGTCTGCGGTGAGTTACCAAACCCAAGTGAGCGCCAAGCCCAGTTTGACTTCAAACGCGTCACTGGGGGTTTATTGGTGCAAGCGCAAGATTTGGGCTTAATCACCTTAGATGATTTAAAAGTAGTGACAAAAGTACAGCCGACTCAGCAACAATTCGATGATTTACTATTTACTTGGCAAGTCGCCAAATATGTGAAATCCAACGCGATTGTGTATGCCAAAGATGGCCGTACCATTGGGGTAGGCGCAGGTCAAATGAGCCGTGTCAACTCAGCACGTATTGCCGCGATTAAAGCTGAGCACGCTGGTCTATCGCCTGTGGGTGCGGTGATGGCATCAGATGCCTTCTTCCCGTTCCGTGATGGTATTGACAATGCCGCAGCGGTGGAGATTAAGGCGATTATCCAGCCAGGTGGCTCAATGCGCGATGATGAAACCATCGCTGCAGCCGATGAGCATGGCATTGCGATGGTGTTCACCGGTATGCGTCATTTTAGACATTAATTTTTGTTAGGCATAAAAAAGGCGAGACTGACTAGGTTTCGCTTTTTTTAATTGATAATTTTTTTCTTTTTATAGCTCTGCTAAGGTTTATAGTTTCGCTAAGGTTTGACAAATATCGAGCATCCGATTGGCGTAGCCCCATTCATTATCATACCAAGCAAACACTTTAAATTGCCGCCCCACACTCATGGTTTGCAAGCTATCAATCACCAATGAATGCGCATCATGGATAAAGTCACTGGACACCAATGGCTCATCACTGTAATCCATGATACCCAATAAATCTTGTTCACTGGCATGTTTTAACAGCTGATTGATAGCGGTAACATCCGTGGCTTTGTCAAAGGTAAATGTCACATCAATTGCCGCGACATCCATGGTCGGTACGCGGATTGAATACCCATTCACCTTGCCTGCCATATGCGGCATCACCCGATTGACCGCAGCGATACTACTTGATGTGGTTGGGATAATGTTATGCCCAGAAGCCCGTGCACGGCGCAAATCACGGTGGACTTGGTCAAGCACAGTTTGGTCAGCGGTTACCGCATGGATTTCGGTCATCATTGCTGATTCGATACCATAGGCTCGGTGCAATATATATAGTAAAGGCACGAGCGCTTGGGTGGTACACGACACACTGGACAAAATCTTTTTATCACGGCTAAGCTCATGGTCATTGACGCCCACTACGATACTGGCATCTACATGATCAAACGGAGCAGCCCCAATCATCACCTGCTTGGCGCCCGCGATAATATGCTGTGACGCCTGTTCATAGCTACGAAAATGACCCGTGCTCTCAAGCACCATGTCGATGCCCAGTTTTTCCCAAGGTAATTTGGTGGCAATGGGCTGCTGTATCAATGCAATTTTTTGCCGAAACTCCCCTTGGCTTAATAGCAAAAAATGCTGTTGTTTTTCACCCAAATCCACTGTTTTTAATTCAATATGGATATCACTGACCGCCGATAATCGACCATGGGTACTGTCATATTTGAGTAGATGTAGCAGGGTTGCTGGCTCAGCAATATCATTAATGGCGACGATATTTAACGGCTGTAATTGTAAAGGATTTTGACAAAACCGTTCGATGTAAGCACGTAGCACGTTGCGCCCAATACGACCAAAGCCATTAATAGCGATGTTAAAAGGTTTGATGGTAGAAGCATTCAATCAGGGATATTCCTTACTAGACAAGTGCTCAATTGCCATGCGGTTTTAAAAACAACAAGGCAAGTTTCACATCATTATAAGAATAGGCGTTTCTTAATTCTTCGACAATCGCGCGAATTTTGATTTTGCCATCGTTACCTTTATCGCGTTTGTCATCACGTTTAGCTATTTTTTGATACGCCTTATCAATCGGCTGTAGCCATTCGTCATCAGGTCGTAGATGCGCGATGTTGGCGCGGGGAAAATGCTCAGCAATTTTCTCGATATGCCCCATCACGGTTGATTGGGCTAGATTACGGGCTTGCGCAATTTCTGCGATGGTCAAACTTTCATCCAGCAGGGCTTTGGTTTCAAGCACCGTGGGAGTGATGACGCCTGCCGCATCATCTGCCAAAGATTGCAGCTGCTGTACAGCATGGCGACGTTTTTCAATCAGTTTTTGCTGTTGTTTGGCGCGATTTTCATACGCAGCGATTTTCTCTTTATCCAGCGTACCCCGGCATTGAATGATAAATTCACGATGAAGGTCATTGAGCTGTTTTTTACTGCGTGTCAAAAATTCACATTCTTGCTCTGCACTGATCGCCTGAAATCGCTGATCAGCGCCGCGTGCTAGGGGATCAAGCTGTAAGCTTAATTCATTGACGCCCAGTAATTGTAGCCCAGATAGCTGCTTTAACCGTGATAAAGCCACATAGCCCTGCCCTTTTTCAAAGGTTTTGGACAAATCTACTTCTGCCGCATCCAGCGTCATGCCTTGGCTTTTGTGAATGGTAATCGCCCACGCCAGCGTCAATGGGATGTGATAATAGGCAGCCAGTATTTCGCCCTCTTCATCATCAATACGCCATGAATCATATTCGGCGATGACTTTGCGACCGTCATTGAGCTCAACCAAGGGATAAAGTAACTCCGACAGTTTGTCATCAGCCGTGTCTGTTGCGGCGATATCATCCTCATCCTTGTGGTGAGTTTGTTGTGATTGACCGCCATTCACTTCATCCAGCAAGTCTGCCATATCCGCTTGTTGTTCTTGTTCAATCGCATCGAGCAAGGCACTTGCATCTGCTGCTAGCGCTTGTTCATCGAGCGGCTCAGATGGGTGCTTGTTTGATAGGCTATTGTTTGACGGGCTGTTTTTTGATGCGCTATCGTCTGTTTGTTTATTTGGTTGTTTAAGAGTGGTGGCAACAAAATCAACTACCTTGCCCATGGTGCCATTTGACACATTAAGCTCGGCGTTGTTTTTGATAAACATCACTTTTGCGCCAAGTTTGAGCACCAGTTCTGGGGTATTGCGTACGGATTTTTTTAGCGTTTCAACGAGCTTTTCATCGCCTTCTCCCCAAGCGCGAAAAGTATGCGCCGATGCGGTAAGTTTGCCAAGTTCCTGCTCATTGATGGCTTGCACGTTGACATTGTGGGTAAACAGTCGGGTACGGGTGTCGGCTAGCACATGCTCAGCCGTAGCGGTCAAAGCAGGCATGATATGGGGGGTAAACTGCTGGCTACGAATCTGATTTAAAATCGCATTTAAATCCAAACCATAATAGGTGTTACCTGCCACCGCTGTTTTGTCAGTTTTTTGACGATGCTGCTCGGATAAATAGCAAATTTGAAAATCTGCATCCAGCCAAGCTTGCGCCATAAAGGCAAATTTATCACGGTTGCTCTCATGGGGCTCACCAATCGGCGGCAACTGAAAAAAATCCCCGGCGACCAATAGCTGTATACCACCAAACGGCAATGTGTTTTCTTTGATGGCTTGTAGCACTTGGTTAATGAGCTCAAATTGCTGTCGATGCAGCATTGAGATTTCATCAATCACCAATACTTTGGTGCGCTCAATGCGCTCCACAACCACCGTGCGTTTTTTGATTCGGGCGATGTCTTTGGCGCTCAGCTCGTTACTGATGCCGATGCCCGCCCAGCTGTGAATGGTCATGCCGTTCATGTGGGTGGCAGCAATACCTGTGCTTGCCGTCACCGCCACCGCCACATCCCTTGCGCGCAGATAATGCAAATACTGATTGATGGTATAGGTCTTGCCTGCCCCTGCTGAGCCTGTTAAAAACACATTTTTACCAGTTTTAAGGATATTAAGGGCGGTGGCTTGTTTCATTGGTTATACAAAGCTTTTGTAGATAAAAAGAAGGGGTTAAAAATGAGCCTACTATAAAGGCAAAGCCGAGTAAAGGCAATGATTGACAGCACCAAAATACGCCATCAGACGCTTCACGGGTTAGTCAATCATGGTTTTGATTTGCTTGAGACTTAAATAACCAATATGCAGCGTATCGTCAGGTAGCTGATTTTTTTCAGGCTCGGTTAATGGCTGAATGGTTAATGCCACGTCTTTTGGCAGTAAATCAGCCACACAGTGAATATCATCCAAATCTAGTTGATGCTTATCATCAACATGACTGGTTGCCACGCCGCTTTTGGCGGTATCGACATTATCAAATGTATAATCTTGATAAAATGCCGTTTTTTTAACTTGCGCCGTTGCTTTACCTAGCGTCTCGGCTACCACAAGTGTTTTATAATGAAATTCTTCAAATTGACCTGGCAGATAACCGCCTAAATTGACAAAATAAAGTTGCTTGCCCTGACTATCTAATTTGTTATCTACCCTTTCAGCTGCCAATATATTATCTGCAAGCGCGTTATCTTTTGACAATCCATCTTTTGACAAGCTCTCTTTCGACAACAAAATTTGATAATCACCCACCCGCTTCACTTCTCGCCATGCGTCTAAGTGCCAGTTGTTTTTGACTGCCGGCCAGTGCTGATTGACATTCTCAATTGTTTCACTTAGGCTATTTGCAATCACAAACATCACATCATGCTGTTCAATCAGTCGTCCTTGGGGACGCGCCCCGATTTTTAACATAAATAGTTTCATAGTTATACGCCCAAATGTGTCGCCATTAAAACTTAAAAACCTGCCAACCAACATAGGTTTTTGTCACAGGTTTTATCACCACAGGTTTTTATCATTTTATCTGACAGTTATTTTTTGACCATCGGCATTTTAGCGCTTTCTAACTTTGCCAAGGCATCTGGTAGTTTATCAATCGCGGTCGCTACCACCGCTTGTGCCGCTTGCGAGATGCCTAGCTTTTGCGCGATGGTCGGTTTTTGACGAGATTGAATGGCATACAATTCGCTATCTGTCATCTTCTCTAAGATATAAGTGTCCGATGTTTGCAGGGTATCGACCAAATTGCGCGTTATCGCATCTTCACCATACCAATGCTCACCGGTTGCCACTTGTTCAACATCCAAACTCGGACGGTATTTACGCACAAAGTCTTTAAATAGTTTGTGCGTTTCTTCCAGCTCTTGTTGGAATTTTTGTTTGTCTTCTTCGGTATTTTCACCAAGCACGGTTACCGTGCGTTTGTATTTACCTGCGGTAAATACTTCGACATCGATGTCATGTTTTTCTAATAAATCATGAAAGTTAGGCACTTGTGCCACCACACCAATCGAGCCAACCACCGCAAACGGCGCCGCTAAAATTTTATCAGCCACACACGCCATCATATAGCCACCACTAGCGGCGACTTTATCAATACAGACCGTTAAGTTTAGTCCTGCTTCTTTTATACGTGCCAACTGGGCAGCAGCGAGGCCATATGCGTGTACCATGCCACCTGAGGACTCAAGGCGCACAATGACCTCATCTTCAGGTTTTGCCACCGTCAGTAGCGTGCTGATTTCTTCACGCAGTTGCTGTACTTCAGTGGCTTTTATATCGCCATGAAAATCTAGCACAAAACAATTTTTGTTGGCGGCTTTATTTTTGAATAGACCAAATTTTGAGGTTTTTTTGGGATTGTCTTTTTTCGTCAAGTCTGTAAATGCGCGGCTGATGAGTGATGTTAACCCTTTATCATCCACCATTTGCAATTGTAATTGTTGTTTGCGTTGGGCTTTGACTTTATTTAAATGGGTAACTTTCATTTCAAGCGGATGTTTGGCATTTTGAAATAGCATAATAACTCTCTAATTAAGGGCTCTAATTAAGGAAAAAATTCACACAATGGGTTTTATATAGCGTTTATTTTGCTGTTTTCAATCGCTTGTCCACACAATATTCGCGAAATGTCTGTGACAGGTATGGCTAGTAGATATGCATGATAAACCGTGTTTCATATTGTGAAATTTGAGTAAACAAGGCATAATATTCGTTTATAAAAATTTTTGCTACTTCTTACATTACGAAAAATATTGGGATTGCTTCATTATGATGCGTACACACTATTGCGGGCTTGTCACCGAAAACTTAAACGATCAAACCATCACTATTTGCGGTTGGGTGCATCGTCGCCGTGACCACGGTGGGGTTATTTTCTTGGATATGCGTGACCGTGAAGGCCTACTGCAAGTGGTCATCGACCCAGATACCCCAGAAGCATTTGCTACAGCAGATAGCGCGCGTTCTGAATATGTGCTCAAAATCACCGGTCGTGTGCGTCAGCGTTATGCCGGTACTGAAAACAAAAACATGACGAGCGGTCAAGTGGAGTTATTGGCCAAAGACATCGAAACAATCGCCACCTCTGAGACGCCGCCATTCCCCCTCAATGATGAGTTTACCAACGTTTCTGAAGAACTACGCCTAAAATATCGCTTTTTAGACATGCGCCGTCCAGAGATGCAAGAGCGTATGAAGTTTCGCGCCAAAGCCACTTCGACCATTCGCCGTTACCTAGATGACCAAGGTTTCTTGGATGTAGAAACCCCAATCTTGACCCGTGCCACCCCAGAAGGCGCGCGTGATTATTTGGTGCCTAGCCGTGTATCAAACGGTGAGTTTTATGCCCTGCCACAGTCGCCTCAGCTTTTTAAACAGCTGTTGATGGTGGCGGGTTTTGACCGTTATTATCAAATTGCTAAATGTTTTCGTGATGAAGACTTACGTGCCGACCGCCAGCCAGAATTTACCCAAATTGATATTGAAACCTCATTCTTAAGTGATGAAGATATCATGAACATTGCCGAAGGATTAACAAAAGATTTGTTCAAAACCATGATGAACATTGAATTTGATACCTTCCCGCGTATGACCTACGCTGAAGCAATGCGTGACTATGCGTCTGATAAGCCCGACTTGCGTATCCCTATGAAGTTGGTTGATGTGGCTGATATCATGCAGTCTGTGGAATTTAAAGTATTCTCAGGCCCTGCCCAAGACCCAAAAGGTCGTGTGGTGGCGCTTCGTGTGCCAAACGGTAGTGAAATTACCCGTAAACAAATTGACGAATATACTAAATTTGTCGGCATCTATGGCGCAAAAGGTCTGGCTTATATCAAAGTCAATGATGTCAACAACATCAACAACGGTGTCGATAAAGAATCAGGTCTGCAATCACCGATTATCAAAAACATGACCGATGAAGTATTAGTCGAGCTGATTAAACGTACTGAGGCGCAAACCGGTGATATCATCTTCTTTGGCGCGGATAAAGCCAAAGTCGTCAATGATGCCATGGGTGCGCTGCGTGTCAAATTGGGTCTAGACCTAAATATGCTGACTCAAGAATGGGCACCGCTTTGGGTCGTGGATTTCCCAATGTTTGAAGAAACCGAAGACGGCAAATGGACGTCGGTTCATCATCCCTTCACCAAGCCAAAAGGCACGGTTGAAGCGATGAAAAACAACCCAGAAGCCGCGCTATCTATCGCTTATGACATGGTATTAAACGGTACTGAAATCGGTGGTGGTTCATTGCGTATCAATACTTTGGATATGCAAAAAGCGGTATTTGAAGCCTTGGGTATTTCTGAAGCCGAAGCCGAAGAAAAATTCTCATTCTTACTTAACGCGCTAAAATACGGTGCGCCACCGCACGGTGGTTTGGCATTCGGTCTTGACCGGTTAATTATGCTAATGACAGGCTCACAATCGATTCGAGACGTCATCGCCTTCCCAAAAACCAAAACGGCTGAATGTCCGCTGACTGATGCTCCTGCACCCGTGGATGGCAAACAACTGCGTGAATTGGGCATCCGTATACGCGAAAAAGACAGTAAAGCGCCACAATCTTAATCAAGGTCACACCTTTAATTAGATGAATGCCCTTACTCTTCTCAAATATGTGCCAATGTGGATGCTATATCTATTGGCACATATCGCAAGCTTTATCATTTCACTTCGTCGTGACAAAAGTATCATGAAAACCGTTGATACTAACTTACGACTTGTCTATCCTGAATTCACTGAATCCCAGCGTGACGACCTTGCTAGAGCCTGTATTGCCAATCAAAGCAAAAACATGGTGGAATCGGCTAAAAGCTGGGCAATGCCACCTGCGTGGTCGGTCAAACAAATCCATACCGTGCATCATCAACAAGTTCTGATGCAAGGCTTACAAAACCCCAATGGCATGCTTGCAATTGTGCCGCATTTGGGAACATGGGAAATCATGAATGCGTGGCTCAACCAGTTTGGTGCACCCACCATCATGTATAAACCTGTGAAAGGTGAACAAGCCAATCAGTTTGTGTTACAAGGGCGTCAGCGGCTGAATGCAACTTTGGTACCAACCGATGCCACTGGGGTAAAAGCGATTTTTAAAACCCTAAAAGCAGGCGGTTTTAGTATCATATTGCCTGACCATGTCCCTGACCCATCTGGCGGTGAAGTAGTGCCGTTGTTTGGTATTCCGACATTGACCAGTACCCTTGCTAGCAAATTAGCCAGTAAAACAAATTGTAGCTTGGTAGGTTTGACCTGTGTACGCCGTGACGATGGTCAAGGCTTTGATATTTATTGTGATGAGCTAACTGACCCCGCCTTGTATGACAAAAACATGGTGACAGCGACAACCGCAATGAACCACGCCATCGAGCGGATGATTGATCGGTTCCCCAGTCAATATATGTGGGGTTATAAGCGCTTTAAACGTGTGCCAGGATTTCCCGTTATTTATAATGCCGAGCCATCCATCGCGGTAGCGGTTCGCCAGCGTTATCCAAAACTTAGCAAATCATGATATTATCAATTCACTTACTTAATATGATAATAAGTTACCTATGACTTTACCAAATTATACTTCAGCGCCGGCTTTGCCTGATGAACACCGTTACATTATTTGTATGAAATGGGGCACCAAATATGGTGCTGAGTACGTTAATCGCCTGTACAATATGGTTAACAGACATTTAACACTGCCCTTTCAAATGGTATGTTTGACCGATGATAGCACAGGGATAGATGCTAACGTCAAATGCTACCCAATTCCTGAGCTCAATTTACCCAGTAATATTCCTGAACGTGGCTGGAAAAAACTGACCACCTTTAGCCCTGAATTATACGATTTAAAAGGCACGGCGTTATTTTTGGATATTGATATTGTGATTGTCGATAATATTGATTGCTTTTTTACTTATCAAGCGCAGCACGATGACAGTGTGGTGATTATCCGTGATTGGAAAAAACCGTGGCGCATGGTGGGTAATTCATCAGTGTATCGCTTTAAAGTTGGACAAAATACTTATCCGGATTTGTTATCAAATTTTGAGCAAAATTTTGACACGATTCGTAGCCAAGTACGCCATGAGCAAGCTTACCTGTCCAATTATTTGCGTGAGCATCACCACCTTGAATATTGGGATGCGTCTTGGTGCGTGAGCTTTAAATACCAATGTGTGCAGCCATTTCCCTTAAGTTTTGTCAAACCGCCGATTTTGCCTAAAGGGGCAAAAATGGTGATTTTTCATGGTGAAGTGAATCCACCCGATGCCATCGTGGGCAAAAGCGGTAAGTGGTATCGTAAGGTATTACCAACTGACTGGATTAGGGATTATTGGCGATAACTCAACCTTTGATAGTTAAGCCTTAGATAGTTAATGGATAATTGAGCATCGGGTAATTCAACTTAAAAGAAATTTCACATAAGCTTGCGGTTTTAGGAATAATAAAAAATGGCAAACTGGTATCGTAAGTTTATTTTATTATTTAAAAGTGAAAAACGCCTTGGGGCGAATCAAATTATTGACCACTATGCCGGGCAAAATATTGAGGCGATGAAAATTCGTGTGATTGATAGTGATACTTGTTCTATCATTGATACGATTATTCAAGCTCACCCCCATTTATTAGATGATACCCAAGTGGATGAACCGATAGACCCGCTTAAGGACTATGAGCCACGGCGTATTCGCAATTTATACACGCATTTAACCACGTTGCAACTCGAGTTTATAGGACAATCTGAACTTAGTTTTTACCATGCGATACTGATTGTATTATTACGCCGTCGGTTTCAACCTGAAAAAACTTTTCAAACCTTTACCCACCTTTGGCAAACGCAGACTGACTATCTGATGGATAATTTAAGTTTACGATGGATTGCCTCTGCCTGTGATACCTTTATTGATTTTGATCCAAAACCGACTAGAAAGGCAATATTACTCAATATTATTACTTTGATTAATACGGTAAAAGTCTACGAAACCCAGCAGTATCTCTATCGTTCATCTGCCAGCCTAGATGAGGAAAAATCCGCTATTTTGTACGCCCATCATAAACCGCTGTATGCTGGTTTGACCTATTTTAGGCTAGGTAAGGACGATACACTAAAACATATGCGTGAGCGGTATCAGCATTTTTACGCTGAAGACCCTTTTTCTGCCACACTCTTACTCAAGGTGTTTGCTAGATTGCATGACCAACCTAGCGCATTCACCACATTAAAACAACTACATAAGGATGAAAAATCAGCATGGTGGTAGCCAATCATTCTTTGATACTTACCCGATCTACTCAGACAATCGCCCTACGTATTGTCAATCCTGCATTTGTGCTACCAAAAGTCTCTGATACGACAGTACATATTTTGGCGTCAGGCCCAAGCATCCAGACCAATGCCATCGACTCGCTTGGTTGTGAGTCGGTTATATTTGTAAATGGCAGTATTAGCCTGACCGAACACTATAAATTTGAAAAAATTGTGGCGTATGTTATCACTGACCCACGCTTTATTAAGCATAACTGTAGTATTCCGCTGCAGTATTATCGGGGTGGTTATCCACTGTATATCAGTGCTTTAGTGGCAGAACAACTATGGCAAGATGCGCCCGATTTTTTAGTTCAATATGCCGACCATATCTATATCATCTATCCAGTCGATAGACCGATTGATGATAGTTTGATTGCCCTTCAGCAAACTAGCCTTTTAGGCAAAATAGCTGTCACACTCAATAAACGTACCCGACTAAAACACCTAAAACATAGCCCTTATCATAGCATCAATAAAAAAATTGGGGTGTCTTGGGATATTCGTTACGGCTTTGTTGAGGGAGGAACGGTAGCGTTGGTGGCGTTACAGCTTGCTTATTCTTTAGGGTTTCAAATGATACATCTGTATGGCATTGATTTAATTAATAGCCAGCAGCCACGGTTTTATGAAAGCCAAGACAATGCTGCCCCGACCAAACTTGATAAGGCTATCACCCACCGTATCGTACCGTCGTTTGATTGGGTAGCCCACAACTATCAGCAAAAAGGCGTGCAAATTTATAACCACTCGCCCATCTCTAAGGATTTGTTTACATTTATTCCGTATCGGGCAGATTAGAGGTCACGAATCGCTCAATGTATTGGTTAGCGATATTTTTGGGTAAAAATTGCTCATTAAACGGTACGGCAAACGCCGATGGATTTGCCATTGCTTGTTCTAATAATTGGGCTAAGGCGTCAATATCATCGACAGGGACAAGATTTTGCCTTGGTAACAACTCACTAGGACCATACGGACAGTCGGTGCTTATCACAGGCGTATCCACGGCTAATGCTTCGGCAATCACTCGCCCAAAGCCCTCAAATCGAGAACTTAATACTAAGCATTTAGCGTGTTTGATATACGGATAGGGGTTAGATTTAAAGCCAGTAAATACCACCTTATCGCTAATCCCTAAATCAACCGCAAGCTGTTTGGTTTCTGCCATCAGTTTGCCTTGACCCACCAAATACAGCGGATAACGTTGAGAGGTTTTGGCATAGGCTTTTAGCAGGATATCATGGGCTTTTTGGTACTTGAAGCTGCCCACATGCACAATAAACTCCGCAATCTCTAGCGGGTATGCCTCTGCTATTGCCTCAATAAGCTTGTTATCAATCGGGTTATAAATCGTGGTAATATTCGTCAGCCCTAAGGTCGCCTTAAAATCCACCGCCACTCCTTCACTAATCGCCACACAAGGCTGCGCATGATAGGTCGTCTTTAGCTGCGCTATATCCATAGGCTTATTGCGAGCTTGGGCTAATTTCAGTTCTTGAGAAAGGGTATTACGAATCACATGAATGACATTGGGTAACTGGCTATAGCTTAACACCTTGTCCGCCCGTTCCAAATTTGCAATCGTCAAACATGGCTGACCAATATGCGTTAAAATATAGTTATCTAAATGTTTGGCAAATTGTTGGTAACGCACCCTATCACTGGGGATTAATTTAAACCACTTAAAGTTGACAATATGAAAATCGATATGTGGACTAAGCTCATATTCTGTCGTGGCTTTAAATCGGATGACATGGACTTTATAGCCCAGTTGATAAAAGCCTTCCGCGAGCGTCAATACTGACTTTTCTGCCCCGCCCCCCTGCAAGCAGTTGATAACCAACACAATGATATTTGAGGGGTTGCAGCTCACAAGTGGCTCCTTATGGTTATTCAAAGGTAAGGTTGGTCATATATAGTGGGCGTGTCGCACGCAGGACTTCACGTTTGATTTTTTGTAGCCCTGTTAAAGGTCGTTTAATTTCTTGGCTTCTGGTTGCCTGTAGACTGCTTGCCAAAGCAACTTGCGGTAATAGATGATGCTCCTGAATCACAATCGCAGGCACAAGCTGATATACAGGCAGGGCTTTGGGGTATTTTCCCACATCAAATAGCATCACATCTACTGCCTCAAGCTGGGGTAGGTTTCTGATATATTGTAATAAATACTGACAAGCGCGATGGGATAGCAGATAACCTGCCCCGCCTAAATGGCGAGACTTTAATTCATAAATCGTCCGTCTACCCTGAGGCAAGACTATCGGATGAGTCAAATGCACCCTTGGGCTTACCTTTTCTAATTTTAAAATATCGATAGCTCGGCTTTGAAAAACATCAGTTTGACGAATAAACTGCTCGAACTGCTGACCTAAAAAAATATCATCCTCGTATATCCCGATATAATCAAGATTTTCATCCACACAGCGTTGCCACAAGCTAGCATGACTTAAAAAACAGGCAATTTCGGTGTCACTAGATACCGACTTTGTGATATCAATCGCCAGTCGCTGAGCGACTTGGGTATTTTTATCAGGGGTGACCGCCGAAAAAAAAGTAAAAGGGATGTGCTGCTTAGCAAACTCTTGTTGGATATGGCTTTGCCGCTTGCTATGATGAGCGAGACTAATCACATAATTTTTTAGCATCACTTTTCTCGCTTGGATTTATTCAAAGCCAACCCCCATAAATGTCAAATACTGACGGGCAACATTTTGTGGCAAAAAAGCTTCGTTAAATGGCACATTAAACTGGATAGGATGGCTCATTAATTGGTTGATTTTTTCAGTTAACGCAGGGATATCTGCCACTGCCACCAAATTCTGCGGCGGCAAAATTTCACTAGGTCCTGACGGACAATCGGTGCTAATCGCAGGCACGCCTAATGCCAATGACTCTGCCAATACCAATGCAAAGCCCTCAAAATGCGAGGACAACACAAACCCTGTGGCGTGCTTTAGCAATGGGTAAGGATTCTTTTGAAACCCAGTTAAAATCACTTTATCTTGCAAGTTTAACGCGATAATTTTTTGTTCAATTTGCGCTTGCAAACTACCCTTACCCACCAATACCAAGGGCAATGTCTGTGCCGAATTGGCATAAGCTTGCAATAAAATTTCATGCCCTTTTTGCGCTTTAAAACTACCCACATGAATAAGATAGCCCTGTTGGGTAATGGTGGGTAAATCTGGGTTAGCTGCCTCAGCTAATACACGGGTTTTATCACGGTCGATGGGGTTATAAATCGTGGTGGTTTTGGTCGGTTCACCAAATTGACGGACAAAATCTTGCGCTACCCCGCCGCTCACACAAATAGCAGGATACTTGGTATAAATTCGTTGAAAGTAAGAAAGCTGCTTGGGCGGCAAGGTAGCAAGTTTTAATTTTTCACTCAGTTGATTATGGATGACATACGCCACCTTTTTTTGCCTTGAATAATAAAATACCTCATGTTCACGGTACAAGTTCACGAATATTGCCACAGGCTGACCAATATGTTTACTGATATAGCCATCAACCGCGCGAGCAAAAAAGAAATGCCGAATTTTACCTTTCGGAAAGCGTCGATAATTGCGAAAAGGAATAAGATGATAGATTAAATTTTCGCTTAATGTATGTTCGACAATCGGGTCAAATCGGACAATATGCACCTCAAAGCCCATCTGGTAAAAGGCTTCCCCCAAGGTCAAAACAAATTTTTCTGCACCACCGCCTTGCAGTGAATTAATCACTAATACGATTTTTTGTGACTGTACCAATGCCATTTAATACTCTATTGACTATTTAAACCAACGACTAAATAAAGAAGGTTTTTTCGCAGGGCGAGTGACCGCATTACCTTTGTAACCTTTTTTATAAGTTCTTTTTGGAAACTCGCCAAACGGCGTAGTGCGATAGTTCTCAATACTATAGCCCGCTTGTATCGACTCTTGATAGTAGGTATCGAAAACCTCAACCAAATCTTGACGAGGGTGCGGCAAAATCTGCCCATCAAACCAATGCGTTTTGCCCTCGGCTTGTAAGCGCGGTAAGGAATATTTATGGCTAAACTGCGTCCCCATGTCTGAATAATGCAAAATTCGAATATCCTCAATCGCTAAATCTTCGCCATCCACACAATTAAAGCTGTCTTGGTAGAGCTGTATGAGTTGCGGATTGGCTTTAAATTTTGCCATCATTTTGCTATGGCTCTCAAGATCGGCTTGTAGATGTGCTATAGGCTCAAGATAATCCTTGGCTTTTTGGCAATCCCATACGCAGGTGCACAGTCGCATCAAATCGCCATCACCTTTAGCCGCAAGGATCGCCTCATCAGATATCGGGTGCTGCCACAATTTAGCGATATCGTCCAACACCACCATATCGGCATCCATATAAATCGCCCGTCCGCTAAAGCCACAATATTCGGGGATTGCCCAACGAAAGCCCGAAAACGGGGTCGCCCATTTTTCGGTATGCCAGCCCTCGCCTGTTTGCGGATTGGAATACCATACGCTGCTTGGGTCACGGCTTAACTGCATCCAGATAATCTCGACAGGCTCGCTGGTATGTTTGTGCAAGCTATAATCTAGCACCATCATCTGCTCAAGGTCACTGTTATTAGGGTCACAGCCGATAAAAATTTTGATAGGTTGGTCTAAGTTCGCCATAGTTTATCCTCTATTCTCGCCAATGCGTTGCCACCCAATCAGTCGGCAAAATAAAATGGCGTAAATGCGAAATCGGTTTTTTGATTTTTTCAGCGGTGAATAACTGCCCTAAATGGTCTTTGGCATTATCGGCAGAATTTTTGTTGTATTGCCCTGCAATCGCATTTTGCGGATACAAATCACCAGGGAAAATAATAATGCGTGCATCATGAGGCAGTTTTGGTGGGATAAAATAATTTAGCGGAAATGGCTGGCGGCATTTGCGGCGAAAATGCACCACCCACTCTTTTGGAAAAAGCTTAACCCCACCTGGGGCATTACGAGTGACAAAGCGCTGCTCAAAGCGATATTTATCCGCCACGCCTTGTGGATCGGCACGGAATTTTTCTAGCAAACTAACCAAGCTACCGACTTTGAAGCGAAAACACGAGGTTTGACCTAGCTTCTCTAAGGGGTTACTTGGGTTATAAGATAAAACCGTCTGATTGTCATCACCAAAACTAAAAAAGTCGTCAAGGCTACCCACTACGACCACATCAAGATCTAAAAATAATACTGTTCCTGTGACATTGCCAAGCTGTGCATTCCAAAGCCGTGACTTAGGCCATTTACCAAGGGTATTGGTAGGCATCACAATATCACTGGGCGGCAAATCCTGACATTCTACTTCAGGACGGATGCCATCGGTATTGTCGGTAAAGCAAACAAAGCGAAACGGCGGGGTGATATTACGGCTTACCATCCCATAGAGTTTATTAACGTAATCTGCGCCATATTTGGTGCCCCATTTGATACAAATAATTTGTTTAAGCGGGGTGGTTGCACTCGATGTTGTCATGTCACTTCCAAAGTACCGATAATTTTTCAAAAAATAAGGATAGTCATTTTAACATAACTATCCTTTTATTTTCACTTATCTACTTATTATCACTTATCTACTTATTTTCACTTATCTACAATTTTACCGATTATTCATCCACGTAGCTGAGCCAGTGCGCGTATTTATCATTTTTGCCTTGCACCACGTCAAAAAATAGACTTTGTAGTTTTTCGGTGATTTCACCACGCGCGCCGCAGCCAATGACGTGGTCATCATATTCACGAATTGGGGTAATCTCGGCAGCAGTACCTGTCATAAAAATTTCGTCTGCGATATAAAATTCATCACGGGTGATTCTACGCTCATGCACTTTGATGCCCAGATCCTGTGCAAACTGTATCACCGTGCGACGGGTAATGCCGTCCAATGCACCCCCTGACAAATCTGGGGTATGAAGCTCACCGTCTTTGACCAAAAATAAGTTTTCCCCTGAGCCTTGACAAACATAGCCTTGGGTATCCATCAATACCGCTTCATCATAGCCATGACGGGTGACTTCTTGGTTTGACATGATAGATACTGGGTAATTGCTGACGGCTTTGGCTTTACACATGGTGACGTTTGGATGGTGATGGGTAAAACTTGAGGTTTTTACACGGATACCTTTTGCCATGCCTTCTTCACCCAGATAAGCACCCCAAACCCAAGCGGCAACGATGGTGTGAATGCTATTATCTTTGGCAGCGATACCCAATTTTTCAGAACCCACCCAAATCAATGGGCGAAGGTATGCCGATTCAAGGTTATTTTCACGTACCACGGCTTTTTGTGCTTGTAATACTTCTTCATACGAATAGGGTACAGCAAGCTGGAAAATTTTAGCTGAATTTAGCAGGCGCTGGGTATGGTCTTCCAGACGAAAAATCGCCGTGCGTCCATCATGGGTTTTGTAGGCTCGAACCCCCTCAAATACACCCATCCCATAGTGCAGTGTATGGGTTAATACGTGGATTTTGGCATCACGCCAGTCTACCATGTTGCCGTCCATCCAGATAAAACCATCACGGTCTGCCATGCTGGGAATTGTTGCCATTGATTACTCCTAGTGCTTTGTTTGAAATAAAAAGTGCTTTGTTTAAATAAAAAGTTTTTGTTTTAAATAAAAAGTGATGTTACATCTATTCTGGACGTTGCCCAATTAGATGATGCCATTGCGCATCAACAAAATTACGCAGCTCATGCCACTGGGCTTCATCTACCAGTATCGGCTGCTCTGCCAAAGCCAACCGATGCGTCATACTGCGGATACGAAGATAAGCGTGCGTTAGCTGTTCGCATATTTCTGCCTCGATGATGCCCGTTTTGGCAAGCGCTTCAAAGATACGCACATTGTCACTCCAAACAGCCAACGCAGGATAACTATTGGCATACGCCAAGACAGCAAACTGGGCAATAAATTCAATATCAACCAATCCGCCTGCATCTTGTTTCAGATGGAATAATCCTTGCTGCTTGGTATGCGGTTTGCTGCCCAAATGGTCTTGCATCTTATGACGCATGGTGGATACTTCGATACGAACACTGTCTTTATAACGCGGCAGACACAACACTTCTTTTCGAATCTGGTCAAATCGCGTCATCACCCGGTTATCCCCGCAAATGGCACGAGCGCGAACCAACGCTTGGTGTTCCCATGCCCAAGCTTTGTGCATTTGGTAAAGTTCAAACGCATGGGTAGATACCACCATCATACCCGCTTGACCCGAAGGACGCAGGCGCATATCAATCTCATAGACGCGACCATCACGCGTTTGGGTGGTCAAATAATTCATCAGTTTTTGGGCAAGACGTGCGGCAAACTTCATACCGCTGATGGGTTTTTCACCGAGCGTCATCGCTTCTTCATCAATATCATGAATAAACACAAGATCAAGATCTGAGCTATAACTCATCTCAAGCCCGCCAAGCTTACCATAACCGATAATCGCAAAGCCATTATGCGTTTCACTCACAGGCTCGCCTTGGGCATTAACAGGATAGCCATGTTTTTTTACCAATTCACCAAATACCCGTTGCAACGCTTTTTCAAGCACCACTTCAGCGATAAAGGTGAGTGAATCAGAGACTTTCATCAACGGTCTATCCGCCAACACATCACTCGCCGCCACTGCCAAGACTTGGGTTTTTTTGAAAAAACGAAAGGCGTTGAGTAGCCCTTCTTCATCATTAGGTTCTACCCGTAACAACTGCTGACGCAAGATGTCACTGAGTTCTGCCTTATCAGGTAAATGACGGTATTTTTCACGGATAAATGAATCTAGCAAAACAGGATAACTGACCAATTCGCTCGCAATCCAAGGGCTTGCTGCCAACATGGGAATCAATTTGGCGGCTGCCGTTGGGTTTTCGACAAACATGACCAAATAAATTGACCGACGACTTACCGACTCTAGTAGTGTCAACATTCTAGGTAACGCCACGTTGATTGCATCTTCGCTTAAATCAGAATGTAACAATCCATTGATTAGAATCGGATAAGCGGCATTTAAGCGAGTCTTGGCTTCTTCACTAAGCCCTGCGATGAGCTTACTTTGCCAAAACTGGCTTAATTTATCTTTATTGTCAGCGCTTAATTTTTGCTCAAGCTCAGATAAATTGTGCTGATGATCCACTTGCAGTTGTTCATCAGATTGCTGGCGATCACTGACCAGCTCGTCAAAAGGTATTTTTACCGTTTGGCGGTATTCATTGAGTTTGGCTAACAATGCCGCCCAATCGGCAAACCCCAATACTTGGGCAAGCTGATGTCGCTGCATGGCGTCTTGTGGTAGTCGCTGGGTTTGTTCATCATTGATGGCTTGGATACCATGCTCTAATCTGCGTAAAAAACGATAGGCTTGTGCCAATTGCTCATGGGTCACAGCATCGATAAAGCCATGTTTTTCTAATTGGCTCATCGCTTGTAGGCAGTTTTTTACTTTGATATCACTGACACGCCCGCCATAAATCAACTGAAACGACTGCACGATAAACTCAATATCACGAATACCACCCGCCCCAAGCTTGACATTGTCGGTATCTTGACGTTGTTCGACTTGGTTTTGAATCAGTGATTTCATCTCACGTAGGGCGGCAAAGGCACTATAATCGACATAATAACGAAATACAAACGGCTTGATAAGCGCTTTTAAGCTATCGCTAAAGGTGACAGGGTTGACGATTCTGGCTTTTAGCCAAGCAAATCGCTCCCACGCCCGTCCATGTTGGGCAAAATATTTTTCCAGTGCCGATAAATGAATTGCCAAATCACTGCCATCACCCCAAGGACGCAGGCGCATATCAATGCGAAATACAAAACCATCTTGGGTGTTTTTATCAAGCAGATTGATGATGCCTTGACCCCATTTGGTAAAAAATTTCTTGTTGTCGATGGATTTAGCAGCTTTTGACCCTTGTTGTTTTAACGGGTCAACGACCGTCTCACCTTGCCCCTGATGAACAAAAATCAAATCGATATCGCTTGATAAGTTAAGCTCTTCTGCCCCCATTTTACCCATGGCGATAATGGCTAAATCATCTTTATGTGTTTTATTTTTTTCATCGAAAAAATACGGCTCGCCATAGCGACTGATTAAATCTTGATACACATAGTCTTTGGCAAAGATGAGACAATAATCGGCAAATTTTGACAACTCCCATGTTAGCTGCTCTAGACTAATTAAATTTAATGCATCTTGCCAAATCCAGCGCACCATCAACAAATTTCGTAGATGGCGCAGCCCACGCATCACGCTTGCTTCATCCGCCAATTGGTAATCTTCATCCAGCGTATAATCGCGTATTAAATCTTTGATATGTTGGACATCGAGCGTTTGGGTAAGGGGATAGCTTTTTAAAAAGCTTTGTGCAACGTTTGTTTTAGTCTGCCAATACTGATAGCCAAAATTACTAGCTTGCTGTAATACAGCGATTTGTTCTATCGTCGGTAAGAGTTGCGGCATTCTAATTTCCGTGTGGCAAATAAATAAACAGACCCACCTCATCGTGGTATATATAAGTACTAAGCATTCACGCTTGCGTATCGATACAATCAATCTTGTCCAATCAAGTTTGTACAACCAAGCCAAGTTTGTACCATCAAGCGGGAGATTTTGCAATTAGCCTTGATTAAGTGCGGTTGATACAGAGTATTTTGCTCAACCTTACACTGCTTAAAAGTTATCCTTATAGCCTAGCACAAACCGCTATTGTTGCAAATTTTTTTAGCACACAAACCTATAAATACTCGTTTGCGCGTAGCAAAATGTTTGTAATAAAAATAAAAACGTAAAAAATATTGGTAGTTATCAAATTTTCATATATGATGAAAAAAACAAGGAAGTAAAAGTCAATAAATTTATGTGAATATTCGGTCTATAGTTTTTTTTGACCCTGATTTCATTCACGTGTGACTAATTTTTTAGCCGCATGTTCAATTGTAAAAAAACCAACACATTTATACTATAAACTATTTAAATCATTGAATTTTTTTATTACAACAAACAATCACAACAAACAAGGAGCGTACTGTGATGACAACGGACAACCCAACTGCAAACAAAAAAATTGCCCTCGTAACAGGTGCGTTAGGTGGTATTGGCACTGCTATTTGTCATGCGCTAATCCAAGCTGGCTATCACATCATTGCAACCTACACCCACAAAGCTGATAGCACGGTCAACCGCGGCGAAGCTTGGTTAAAAGAAGAAGGCATGAATGCCAGCGATTTCACCTTTGTTGAAACCAATCTCACCGACCATGAAGCAGCCACAAAAGCCATTCTTGATGCAATTGAAAAAGCAGGTCACATTGATGTGCTAGTAAATAACGCAGGTATCACCCGTGATACGACTTTCAAAAAAATGACTTATGAGCAATGGTCAGAGGTGATTGATACCAACTTAAAATCACTATTCACGGTCACCCAACCTGTTTTTAACAAAATGCTTGAGCAAAAATTTGGGCGTATTGTGAGTATCAGCTCAATTAATGGCTTAAAAGGTCAGTTTGGTCAAACCAACTACTCAGCCACCAAGGCAGGTATCATCGGCTTTAGTAAAGCGCTGGCACAAGAAGGCGCTAAATCTGGGGTGACCGTTAACGTGGTTGCACCGGGTTATACGGGTACTAAAATGGTGATGGCAGTGCCTGAAAAAGTGATGGAAAGCATCAAAGCAGGCATCCCAATGGGTCGTATCGCCCAACCGGAAGAGATTGCCGCTGCCGTGGTGTATTTGGTCAGCGATGGCGCTGCTTATATCACAGGTGAGACCATCAACGTAAACGGCGGTCAATACATGCACTAGTTAGCCTGCTATCAAGCTTGTCATTAGCGGTTATAAACTAAATCGGTTATGAACTAACAAAGACCAGTCATTGTGACTTGGTCTTTTTTGTTGTATGACAACATTACTAACAACCGTTAACTTACTGGCAACTTACTTGGCTGTTAATTTTTTTACGCCATCTGCCGTTGCCATCAGCAAGATATCAGCGCGCTGTGCGCTAAATAACCCATTACACACCACTCCTACTACATTGTTTAACTTTGCTTCAAACGCTGCTACCTTCTCAATGTCCAAGCCGATATCTAAGCCATAAACATCCAAAATTAAATTGCCATAATCGGTGACAAATCCTTCACGGTAGACCGGCTCACCGCCAAGCTGCACCAACTCACGCGCCACATACGAGCGCGCTTGCGGCAATACTTCAATCGGTAGTGGAAAGCCAACACCTAATTGCTGCACCCATTTGCTTTCATCCACCATGCAAATAAACTGCTTAGATGCGGCGGCAACAATTTTTTCACGGGTTAAAGCGCCGCCACCGCCTTTGACTAGCTGTAAGTGCTCGTTTACTTCATCGGCACCATCAATATATAAGTCTAACTCACCCGTGAAATTTAAATCCATCACCTCAATACCGAGCGCTTTAAGCTTATCTTCGGTGACCTTTGAGCTTGCCACAGCGCCCTTTAGGTTAACTTTTGGCAATAATTCAATGAGGCAGTTGACGGTACTGCCCGTCCCCACACCCAAAATCATGCCTGATTCGATATATTTTAACGCGTCTGCTGCCACGGCTTGTTTTTGTTGTTGTTGCGTGCTTGCATTCATCGTACTCATAGACCCAGCCTTGTTAGGAATTTATCAAAAAAATAGATAGAAAACTTAATGCTATCAATTACCCAACTTATTTTACCGTAAAAGCACTTGCAAGCTAAACCCTAAAGTCCTAATCTAATCACTTATTTTTTACTTCTCTAACGATTTGCTTTGTTTTGGTTATAAAAGCACACAGAGCGTAAAAATAAATCTTCAAACGTATTTTTCAAACTTAGGTCATTATTATGTTATCAGATTGGGTACGCCTTATCCTTCAAGCGACCGTGTATGATGCTGCTATTCAAACGCCGCTTGAACCCGCCAAAAAACTCAGTGAACGGTTTAACAACGATATTCGTTTTAAACGTGAAGATTTTCAGCCAGTGTTTTCTTTTAAGCTGCGGGGTGCCTACAATCGAATTAGCCAGTTAAGCGAAGCAGACAAAGCCAAAGGCGTGATTTGTGCCTCTGCCGGCAACCACGCGCAAGGCGTCGCCTTCTCGGCTAGCCGCTTGGGACTCAATAACATTATCGTGATGCCAACCACCACCCCCGATATCAAAGTCAGTGCGGTCAAGTCTTTGGGCGGCAATGTGGTGCTATATGGTGATAGTTTTGATGAATCAAACCGCTATGCCATTGAACGCGCCCAAACCGATGGTTTGACCTTTATTCCGCCGTATGACGATAAACTGGTCATCGCAGGTCAAGGTACTATTGCCATGGAGCTAGTACAACAATGGCGTAAAATGGAATATGTGTTTGTTGCCGTTGGTGGCGGTGGTTTAATTTCAGGTGTGGCAGCGTTTTTGGGGGAAGTCGCACCGCATGTCAAAGTCGTGGCGGTCGAGCCAGAAGAAGCAGCCTGTCTCAAAATCGCCTTAGCCACCAATGAACGCAAGCGCTTACCCCAAGTGGGGTTGTTCGTCGATGGGGTGGCAGTCGCGCAACTGGGTGAAATACCGTTTGACGTCTGCCGTATGCCAAAAAGCGATAACTCAGGTCCCGTGGTCGAGCCTGATGTGGTCACTTGTAGCAATGATGAAGTGTGTGCGGCGATTAAAGACGTGTATGATGAAACCCGCACCATCGTCGAGCCTGCAGGCGCGTTGGCGGTCGCAGGTATGAAAAAATACATCGAAGATCATAACCTACAGGGCAAAAACTGCGTAGCGATTTTATGTGGTGCCAACATGAATTTTGACCGGTTACGCTATATCGCTGAACGTACCGAAATTGGTGAGAAAAAAGAAGCGATTTTTGGAGTGACCATTCCTGAGCGCACAGGCGCCTTCTTGGATTTTTGCCGCTCACTCAAAGGTCGCAACATTACCGAATTTAACTACCGCATCAACACCAACCCCAACTATGCCCATCACGCTGCCAATATTTTTGTCGGTATCGCCCTCAAAGAAGGGGAAAAAGAGCGCAAAGCAATCCACCAGTTACTCAATGAAGCCGATGATGCCGCGATTGATTTGACCGATGATGAGGTCGCCAAGACCCATATTCGCTATTTAATCGGTGGGCACGCGGGATTAAGAGACGAGCAATTATTTCGCATTGAATTTCCCGAGCGTCCTGGCGCGCTGCTTAACTTCCTTGAAAAATTGGGCTCACAGTTTAATATTTCTTTATTCCACTATCGCAATCATGGGGCGGCTGAAGGGCGTATCTTAGCGGGCATTCAAATGGGTGAGCAAACTGCCGAGCAATTACTTGCCAAGCTGCAAGACATTGGCTATGAGTGCGAAAACCTCACCGATAACTTAGGCTATCGCTTATTTTTACAATAATTTTAACGGTTTGGACAAAAAAGGTGTCATCGTGGCGCCTTTTTTTGTGCCAAGTTTTTTATGCCAAGCTATGCACAAAATTCGCTAAATTTCAGCACGATACATAGCAAAAATAGCCATTTTCTGCTAATCTCAATACTTAAAACTTGATAATTTACCTGATAAATTAATTAAAAAATTCTGCTATAAGACAACCACTATGTCATCAAAAAAACGTTTTTTAAAACTTGCCGGTATGACTGCCAGTATCGCAGGGAAAGCAGCTAAAAATTCTATTAAGTCTTTTGCAGGCTCTGAAGAAGATAAACTCACAGCCCGTAGCGAAATGCTGCAAACCGTAGGGCTGCAAATCGCCGACACATTAGGCGAAATGAAAGGCGCGGTGATGAAAGTCGGTCAAATTGCCTCGCAGTATAAAGATGTGTTTCCGCCTGAAGTCTCAAAAGCGCTGGAGAAATTACAAAAAGACGCACCGCCCATGCCGTTTGACGTCATCAAACAGCAGGTTGAAAAAGAATTGGGGCAACCGATTGAGGCGTTGTTTGCCCAGTTCGAGCAATCACCCTTTGCGGCAGCCTCTATCGGTCAAGTCCATAAAGCGGTGTTGCCAACCGGTGAAGCAGTCGTGGTTAAAGTGCAATACCCCGACGTTGATACCAGTATCGATAGTGACTTAAAACACGTTCGCTTGGCGCTTAAGATAACTGGCGTGCTCAATATGGATAAAACCTTGCAAGATAAAATCTTTGCAGAAATCCGTGATAGCCTGTATGACGAGCTTGACTACACCAAAGAAGCCCATAATTTAGCAATTTTTGGCAGTTTTCACAGCGATGATGATGGGCTGATTATCCCCAAAGTTTTTCATAGCCATTCCACCAAACGTATTTTAACCCTATCACAAGAACTGGGTGAAAAGCTCGAAGTGGCTGCCACTTGGGACAATGACATCAAGCAAAAAATCGCCACTCGCTTATTTGATTTTAGTGCCGGTCAATTGTTCAAACTGTATCGTCTGCATTGTGACCCCCATCCAGGTAACTTTGCGTTTCGCCCTGATGGCTCGGTCATTGCCTATGACTTTGGTGGTATCAAATCTTACAGTCATGACGAAGTTGCGTTATTCAAACGCTTTGCCATTCATTGCCTGAGCGGTGATGTGACAGCGCTTGAGCAAGATTTGGTCAGCATTGGCATCAAAAAAGACAATGATGAACCACTGCCCACAGACTTTTATAACGATTGGTTGCAGATTGGTTTGACCCCGTATGGTTTTACCAAGTTGTTTGATTTATCCAAACATGCGCCTTATGACTTTGCCACTAGCCAAACCCATTTTCAAGCGATTGCCAAAGCAAAAGAGTCGCTTAAATACTGGCAAAGCTTTCAACCTGCCCCACTTACAATGATGCTTGATCGAACCATTTCTGGACAGTACTGGAACTTGGTGAATTTAAAGGTAAAAATTGATTTAAGTGAGTTGATACACCGCTATATTGATTTGCCGACATTGCCACGACCTGACGACTCGCCTCGCCCTTAGGTTTGATTTTAACTTTCAATAACATTTCCTGCGATGACATAGGTGCAACCCCCTATCAAAAATCGGGGTTGCTCGTTTATAATAGCGCACGCAAAATTTTGAAAATCAGATTGTTACGTTAGATAAAGGATACACTCATGGCCGGACATTCCAAGTGGGCAAACATCAAACACCGTAAAGCCAAACAAGATGCGGCAAAAGGTAAAGTCTTTACCAAAATCATTCGTGAGCTGGTCTCCGCTGCCAAACAAGGCGACCCAGACCCAGCAAGTAACCCACGTTTGCGTGCGGCGGTGGAAAAAGCCAACTCAGTTAATATGACCAAAGACACTGTGAAACGGGCGATTGAACGTGGTGCAGGCGGCGGTGATAATGACAACATGCAAGAAATCACCTATGAAGGCTATGGCTTGGGCGGTGTTGCGGTGATTGTCGAGACCATGACGGATAACCTCAACCGTACCGTTGGCGAAGTGCGTCACGCTTTTAGCAAAAATGGTGGCAACTTGGGTACATCAGGCTCAGTGGCTTATATGTTTAGCAAACGCGGTGAAATTACCTTTGATGATGTCTCGCTAGAAGACACCATCATGGAAGTGGCACTTGAAGCCGGGGCAACCGATATTGAAAATAACGGTGATAGTATCACCGTGGTCACTGAGCCAGAGAATTTCGGTGACGTGATGGATGCCTTAGAAAAAGCCGGTTTAAAATCTGACAACGCAGAAGTGACCATGTCCCCTTCAACCATGGCGGATGTCACTGATGTCGAAGATGCTAAAAAAATCATGAAAATGATTGATATGCTAGAAGATTTGGACGATGTACAAGAAGTCTATACCAACGTCAACTTTACGGATGATGTCATGGAACAACTCGATGATTAAGTGAAGTTTTTAAGCATAAAAAGGCTAAATGTAGATTTAGCCTTTTTATTTAGCAATTTGTAGCAGTGTCATGGTGGGGTATAAGGTTAGAAATACTCGATTAAATTCACTACCGTGATGCAATACTTCACTTGTGTCAAAAGTTAATACGCCCTTTTCTTGCTGTTCATTGGTATGAATCAATAACCAGACTTCATCCAACGCTCTTTTTTTGCGGTACGCTTGGACTTTATGCGCTTTTTTGCTCATCACCGCACCAATATCACTTTGATTGATGTAGGAATCAATCGGTAAATCTTCGTTTTCATCTGACATATCGGTAAAAAACGCACTGGGTAACCAACGCATGGTTTTGGCAATACCGTTTTGTAATTTACTACTGAGCGTAGGATGTGGCAAATCACTCGATTGCTCAATAAACTGCTGGGATATATTTGAAATATTACGGTTATCAATTTTTTGCCAATCGCCCTTGACACCTAATATCTCACCGTGACAATTAAACTGCGTTGGCGTCAATTTGGTGGACAGTTGTAATAGCGACTGCCAATACCAACGTTTTAACATTAAATTATCATTACTGAGTCCATCACGTAGTCTTGGCAAAGTGGTCAATTCGATGCCAATGGTATATTCACCTTTGTCACAATAAAAAATACAGGTAAAATCAGGCTCATTACCATCATCCGTACCCGAGATGGTTTTGGCAGGATGTAAATGCAGCATGGCTAAAAAATGCGCCAAATACACCCATTCACGCTGGCGTTTGAGCTGATTTTGCGACATCCGTATGATGCTTGGCGAATTTTTTTTATTCCCTGTCATCCATTAATTATCCGATTAGCTTATTCAATTGACTCAGTCTAACTTACCTATTTTAATTTACCTAGCCTATTGTTTCTTTGACTAAAATATATCAAAAAAATTTTACTTACTTCAACACGTTAGCTTATCAGCTCAATACGTCAAATGCATGACAATAATTTGGACAGTTTTAAAAGCTGTGTGTGTTTTTAGTAATTTACCTAACTATTATGACATTTAGCCTTGTATTTTAAGCCACTAACCTTATATAATTCACAGTTCATTTGGGGATGTTCTGGCTTCGACGCTGGTAATGAAACTCAATGATGCATGTCGAGTGAGTATGTCCACTCGTAAATAAAATATACATTTTAAACTAGTCGCAAACGACGAAACTTACGCTCTAGCAGCCTAAGGGCTGCTTGGGACGGCACAGATTGCCATTGGTCTGGTTGCTCTCCTTGAAGCGAACGCACGATGGATAGCTTAAATTGTTGTCTCGCCAATTTGAGCAAAACTTAAGAGGCTCGTGGTTGGCATCCTGACTGTCGGTTCGCCAACCATTAAAGCCATAGACAGAATCTAAACATGTAGAGTCATGGGCGTAGTGCTGGCGGACGCGGGTTCAACTCCCGCCATCTCCACCATATATAAAAAAAGAGAATGCAGTAATCTGCATTCTCTTTTTTTGCATTTTTTATATCCAATTAGCTACTCAAGATAGCATTTTTACATAAAATCAACAGGTTAGAAAAACTAGCCGATATGGTTACACAATTTATATGTTTAGCAAAATACACCCGATATTGAAGATTTTGTTTACAATAAAATATTTGAAATAACATAACTTTGTAATTAGAATACACATCCCTTAAGTGATATTAAACAATATTACTTTGTTTTTAATATGTAAATCACGGGAAATGCCCCTTGATACCTTTAAGTAGTCAGATCATTGACCACTTTAATTGATAAAAGGAACATCCGATGAAATATATCATTGCCAGTTTGTTTGTCACTACTTTAGTCACCCAGCAAGCCAACGCTGCTGTTGTTTCATGGTATGGTGGCAAGCATCATGGTCGTACCACGGCGTCTGGCGAGAAATTCAATCAACATGCACTGACTGCCGCTAGCAACGTGCATAAATTAGGTAGCCTACTTAAAGTCACCAACAAAGCCAATGGTAAAAGTGTGGTAGTACGCGTGACTGACACAGGTGGGTTCGGCAAATACGGGCGTACGCTAGATTTGTCAAAAGGTGCTTTTAGCAGAATTGCTAATCTTTCAAACGGTCTTGCAAAAGTCGACATCGTTAGATTATAGCGTTATTTTTATTAATGTATTTTGCCGTAAAAAAGGGCGCTATTAATTGATAGCGCCCTTAATGTTTTATCAATTAAGAAGTTTAATCCTCTAAAAAACGGGTATCATTCGACCATTGCTGCATTTTGATACTTTCATCCAAATATTGCTCGATAGCCGGCAAGTTAAACCCGTCGTTTTCACTGATAAAGCTAATACTCATACCTTTATTGCCTGCCCGACCTGTACGACCGATACGATGAACATAATCATCAGGACTGTCTGGCAAGGTATAATTGACCACACAAGCCACATCATCCACATGAATACCTCGCCCTGCGACATCAGTCGCCACTAAAATATTGGCATCGCCTTGACGAAATTGTGCCAAATACTTCTCGCGTTTTGCTTGGATAACATCCCCTGACAGTATCACTACTTTATATTGACGATTAAGTTTGTCATACAGGCGTTTGACTTGGTCTTTACGATTGGCAAAGACAATCATTTTCTTGGGAGAAATTTTTTCAATAATTTGCTGTAACGCCGCCAGTTTATCCGATTCCATCAAGGTGAAAAATAGCTGCTCGATGTTTTGACTGGTTTTTTGCTCGGGCGCAATCTCTACAAAAATCGGCTGATATAACCAGCGATAAGCTAAATTCATCACATCTTGGTTAAAGGTAGCGGAAAAAAGTAGGGTTTGCCGATGCGTATTGGCAGGCATCATACGAATCAACCGTTTGATATCAGGTATAAACCCCATATCCAGCATTCTATCTGCTTCATCTAATACCAAAATTTCAAGACGATCGAGATACACATGGTGCTGAAAGCAAAAATCAATCAAACGACCTGGGGTGGCAATGATGATATCGACAAAATTTTGATGTAGCTGCTTTGACTGCGTCTCATAGTCTGTGCCACCGAGCAAACAAACAGTATGAAGTTTGGTAAACTTGGTGAGCTCAAGGCAATCTTGATAAATTTGTTGAGCCAGTTCTCGAGTCGGCGCGAGCACCAGCGCACGGGTTTCTCCCAAAAAACGATCGCCATCAACCTCAGGGTCTATGGGATTATTCAGCAATTCATTGATGATGGTCAGTAAAAACGTTGCTGTCTTACCTGTACCTGTTTGTGCCTGCCCAATGGCATCTTGCCCAGCGAGTGTATTGGGCAATATTTGCGCTTGGATAGGGGTCAGCGTTTGATAGCCTAGTTGGTCAATCGCTTGTTTGAGCGCTGGATGAAGGGGTAATTGTGAGAAAGTTTGAAACACAGAGATTTAACCTATTTTGACCAATCAATCATTGGCTATGAGAAACAACAAAAACCAAGTTAATGACATCAACTTGGTTTGCAAAAAGGTCAAAAATAATACTTCAACCCCTTTTTGGCTCAACTTATTCGACTTTGGTAACTTCTTCAGCTTGAAGACCTTTTTGACCCTCAACCACGATGAATTCAACTTTTTGACCATCTTGAAGTGAACGGTAGCCGTCACCTTGAATCGCGCGGAAATGAACAAAAATATCTTCACCGCTGTTACGTTGAATAAATCCAAAACCTTTTGAATCATTAAACCATTTTACAATGCCTTGTTCACGAACTGACATATTATAACTTCCTTTAACACTATTAATGGTAGGTTTTAAAGTAGTTGCTTAACTAATCAAGACTAGTTAAGTTTAGCTACTCGCTACCTACACCTGCTAAATAATGTACTAGTTAAGCTTTTGTAATAGTTTGTTAAAACATTTCTCTACAATGTCGCTTACATAGTAAATTGTTCTTATAGCAATCATAGCATGGGTTTTTTACAAAAAAAAGTAATTTCGTAAGAATTGGTTATTTTTTTAAATGGCGATTTTTTAGGCTTATTTCAGGGTGTACGATAATAAAACTGCAGGGTTGACTATTAAAGTTGCCAATTATTTTATAGTCGGTTTGAACACATTGTATGGCATTATCTTTAGCATTTATCTTATTAATACTAATGAGTTGATTGATAACCTCCTCGCCCCATTCATCTAGCACATTATGCTTTAATTCTTTTATTAATTGCTTATCGGCATGTTGATGGGCTTTGATGGAACATTCTTTAAGTCGCCATAGTAGGTTTCGTAAAACTGCTTGATTGACTGCAGGCTTTTGATTCAACCATTGGTATTCATAGGGTGAAAAAAAGCGTGAAGCAACCTGATGACTAATTGCGCTGTCTTCAACATCAATACCGATATTTGTATAGGGTGAAATCAATACTGCGGCATGTTGGCGGCTATGGCTAAAACTGACATACCAAGTATAACCATCAGCCGTTATAAAATGATAAGGAAAGTTTGCATCCATTAACTCGCCTGTCACATTGAGCGCTTGCTGTAGCTTTTTTAGCAATTGACGACAAGACATCGACCCTGCTTTATGGGTGAATAGCGTAGCCTGTTCACCCAAATTATGGTGAATATCAATAGCCACCCAGCTATGGTGTTCGATTGGATAAAACTGCATTAGTTATATTAGTGCCTTATGGTATAAGCAAATTTAATCACGCCTTAAAGTATTTTTTTATACCAAGGTTGATTGGCTTTCTTCTTTTGTGCTTCCGCAATCGCTTTACGTTTTTTTTGATACAGTACATTATTACTGATGAGAGTGATAGCGCGAGTGTCTTGCGCGATGACTTCCCCTAAGACATTTTCAACGCTTACGGTAATGGTATAAGGGTTAGGATCGAGCGTGGTGGTTGCAATAGTATAGCTAGTGTCTTTTATGGTCGCTAAGGTTTGGTTATTGAGTTGATAGACGATTCTATCGCCTATTTTTAAACTCGGTGTCAAAGCAACGTTAATCTCAATTGGTTGACTACCCCGTCGCAGTGTTTGCCCGGCTTCAGGCGATACAATTTTTATGACATAATCGCCCTGCTGGCTTGCTGAGATGGATTGGGTCGATAAGCGATCAGTTAAGCTATCAGGCAAGCGATTGTCAGTAGCCGTACTCGCTGCATTATCAACTTCATTGTTCAAGTTATTAGATGTCGTTGTTGATTGATTGGTCATCGATGATACTTGTGATTGGGTGGGCAATTTATCTAATACGCTGATATTTTTGCTGTTTCTATTGTATTGATAAGCGGTATTGATATTATCGGTATATACCACTTGCCCCTCTGAGGTTGTCGTCTTATACACTTCAGCGTGACTTAACTGTGTCAGCAATAACACTACAGCCGTGAGTATAAAGCTATACCGTAAACCGCTATTATTATTATCCGTAGTATATTTTGTCGAAATCATATCAGCCTTCCCCTCAAAACCCATTATTACCCATATTTTAGCAAGCTTGATAATCAATCCCTAAATAATTTTGCCTATTATCCTAAAAATTTCACATAAAAAAACCCAACTTTATGTGAAGTTGGGTTTTTTGAAAAGCGAACTTATTAGCAGCTGTAGTACATATCAAATTCGATTGGATGAACTGATACGTTGTAACGCTCTACCTCTTCTTTTTTCAAGGCAATGTAAGCGTCAAGCATTTCTTTGGTAAATACGCCACCTTTGGTTAAGAACTCATGGTCGTCTTCTAACGCTTTGAGCGCAACTTCCAAGTTCTCCGCTACCGTTGGGATCAATGCTTCTTCTTCTGGTGGAAGGTCGTATAAGTTTTTGTCTGCGGCTTCACCTGGATGGATTTTGTTTTGGATACCATCAAGCGCTGCCATCAACAATGCGGCAAAGCAAAGGTAAGGGTTGGCTGCTGGGTCTGGGAAACGTGCTTCGATACGTTTGCCTTTCGGGCTTGCTACGTATGGAATACGAATTGACGCTGAGCGGTTACGCGCTGAATAAGCCAGTTTAATAGGCGCTTCGTAATGCGGTACTAGGCGTTTATAGCTGTTGGTTGATGGGTTGGTAATGGCATTTAAAGCACGAGCATGTTTGATGATACCACCAATTGCGTATAAAGCAGTTTCTGACAGCCCTGCGTATTCATCACCTGCAAAGGTGTTTTTGCCATCTTTTTGGATTGACAAATGAACGTGCATACCTGAACCATTATCACCGACCATCGGTTTTGGCATAAAGGTCGCGGTCTTACCATATTCGTGTGCAACGTTGTGTACTGCATATTTGAACTGTTGTACTTCGTCCGCTTTACGAACTAGGGTATTAAATGATACACCGATTTCTAGCTGGCAAGAGGCAACTTCATGGTGATGGACTTCAACACGACCTTCACCCATAATCGCTTCTACCGCGGCACACATATCAGCGCGCATATCTTGTGAGCTATCAACAGGTGGTACTGGGAAGTAACCGCCTTTGACGCGTGGACGGTGCGCATAGTTACCGCCTTCCATTTCTTTATCAGTTGACCAAGCGGCTTCATCAGCTGAGATGGTGTGACGCGCACCTGACATGTCGATTGACCATTTTACATCATCAAATACGAAGAATTCTGGCTCTGGACCAAAGAATGCGGTATCACCGATACCCGTTGATTTTAGGTATTCTTCAGCACGTCGCGCGATTGAGCGTGGGTCACGGTCATAACCTTGCATGGTTGATGGCTCGATAACGTCACAGGTCACAACAACTGTCGTTTCACGAAAGAAAGGATCGACAAAGGCGGTATCAGCATCTGGCATCAAAATCATATCTGACGCTTCAATGCCTTTCCAACCAGCGATTGATGAACCATCAAACATTTTACCTTCTTCAAAAATGTCTTCGTCCATGCTGTCAGCTGGATAGCTTACATGTTGCTCTTTACCTTTAGTATCGGTAAAGCGAAAATCTACCCACTTTGCTTCGCTAGATTTGATTAAATCTAAAAATTTATTCGACATTGCTCGTTTCCTTTTACGCAAAAAATGATTAAAAAAACGTTACGCCACTTTATACTCTTTTTGGCGCTGTGACAAGAGATTAACAAAGTGGTGCTTGTTGGATTTAAACTTTCAAGTTATGTGCCAACTTTTGCGCCATCATGCCAAATATTAAATTTTTATATCAAATTCAATGAGTTATTTGAGGGTTGATTTACTGATGAAGTTGGCTAACGTCACTATCTGCCTAGGTAGCCTTAAAATCGCCATGCGGCTGTGACACTTGCACCATTTTAATTAGAATTTCATCGATATTCACTTTTATGGTGCATAAAATATTTGTTTAACTATTTTAGTGAAAATCATTAACATTTATCTCTCCGACTCGGCTTCATTTCTTCGGTTTCAGTCACTTGTATAATGGTTGTGATAAAATAATTAACTAAAATAACGGTGAAGTTTTTTCATCGGCTAACCATCGTCCAACAGTTACAGCATAGGGTTTCTGGATTGCTACTTTTTATTGATAACTACGACAGTTTTGCCTACAATTTGGTACAGTATTTTGAACAATTGGGACAACCCGTTGAAGTCTGGCGCAATGATGCTTGCAGCAGTGAAGACATCATTCGTTTAAATCCCGATTATTTGGTCATTGGTCCCGGACCTTGCACGCCCAGCGATGCGGGCAATACGTTGAGTTTTATCAAAGACTGTGCCGGCATTATTCCTATATTAGGCGTTTGCTTGGGTCATCAAGCGATTGGGCAAGCATTTGGCGCCCATATCATTCGTTGCCCAACGATTATGCATGGGCGGGTGTCGCAAGTTTTTCATCACCACCAAGGGATATTTGCCGGACTTCCCTCACCTTTTAAAGCCACTCGCTATCATTCTTTAGCGATTGCGACAGACAGTTTGCCTGCTTGTCTAGAGGTTACCGCATGGTGTGATGATATTCACCCACATAATTCTCTGCCATCCCCTACTGTGATGGGCATTAGGCATCAAACATTGCCAATTGAGGGGGTGCAGTTTCATCCAGAATCTATCTTGAGTGAGCATGGGTATGCGATTTTGAAAAATTTTTTAGCTAACTATGAAAACCATGAAAACTATCAAAACGCTAACCCTTAGACTGGGATAATTGAGTTTTGCGGCTTAAAGTTTGGCTTTAAAACTTGGCTTTAAAACCTGGCTTTGTTATAGTATACTAGTACAATGATATATAAAGTGTAAGCCATAAAACTCATACGAGACTAACATGACCCATACTGTAACGCCCTATCTTGGTGACATTACCACGGCTATTGAAAACAACCAACCATTAACACAAGAGCAAACCCAACTACTACTTACCACGGCACTGGATCGCGCCATCAATACCATTGACCTGACCTATGCAGAAATGCGCGGCGTCATGCTAGCCATCATGCAAGGTCAATGCCCCGATGCCATGATGGGCGCGCTGCTTACTGCGCTGCGTATGAAAGGTGAAAGCATCGAAGAAATCACCGCCGCTGCCCAAGTAATGCGGGAGCTTGCGATTAAAGTGGATTTGTCGGATGTGCCCAACGTCGTCGATATTGTGGGTACGGGGGGCGATGGTGCGAATTTGTTTAATGTATCTACCGCCGCTACTATGGTCGCAGCGGTTGCCGGCTGCCATGTCGCCAAGCATGGTAATGGCGGCGTTTCCGGCAAATCGGGCAGTTCCGATTTGCTGCAGCAAGCGGGTATTAATTTGGCGCTAAATACCGAGCAGATTACCCAGTCGATTAAAACGCATGGTATTGGTTTTTTGTTTGCGCCCAATCACCATGTGGCAATGAAACATGCGATGCCCATTCGCCGCACCCTAAAAACGCGCACGGTGTTTAATATTTTGGGACCTTTGACCAACCCGGCGGGCGTCAAAAATGCCATGATTGGGGTATTTAATCCTTCGCTGTGCGAACCGCTTGCCAATGTGTTCAAAAACCTTGGCGCAGAGCATGTGCTAGTCGTCGGCTCAGTGGATAACCTTGATGAAATCTCACTGGCGACTTATACCCATGTGGCTGAACTTAAAGATGGCAAAGTCAGCGTGTATGATATCGAACCTGAAGATGTTGGTATCGAATCGCAAACCCTTAAGGGCTTAATTATTGACAGTCCAGCACAGAGCCTAGCGCTCATCCGCGAAGCACTGGCTAACAATCCTAATAAAACCCCCATCGCCAAAAAAGCAGCGGATATGGTCGCCTTAAACGCCGGTGCGACCATCTATGTGGCAGGTAAAGCAGAGACCATAAAACAAGGCGTAGCCATGGCACAAGATATCATCAGCAGTGGCAAAGCCTTGCAAAAAATGGCAGCACTAGCAAGCTTTACTCAGCAATTCACCTCTCATTAAATTTTTGGAAAAACCATGCCTCATCAAGCAGTCCCCTCGGTATTACAAAAAATTGTCGACACCAAACGTCAAGAACTGGTCAAAGCCAAACAACAACAATCTTGGCACGACCTTGAGCAAATTGCCGCAACGAACCGCGATGACATCCGTGATTTTGCCGGCAGTTTGCGCAAAGCGGGTATCCGTGTCATTGCAGAAGTCAAAAAAGCCTCGCCATCCAAAGGCATCATTGCCCCTAATTTCGATGCTGTCGCCACCGCAGTCGGCTATGAACAAGCGGGTGCCGCTTGCCTATCGGTATTGACGGATACGGATTATTTCCAAGGCTCGGATGAGTATTTATTGCAAGTGCACCAAGCGGTAAGCCTACCTGTGCTACGCAAAGATTTTATGATTGAGCCATATCACATTTTGCAATCACGTGCGCTTGGAGCAGATTGTATTTTGCTGATTATGGCGTGTTTATCAGATACCCAAGTCGCTGAACTGAACGAATTGGCATTAAAGCTTGGCATGAGTGTGCTCATTGAGTGCCATGACGAGATAGAAGTCGAACGTGCGTTACGCTTGCCAGCCCATCATCAAAACGTGTATGGGGTTAATAATCGCAATCTACATAACTTTGATGTGAGTTTGGACACTACCCTACGCCTAAAAACACTTTTTCCACAAGATAGCTTATTGGTGACAGAAAGCGGGATTCATTCGGCAGAGGATGTAAAATTGATGCTCGACCATGATATCCATGCGTTTTTGATTGGTGAGCAGTTTATGAAAACGGGTGATGCAGGCGCGGCATTAGCAAAGTTATTATTAGAGAGTTTATAAGATGAGTTTTAGGCACTAACATAAATTTAGTATGCTATGGGTGCTTAGAACGCATGTTACTACTATTTGAAAATTATAAAAAAGATGTTGCTAATTGAATTATTAAATCCAAAAACTCTTTCACAAAAAATTTATTTAATAGGATATTTATTATTCGTGCTTTTTATTCTTTTTAATACTATTTTGCCATGGAAAGGACGAGACTTCCCAAATCAAGCAAGCATACTTTATAGCGAGGGAACGATTAATTACAATTATCAGCAAGACGGTAGAAGTAAAAGATTATTACTTATTTTGGATAATGTAAATAATACGAAAAAAAACCAAGTGTTTGGTTGTAGCTACTCTGCTTATTCCACTCCCAGTACATCAGTGTGTATTAGTAAAAAATATATAGAAGATTATATTGGAAAAAAAGCAATATTTGGTTGGTATTATCAAACCGATTTTTTTGGCTTCCATAACCCAATACCTCAACTAGTGTCAATAAATGTAGATGGAAAATATATAAAAAGCTATGAAAACACAAAGAAAAACTTTTTAAAGATGAATATAGGTAGAAGCTTTATTTCGCTAATAAATCTTATAATTTCTTTTTTAATTTTTTATAAATTTATTTATCCCCTAGATTCAATTAAGAAGTAGCAGGGTTCGTTCCACTCACCATTTAAAATATTAACCTAAACCATGTAAAAGCGCATCCTACAAAATAACGATAAAACCTTATGAATTTGCTATAATGTCCATTTTTTCGAGATCTAAAATGGCAAATTTATTTTCCAAAGAAATGCAAGACCAGTTAAAGCAGCTTAAAACCGAACTGGGTAAAGGTCGTAGCCAAACCAAAGAGAGCGATGAAAACGGCAAACCGACTGAAACCGTGGGCTTATTGAGCAAGCAACAAGTCGCCAAACAAGTTAAAAAATATAATAGCGAACATCTGGATGATGATAAATTGCTATTTATGCAAGCCATGTCAGGCGTGCAGCCAATCAAAGATAAAAACTTGGCGGATAAAAACAACGCTGGCGCTAAGCTTGATGCGACGACGCTAGCCAAACGCGCGGCGGCGGTCGGTGGTGACGATGATAGCGGACATACATTGTCTGATATGCAAGCGCTGCTTAATCCTGTCTCTGGCGATGCGTATTTAAGTTATAAAACCGCAACGCTACAAAACAAAGTATTTAATGACCTCAAACAAGGCAAAATTCGCTGGTATGATGCCGTAGATTTACACGGTGCTACCATTGAAGAGTCGCGTGAAGCTATGAGTCAGTTGATTTTGCAGGCTCAAAAAAACAATGAAAATTGCGTGAAAATCATTCATGGCAAAGGCATTGATAGTATCTTAAAAACTTGCGTCAATGGCTGGTTGCGTCAGATTCCTGAAGTGCTTGCTTTTTGCTCAGCCCCTGCGGCACAAGGTGGCAATGGTGCAGTGTTGGTGTTACTCAAAAAACGTGAAAAAGCCAATCGCGATCAATAACCATTGTACTGCTATTTTGACTATAGGTTAAATTTTACAAAATCATGCATAAAACAATCCATGCATGATTTTTTTAACGAGATTTTTTAATTGTTAATAGTTTATTCTTAGTTTTTGTTTATAATAGGCTCTTTTTTTTCATGGATTAAATGCTCTGCATTAATCTACTCTCAACTGGCTAAAAACAGCGCCCATTTGTCTTTTGATAGCTGACTGTTTTTAACACCACTGGGTATAGGAGAAAGGTAGCTTTGAATAATACCACCACTGCGACTAATTCGCCCGCTAAATTGCAACGTCATTTAGCCCTTTGGCACATTATCATTATTGGTTTGGCGTATATTCAGCCCATGACCGTATTTGATACTTTCGGCTTGGTTTCTGAAGCCAGTCATCAGCACGTTCCAACATCTTATATTATTGCATTGATTGCTATTTTGCTTACCTCGCTAAGTTACGGTAGCATGATTCGTCGTTATCCTTCGGCGGGTTCGGCATATACCTATGCGCAAAAATCGATTCATCCCAATGTCGGGTTTATGGTGGGTTGGTCTTCTTGGTTGGATTATTTATTGTCACCGCTGGTGAATATTATCCTAGCGGTGATTTATCTTGAAGCACTGTTCCCGGATGTCAACAAATGGATTTGGGTATTTATTCTGACGGGATTTATGACCTGGATTAATGTGCATGGCTCCAAAGTCGTGGCTTACTTTAATAGTTGGATTGTGTTTATTCAGCTATTGATTATCGGTGTATTTACGTGGTTGGTGTATAGCAAATTGATGGCGGCCACCAATGCGGACGGCACTATCAATGCCGCAGCTTACCAATTATGGAGCTTAAAGCCGTTTTGGAGTGATATTGCCAATATGACGGCACTTATCAGTGGTGCAACGATTTTATGTTTCTCTTTCACAGGCTTTGACTCACTCAGCTCATTGGCGGAAGAAACCAAAGATGTGCAAAAAACCCTACCAAAAGCAATTTTCTTGACCGCATTGATTGCAGGTATTGTGTTTATCATTAGCACTTACTTTATGCAGATTTATTTCCCACAACCCCCTGATAAATATTTCCCAGATGTGGCTGCTACCCAGCCAGATATTTTGATGTTGGTCGGTGGTTCTGCGTTTCAAGCTGCCGTACTGGGCTTTGCAATTGTTACGGTGATGGCGTCAGGTATTTCTGCGCATGCCGGTGTTTCTCGTTTGATGTATGTAATGGGGCGTGATGGGGTCATTAATAAACGTGTTTTTGGTCATATTCATCCAAAATACTTGACCCCGACCTACAATATCTATATCGCGGGTGTGATTGCGTTAACCGCAGGTTTTATTGAGTTTGATGTTATCGCGCATTTGATTAGTTTTGGGGCATTAACGGCGTTTAGTTTTGTTAATTTATCCGTGATTGCGACCTATATTATCCGTGAAAAACGCTACCACAGTGCCTATGATTTATTGATGTATTTGATTGTGCCGCTGTTGGGCTTTATCAGTGTTGCGCTGATGTGGAAAGAAAGTGAGCCTATCGCCATCAAAATGGGCTTAGGCTGGGCAGTAATCGGTATCATCTACTTGGCATTTAAAACCGGTGGCTTTAAGCGTCACCCACCGATGCACAATGAACATGAATAATGGTTAAGGTGGTGAAAAGGTCAGATACGATTCTGACCTTTTTTATGTCTGTGGCTTTTGGGAAACCCCTATGTTAGAAATTTTATATCAAGATGAACACTGTGTGGCAGTCAATAAGCCTGCGGGTATGCTTGTCCATCGAAGCTGGCTTGACCGTCATGAAACCGAGTTTGTGATGCAGACCCTTCGCGACCAGTTGGGACAATATGTTTATCCGATTCATCGCTTAGACCGGCCGACATCGGGGGTGTTACTGTTTGCTTTATCGAGCGAATCAGCGCGGCAGCTGTGTGAGCAATTTAAAAACAGGCAAGTGCAAAAATCTTACTTAGCCATCGTGCGCGGATATTTGACAGTTAACGAGCAGACATCTGGGCTGATTGATTACCCACTCACACAAATTTTGGATAAAATTGGCGATAAACCAAGTTTGCAGGCGCTTCAACAAAGAAAGGTTAGTTCGACAGAAATGTTTGCTGAATCCCTTAGCAGCCCTGCTGAATTAACTTTACTGCAACCTGCGCAAACGAACTGGCAATGCTTGGCAACCACTGAGCAGCCGTTTCAAGCGCGCGCACGCTATCCCACTTCACGCTTTAGCCTGGCTAGATTGACGCCCATTACCGGACGAAAACACCAGCTACGTCGCCACATGAAGCATGTGTTTCATCCGATTATTGGCGATACCAGTTATGGCGATCATCACCAAAATCGCGCCATCCGTCAACATATCGGCGTGCATCGCTTGATGTTACATGCGCATGCCTTGGCTTTTAATAGACTGACCGACAATCGCCGTGTTGATATCACTGCACCTGTGGATACAGATTGGTTAACGATGTGTGCGCAGTTTGGCTTTCATTTACCTTATTAGCAATATCATTATTTGGCGACATTATTTACGCAACCAAGTAATCACTTACTTTGCTACCTAGAGTCGCAAATGTTGCGCCAATGCCTGCCCCCACCAAGACATCGGTGGGATAATGTAACCCAAGCACCAAGCGCGATAATGCCACCAGCATCGTAAATGGCAGCAACACCCATAACATCATCGGCACTTGATGACCTATCATGGTGGTAAACAATACCGCTTGCAGCGTATGCCCTGATGGAAAACTAAATACATCCAAAGGCCGTTCGCCTAAAGTAATGGTCTGGTGTACTTGGTAAGGGCGTGGACGCACTGTGTGTACTTTTAAATACTTATACAGCAAATAACCGCAAAAACTGCTGAGTAACACCGCACACACTTTAACAGCAACGATACTAGCGACCAGTCCTTGCGATAATAACGCTATTAGCATCACTACCGTCGATAGCGCCCAAAACCAACCATCCCCTAAGCGGCTGATGGTTTTGAAAAACTGCGCAAAAAACTTCAATTGTGACAGCAAATTTACCCGTAAACATAAGCGAGTATCCCACTGCAGCACCCGCTTTTGCAAATGATATAGCTTAGGTTTACTGTGCAAAAACTGATAATAATTGCGCATTAAATTGGGTAAGTTTTCGACAGGGCTAACAGAGGTAGAGGTGAATTCTGAATTGGCAAGTGACAGTTTGGATTTTTTTATGGGTTGATTCATGGCGCCATCCTTTTTTTGCCTATTTGAACATCACGTTTTGGAAAAAAACGCGGCAGATTCAGCAGGTCTTTGGGTTGGGTGACTATTTTGGGTTGAGTGGCTATTTTGGGGTGAATGACTATATCGTGGCTGTTTTTTTGTCGCTACAGCTACAGTCGGGTGAAGTGACTCAGGTGTGAGGGCGATTGTTGAATCCGCTAGTGGATGTTGAGCTATTGACTGAGAAGAAAAAAGTGCTGATGTCACTGGGCTAGCTGTTAGGGTTTTCGTCTGGATTGATAGCACCTCATAAAACATGGTCAACATTTCTTGGGCAGGTTTTTGCCAAGAAAAAGCAGCTACCTTTTGTCGCGCAGCTAGTCGCATCTGATCAAGCTGTTGTTGTTTAGGCAATTCACTGATCATCTCTACAAAGCGTTGTTCTTGCCCAAGCGGTACGGTTTTACCACAACTATCATCCACCAACAGCGCCGCAGCCGCATCATGATAGGCAAAAATTGGCAAACCCGATGCCATCGCTTCGGTGACGACATTACCAAAAGTTTCCACTTGACTAGCAAAGACAAAAGCGTCGGCACTGGCATAATAACTTGCCAACGCCTCACCTGTTTTAAAGCCTGCAAAAATAATGCTTGTATCATTGGCATGCCTTTTAACGAGCGCTTCTTTGTACGGTCCATCACCGACAATCACTAATTTAACATGACGATGCAGCTGCTGTAATTGTAGCGCTTTGAAGCTTTTAATGACGGTATCCATACCTTTTTCAGGGGAAACACGGCTCACACACATTAACACTGTGGTACCCTCGCCTACGCCCCAGCTTTGCCGTAATGCTTCGCTACGTTTGCTCGGTGCATAGCGCGCTGTATCAACGCCACGACCCACTTGGTACAAATGCTTGAAACCAAATTCAGCCAGCTGATGTTGGGTGGTCTGGCTTGGAATACACGTGGCATTGCACTGGTTATGAAAACGCTTCATATACGCAAGCAAAGGCACTGAGACAACTTTCCAACCAAAGTATCGGCTAAAATCATGAAACGCGGTGTGATAACCTGAAGAGACTTTAATTCTTTGCTGTTTGCCAGCAATCAGCGCCGCAAGCCCCAAAGGACCTTCTGTCACGATATGCACGATATCAGGACGAAGCTTGCGCAGCTGCTTCGTTAAAAATCGGTAACAAGGTAGCCCCATGCGCAGATGCGGGTAATAGGGAATGGGCAAACTTGGCACTTGCAAATCAGTGGTAACAGCCGCAGTATTAAGCCCTGTCATTAGGGTATGGTGTTCGACTTCATCGCTTTGTTTGGGGCGAATCAAAGTGATGCGATGACCCATCGATTTGAGTTCGCGCATGATTTGATAAACGCTTGAGGCTACTCCATTGATATCAGGCAACCACGTTTCAGTCACCAAAGCGATATGCAGTGATGGCCTATTGTCATGAAAAAGCGTGCCTGCAACTTGAGTTGAGAGATTGATGTGATTTGCTGACGTCGTCTGAGTGTCAGACGAAGCCTGGTACAAATTAGTATTTACAGTGTTGTCACTCATAGTATGTTATCAACCATTATAACCGACTGCTTTGTTTGACTACAAAAGCCGTTTCGGTAAATTAAATCAATCCTTTGTATGGGTTAAGCTTATAAGCCGCCATTGACAACCTCATGTCAATTTGATAACAGTTTGATGACAATTGCATCGCACCTATTACAACTGTCACACCTATCGCAGCTATTACAAGTATCGCAAATAGGGGTCGATTTTGCTAAAATAGCGAGCAGATTGCAGCTTTATAGATTAATTTATAGATGGTTAAATGACTGATTTGATAAATACATCGAATAATACCGCTATGCCCAATACTTCGACGTTGGATACACCGATTGTGATGCTGATGACACATGCGCCTAGTCATCCGCTCACCAAACGAGCGCTTGAATGTGCCCAATTGCTATGTGCAAACGATGGTAAAACAACCGATGAGCAAAACCCGTTGACTACTACCGATTTTAAAATTTTCTTATATAGTGATGCGGTGATGTTGGCCAACCGATTAATTTGGCTGCCAGATGATATCGAAAATCTGGCAAAAAACTGGCAACACTTTGCTATGAGTCATGATTTAACCATTCAAGTGTGTGTGAGTGCCGCTTTGGCTCGCGGGGTGACAGATGCTGACAATGCGACTAGACATCAGCTACAAGGTGATAATTTGGCAGATGGCTTTGAATTGGTCGGTTTGGGTGAATTAGCCATGCATCTGCACAGGGCAAAAACGGTTTATCAGTTTTAATTGGGATGGGTTTAGCGATAGCGATTTACTATGAAAATTATCATTAATATTCACGCTGACACGTTTTTGCTTTGTCATGAAGCCTTATCAATGGCGTTCGCGCTAGCGGCGTTTGACCACCAAATTCAGCTGACTATCGGTCATGGCATGCTAAACTTACTACTTGATGCGCCCACAGGCAAGCTTGCCCATATGCTGGCATCCCTTGATATGTATGATATGCCGCCCGCTTGGCTAGCGCTAGCAGATTTTGATAGATTCAAAGCATGGCAAGCGAAGCTATCAGCAGACTTTGATTGGTGTGCTCAAGTAGCGCTACAGCCAACCACAGCGCCTAATTTTGATACCACTTTTGACTTATAAATATTATGACCCAACTTCCCGAACTTGACCAAGACGGTCATTTGATAGCTCATCAAACCTGGACACCAGATATCGCGCAACAATTGGCGAACACGCTGGATGTCACGTTAACCCCTGAGCACTATCTAATCATAGACGCAGTACGTCAATATTATGATTTATACAGCCATCCACCGACGACCCGTCCTTTAATCAAGTTTTTATCTAAGCAATTGCCCTCATTGGCGATTGATAACACCAAACTGCAAGCCATGTTTAACACGGGTCTTGTCGCGCGTCATGTCAACCGCATTGCCGGGTTGCCAAAACCTGCAAATTGCTTATAAATTTTGAGGTTATTTAGGGTCATAAGGGACGAGATTGTCATAACCGATACTGTGACCATTATCACCGCCAAACCCCTGTTGACGCCAAACTTCAAATAATGTAATTGCCACGCTGTTAGACAAATTCAGACTGCGAGAGGTCGGCAACATAGGCAAACGCAACCAGTTATCTTGCCCAATTGCCGCGCGAATTGGCTCGGGTAATCCCGCCGTCTCTGACCCAAATACCAGAGCGATATTTGCCACTTGCGTAAAATCTTCATCATATAAAGGTTTGCTAAGCTTGGTGGTCAAGGCAACAATTCTTTGTACCCCACTTTGGCTTAGACTGTCTTGTGCATCCTGCCAATTGGCATGTACTTTAACATTTGCCCATTCATGATAATCGAGCCCTGCTCGGCGTAATTTTTTATCTTCTAACTCAAACCCTAGTGGCTCAACTAAATGTAGGGTTGCGCCCGTATTGGCGCATAACCGAATAATATTGCCTGTATTGCTTGGCATTTTGGGTTCAACTAATACCACATGAATCATGTCGACATCCTTAACCAGATTAAAATAGAACAGATTGAAATAAAAAAGCGCTAAATGCGAAGATTAATTTACAAAAAACCTATACTTATTGCGTAAATTTAAGTTTTTTTTACAACTTGATAGTTTTGGTTACATTAACGCTATAGCGACGTTAGACTAACCTGCATTACCATGGCTCTACCAAGCATGTTTTACTTTATTTTAACTTTTATAAGTCAATAAAGTCGCATGATTTAACCTGGTAGCTAAGAACTGTTAAAAAATAATGGATATATCTGAGGAAATTTAAAATGAAAAAATTAATCGCTGCATCAATCGCTGTTATGTTTGCTGTCACGGGTTGTAATACAGTCAAAGGTTTTGGTAAAGACGTATCAAAAACAGGTGACGCAGTAACCAATACCGCACAAAAAACTGAAAGCAAAATCTAATCGTAGATTTTCTGTTTAATTAAAAAAACCCATCTCGCTGATGGGTTTTTTATTGGCTATCGATTATAACCCTAGTAGGTTATAAAACTAGCCGTTTTTTGGCAAATTTTCAGGTAAATAACAACGTAGATAAGCAATCACCGCTGTAATCGCTTCTTGGCGATAGGTATCGGTAATTTCTTTTTCTGAGCGATAGGCTAAAATAAAAATACCATTGATAATACCGTATGCGACTAACAATTGCTGATGAATGGTTTCTAAAGCCGGCATTTTATAATGCTCAGACAACTTATCATACACCATTTGGCTCAGGCTTTTTTCGATTTCACTACCAAACGCATTGCCCTCAAAATCTGGGGTATTGGTCTCATAAATCAAACGGGCAACCGTTAAATCGGATTGAATAATATCAACGCCTGTCTCAATCACTGTGGTGATATAGGCCTGCCAGCGACTAAATTGTTTGGCATCGACTTTTTCAAGCTTGTTAAAGATTTCTATCGCATTTAAAAAACGTAATGCCAAAAAAATCGCTTCAACGTTTGGGAAGAAGTGATATGCCGAGGCTCTGGGAATGTCCGCTCGTTCACACACATCAGCCAAACTAATCTCACTGACAGGTCGGGTCGCGCTCAACTCTTTGGCAGCGGCTAATAATTTTTGGCGACGCAAACGACCTTGCTGGCTTGTGAATTTGAATTTGTTAGGGACTAAGCGGCGAGCGAGCTCAGAGTCCACCAACACATCCTCAATTTTTTCATCATAAGCGCTTGACATATTTCCTCTCTATCGACTGATTATGAATAAAGTTTAATTTGTGCCCGTACCAATCCATGATCGGTTGGGCGTTGTTCTACAATAAATTTGAGATGATCGTTAAAATAATCAACTTGTAATACTTCACCGATGTTAAATTTACTATCAGCTAAAAATTGTTCAGATACCAAAATTTGGTCAAGCACTTCTGGCATACCTTGGTGGATATGGGTGTACGCCACATCCTTCAGCCAGTGCATACGGCTTTGTACCGTAGAGGCATCATACAGCACGATATCCCGCATCGACTTATCATAAAATACTTCGCCCGATTCGCTTAAAAGCTGACAAGTGACACTTTGCATCACATCATTCATATCCCCTAACAAAATCAGCGGATGGTTGTTTTGTGACAGTTTTTCGATGACCACTTGGCGAATGCCTGCCGCTTCCGCTGCCCGCATACAAAGACTGCGCAGCTTGGCGCGGACTCGAATTAGCGGATCATTGCGATCTTCTAATGGCTCGCCTTGCGCGTTTTCTAAAAACTCAGGGCGTTTACTTTTTAGATGCGCCACAATCACGGTGACTACCATGCCATTTGGCAATCTGATGTCGGCAATCAGCGGGGGACGATTAAATTGTTGATAAAGCCCAACATCAGGAACGTCTAACAACGCAATCGCAGGCATCTGCGTGAGCAATTGCGTATTAACAATCTCAAAACGTGATACCAAACCTACGCTAGGAGTACCAATTGCGCCTCGCCCTTGGGTTAATGGACTGTCTACTTGATTACTGGCTAACGGCACAGTGACATGATAGTCATTTAGACCAGCTGCATGACATAAGTCAATGAGTGCTTGCTCATCCCAAATTTCTTGGCAACCAATGATATCAGCTTGCAATTGACGAAAAATGGGGGCAAGTGCATTAATCTTTTGTTGATATTGCTGCGGCGTATACGCGTCTTGGTTTCGATAAAAAACCCGATTGGGTAGTGCAAAGTTAAGTAAATTTGCCGTAGCGATAACAAATTGATTGTCCACTGTCGTATCCTTAATGTTTAGTTACCATTTATCCCTGCTTGCTTATACTAACATTGTCCAAAAAAATTTCCTGACTTTCATCTTCGTAACTTTTATCATAGTAACTTTCATTACTGTCAACACAGTGTCGAATTTTGAAGCATTATACATTTTTTTATTCAATTTCTACACAAAAAATCACTATTTTTAGCTAAAATTTGCTGGAATTTTTAAGCAGGGTTTAAAAATTGGGTACATAAAGTGCTTTTTTTTACTTAATGCACTTAATTGCTAACGAAAATCACTCTCGTGTCGAGTCTTTAAAAAAATTTTCAGATATTTAACTATTTGTTTTTACATTATTTTTATTTTTTTAGAGCCATGTTAGTGATTTTCTTGCTTTAATTTTGTTCGTTTAATAGTTGATTAATATAAAACTGCCAACGCTCCACGATGGCTTGGCGCTCAGACAATGCCATCTTAGGCTCAAAGATACGATCTAACTGCCAACTTTCACCAATGCTAGTGTCATCATATAGCCCCACCGCTTGCCCTGCCAATAATGCCACCCCTTTTGCGGTACTCTCAGTGGTCGTCGGTCGCAGCACAGGGACATTGAGTATATCGGCTTGAAATTGCATTAAAATATTGTTATTGGCAGCGCCCCCATCTACGCGCAGTTCATGCAGCGGCACAGGGCTATCTTTTTGCATGGCGATTAACACATCATAAGCTTGTAGCGCAATCGCTTCTAAGGCGGCTCTAGCGATATGCGCTTTGGTAGTGCCGCGTGTCAGCCCGATAAGTCTTGCGGTAGCATCTGCTCGCCAGTAAGGTGCGCCAAGCCCGGTAAAGGCAGGAATCAGGGCCACCCCTTGGCTATCTGGCACTTGTGCTGCCAAGGTTTCAATGTCCTCACTGCGCGCTATCATACCTAAATTATCGCGTAACCACTGCACGATGGCACCTGCCATAAATACACTGCCTTCAAGCGCATATTGTGTTTGCGTGAGACTTGTTTTTTTATTTCGTTGTAAATTTTGTAAAGGTTTTAACAAGTTGGGTAATTTACCTGAAGGTTCATGCCGGTTAGGTTGACGAGTGTGATTCGCCTCTGTGGTTTGCCAAGCGACGGTGGTGAGTAACTGCTGATGACTGACACAGGGCTTATCGCCGGTATTCATTAATAAAAAACAGCCGGTGCCATAGGTGGATTTTGCCATGCCAGCCCGGTTACAGCCTTGCCCATACAATGCCGCTTGCTGATCGCCTAGCACTGCCGTAACTGGGATTTGTTTGCCAAACATCCCTTGTTTGGTGACCCCAAAATCGCCATCCGATGGCTTGATGGTAGGTAACATGGTTTTGGGAATATCAAATAAATCCAATAATTCATCAGACCAGTCGCCTGTTTGCAAAGACATCAGCATGGTACGTGACGCATTAGTGATATCAATGCTATGCTCGCCTGTCATGTTAAACAGTAGCCAACTATCCACGGTACCAAAAGCCAACTCACCTGCTAGTGCTTGTTGGCGAAGCTTAGGGTTTTGGTTTAACAGCCATACGATTTTGCTGGCACTAAAATACGGATCTATACGTAATCCGGTAATTTGCTGGATTTTGGCGTCAAAGCCTTTATCACGCCAGTCTCTGCACCACTGATGGGTACGTCTATCTTGCCAGACAATGGCGGGTGCGACTGGCTTACCCGTCTTTTTATGCCAAATTATGGTGGTCTCACGTTGGTTGGTGATACCGATGGCTGAAATATCTGTCGCCAATAATCCTGCTTTGGCAATCACTTCTTGGGCGGTACTAATTTGGGTTTGCCAGATGTCATTGGCATTTTGCTCGATAAACCCGGCTTTTGGGGTAATTATACCCAGCGGCTTTTGGGCGATGGCGATGGGTGTTAATTGGTTATCAAAGATGATACTGCGGCTTGAGGTAGTGCCCTGATCCAGCGCTAAAATAAATCCGTTTTCTGTTTTAGCCATGTTGTTGTCTCAAACGATTGTGTTAAGCGTCAATATGTTATCTTAGCAAATACTTACCCATCAACTTTTATATTACTGCGGCTGAAACCTTAAGGCAACGATTCGCGAAAAAATAGCCATTGATTTTATCAACAAAAAACCACATCATACTGATACTTTGTTACCACTTACCAAAACCTATCTGTTAACTATAAGTGACCCTAAACTTTAGACTTCAGACCTTATACCCTAAGCACTGTCACTCTAACTGTCACTGTCATTGTTTATCTTTCCCACTACCGCTTTTTAATGCGTTGATGAAACTTGTTTTATGAAAAATACCCTTGCAAAATCTGTTCGTACTACCCCTGTGACTTCAAAATCCTCTTCTATCATTACCGATACCATCAAATCTGACAATTTACAGCCTGTTGCAATCTCGCACTTGCGCCGTTATACCGACCCAGCGACCTTGCCAAAAGATAGCCACCATACCAAAACCCTTGAGATTGGCTTTGGGCAAGAGCGCGCCTGTAAAGCGATTGCCACTGCACTTGACATCAATGCCAATGGTTATCATATCTTTGCTGCAGGTGAAAACGGACTGGGCAAACGCACCTTAATCACTCGCCTGCTACAAGCTCACGCCAAACAAAAACCCACACCCAATGACTGGGTGTATGTGCATAATTTTGTTGATGCGCGCACCCCGATTGCGCTTGACCTGCCTGCTGGCATGGGCAAGCAATTAGCGGAAGATGTCAAAACCTTTTGGCTAACCACCAAGCGTCAGCTCAATCAGCGTTTTCGCAGTGAGCACTATCAAAGTAAGGTAGAAGCCATAAAGAATGAAATTAGCCTTCGAGAAGAACAGGTCTATAATGCGCTGCATGAAGAAGGCAAACAGTATTCACTTGCATTGGCGCTGCGACCTTCGGACAATAAACCGATTTTTATCAAATCTGATTTTAGTGACAACCGAGCCGATGGCAATGACAATGACAGTTACAATGATATTGAGCCAAGCGATGGTTATTTATCAGTCAAACCTGCTAATAAATTGGGTCGCCAAAAATCCAGTGGCAAAGCACCAGTTTTACCACTTAAGGCCAATCAAACGTCTAGCACCACAACTAGCGCCTCTAATAATACCTCGAGCGCAACCAATCAAGCGAGCTTTGGCTTAACCCCAAAGTCGCCGTATGTTGCCAATTATCAAGATAAGAACCATATGCAAAAACGCTTGAGCCAACTGACCGTTGAGCTTGAGCAAATTGAAGATGAAGCCAATCAGACCCTGCAAGCGCTACACCATTCATTGACTCGGCGTACCTTAAAACCTCTGATGGAGCCGTTATTTGACAAGTATGAAGCCTTACCAAAGGTTCGTAAGTATTTGCAAGACGTACATGACGATATCGTCAATCATGTAGAACGAATCATCAATGAAGATGATGAAGAGTTTTTGCCCAGCCATTTCTCGCCATTGCCCGCGCGTTATTTTGTCAATGTGATTGCAAGCCATGCGCCCGATCAAGGCGCACCGATTGTGTTTGAAGACTTACCCACCCATTTAAATTTACTCGGTCATGTCGAGCAAATTACCCATTTGGGTACCGTGTCAACGGATGTCAGTCTGATTCGCGCCGGTTCACTGCACCGTGCGAATGGCGGTTATTTGGTGCTTGAAGCAACTAATTTGCTTGAATATCCGTATGCGTGGCAAGGTCTCAAACGCGCGCTGCAAAGCCGTCAAATCAAGATGTCGAGCCTTGAGCAAATGCTGACACTGACCGGCAGTATCAGCCTTGAGCCACAACCGATTAAACTTGATGTCAAAGTTATTTTACTCGGTGAGCCAGACTTGTATTATGACCTGCTAGATTTTGAGCCTGAATTTAATGCCGTATTCAAAATCCGTGCAGATTTTCATGATCGCGTGGTACGCAGTCACGCCAACGAACAAGCGATGACCGCCAAAATTGCCGATATGATAAGCAAATACCAATTGCTCACGTTTGATAACACCGCGTTAGCGTGTTTATTGGATTATCTCAGCGAGCAAGCAGAAGATCAGCATGAGTTAAGCCTACATGGGGATAGATTGGCGCAGCTCTTACTCGAAGCCAATCGTCATGCAGTCATCAATCAAACAGAGCTTAGCCCTGAAAACACAGTAACCGCTAGCCACGTCCGCCAAGCCATTGAGGATATTCGCCATCGCTCGGGATATTTACGGCAATTGTTCTGGCAAGAACTAGAAAAAGGGCAACAGCTGATTAGCACCCAAGGCAAAGCGATTGGTCAAATCAATGCGCTGACAGTCATCAGCTACGCAGATAGTGAGTTTGGCATGCCTGCCCGATTGACAGCGTCAGTGCATCACAGTGCCGCGCACGCCGATATTGTTGATATCGAGCGCGATGTGGATTTAGGTGGCTCTATCCATGCCAAAGGCGTGCTGATTATGAGCAGTTACCTAAAAGCATTGTTTGCAGAAGACCACACGCTCAACTTTACTGCATCGCTGGCTTTTGAACAAAGTTATGGCGGTATCGATGGCGATAGCGCGACAGTAGCCGAAACCTGCGCGCTACTGTCTGCTCTATCGCAAACTCCCATCAATCAAAGCTTGGCGGTTACAGGATCGATGAACCAATTTGGTCAAGTTCAAGCGGTCGGCGGCGTCAATGCCAAAATCGCCGGGTTTTATGATGCGTGTGTCGAGCAAGGCTTGACGGGTAAACAAGGGGTGATTGTGCCCAAAGCCAATTTGGCGCAATTGATGCTGCGTCAAGATATCATCGATAGCGTGACGGCAGGTAAATTTACCATCTATGCCGTAGAGCATGTCAATGAAGCCATGTATCTATTGACGGGTCTAGCACCGGATGAGATGACCAAAAAAGGCAAGTATCGTAAAAATACCGTTTATGGTCGTATTTATGAACGCTTAGAAACTTGGGAAGAAAAAGACGCAGATGATAAAGAATAACGCCTCATTGGGTTATTGTTTATCGCTGATAACTTGCTTGCTCTATATCAAGCAATGTTTGCTTAATCTCAATACCACCGGTATAACCACCTAATTTGCCATCGCTGGCAATCACGCGATGGCAAGGAATGATGAGACTTAGTGGGTTGCGGCCATTGGCTTGCGCGACTGCGCGAAAGCCTTTGGGATTATCCACTTGTAGCGCAAGCTGTGCATAGCTGATTGTTTGACCGTAAGGAATTTGTCGTAATACTTGCCATACTTTTTGCTGAAAGGGTGTGCCTGTGGCTATGGCGATGGGCATATCAAACACTTGTCGCTGTCCATTAATATATTCGTCAAGTTGACTGATGGTATTTCGTAAGACTTTGGCATCGTCATCCACTGAGTCAGCCAAATCTTTGCTTTGTATATAGTGCGCTTGTGCAGTTAATTGTTGTAGGATTTTTTGGGTTTGCCAATCAAGCGCGATAAGACAACCCTTATGTGCGACAAGGGTAATTGTTGGTAATTTGATTGATAGTTGATAGTTTGTGGTAAGCATTTTATAAGACAAATTTATCTAGAAGTGATTTAAGAATTTTCTGCATTTTATAACTTTCTTCAATCAAAAATTCATTTGCACCCCGCCATTCAGACTTGTCTGAATATCCAACTGCTTCGTTTGTGATAATTATAAAACTATATACAGTTTCAGGATAACGCTCCCAATTAACAGGATATTGAAATTTTGATTCGATTTCTTCTTTATGCTGATATAAATAGTCGAATATTTTTAAAGTGTCTTCTTTATTATTACCTTTTATTTCAACTCTAATTTTTACAGATTCCTTTGTAATTACAACACTTATTCCGACACCATTTCCTAATTTAGTACCTAACCAATTATCTTTACTTGGTGTCCTATTAGCATATAAATTTTCAGCATTTGATAAAGTCGCATTGATAAATTGCGACCAAAAACTTATTAGTACGCTTTGTTTATTATTTTTGATTTGAATGTCTTCTTGTTTTTTCTCCGCAATATCTATCATAAAGCTTTCAACTTCGGGTACAGGAATAATTTGCTGAGTATCAAAGAAAAAGTCATTATTAAATTTAAAAAGTTGGCATTTTATACAACGGATATTAATACCAAAATTCATCAGCCATAATACAGCTGATGTTACTTCTTGACGGAATTCAGCAGCGACTAAAATGATTCGTTGCGAAGTTTCATTGGGATTTAATCCAATATCATCTTCTGTGCTATCGCTAAGAAATTCATTTATTTTTTGTTTAGCGCTTGCAATATAATCATCAGAGTTTTGGCTATCATATTTTCTAAGATAGTCAGCAAAAATATTTATGATTTTCTCATCTGTAAGTCGAGAGCAATAAGATGCATATTTCACAGACTGCCATACAACATCTTTACCAGAACTATCCGTTTTATTTTCAATAATGACTAAATTACCACTTTTATCTAACGCCAATAAATCTAATCTTTCAGACGTATTGTCAAACCCGTTAAATTCTTTTTGAATAATTAATAATGGCTCGCCAAGACATTCTGGATTGCTCACAATCCATTCTTGCAAATCTTGGCGCTCTCTAAAACCCACTTCACTAAATTGAATTTTATCAATATTAGTCATCTGCTTATTAGCAATATTTAAGTGATACATGAGTTACTCATCTTTTTCAAACAGGGCTTTGACAAAATCATCGGCTTGAAATGGGCGCAAATCATCAATTTTTTCACCCACGCCAATAAAACGAATCGGCACATTGGTGTTTTCAGCGATATTAAATACCACGCCGCCTTTTGCCGTACCATCCAATTTGGTGACGGTCACGCCTGTCAGTGGCACTGCCTCATTGAAGATTTCTACTTGATTTAGGGCATTTTGTCCTGTACCCGCGTCAAGCACAATCATGGATTCATGCGGCGCTGTCGGATCGGCTTTTTGCATGACGCGAATCACTTTTTTCAGCTCTTCCATCAAATTGGTTTTATTTTGTAGACGCCCTGCGGTATCGGCAATCAGCACGTCAATGCCACGGGCTTTGGCAGATTGAATGGCGTCAAAAATCACCGAGGCACTGTCTGAGCCATGACCTTGGGCGACAACAGGGATATTATTGCGCTCCCCCCAAACTTGCAATTGCTCGGTGGCTGCCGCACGGAACGTATCACCCGCTGCTAACATCACTGATTTGCCTTCAGCTTGCAGGCGTTTGGCAAGTTTACCGATGGTGGTGGTTTTACCCACGCCATTGACCCCAACGACCAAGATAACAAACGGTTTTGTGCTAGCATCCACCACCAGCGGCGCAACTTTGGGCGTCAAGATATCGGTTAGTTCTTTTTGCAGCGCTTTATACAGTGAATGCGAATAAATCAAATCACCGCGGGCAGTGGCTTCGGTCAAGTTTTTGATAATGCGATTGGTGGCATTCACCCCAATGTCGGCGACCAACAGTTGATCTTCGACTTCTTCAAGTAGCTCATCATCAATTTCTTTACCACCAATCAAAATATTGGTTAAGCCTTCGGTCAAGTTTTTACGACTTTTTGACAAGCCTTGCTTCATGCGGCTAAACCAGCCGCCTTTTTGTTCAGGTTCTGCGGTTGGCTCAGCCGTATTGGCAGATGGCTGCTGTGTGGGTGCAGGCTGCCCTTGATGTTGGCTTTGCGGCATTGGTGACACAGATTGGGATGTCGCAGGTGTTTGTAGCGTTGACGTTTGGGCGGCGGCGTCAGCGATACGCGGCGTTTCAATAATTGGCACATCTTGCACAGGCAGATTGGGCATCGTAGCATCATCAAAATTAGTCGGTTGGTTATTAAAATTAATTACCACCTTATTAGAAGCATTGTTATTAAATTGGTTGCTACTCATATTATCGCCTATGGTTAAATTTGTCATTAAAATATCGAGATGTATAAAATTATAACAGTGTTTGTTCGCAGTTTGAAATAAACATGCTGTCAATCCCTTAAACCCATAGGATGTGTGGTATGGGAAAAAACTGTCCGTTTACAGCTTGTTGCGCTAAAAGCTTGAAGCTCGTATCTAGTCATACTTAATCGTGCAATGGCCTTTCAAATAGCAATCAATGCCAACATCCGTTATCATGGTTTATCTTTTACAATGCCTGCAAACCCCCTTGCACCACAATCAGAAAAACCAGATTAAAGATTAAAAATTAAAGAGAAACTATGTTAAACCGAAACCCTGTGTCAAAGCCTACATTTTTTAACCTTACCATCCTCGCTTCCGCCCTGACCTATACGCTCAGTGTATCAGGTTGCAGCACTGCGCAGACCATCACAGCCAAAACCATGGCGACCAAAACCACCCCGACTGTAGCGAATACGCCTATTAACGCGCACCCAACTGCTAACGCGGTAACTGATACAAACCAGCAAACGCCGAGCCCCACAGATTTTGACAGCGATAGGGCAGCAACGCGCCATGAATATACGCTGGCAAATGGCTTAAAGGTGATTATTAAAGAAGATCACCGCTCCCCTGTGGTGATAAGCCAACTATGGTATCGCGTGGGTGCCGCGGATGAACCCACTAACTTAGGCGGTATGTCGCATTTGCTTGAGCATATGATGTTTAAGGGGACAAAAGACGTGTCCTCAGCAGATTTTGAACGCCTTATTGCCAAATTTGGCGGTAGCAATAATGCCTTTACCAGCTATGACTACACCGCATATTATGAAATTTTCCCTGCCAATCGCTTAGCACTCGCCTTAGAGCTTGAAGCCGATCGGATGACCCATTTACAGCTAAAAGACAGCGACTTTACCGCTGAGCGCCAAGTAGTGATGGAAGAGCGCCGCCAGCGTACCGATGATAACCCAAACGCCCGCGCCTATGAGCAGTTTAGCAAAATGGCTTACCCCAATAGTCCCAAAGGAGAATCTGTCATTGGCCCCATGGCAGAAATCGAATCCATTGGGTTAAACGACCTAACCGATTGGTATAAAACATGGTATGCACCCAACAATGCGACCTTAGTAATCGTGGGCGATGTCAATCCCACAAACGCCATCAATGAAGTCAAAAAATACTTTGACGATAAAAAACCGCAAACTCTGCCAACGCGCCCCAGTGTGATACAGCCAGGCTTTCGTGGTTATCAAGAAAAAACCACCCAATTACCCGTACAAGTGCCTATGGTCATGATGGCGTTTAACGTGCCCACGCTTACCACAGCAAAAGAACCCAAAACCGCCTATAGTCTATCGCTACTAGCCGATGTTCTCGATGGCGGTCTATCTGCACGCCTAGAAAAACGCCTAGTACGGGAAAAACAGCTACTAGCCTCAGTCGGCAGTGGTTACAGTGCCTTTAGTCGGGGGGACGGGCTATTTTTAATCCAAGCCACCCCACGAGATGGCGTTACGCTTGCCCAAGCCAAACAAGCAATCATTGCTGAGATTGACGCGCTCAAAACCCAATCGATTGCACAAAGTGAACTGACCCGTGCCAAAACCAACACCATGACCAGTTTGATATATAGCCAAGATAGTATCAGCGGACAAGCGCAGATGATTGGCAGTCTAAATAGCATTGGGCTTGATGATCGGATGGTGTTTAACCTACCCAAAACCTTAGATAGCATCACAGAAAGTGACTTACACGCTGCCGCTAGCAAATATTTGGTTAACGACAATCTAACCGTGCTCAATGTGGTAAAAGAAAATAAACCCAATAAATAACTATAAAACCAGTAACTTAACTTATCCTGACTTAATTTGCCCTCATTGCTGTCAGACCATCCTTAGAATTTTGAGAAAAAAAATGAAACCACGCTTAGCTAAAATCTTATTACTAATGACCACCATTGCCACGCAAGGAGGCTATGCTGAACCTGCCACCCATAGCGATGCTCACAGTAGTGGCAATGTTGACCCCAATGCACCCATTGCCGCTTTAGATAAATTAACCAGCCTAAAAACCACAGCGCCGTTAAAAGTGACATTACCCGATATCATCCACTTTACGACGGATTCGGGTACCCCAGTCGCTTTGGTACAAACCCATCATTTACCGATTGTGGATGTCAGTGTGTATTTTAATGCAGGCTCAGCTCGCGATGAAGCCATTAAAAAAGGCGGTTTTGGGATTGCCAGTCTCACCGCGAGTATGCTAGATCAGGGCACACGCCATAAAAGCGAAGATGAGATTGCCGAGACCAGTGAGCAGCTTGGGATTGATTTATCTGCCCGTGCTTATAAAGATATGTTTATTGTGAGTTTGCGCAGTCTATCCGATGAGGCGCGTTTATCCCCTGCGCTTGGTTTAATGAGCGATATGATGACCCAGCCTACGTTTCCAAACAAAAATTTTGAACGTACCAAAGCCCAGTATTTAATCAGCCTACAACAAGCCAAAGAAGACCCAGATAGCATCGCAAGCAACGCCTTTGCTGAGGCGCTTTACGGGAATCATCCCTATGCCCACCCCACTCAAGGTACGGAAGACAGCATTGCCAAAATCAATGCCACCGATCTCAAAGCTTTTAGCCAGCAGTTTTTGGTGGCGAAGAACGCGAATATTGCCATTACAGGTGATATCAGTATTGAGCGCGCGCGGGCGCTTGCCAATCAGCTAACCGCTCAAATGCCTGTTGGCACAGCTGCCCCAAAGCTTGCCGATGCCAAGCCTTTGAACGCCGCTAAAACGATTCATATCCCCTTTGATAGCACCCAAACCACCGTCTTAATGGGGCAATTGGGTCAAAAACGCGTGGCGGATAGCTTAGGCTTGCAGTATCAAACCAACTTTGCCATTGCCGATGAAATCGTCGGGGGCGGCAATTTTCAAGCCAGATTGATGGAAGACATCCGTAAAAAACGCGGGCTCACCTATGGCATTTATAGCAGCACCACACCGATGCTTTCCCAAGGTAGCTATACCATTAGTTTTTCTACCCGTAACCAAAAGTCGCAAGAAGCAATTGAGGCGACCAAGCAAGTCATCAACAATACGCTAGAAAAAGGGGTAACGCCAAACGAATTGGCTTTAACCAAAGACAGTCTAATCAACAGTTTCCCCACCAGCTTCGCTAGCAATGCCGCCATGAATGCCACAGTTGGTATGATGGGGTTTTATCAGTTGCCAGATAGTTACTTGACCGATTACGTGACGCGCGTGCAGCGCGCCGACCTTAACGCTGTCAATCAAAGCTATAAAGACCTCATTGACCCTAACAAGTTTTTGATTGTGACAGTTGGTAACGCCACGCCAAACACAACAAAAACCGCTAAATAGCCCATGTTAAAGCTTAACGGGTTAACAGTTGCGACAGGGTTAAAAACGGCAGGGTGATGAGCTTGAGCTATGGCTTGCGCCCCATTTTCGAAAGCCTTGCGTATCAAGATGCACCGAGCCTGTCGGATACAAGCCGAGTCCAAAATTATAGCTTTGCCCGTTGGACTGCCAAAACTGGCAAAGTCCATCAAAGGTGCTTTCTATCGCCCATTTGTTGGCTTCGTTTTCAGGTACCCAAATATCAATTGCGCCATTGGTCATGTGCTTACTCTCGCCTGCACCGCCGGCGCAATCATTTAATGCAGGGTTTCGATACACGGAGCGTATTACTGTCGAATACGGCAAATAACCTTGTTTTTGCAGTTGCTGGAGCATTTGCAGGGTGGGCACGATATTTTGCCATAGTGACGCAGGTGGCACTTCATACGGCTCAAAACCGCAGCGCCGTGCATCTCTGGCACTCGTAATTAACTGATCCATCGGCGGAATGGTACCTAATTGGCTTTGCAAGTAATTTTGATAAGCCAACACTTCTGATTGCTGATAACTGTGGCTAGCCAACCAATCCTTAAAATCTGCATCATTGGTATAGACAACGTTACTATTGTATCGTGTGCTATTTTTGAGCGCGCCATAATCTGTTGTAGGTCGGGTTGTGTTTTGACGGTTGAGAATAAGACCGCGCATGTTGTCAGTCTGCGTGACAGTGGTATTTTTAGGGTTTGGCTGGGTTTGACGAACGATGGTCGTAGTAGGTTTTCGGTTATCGACGGGTGTGACGGGATGATTACAGGCGATAAGCAATGTCATTATCATCCCTGAGCCAACAATGCCTGTTAAAATCTTAGTTTTGGTATTCTGAGTCTTGGTAGTGTTGATATTCTGGGTATTGGCACTCTCGGGCTTGTCATACTTTGCTGTTTGCGCGTTGTCTTCGATAATGCTTGGTTTATTTTTGGTCTTGTTTTGATGTGTCATGGACTGCCTATTCACGTTTCGTCAAAATGGAAAAACACCACGGACTTATGAGCAACTGTCAAAAAAGTCGGCTTGATACGCTTAGGTAATCATGCCTACTTGATAATTATTTTCACTTAACTTAATTTCTACTTAATAGTTATGTTCACTTCATAATTAAGCTTAATTAATAGCTCACTTAATATAGTGACTTATTTCTACGAAACAAGTGTTATAAACTATTACATTATTAAGACTACCAAAATCACATTAAGCCATATAAACTATTGAGCCTATTTTTGTGTCTTTTTACAGACTTATTGTCACCGGGTTAATTCGATGTTTGGTGTGTATGGTAGATAAGATTGGACAGTACCGTTTTTCTAGGCAAGCTCATCACTTTGGTAATGACAGTCTACCCTCCTTTTGGCAGCGCGTGCATTTAGACCCTTGGTTATTGATGCTATTGTTTGTCACCGCTTTGTTTGGTTTAGCGATTTTATATAGTGCCTCTACTCAAGACATGGGAATGGTCATCCGTCAAACCATTAGTTTTACCATCGCGTTTGTGGTAATGATTGTCATGGCACAAATCCCGCCCAGTCTTTACCGTGATTTTACCCCGTTTTTTTATGTGGGTGGCGTGGCGTTACTGATATTGGTCAAAATTATTGGTGAGGTGCGTCTGGGTGCGCAGCGCTGGATTGATATTCCTGGGTTTGGTAGCGTGCAGCCGTCAGAATTTATGAAGCTTGGCATGCCGATGCTCACTGCTTGGTTTTTATCCAAACGCGACTTGCCGCCAAGTTTATCGACAGTGCTTATCACGCTGGTGGCGATTGGTATTCCAGTGCTACTAATTGCTGAACAGCCCGACTTGGGTACCTCTTTATTGGTGGCGTCTAGTGGCTTATTTGTGCTGTTTTTATCGGGTTTACCTTGGTGGATGATTGGCTCTGCGGTGGCGCTGTTTATTCCCTTTGTTTTTGTGGCTTGGGAATACCTGCTACACGACTACCAGCGCAAACGCGTATTAACTTTGCTGGACCCTGAAAGCGATGCCTTGGGGGCTGGATGGAATATCATGCAGTCAAAAACCGCGATTGGCTCAGGGGGACTCACAGGTAAAGGCTACTTGCAAGGCACACAATCTCATCTACACTTTTTACCAGAAGGTCATACCGATTTTATCATTGCAGCTTTTTCTGAGGAGTTTGGCTTAATTGGTGTCAGTTTACTGATGTTCCTGTATTTTTGTATTCTATGCCGTGCCTTATTTATTGCTTACTCCAATACTGCTGTCTATAGCAAATTACTCTCGGGCGCGATTGCCATGTCATTTTTTGTATATGTGTTTGTAAATGCCGGCATGGTGGCAGGCATTTTGCCAGTTGTCGGCGTTCCTTTGCCATTTATCAGCTACGGCGGTACTGCGTTAATTACTTTGATGGCAGGATTTGGTTTAGTGATGTCAATTGCCTCGCATAATGCTAAATAACTCTTAGACTATTTTCGAAACTATTTTGTTTGTAAATAACCTATTTATAAACAATTCTTTATGTAACTGGGTATTTTTAAATGTAAAAAACGTAAAAGAGTTAGCATAAAAGATATCCTTTTTTATGAGTAGTTTTAAACAATTATGATGGTAAAACTTAATAGTTTTACCGTTTATCTATTTTTTTATACCTTTTATCTAAATAAATCGTGATTTTAATCACGTAATTGCTTATTGTGGGTCATCAAGATTGAACAATTACATACCGAAACAAAGTAAAATTTGTAAACTAATTGTTAAATCTAATAAATTTTCTTGGTGCCCTATAAGCGATTTGTATGCATGACTTACAAAGGCTTATGCGCTCCCAAATATGAGGCGCTCATTGTAAAGAGCGATTGTTCAGAGGTCATTATGTCAAAGCGTCAATTGAATTTAGCTAATGTAGCGACGTTACTTTGCTTTTGTGGCGTAACGGCGCTTAGCTCAACTACCCAAGCAGCCACGAGCAATTTAGATCACGTACTTAATGAGTTAACCCGCCAGCACAACAATGCATCAGACTTAGTCAAATCAGCCCGCCAACCTCGTAACCTTGCCTTAGACAGCCAACTTATCAGCCAAGACACTTCACAAGCTAGCAAAGATTCAGACGTGTTAGAGCGTCTTTCTGCTGTTGCATCAAATACGGTCAATCGCTTTAGCCAAACGGGTGTCGCCTCTTGGTATGGTCGTCAATTTCAAGGTCGCAAAACTGCTAGCGGTGATACTTTTGATTCCAATTCATTGACTGCGGCGCATCGCTCATTGCCAATGAACTGTTATATTAAAGTAACCAACAAATCAAACGGCAAAAGCGTTGTGGTAAAAGTCAATGACCGCGGTCCATTTTCAAGCCATCGCGTATTAGATTTATCGTATGCCGCTGCCAAACAAATCGGCTTAGCAAGCACGGGCACAGGCAACGTCGTTATTGAACGTGTGGGCGGCCCAAACTAATGTTAGCTGACTAGCATCTTTTAGCTTGATATCAGCTTTTAGGTGACTATTAGCCGGTCATCACAAAAAAAGCATGAAATTGATTCATGCTTTTTTAATTGCCTTAACAATACTACCGCGCCAAATACTTGGTCATATCTTCAATACCATGCAAGGTCATCGGGTACATATGACCTTGCATGATATCTTTGATTAAGCCGATGGTCTGGGTGTATTGCCAGTAGCTTGGTGTCTCAGGGTTGAGCCATGCGACTTTGTCAAAGTGACCAGTTATACGTCTTAGCCACGCCTGCCCCGTATCTTGGCTCATATACTCAACGCTGCCGCCGACAGATAATAACTCATAAGGCGACATTGCCGCATCACCGACAAAAATCACCCGATAATCACTGCCGTATTTGTGTAGCACATCCAATGTGGGCACGGCACTGGCATTACGGCGGGCATTTTCTGTCCAAACATACTCATACACGCAGTTATGAAAATAAAAAAACTCAAGCGTCTTAAACTCGTTTTTAGCGGCAGCAAATAAGCGCTCACACGCTTCGATATAGCTATCCATGCTACCACCAATATCAAATAGCATGAGCACTTTGACACGATTACGGCGTTCGGGACGCAGTTGCACATCGAGCATCCCTTTTTGCGCGGTTTTCTTGATGGTTGAGCCAATATCCAGCTCATCAGCCGCCCCATCACGGGCGAATTTACGCAGTTTTCGCAGTGCCATCTGCATGGAGCGGGTTTCTAGCTGGTTATCGGTGTCCAAATCTTGATAGCGCCGTTCTTCCCAGACTTTAACGGCACTACGTTTTCGGCTTTCGCCGCCTACTCGTACGCCTTCAGGATGGTCACCATACGCGCCAAATGGCGATGAGCCGCCTGTACCAACCCATTTGTTACCGCCTTGGTGTCGCTCTTTTTGTTCTTTTAGGCGTTCCTCTAGGGCTTGCATGAGTGCTTCAAGCGAACCATATTTTTTGAGTAGGCGCCGCTCGGCTTCCGTAAGATTGTTAGGGTCAAGTTTGAGTTCGAGCCATTCTTTGGGGATACTACCCAATTTTGCCATCAGCTCGTCAATATCGAGTGTATCAATACCTTCAAAATAATCCGCCATCGCACGGTCAAATTTGTCAAAGTATTTTTCGTCTTTGACCATACACAGACGAATCAGCTCGTAGAATTGCTCACGGTCGGCAAACACAATGCCTGTTTCTAGCAAAGCATAAAGATCTAGCAATTCACGGGTGGAAACTGGCACGCCGTAAGTACGTAAGGTATAAAAAAGATTGATAAACACACCAATCCCCTATCGACTACGACGCAGCATAAAGCCCATACGTTCAAGTAAACTCAAGTCATTTTCATTTTTGAGCAACGCCCCCGCCATGGGCGGTAAATTATCGCTTGGGTTTTTCAACCGCTCAATCGCATTTTGACTGCCCGCTTGCAAATCATCGGCCATCAGCAAACTAATCCAATCTACCAATTCAGAGGTGGATGGCGGTTTTTTTAAGCCTTTGACTTCACGCAGACCGTAGAATACCTTGAGCGCTTCATCCACCAAGTCTGCCTGTAGATTGGGGAAATGCACATCCACAATTTCGCGCATGGTTGCTTGGTCAGGAAAATCAATATAATGAAAAAAGCAACGACGCAAGAAGGCATCAGGCAGTTCTTTTTCATTGTTTGACGTGATAATGACAACGGGACGATGATCGGCGGTAATCGTTTCGCCAGTTTCATACACATAAAACGACATTTTATCGAGCTCATGCAGCAAGTCGTTGGGGAACTCAATATCCGCTTTATCAATCTCATCAATGAGCAGTACCACACGCTCAGGACTGGTAAATGCTTGCCATAGCTTGCCCGCCTTGATGTAGTTGGCAATATCATACACGCGGTCATCGCCCAATTGACTATCGCGCAGTCGTGATACTGCATCATACTCATACAAGCCTTGTTCGGCTTTGGTGGTTGATTTGATGTGCCAAGTTAACAGTGGCATACCTAAACTTTTTGCCACTTCTTCAGCCAGTAGCGTTTTACCCGTGCCAGGTTCCCCTTTGATTAGTAACGGTTTTTGCAATCGAATCGCAGCGTTGACGGCAAGCTTTAGGTTGTCAGTGGCGATATAACTATCCGTGCTTTTAAAACTGCTTTGGGTCACGCTATTTTGGATGGCAGCATTTGGCTGATGGTCAGACATAAAAAAAACCTATGATAATCGTCAAAAATGGGTTTCAGACTATCATAAGTTTTAGGGAAAGTTAAGCTATAAGTAAAAGGTTAAGCTGTAAAAGATTAAGCTATAAAAAGTTAAGCCGTAACAGCTTGTTGGCTTATGACCATCATAACTTAGCGGCTAGGCTGACTGATATTGGCGTTATTTAGCGCATGTTTTTTGTTGGTTTTATCAATGCCCATTCGAAGAATTTGCCAAATAAAACCCAAGATACAGCCCACTGTAATCACAACCATAATTGGTAGCAACCCATTAAAGATAATTGCTGGATCTTTGAGCAAAATCCCATAAACCACTGAAATACTCGCTGGTGCGATGTCAGGCGGGGTGCCAAGGGAAGTGGTTGGCGTGAGCAAAATCGCAAATAGAATAATCCAACTTAAACCTGCAAGCGTTTTTGGCAAAATCCGTACCACTAAAATCCAAAGCAGTAATACGACAATTGAAAATCCCACATAGGCATATAAGGGTAATTTGTCTGGCGGCACACCTTGAACCAGCTGCGCCCACCAAATGATGATTTCGCCTAGCACATTACCGATTTGGTCGAGTGATAAAAATGCAAACATAATTTTGCCTTGCCAAAAATAGATAGATTATTTTAGCATGATTCAAATCATTTGGTTAAAATTTTGCTACTGCCACTTGTTCTGCTGTGCTTCTGCCATATTCAATTTTGCTTGGCGTAACAACACATCTTCAGGCGGCATTTGCACAAAATACCCTTGGCTTTGCAGTTTTTCTAACACTTCTGCTTTATTGACCCGTGCAAGTTTTGGCGTATTCGCCAAATCCAAATGCATCACAAAGGTTTCGCGCCCAATCGCTTGACGAAAATCCTTGGGCAACACTGACAACCAGTCACGAATCTCGTCCGTGTCATTGGGATAATCTGGGCGAGCAATGTACACATACAGGTCATCTTTTTTGCTAAATTTATAAATATCGCAATGCATCATACAACTCTATTCTTACTGTAAAATTTAAAGTGCCTCTATCATACCATAAAATAGTATGTCTGGAATTGTACCCGTTTTGCTATCAGTCGCTTTTACCATTAGCTTGGGCATGTTACATCTTAGGTCATAAAAAAAGAGCAACTAGGGCAATTGCTCTTTTGGTGATAAAAGCTACTGATAAATTTGCTATTTATAAAAGCTAATTAATGATGCTCAGTATCGGCAATCTGCGCTTGTGCCAACGCAGACAAGGCGGCTTTTAACATCGCTGATACGGTGCTTGAGCAAGTGCCGATACCTGAATAAATCTCACCTTCAATATTTAACTGTAAGTAAGCAACGGCATTGGCATCACTGTTGTTTTGGGTAAGCGGGCTTTGACTTTCCACCGTTAACGCATGCTCTGCATAGTTGATAACGTGAATATTTTTGTTCAATTTGGCAGAGATGGCATTGATAAAGGCAGACAACGGACCATTACCATTACCGACGACGTCTATGATATCATCCCCCATGCGCACAGAGCCTGTAAAGCTTACTGAGCCAGCCGTGTTTTTGATTTCATAATCTTGCAACGCCAAAGTAGATTGGTTTAAATAGGTGTTTTCAAACACGCTAATAACATCATCTGAGGTCAACTCTGTCTGGCGATTTTCGGCTTCTTGCTGAATGACACGGCTAAAGTCAATTTGCGTCCATCGCGGCAAATCAAAACCAAAGTCACGTTGCAAGATATAAGCAACACCGCCTTTCCCTGACTGGCTATTGATACGCACGACATCCTGATAGCCGCGTCCAATATGAGCAGGGTCAATCGGCAAGTACGCCACATCCCATAAGCCTTGGGTGGTTTCGGCATTTTTCTCGTTATAATCTAGCGATTTTTTAATGGCATCTTGGTGCGAGCCACTAAAAGCGGTAAATACCAATTCGCCCACATAAGGATGGCGTGGATGAATCGGTAACTGATTGCACTCACTTACCACTTGGGCGATTTCGCTCATGTTACTAAAATCAAGCTGTGGGTCTACGCCTTGGCTGTACATATTCATCGCCATAACCATGATGTCCATGTTGCCTGTGCGCTCGCCATTGCCAAAAAGCGTGCCTTCAATCCGGTCAGCCCCTGCCATCAAACCCAACTCACTAGCAGCCACAGCACAGCCACGGTCATTGTGGGTGTGAAGGCTCACAATCACATGCTCACGCATGGGTAAGTTTTGGCAAAAATATTCAATCTGATCGGCATAAATATTAGGCGTTGAGCTCTCTACTGTTGATGGCAAGTTAAAGATTACTTTCTGACCTAAGTCCGGGCGCCAAACTTTACACACCTCATCACAGATTTTGACCGAAAAATCGACCTCGGTTTGTGAGAAACTCTCAGGAGAATATTCAAAAATCCATTCGGTTTCAGGGTATTCTTTCGCCAACTCACGCAACAATGTCGCGCCCTCAACCGCAATCGCAATGATGTCATCATAATCTTTTTGATACACTTTTTCGCGCTGCACTTTTGAGGTTGAGTTATACACGTGGACGATGGCACGTTTGGCACCCTTCAACGACTCAAAGGTACGGCGAATCAAATGTTCGCGTGCCTGCACCAATACTTGCAAGGTCACATCGTCGGGTACGTGTCCGCCTTCGATTAATTTGCGGGTAAAGTCATACTCAACTTGCGCCGCTGAGGGGAAACCAATCTCAATTTCTTTAAAACCCACTTGCACCAACAAGTCAAAGAAGCGCATTTTTTGTTCAATGCTCATCGGCTCAATCAAGGCTTGGTTACCATCTCGCAAATCCACCGACGTCCATATGGGCGCTTTGGTGATCGTTTTATCGGGCCAAGTACGCTGGGTCATCTTTGGTGCAAACGCAAAGGGTTGGTATTTTTTATGATTAAAAGCCGCGTTTTTGGGTTGTATTGACATGCTAATTCTCCACATTTAATTGTGCTTAAAATTTTATGATGAAATTATACCCATTTTTTTGTAGTTGAAGTAACCAAATTTTGCTATAAAATATATAGAATTTGATATTTATGGCTAATATAATCATATTATGTAGCCAAAACCACTAAATTTGAGAATTTACCATGGCTTCATTAGATAAAATAGACAGACAAATTTTAGCGCTATTACGAGAAAATGCGCGCATAAGTAACCTTGAATTGGCAGAAAGCGTAAACTTAAGTCCTACCCCCTGTGCGCGCAGAGTCAAACAATTAGAGGATTCAGGTGTTATCACGGGTTATAGTGTCACCACCGACCCTATAAAATTAGGTTATCAACTGTCAGTCTATATTGCCATTAGCATGGATAAACATACGGCAGAACACTTTAGAAATTTTGAAAAAAAACTACGAGAATTTCCTGAAGTGGTCAGCTGTAGTATTGTGACAGGGCGCAGCGAAGACTATCTTATCAAAGCTTTGGTCAAAGATATGGCGCATTATGAAGAATTTTTATTGCATCGTCTAAACCGTATCGAAGGTATCGCACAAGTGCATACCAGTTTTGAATTACGGCAAGTGTTTGAAAAATCCATCATCTAATTGGGTACTAAGGCCTGTTTTAAACCCTGTTTTAAAAACCTATAAAGAAACGCATTATTTGTTGGTATCACTTATGATACCGAGCCAAACAATAAAAAAGCCATTGATAACCAACGGCTTTTTTTATTGTCTAATGGTTATTTTTCCCAAATTCCCGATGTGATTTTGGCTTTCATGGCGGGGTATTTATTGATGTTAAAAACAGGATGCTTAACACCTAATTTGATTTGAGCGGAATAATCTTTTGCCAAAATAAACACATATTTTGACAACAGAACGATACTGACAAGATTAATGTACGCCATAATCGCCATCATCAAATCCCCCATATCCCACACCATAGGCACTTCAGCCACAGAACCAAAATACACAAAGGCGAGCACTAACATACGAAATATATTTAAAATCATTGGATGATTCTTAAGATATTGCACATTGGTTTCAGCGTAGGCGTAGTTGCCAATAATACTCGAAAAAGCGAACATAAACAGCACTACCGCTAGGAAAATTTGTGCCCATGAACCCACATGACTTTCTAATGCAGCTTGGGTCAATTGAATCCCTGTCAAATCAGCGGTGGGTAATTTTGACAATAAAATAATAAACGCAGTACAAGAGCAGACAATAATGGTATCCACAAAAACGCCCAAACTTTGAATAAGCCCTTGTGTGGCGGGGTGAGGTACATCCGCAGCAGCAGCGGCATTGGGGGCAGAGCCTTGACCTGCTTCGTTAGAATACAAACCCCGCTTAATCCCAAGCATCATCGATTGCGATACCAAACCGCCTAACGCCCCACCCGCTGCCGCATTAAAAGTAAAGGCATCGGTCAGAATCAAATTAAAGACCTGCGGAATCATGGTGATATTGGTCACAATAATATACAACGCCATTAGCAGATACACCCCCGCCATCACAGGTACTAGCATTTCTGAAATGGTGGCAACGCGTTTTATCCCACCAAAGATAATCGGTGCAGAAATAATAACCAACAATAGCGCTACCACATGTTTACCCGTTCCCCATGAAGCACAGGTATTATCGCCCGTACAACCGACGGCTGATTGTACGGCTTGGGCGATGGTATTGGCTTGAATGGCATTATATACCAAGCCAAAACACAAAATCAGACTCACTGCAAAAGCCACACCTAGCCAACCTTGCCCTAAACCCTGACGGATATAGTAAGCAGGTCCACCCCGAAAATGCCCATTGGCATCTCGCACTTTAAATAATTGTGCCAATGACGACTCAGCAAACGCCGATGCCATCCCAATCAAGGCAATAAACCACATCCAAAATACCGCACCCGGTCCGCCAACACTCACGGCAATAGCAACCCCTGCGATATTCCCCGTACCGACACGACTCGCCAGTCCTGTCATAAACGCTTGAAACGATGAGATACTCTCACTATGCTCGTGATGTTCGGTGCTTCGACTAGCCAGCAAATTCTTGACACTATGTCCAAATAAACGAAATTGAACAAACCCTGTCATGACGGTAAAGAACACACCAATACAAATCAAAATCCACACCAACCAATCCCACATGGGTGAACTAACAAGATTGACACTACAATGAATGCTATCCATCACGCTTGCTTGCGCCAAGCAAGCTAAATCTTTGTTATACATCAACAAATCTCGCCTCAAAAATTGATAGCGGATAGTATCAATAAAGCAAACTTTTGGCAATGATTCAGCAAAAAAAAACGACACCAAAAGTGTCGTTTTTCTAAAGCTTACGCTAACAAATTAGAAACGGTAAGTTGCACCGATTTTAGCGATTGGATACCATTTTGAGTAATTTGAATCATCCAAATCATCTTGTAAGTCAGATTTTAAACGATTATTGTCAAATTTTGTAATTTCTTCACCATTGGCATCTAGAACTCGTGTGTTAGCATCAGTAACTTTTAAGCCACCAGTATAAGCCGCACCGATTTCACCAAATACACCAAAGTTGTTAGTGATATTAGGACGGAAACCAATAGTTAAGTATGGGTTCATGGTGTTTTTGTTTTCAGCTGACGCTTCAATGTTACCATAGTAAGAGTTACCATTGATTTTAACTGGTTTGGTTTCAGTCGCTTGTTTTTTCAAGGTGATTTCATTGTCACCAAAAATGGTACCAACACCAACAGTAAACCAATTTCCAGCTGGACGTAAATTCACACCAATATACGGATTGCTTGAATCTGTTTCTAAGTCATATTCAACATCTTCAATTTCGATGGTGTCTTTTAAATCACCAATATCACCGCCAGCCCAACCAGCTACAAGTTCAGTTTTATCATTTAAAGCCCAACCAATATTAGCACCATAACCTAAGGTACCTACTTCGGCACTGATAGCAGCAGGATGTGTTACGGTATCAAAAAACGTTCTAGTACCAGAAACCAATTGAGTTGTTGTGTTTTTTACTACACCTGCGTTTGGATCGTAAGTGGTAGTAGACACGGCAACAGGCTCTGCAACAACTTGTTGATCAACAACTACAGTTTCAGCAAAAGCAGAAGTTGCGATTAAAGCAGCAGGAATAGCAGCTAATTTCAAAACTTTCATATAAATCTCCTAAGGACAGGATAAGGTAAATTTACCATTTCTCTTAAAAATCTAAAAGACTTTCAAGCGATGAATGACATATAAAGAAAAAGTAAATTAGTTGACATATTTTGTTACGTTTCTCTTAGGTATATTAAAACGTAATTTTTCAGCAATGTCTTTTAATTTTGTATAACTTTTCTATATGTTTATGTAATTACATAGGATGAAGTGTAATATTTTATCAAAAATGTTGCTTTTTTAAAAGACTTAAGTTGATGTTGCAATTAAGAGAATGACTTTTATGTTAATTTTTTTTACAATACGCCTATCGAGAGATGCTGCAGCTTAAGGTTCGCTTAATTTATCTATGCTTGCCTGCGCTAGGCTCGTTTTTTGTATTTTAACCAAAATAAATACAAAATAAATAACGGCATCTGCGTTTTTACTTTAACTTTTTTTACTGGTTATTAAGGAGTGGACGCAGTGTCCCTGTCTATCAATTCTACCGATTCAAATTTTTCTGATTATAAAGTTGCCGATATGAGCCTTGCCGACTATGGTCGCAAAGAAATCAAACTGGCTGAAACTGAAATGCCTGCTTTGATGGGTCTACGCCAACGCTACCAAGCCGAGCAGCCTTTAAAAGGCGCCAAGATTGTGGGCTGTATCCACATGACCATCCAAACTGCTGTACTCATTGAAACGCTCGTGGCGCTGGGTGCTGAAGTACGCTGGACTTCTTGTAATATTTTTTCAACCCAAGACCATGCCGCTGCCGCCATCGCAGCAGCCGGTATTCCTGTGTTTGCTTGGAAAGGCGAAACTGAGGAAGAATACGAATGGTGTCTTCGCCAGCAGATTTTTGAAGGCGGTGAAGCCACGGGCAAGCTGTGGGATGCCAATATTATTTTAGATGATGGCGGTGACTTGACGGCGCTGATTCATAACGACTACCCGCAAATGCTCGACAACATTCACGGTATCTCAGAAGAGACAACAACAGGGGTACATCGTCTAATTGAAATGCTCAATGCAGGCACGTTAAAAGTACCCGCCATTAATGTCAATGACGCAGTGACCAAATCAAAAAATGACAACAAATATGGCTGTCGTCATAGCCTAAACGATGCCATCAAACGTGGTACCGATATGCTTTTAGCAGGTCGTCGTGCGCTTGTTGTCGGTTATGGCGATGTGGGTAAAGGTTCTGCTCAAAGCCTACGTCAAGAAGGTATGATAGTACGAGTAACGGAAGCCGATCCGATTTGTGGTATGCAAGCTTGTATGGATGGCTATGAATTGGTCTCGCCATTTGTGGAAGGTGACCCTGCCAAAGGTGTCAACAACACTCTTATGCAAGATACTGACTTAGTGGTCACTACCACTGGTAATTACCATGTCTGTAATAGCGATATGTTAAAAGCCTTAAAAGCCACCGCAGTGGTTTGTAATATTGGTCACTTTGATACTGAGATTGATACCCAGTTTATGCGTGACAACTGGAAATGGGTGGAAGTAAAGCCTCAAGTACACCAAGTTTATCGATCAGACGATGAAAACGATTACTTGCTTTTATTGTCGGAAGGTCGTTTGGTCAATTTGGGCAATGCCACAGGTCACCCATCACGTATTATGGATGGCTCTTTTGCTAACCAAGTATTGGCGCAAATGCACTTATTCAAAGAAAAATTTGCCGATTTGCCTGCGGACAAAAAAGCGGACAATCTATATGTCAAAGTGTTGCCAAAAAAACTCGATGAAGAAGTGGCAGCGGCGATGGTCGCGGGTTTTAATGGGGTACTGACTAAATTGACGCAGCAACAAGCCGATTATATCGGTGTGCCAGTTGAAGGTCCGTTCAAACCTGATAGCTATAAATACTAATAGCTAAAAATACTATTTGTTAAAGGTTCAATCAAAGTCATGCCAATGAGCATGACTTTTTTATGCAGTTTAACTCAATATTTATGCCAAAAAATTCAATTTTTTTACTGTTATACCCGTTATAATGGTGGTATTTTTTATCATTTTGGATACTTTCATGACCACCATGACAACGCCATTTTCTTTTGAGTTTTTCCCCACCAAGACCGATGACGGTCAAACCAAATTATTGACAACCTTTGATGAATTAAATGCTTTAAAACCTCAATATTTTAGCGTCACTTATGGCGCAGGTGGGTCAACCCGTGAGCGCACCTTAGGTATCGTTAAGGCACTGAGTGAAGAAAGTGACACGCCTATCACCCCGCATTTATCCTGTATTGGCGATGATAAAGCCAAAATTGGCGAGTTATTGGATTATTATAAATCGTTAGGTATTAATCGTTTGGTGGCGCTGCGCGGTGATTTGCCATCGGGTATGGTGGGTCTTGGCGAGCTGCCGTTTGCTGTCGATTTGGTTAAATACATACGTGAGCATAGCGGTGATTATTTTCGTATCAAAGTCGCTGCTTATCCAGAAATGCACCCGCAAGCCAAAAGCTTTGATGCCGATATCCAAAACTTACTGAATAAATACCACGCAGGCGCGACTGAAGCGATTACCCAGTTTTTCTACAACGCTGACAGCTATCTATATCTGCGTGATGCTCTTGCCAAAAAAGGGGTGACACAAGATGAGTTCCCGATCATCGCAGGCATTATGCCAATCACCAATGCGTCAAATTTGATTCGGTTTGCCGATGGATGTGGGGCAGATATTCCACGTTTTATCCGTAAACAGCTTGCCGATTATGGCGATGACAAAAAAGCCATTCGTCAATTTGGGTTTGAAGTGGTGGTCAATCTATGTGAGCGTTTGATTGCCGAAGGCGTACCGTCAATGCATTTTTACAGCATGAACCAAGTCAACCCAAATAAACAATTGATTGAAGCGCTCGGATTGGTTTAAGTGCGTATAGAACTTACGCACTATCTGACAGTAAACAAAAAATGATAATGGCGATGTTAAACTGTCTGTTCAACATCGTAAAATCGGGGCATCGCAAAATAATGCTTATCTTAAAAACTTTATCTGGAACAGTTTATCTTGAGCAGCTACTGTTTGATAAAATTTTATAGTGCGATAGTGCGATTGCCCTGATGGTCGGATGCTTACCTAGTTAAATGTCGTCATACGTTAGGTTTGCGCCAATATTTTAACTTTGAAGTGTGACCAATCCCCACATTAAAGGTGTTGGTAGGATCTAGCTTTCGATAAAAACTGGCCAATGCTGGCTTAGCAACATATAAATGACCTACATTGTGTTCTGCGGGATATTCTGCCCTACGCTCGTCTAGCAGCTGCCACATCTGATGTTCAATATCCAGTGGATTAGTGCCTTTTTTGACAATGTAATCTTGGTGAAATACATGACAAAAAAAGTGCCCATAATATAATTTATGTAACATATGTTGTTCGAGATCTGCGGGGATTTTTTCTACCCATTCTCTATCGTTACGTCGTAACGCAATATCTAATGCCACAATATCCTCAACCTCTGCTCGATGGGTATCACGATATCGTATCGCCGCCCCGGCAACAGCAAAACGGTGTAAGAAAGCTTTGCGACCTTCTTCCTCCGTACAGGCAAAATACGAGCCAGTATAATGAACGGCAAAATACTCATTTAAAAACTGCTGTGTCTGTTCTGCGCTTTGCTCATCCACTCGTAGAATCAAATGATGCTCAAAACGCTGATGAAACGCTAGCATGCGCTGCGGTAAATGACTGGGTAAGAAAAAGGTGATAGCTTGTAAAATTTGATCAGTCAGACCCCGTATTTTTATTTTCTCCAACCACCCGTCAATGCGATCTTTGAGGGCTAATGCTCTGGGTATATTAACCGTGCCAAAACGTTCAATAAACAAGAAAGTGTCTTTGCCATACTTTGCACCAATACTAAAGGCATCACGATGAATATATTCCCCAGCAATCGGCAAGCTTGGTAGTGAGGTCAGCAAATAACGACGTATCGCCGTTAAGTCATCATGGTCATTTGAGCCGATATAAAAAACCTTACTTTCAACTTTTTCAAAGGTGTCGAGTCGCACTGCAAACACACAGACTTTACCCGCTGAACCCGATGCTTCATATAATCGTGTCGGATCTGCATTAAATCTAGCAGGACTGTCTGCATCGACTTGTTTAACGTCATGCGCGTAACGATTGTCTGATGCCAGCTGAGTGGTTTGCGTGGTTATCTGACCGGTTTCATAGTCTTGTGTTTGCAGTCTGGTGAGTATTTCTTCGGCCGTGTTGCCTAAATCAATACCTAAATGATTAATCAATTCTAACTCACCCGATTCATTGACACGGGCATACAACGCCATTTCAGTATAAGCAGGTCCACGACGTACCAGCGCGCCCCCTGAGTTGTTGCACACCCCACCTAGAACTGAAGCGCCAATACATGATGACCCAATCACAGAATGCGGTTCACGATTATAAGGCTTTAAAGTACGCTCAAGATTATCCAAAGTTGCGCCTGGTAAACACACGACTTGTTTGCCATCTAAAATCACTTGGATACCTTGTAGGCGCCGAGTACTCATAATGATGACTGGACGATCGTAGTCATCCCCATAAGGTGTAGAGCCGCCTGTCAGTCCTGTATTGGCAGCTTGCATAATTACCACACAATCTGCCTCAATAATTGTTTGTAGTGCCTGCCATTGTTCAAGTAAAGTACCTGGACATACCACAGCCAACACTTTTCCCTCACCAAAACGTATGCCTTGTCGATAATGACGGGTATCTTGTTCATCGATGAGTACATAAGACTTCCCTACGATCTTCGTTAACTTATCGAGTGTCGGCTTATACTGTTTTAACATGATAAATATCCTTATTGATTAAATGGTTCATGAGGTTTTATTGACGATTGTATTGTATTGACTTGTTGATAGTTGAACCGGTCTGGTTTTATCAAAGATAGGATTGTGTTCGATAGTATGGCTGGGCATGGCGTTAAAATGGTCAAGTGTGCGTTTACCATCGGTGGCTCGATTATAGATGCGGTTATCACTGATTTGTGGTATTAGATTTTTTATTAGGAGATTTTTTGCTACCAGATTTTGTGCTAGATGAGGCTTGGCATATTGCCTAGGTGGGTAGTTTACTTGGGTTACCCGTAAGTATTGGCAGTGGTCTAAGCGAGTGATGAGTTTTTGTTTCATCCCTTTATGCTACTATATTTTAATGAATTTACGCAAAAATTTATGAGCTTTGTATCAGCGCTCAATGTAAAAGGAGACTATTAAAGTCCCCTTTTTTACTGCTGTGAGTATGTTTTAGTTTGATGTTACATTTACATGGCAGCTGCGAAGATTGCTACGACCTGTTCATGATTTGCCTTGCGTGGGTTGGTGAGCATACAAGCATCGTTTTGGGCATTGGTTGCCATGATGGCAAGGTCTTCTTGTTTAACACCAAGCTCAGTGAGTCCTGTAGGAATACCTACCGATTGGGATAGCTCACGAATTGCATTGATGCCTGCTTTACCTGCTTCTGCTCGAGTCATGTCTTTGATGTCGATGCCCATAAATTGTGCAATATCTGCATAACGCTCAGGTGTTGAAATCAGGTTAAATTCACAGACGTGCGGTAACAAAATCGCATTACAGACACCGTGCGGCAGATTGTAGAATCCACCTAGCTGATGCGCCATGGCATGTACATAACCTAGCGAGGCATTATTAAACGCCATGCCTGCTAAGTATTGAGCATAGCTCATAGCCTCACGCGCTTCAATGTTTTCGCCATTCGCTACAGCTTGACGCAGCCACTGTTGAATCATTCGAATGGCTTTTTCAGCACAAGCATCTGTAATCGGATTTGCAGCAGTCGATACATACGCCTCTACCGCATGGGTTAACGCATCCATACCTGTTGCCGCAGTTAAAGATGCGGGTTTAGCAGTCATCAGTCGAGGGTCATCAATAGCAATGAGTGGGGTACAACGCCAATCTACAATCGCCATTTTGACGTGGGTATCGGTATTGGTGATAATACAAAAACGTGTCATCTCTGATGCCGTGCCTGCCGTGGTATTGATAGCAATCAATGGCGTCATTGGCACTTTACTTTTATCAATGCCTTCATAGTCACGGATATGACCACCGCCTGCGGTCACTAGACCAATCCCTTTTGCACAGTCATGTGACGAACCACCACCCAATGAGATGATAAAATCACAGCCGTTATCCTGATACGCTGTGACGCCATCGTGGACATTTTTGTCAGTTGGATTTGGCTCTGCGCCTGCAAATACGTAGCTATCAATACCTTGTTCGCTTAAATGTTTAATGATAATGTCTGGAACACCTGCTTTGTTCAGCCCTTGGTCAGTTACAATAAGCGCCTTTTTAGTACCTAGATCTTTGGCTTTTGAGCCTACTTCTTTGACACAGCCAGGTCCAAATAATGATACGCAGGGAATAAAAAAGCCACTGGTTTGATCGGAGATTTGCTTATAAGCCATGATTAAATTCCTTTTAATCTTTTATGTTAGGGGTCTATAGTAATTTTATTCGTAAGCCTAGTTTTTTGTCATCATTACAACTAGATAAGATGTACTAATATATTTTTATAAAATATATTCTTATAAAATCACTATGACTTGATTTTAGTTCAGTCATCCAATGCGCTCTACCTACTATTAACCTACCTTAGTCAAAAAGTTATTCTAGTTGATGTTTTTTGAAAAAATAAAGCACGCTACTTGTGCTAAGTCCCTCATGACTTATGCTGTCAAATATACAGCAAAATACTGGGTAGCTTTCATCACACCTTGACAGCAAAAGTCTTGAGCCGCTGCTCACTTCAATACCAAGCTTTTTTTGTACCCGTTTACACAAGGATTCATATTACCATCAATATTGGTATTACCAATTTACAAAAAACCTTATAATTATCGCTGTTTTTTTGAAATTTAATTGAATTAAAGCGTAATATTCTTTATTATTTAACCAATTATTGATACTCAGACTATTTTGGTAATACCAATTATTTCATGGAGGAAATGATGCAACATTGGCAACAGATTTATGATCCCATGGGCAATATTTGGCTTTCAAGTGCCATTGCCCTCATCCCAATTATCTTCTTTTTTCTAGCCTTGGCGGTATTTCGTTTAAAAGGTAGTGTCGCAGGCACCATTACCGTTATTTTGGCGCTGCTTGTTGCCCTATTTTTATATCAAATGCCGGTGACATTAGCGTTATCATCAGCTATTTATGGATTCTTCTACGGGCTTTGGCCCATCGCCTGGATTATTATCGGTGCAGTATTTTTATACAAAGTCACGGTAAAAACAGGGCAATTTGATATTATTCGCTCCAGTATTTTATCGCTCACCCAAGACCAACGGTTACAGATGTTACTGGTCGGGTTTGCTTTTGGTACTTTTTTGGAAGGCGCAGCAGGTTTTGGTGCACCCGTAGCTATCACGGCAGCGTTATTGGTGGGATTAGGGTTTAAGCCTTTGTATGCGGCTGGACTTTGCCTCATCGTCAATACGGCTCCTGTTGCCTTTGGTGCGATGGGGATTCCTATCATCGTGGCAGGACAAGTATCTGGGGTAGAAACCCATGCCATCAGCCAAATGGTCGGACGTCAGTTGCCTTTTATTGTGCCCATTGTGTTAGTGTGGATTATGGCAATTATGGACGGGTGGCGAGGGGTTCGTGAAACCTTCCCAGCGATTGTGGTCGGTGGTGGGTCATTTGCTATTGCGCAGTTTTTGACCTCAAACTACATTGGACCTGAGTTGCCTGATATTACCGCTGCTATCGCCTCGTTAGTCAGTTTGACGTTGCTATTTAAAGTGTGGCAGCCCAAGCATGTGTTCCGTTTTGAAAATCAAGTCGATGGCAAAAATCAGATGGGTGATAACACAAGCGTATCAGCACCGTTGCCAACCACCCATTACTCACCCGCTCAAATCATCAAAGCTTGGATGCCGTTTGCCATTTTGACGGCAATGGTGTCGTTGTGGAGTATTAAGCCGTTTAAAGATTTGTTTGTCAAAGGCAAAGATGGTCATCCTGATGGGGCGTTGGTCGATATGGTGATGAGTATCAATGTGCCGTATTTGCACAATGCAGTACAAAAATTGCCCCCAGTCGTCACCAAAATTACCGACTATGCGGCCATTTATAAATTTGATTGGTTCTCGGCAACGGGTACTGCTATCGTGCTCGCGGCGATTATCTCCATCGTGATGCTAAAAATGCGTCCTAAAGAAGCGTTATCGACGTTTGGCGAGACCGTTAAAGAACTACGCACGCCCATTTATTCCATTGGTATGGTGTTGGCGTTTGCGTTTATCGCCAATTATTCGGGGTTATCTGCTACATTAGCGTTAGCATTGGCACACACGGGCAAAGCCTTTACCTTCTTTTCACCATTTTTGGGTTGGTTAGGGGTATTTTTGACAGGCTCAGACACTTCAGCCAATGCGTTATTTGCCGCCCTTCAAGCCACTACCGCTCAGCAAATTGGTGTGCCTGAGGTGTTGTTAGTGGCAGCGAATACCTCGGGTGGTGTGACTGGTAAAATGATTTCCCCGCAATCCATTGCCATTGCCTGTGCCGCCACAGGCTTGGTGGGTAAAGAGTCAGATTTGTTTAGATTTACCGTCAAACATAGTATTATTTTTACTATTATGATGGGCGCGCTCATTACGCTACAAGCGTATGTCGTGCCTTGGATGATTCCACACGGATAATGATGGGTAAGGTATGAAGGTTGCAACGCAGGTTATTGAACAATTAATTTCGCTAATAGACCGTGAAGGGCTAAAAAATGGCGATAGATTGCCTGCCGAGCGCCATTTGTGTGAGCGATTAGGCGTATCTCGTACCGCACTGCGTGAAGCCATACAGCAGATGAATAGTGTCGGTATTACCGAAAGTCGTATTGGGTCGGGAACGTTTGTCAAAGATGTGCAAAAAACCAAACAGAACCAACCCCTTGTGGCGCTGTCTGATAATCTGATATTACAGACACTAACCCCGCTATTGGATGCTGATCCCCTGTATCGACTTGATGTGCAAGAAGCAAGAATTGTACTAGAAGGCGGTACAGCCTGGTACGCTGCCCAAAGAGCTACAAAACAAGACATTGAAAAAATCCGCTTTTACTACGAGCAGTTAGCAAACAGTCAGGCGCATGGCGACACCGAACAAGCCGCTATTGCCGATGCCAATTTTCATTTAGCGATTGCTGAAGCCTCCCAAAATGCGGTATTGTTGCAGATGATGAAAAATGTTTTTCATCTAATGCGACATAACGTGGTATTAGCTAGGCGCAAAATTTACACCGAGCATTATGGCTTTGAAACCTTACATACGCAGCACATGGCAATGATGAATGCGATTATCGCGCGTGATAGTGAATTAGCTCGCAAAGCCGTGGGTGAGCATATTGAGTTTGTGATAAAACAGGTTGCCAAAATTGATGAGGCAACGGCTCGCAGACAGCGAGTTTCCCGGTTAGCCACTGATGTTTTTTAATACAGATGCCTGTTAATGCAGGCGCATTTTATAAACGTATTTTAGTGTAAACAGTTTTGAGTGCCAGTGGCTATTTCTACCATTAATAACATAGTTAAGATAGGGATATTATGATTATTTCTTCTGCCAATGATTACCGAGAAGCGGCGCGCCGTCGTTTACCCCCCTTTTTATTCCACTACATTGATGGTGGCGCGTATGCAGAATACACCCTAAAACGTAATGTTGAAGACTTATCAAGTATTGCCTTACGTCAGCGGGTACTCAAAGACATGACGCAGCTTGATTTATCCACCGAGATTTTTGGTGAGCAGCTGTCATTACCTGTGGCACTTTCTCCAGTGGGTTTGACAGGGATGTATGCTCGCCGTGGTGAAGTCCAAGCAGCCATGGCTGCCGACAAAAAAGGCATTCCATTTACCATGTCAACGGTATCAGTCTGCCCTATCGAAGAAGTCACCCCAAAAATCAATCGCCCTATGTGGTTTCAGCTGTATGTGTTGCGTGACCGTAAGTTTATGCAAAATGTGCTAGAGCGTGCCAAAGCGGCAGGCTGCTCAACGCTGGTGTTTACCGTCGATATGCCTGTCCCAGGGGCGAGATATCGCGATGCGCACTCGGGCATGAGTGGGCCCAATGCCGCGATGCGTCGCTATCTACAAGCGTGCACCCATCCGCACTGGGCAATGAACGTGGGATTACTGGGTAGACCCCATGACTTGGGTAATGTTTCTAAATATCTTGGTAAAGCAATCGGCTTGGAAGATTATATCGGTTGGCTCGGTAATAACTTTGATCCCTCGATTTCTTGGAAAGACTTAGAATGGATTCGTGATTTTTGGGATGGCGCTATGGTCATCAAAGGTATTCTTGACCCACAAGACGCCAAAGATGCGGTACGTTTTGGCGCTGATGGTATCGTGGTTTCCAATCATGGTGGGCGTCAGCTTGATGGGGTGATGTCAACCGCCACTGCCCTACCCAAAATTGCCGATGCTGTTAAAGGTGATATCAAAATCTTGGTCGATTCGGGTATCCGTAATGGCTTAGACGTGGTGAGAATGCTGGCATTGGGGGCAGATTTATGTATGTTAGGACGTGCATTTATCTATGCGTTAGCCGCCGATGGTGAGGCTGGAGTGACCAATTTACTCAACTTGATAGACAAAGAAATGCGCGTGGCAATGACATTGACCAGTGCAAACCGAATTCAAGATATCAATCGAGACTGTTTAGTAGATTTTAGTACTTTGACTTGATAGACTGACAGTGACTAGTCAACCTTAGCGTCTCTATGATATTTCTTTATTCTGGTAAATGCTAAGATTTTATGGCTAAACTACAAGTTTTTTAAACTAAGTACGCCACTAAGTGCACTAAATTTATAAACTTCATGGCGTAATAATCGCTTATTGTGAGTGGTTGATTGTGCAAGTGTAAATGAATTTAATATTGATATTTTTTATTTTCGATAAAAAAACCGCTCTCTGAGAGCGGTTTTTGTTGCTTATGACATATCAAATTCTAGAAGAAGCCCATCGGTTTTTCAGAATAGCTGACCAGTAAATTTTTGGTATTTTGGTAATGCTCTAGCATCATTTTGTGGTTTTCACGCCCGATGCCTGATTTTTTGTAACCACCAAATGCAGCATGGGCTGGATAAATGTGGTAACAGTTTGTCCATACTCGCCCAGCTTCAATGCCACGCCCCGCACGGTACGCAGTATTGCCACTACGTGCCCACACGCCAGCACCTAGCCCAAACATAGTATCATTGGCAATACGCATGGCATCGTCAAAGTCTTTGAAGGTTGTCACAGACAATACTGGGCCAAAAATCTCTTCTTGGAAGATTTTCATATCATTATTGCCCTTAAAAATCGTCGGCTCGATATAATAACCTTCACCCACCTCATGTCTTGCATTACCACCGGTTAAAAGCTCGGCGCCTTCTTGTTTACCTGTAGCAATACAGCCTAAGATTTTGTCTTGTTGTTCCTGAGAGGCTTGCGCACCAATCATCGTTTCCGTATCCAATGGATGACCTGTCTTAATACGTTTTACCCGTTCTACGGCTTTCGCCAAAAAGGCATCGGCGATACTTTCATGCACTAAGGCTCTCGAAGGACAGGTACATATTTCACCTTGATTGAGCGCAAACATAGTAAAACCTTCAAGCGCTTTTTCTAGGTAATCATCTTCTTTATCCATGACATCGGCAAAGAAGATATTGGGTGATTTACCGCCTAGTTCTAAAGTAACTGGAATAATATTCTCTGTCGCATACTTCATAATAAGCTGACCGACAGGGGTTGAGCCAGTAAAGGCAATTTTTGAGATACGTGGGCTTCTAGCTAAATGACTACCCACCTCTTCGCCATACCCATTCACGATATTTAAAATACCGGCTGGTAGCAAATCTTGAATCAATTCAACAAGCACCAATAAGCTTACAGGCGTCTGTTCGGCGGGTTTTAAGACGATGCAGTTACCCGCGGCTAGTGCAGGCGCTATTTTCCAAGTAGCCATTAAAATTGGAAAGTTCCAAGGAATGATTTGTCCAACCACACCTAAAGGTTCATGAAAGTGATAAGCGACAGTGTCATCATCAATCGGTGAAACACCGCCTTCTTGCGCGCGTATTGCGCCCGCAAAGTAGCGAAAATGGTCAATGGCAAGTGGTATATCCGCAGCCAAGGTTTCACGGATGGGTTTACCGTTTTCCCATGTTTCAGCGACCGCTAATAACTCAATATTTTGCTCAAGGCGATCGGCTATTTTTAATAATAGATTAGAGCGCTCTGTGGGTGAAGCCGCATTCCACTTAGTTTTAGCGGCATGGGCGGCATCAAGTGCAAGTTCAATGTCTTCTGGACTTGATTTGGCGACTTTGGCGAAGGGCTTGCCGTTGACGGGTGAGATGTTATCAAAGTACTCACCTTTAACCGGCGCAACCCATTGGCCGCCAATAAAGTTGTCATACTTTTCTTTAAAATTGATTTTAGCACCGTCAGTATTAGGGTCAGCATAACGCATAATGACATTTCCTTTTGTCAGTTGGTAGATAAACTGCTTCGTGCAGTTGGGGTTTACAAATTCATATTATTACAGAAACGGTAGGTAAAAGGTAGGTGTTTAATTATCCTTTACAATAAGGGATGGACACTATACTATTTAGGATAGCTTATTTTAAAAAACCAAGGATTGGTTAGTGAATTAGGATATTTTAAAATATGAATAAAAATAGACTGTTAGAGCTAAGGCATCGGATTGATAAGAGGCGTTTTAACATTACCTTTACTGATAATAATGCAGACCTTATCCAACAAAGTATTGTTCAGTCATGGCATCGCTCAGACAGTGCTAACATTCCAACTGAGCGCCAACAAGCACCCATTAACGCCACCAAAAGCGATCAATCGTATTATCTAAAAAAAGCCTTAGACTACTGTCAAAATCAATTACAACATATCACGTTGCAATCCTCCATGGTGATGGCTGTGGCTGATATCGGTAGTACGATTATCTGGACGACTGCCAGCAAGTCTATGCAAAAAGCGGCAGAAGCGGTTAACTTCATCGAAGGCGGATGCTGGGGGGAAAGCCAAGTTGGCACAAATGCGCTTGCTTTATCACTAAAAACGCAGCAATCAACTTGTGTTTTTTCTAATGAACATTATATGCCTTCGGTTCATGAATGGGTCTGTTACGCCACGCCTATTATTGAACCGCATACCAAACAGGTCATTGGCGTACTGGATTTATCGACCACTTGGCAGAATCACAATAATTTTGGCATATTTGCTGCTGAACGCTGTGCCAGTATTTTACAATCCGCTTTGAATGAGTGCCAAAGACACTATCTGTATATTCAAGGATTTAATGAACCCAGCGTTATATTCAATGGCAAAACCTTGCGGCTGACCCCTCGGCAAGTCGAGATATTGACAGTGTTAGCACTTTGTCCCCAAGGTCTGAGCTTAGATGCCTTACACCAAGCGATCTATGGTGAGCGTAAAGTGTCACAAGGTACGCTAAAGACTGAAATGTCGCAGTTACGTGATACACTTACTGGTTTATTGGGTTCTCGTCCGTACCGCCTATTAATGCCTATTGATGGTGATTTTTTACGGGTTGAACAATCATTAAATGCAGGTTATTTAGAAGCCGCCATCAAATTGTATACTGGTATATTTTTTAGCAAAACTGAAAGCCCTTTTTTATGCACTTGGCGCACCTGTTTAGAAGCTCGCTTAAGCCAAGCCATTTATCATTCAGATCAGGTTGACTTATTACTCATGCATTTGTCAAATTGCCCCGATGCTAGCGACGCGATAGAAAGGTTGATTGAATTAATGCCAGATAACCTCTCGATTCACCAACATTTAGAGGTACTGTCTAATAGGTAACTATCCATTTTTGCTTCACCATTAATTTCCCTCTAATCATAAATTTTCCGTTGAAAAAGCCGTTGCAAGGCTTTTTCGATATGGGTGAGACCCCACCAAACCGTTGGTTGTATGTGTTATTGACTTCCCGCCCTTACTACCCTGTCTAGCGCTGTCTGTGCAAGCATTGCTGTGCAATACCATCGATCTGTCAAAATAAAAATAGATGATGCCTCTATGCACTTTTGGGTGGTAATGCTTTTGTATTTTTTATCGAAAATTTATAGTACGTAAATTCTGTGATAATTATCGTTCGTATTATTATTATCATTATCACTCATAGCATTAGAAGACTTGCGATTTCAAGCGTTTTTTCTTGGGTCAAAAGTGCTACAATGTGACAAAAAATTTTGAGACCCTTATGAATAACGCGTTATGGCTTCCTTGCACACAGATGCAAGCCCTTGAAAACAATCCTCCACTCCACCTCGTCAAAGCTCAAGGCAATCAATTATATGATCAGGACGGTAACGCCTATTACGATATGATTAGCTCATGGTGGGTCAATTTACATGGACATTGCCATCCCTTTATCAACGAAAAAATAAAACAGCAGCTCGATACGCTTGAGCATACTTTAATCGCTAGTGTCACTCACCCGCCGATTTTGACGCTTGCAGAAAAATTGGTTGCCATCACGCCCAAATCACTAACCAAAGCTTTTTTTGCCGACAGTGGCTCAGGGGCGGTGGAAGTCGCGCTTAAGATGAGTTTGCAGTACTGGCAGCAATCAGGGCAAACGCAAAAAACCAAATTTATCTCATTGGAACACGGTTATCACGGTGAAACCGTTGGCAGCCTTGCGGTGACAGATATCCCGTTGTTTAGTGAGCAATACAAAGATTTGATTGTCAGTCAAATTCGTATTCCTTCTCCCGCGCATATTTTCAATACTGACGCTATCGCAGCGCAGCTGCATGAGCAAAAAAGCTTGGATGCACTAGAACGCATCTTGGCAGAAAAATCCCGCGATATCTGTGCGATTATCCTTGAACCTTTGGTACAAGGGGCGGCTGGCATGGCGATGTATTCTGCTAATTATTTGCTTGGCGTTGCCAAACTTGCGCACCATTATCACATCCACGTGATATATGATGAGATTGCCGTGGGTTTTGGTCGTACAGGTACTATGTTTGCGGTAGAGCAAATGCTAGCCTTGGCAGATGCGGATAAACAAGACGATTATTGCCCTAACTTTATCTGTCTGTCAAAAGGTCTAACGGCAGGCTATTTGCCAATGTCTTGCGTCATGACAACCGATGATGTTTATCAAGCTTTTTATGATGACAAAGTGGAAAAAGGGTTTCTACATTCGCATAGTTTTACTGGCAACCCATTGGCTTGTAGCGCGGCTTTGGCGTCGCTTGAACTGTTTGAACGCGATAATGTCTTGCTACACAACCAATCCCTTATCCAAGCGATGGCGCATGGCTTGCAGCAATTAGCTGACGCTAATTTACCCATAAAGTTTGTACGTCAAACCGGCATGATTGCAGCTTTTACCTTGGATTTTTCTCAAAATTTGGGCAAAGCTTTTGCCAATTTATGCCTTGAACAAGGCGTGATGATTCGCCCGATTGGCAACCATGTTTATCTTATTCCGCCTTATTGCACCACCCCGGCAGAGCTTGGGCACATTTTTGGCATATTAAATCATTGTTTGCAAAAGCTTTGTGACAATCTCCCAAAAATACCTAAAGGCTCGTCTCAGGCCATTGATTTGCCTTAAGCCTTTGCTAAGGCTTCATGAAATTTACTGACTAATTAACCAATTAATTGTAAATAAATGTTTGTTATTATCATCCATCGTCAAAAGCTAGGAATTGTTACAAACGTTCAATTCTTACAGTATTCTAAAAAATTGTATTAGAATTCACAGCTTATGCCTACATTGCTAATATTTAACGTATAATCCATGAGATTATCGTCAAAAAAATATTTAACTTTTGTAGGTATTTTAACCAACTTAGCTTAACTTAATCGTGAAACTGACCTAGATGATTTATGCGTAGATTTTTTTATAACCAACTAAATTCGCTACAAGTTGGCAGCACTGTGCCTTTGACCGAAGAGATTTTTCATCATTGGTGTAAAGTGTTAAGAGCAAGTATCGGCGAACAAGCGTTGTTTTTTGATGGTCAAGGTGGTGAATATACCGTCACTTTAACGGATATCACTAAAAAACAAGCACTCGTTACCATTAACGATTTTAATCCGATCAATCGAGCTTTGCCATTTACTGTCAACATTGCCTTGGTTATGAGCCGTGGCGAGCGCATGGATTATGCCATTCAAAAAGCCACAGAGCTTGGGGTGTCATCGATTCAACTGCTCACAAGCCAACATGGCGAAGTACGCCTAAAAGCAGACCAAGCTGATAAAAAGCTCGCCCACTGGCAGCAGGTTGCGGTATCGGCATGTGAACAATGTGGGCTTAATATTGTGCCAACATTGCTGGCACCAAAAGCTTTTAGCGACTGGATTGATGAGCCAGCAGGCGTGTCCACTTCTGCCAACGTGACCAAATTAATTTTAGCCGTTCCTGCTGATGACAGTGGCGTGGCGACACTTTGTCATGACATTGAGCGTAGCGATATTGAACGTAATGAGATTGAACCCATCACGCCCTATACCAACCCACTATCTCAGATAACAAAGCATTTTAGACAGTGTTCTTTAGCCCAATTTTGGTTACTCATTGGGGCAGAAGGTGGGTTTTCAGAGCAAGAAGTAACGCAAGCTATTGAGCGAGGTTTTATGCCTTGGCAAATTGGCGAGCGTGTGCTACGAACTGAGACAGCCCCTGTTGTCGCATTGTCTTCATTGTTGACGCTACATCAAACTTTGACCCTTGCACAGGAATAATCATGTCACTGAATAACAAATCAGTCATGCCAAAAGACCATCGTGATTGCTTTACAGGAGCTAACAAGTTTCGTCATGATGAGTTAAGTGAGTATGGGTTTATTGTCGATAGCCATTTTTTTGACAAACAAATTTCGCCTGAACATCAAAATGCGATGTTTGCCTCGGTTTTTTCAAAAATCCATGATGGCATTTTTATGCTTGATGAACAGCTACGTTTTATCTGTGTCAATCAGCAATTTTTAAATATTACTGCCTTGCCACGCGATCAGGTGATAGGTAGCCCGTTTTATTTTTATGCGTATAAGACCTACGCCCCACACTTACAGCAAGCGATTGCCGCCATCATTACCAAACTGGACAATCGACAATCAATTTCGACCAATTTAGTGCTTTCTTATCAAAATTCACCTGAAGTGGCGGTTTGGCTAGATATCTCCGTGTGTGAAGTCGATGATAATCGGGTGGTGTATGTCGGGTTACTCACCAATTTAACCAAAAAAGATGCGCAGCTTAGCCACACCTTACATCTCTACAATTATGATGAATTAACGGGTCTGCCCAATTACGATACTTTTTATGACAAGTTAAAAAGCTGTATTGACTACTACCAGGCAGCCGATAATCAGCGCGGGTGTATGGGGGTATTGCTACGCATCAATATTGATAAATTGCAGTCTTTTAACATCAGCCTTGGCATTGAAAATACCAATACGCTGATTCAAGGTTTTGTCAAACGGGTAAAATCCTTAAAAATTTCGGGTGCCAGTTTAGTCACTTTTTCGCGGTTTGGGGGTGATAGTTTTGCTGCAATGATTTCGGTACAATACCTTGATGCCGCGCATCACTACGTGGCAGCGCTCAAACAGTTATTTGACTTACCTTTTAGCATTGACAACCAATCAATTTATTTAAGGCTGTCGATTGGCGCCTCGATTTTCCCCACTCATACCCAAGATGCTCAGACATTGCTATTGCAAGCAGACACGGCGTTAAAACATGCGCGGCTTATCAGTGATGAAGATTGTGTTTGGTATGATGACAACCAGCAAAAAGGCAATTTTAAAGACATTCATTTGCTAAGCGCCTTTAAAAATGCGTTATTAAAACAGCAAATTTTGCCTCACTTTCAGCCCAAGCTAAAGTTTGCACAACCTGACTTGCCGATGTTTGAAGCGCTGGTGCGCTGGGAGCATCCCACCCTTGGACTCCTCTATCCCAACGATTTTTTGGCGGAGGTGCTCGATAAGTCATCGCAGCCGCTATTTGAAAAAATCGTGTTAGCTTGTATTGAGCAGATTTTGACATGGCGTGAGATGGGCTATAACTGCCTCATCTGTATCAATATTGATACTCGCCAATTGATTAGTGACAAATTTATTGAGTTTATTGAAGGGACAACACAGCAGTATAGTTGGCTTGCCCAATTAATCAGTTTTGAAATCACGGAAGTCTGCAAAATCCATGATGAATTAAAAGCGCAGGTGATGCTAGCAAAACTGCGCCAGTATGGTTTTAGTATATCGATTGATGACTTTGGTACAGGCTTTGCTGCGATGCAATATTTGATTAAATATCCGATTGATGTGCTCAAAATTGATCGCTTATTTATCACAGATATTCTACAAGACCCAAAAAAACAAGTGATTGTCAAATCAGTGATTGATATGGCGCATTCGCTATCTATGAAAGCCTTGGCTGAGGGTGTCTCTAACTGTGAAGAAATTGAATATTTGCGTAGCCTTGGTTGTGATTTGATTCAAGGCTTTGGTTTTGGTGTACCCATGTCTAGTAAAGATACCACCGATTGGCTCAAAGCCAACTATAAACCAAACTATTTGCTATAAGTTTTAATTAGACCAATTAGATTTTTTTATGACCCTATAGTCATGTTAGCACCTTGTCACCTTTGCCAAATTTTCCTATCTTAGAGATATAAAACCTTAGTAATGGGGTAGGTTTTTTTGTCTTTTTAAAACACTAATCAAGGATATCGTATGCAATATAAAGCACCGCTTCGTGATATGAAATTTGTCATGCATGAATTATTAAAATTTGAAGATCACTACAAAACCATTCCTAGCTATGCCCATACGGATAAAGAAACGATTGATAGTTTCATAGAAGCAGGTGCAAGCTTCTCTGAAGCAGAATTATCACCCCTCAATCGTTCAGGCGATGAAGAAGGCTGTCGTTTTGAAAATGGTAATGTATATACGCCAAAAGGCTTTAAAGAAGCGTATAAACAATACTGTGAATTAGGCTTTCCTTCTTTATGTGCCGATGAAGAATTTGGCGGTCAAGGTATGCCATTGTCATTGGGTTCAGCAGTCAATGAAATGGTAGGTACGGCTAACTGGTCTTTCTCAATGTACCCAGGTCTCTCTGAAGGTGCCATCCGTACGCTAGAACACCACGGTACCGATGAACAAAAACAAAAATATTTATTAAAACTCGTCAGCGGTGAGTGGACGGGTACCATGTGTCTGACCGAAGCGCATGCAGGTTCTGATTTAGGTATTATCCGCAGCAAAGCTGAACCCAATGAAGACGGTTCATACGCTATCACCGGTCAAAAAATCTTTATCTCAGCGGGCGAACACGACATGGCAGACAACATTGTCCATATCGTACTAGCGCGTTTACCGGGTGCACCAGCAGGTACCAAAGGTATCTCATTGTTCATCGTACCAAAATTCAATGTCAACGAAGATGGCTCTATCGGTGAGCGTAACCCTGTTACCTGTGGTTCGATTGAACACAAAATGGGTATTAAAGCCTCTGCAACTGCGGTACTAAACTTTGATAAAGCTAAAGGTTACTTGATTGGACCTGAAAACAAAGGTCTAAACTGTATGTTTACCTTCATGAATACTGCCCGTATTGGTACTGCGATTCAAGGTTTAACTGCGGCTGAATTGGCTTTCCAAGGTGGTTTAAGCTACGCTAAAGAACGTCTTGCGATGCGCGCATTAAGCGGTGCAAAAGCCCCAGAACAAGCGGCTGACCCAATCATCGTCCATCCAGCCGTGCGCAACATGGTATTAACTTGTAAAGCGTTTGCTGAAGGTGGCCGTGCGCTAGTCTACTATCTATCACAATTCTCTGATGTGGTAACTAAAGGTGAAGGCGAAACACAAGCCTACGCTGACCAGATGTTGTCTTTTTTAACACCAATTGCCAAAGCCTTCTTAACTGAAACGGGTTATGAAGCAGCCAATCACGGTGTGCAAGTGTATGGTGGTCACGGCTTTATCCGTGAATGGGGCATGGAACAAAACGTACGTGATACGCGTATTGCTTGTTTATATGAAGGTACCACTGAAATCCAATCACTTGACTTGTTAGGCCGTAAAGTATTGGGTTCACAAGGTAAAATGCTAGCTAACTTTAGCAAAGTCATTTATCAATTCTGTGAAGAAAACAAAGACAACGATGCGATGGGTGAATTCATTCGTCCACTAGCCCGTTTGAATAAAGAATGGGGCGATTTGACCGCTCGCATTGGTATGCAAGCCACTGAAAATCCTGATGCAGTGGGTGCAGCGGCTGTTGACTACATGTACTATAGTGGCTATATCACCCTAGCTTACCTATGGGCGCGTATGGCGTTAGTCGCTCAGCAAGCGCTCGAAGGCGACACCACTGAGACTAAATTCTATCAAGCGAAAATCAAAACCGCTCAGTTCTACTTTGCAAAACTATTGCCTCGCACCTTAACTTACGTCAAACGTATTGATACAGGGCTTGAGCCATACATGACTATGGAAGTTGACGAATTCCAATTCTAATTTTTTACTAAGCTATCCAGTGTAGTAATAAAATTATGATAGAATCATTGATAGTTTAATTCTTTATTCAATCCTTAGGTAGCAAAAGCTGTCTAAGGATTTGTCTCATTTCGAATTACGAGCTAACCCATAAAAGGAAATAATATGCCTATTTATAATGCGCCAATTCAAGACATGAAATTCATTTTAAATGATGTATTCAATGCAGCTGATTTTTGGCAAAAAAATGAACAGTTAGCCCATGTTGACAGTGATACGGTCAATATGATTTTAGAAGAAATGTCAAAATTTGCTAAAAACACGTTACTGCCCATCAACCGCTCAGGCGATGAAGAAGGGGCACAATATCTGGGTGAAGGCAAAGTAAAAACACCCACTGGCTTTAAAGCAGCATTTGACGAATACGCACAAGGCGGCTGGATTGGTCTAGGCGGCGATCCAAATCATGGCGGTCAAGGTATGCCAAAAATGGTTACGATGCTCGCTGAAGAGATGGTATTTACCGCCAACCAATCATTCGCGCTCTATCCAAACCTATCAGGTGGCGCGTGCATGTGTATCTATAACGCAGGCTCGGAAGAACAAAAACAAACCTACCTAGAAAAAATCTACTCAGGTGAGTGGACAGGTACGATGTGTTTGACCGAACCGCACGCAGGTACGGATTTGGGTATCATCAAAACCAAAGCCGTGCCAAACCAAGATGGTAGCTACAATATTACAGGTACCAAAATTTTTATCACCGCAGGTGAACATGACTTAGCGGACAACATCATCCATTTGGTATTGGCAAAAACCCCAGATGCCCCAGCAGGCTCAAAAGGGATTTCATTGTTTATCGTACCCAAATTCCATGTGAATGCGGATGGCTCATTGGGCGAGCGTAACGCGGTAAGCTGCGGCTCTATCGAGCACAAAATGGGTATCAAAGCGTCAGCCACTTGCGTCATGAACTTTGATGGTGCCAAAGGCTTTATGGTAGGCGCGGAAAATACCGGTCTTGCTTCCATGTTTATCATGATGAACTATGAGCGTTTGACGATGGGGTTGCAAGGTATCGGTGGCGCTGAGTTAGCGTATCAAAACGCCACAGCTTATACCCTTGACCGTATCCAAGGTCGCGCCGATAGCGGTATCCAAGAGCCAAACAAAGCCGCTGACCCAATCGTATTTCATGCCGACGTTCGCCGTATGCTGTTAAATGCCAAAACCATCAGTGAAGCGTCACGTTGCTTTGCGATGTATGTCGCCAAAGAACTCGATACCAACAAATATACCGATGATGCTGAAGCAAGAAAAGCTGCTGATGACCGCGTTGCTCTTTTGACGCCAGTTGCTAAAGCATTCTTAACAGACCGTGGGCTTGAGGCATCAATTGATGCACAGCAATGCTTTGGTGGTCATGGCTATATCCGTGAATGGGGAATGGAACAAATCGTACGTGATACCCGTATCTCGCAAATTTATGAAGGGACCAATGGTATCCAATCACTTGACTTGTTGGGTCGTAAAGTGGTGAAAAACGGCGGTGCGTTTGTGACAACGTATGTGCAAGAAATGCGTGATTTTGCCAATAACATGAACGCAGACCATGCCATCAAACAAGCAATTTTAACATCAGCGGATAAACTCGAAGACTTAACCAAAGCGGTGGTAGCAGCGGCAGCGGTCAACAAAGACGAAATCAATGGCTGTGCGGTTGATTATTTACAAGCCTTTGGTTATGTCAGCTTTACTTATATGTTTGGCTTGATGGTTGAAGCGGCAAATGGCAAAGAAGGCGACTTTTATGCCAATAAAGCAAAATTAGCAGATTACTATGTCGGTCGTATGTTGCCACGCTTAGATGCGCATATTGCGATGGTAAAAGCAACAAGCCAACCCATCACAGCGTTTGACCGCGATTATTTTGCGGCAACCATTGCTTAATCCCTACTTAAACATAAAAAAATCGGCCACTTGAGCCGATTTTTTTATAGATTAACATGTTAGCGAAGCATATCGTCATCGTCATCTACTAACGATTCATCTTCATCAAAATCAAAGTCTTCATATTCATAATCCGCTGAGTCGTTTTCTTCAACGACAGCAACGCACTCTTCATATAATTCAAAAATATATTCTTTGATATCACTTTCTTGCTTGTGTTTATTTGGCGTGAGTTTGGCTTCTTCTTCATAGATGAATTTTGCCAAATTTAGCGCGACATAGTTATTACTTAGTTCAATCATGATGTTATCCTTATTATGTGCGGTATTATTATTTTAAAACGGTAGCGATAACGCATCGTTAGTATGACATATTCAAAACTAGAAAGCTTAAAGCAGTTGTAAGCTCGTGTAAAATTTTAGCGTTTAGCAATTTGTCGCCATAAAATATAAAACCCACCGAAGTGGGTCTATATTACTGCTTAATGCTTATCTTTTGCCATTTACGCTTTGGGTAAAGTCACGCCCATTTGACCTTGGTACTTACCGCCACGGTCTTTGTATGAAGTTTCGCACACATCATCGGCATCACTTTGGAAAAATAGCATTTGCGCCACGCCTTCGCCTGCATAGATACGCGCCGGCAAGTTGGTGGTATTACTAAATTCAAGCGTCACATGCCCTTCCCATTCTGGCTCAAGCGGCGTGACATTGACAATAATACCGCAGCGCGCATAGGTAGATTTCCCCAAACAAATGGTCAATACATCGCGGGGAATACGAAAATACTCGACAGTACGAGCCAAGGCAAATGAGTTGGGCGGGATGATACATTCATCGCCCACGATATCAATAAAGCTACGCTCATCAAAGTTTTTTGGGTCAACGATGGCAGAATGGACATTGGTAAACACTTTAAATTCGCGCGCACAGCGGACATCATAACCATAGCTTGAGGTGCCATAGCTGACCAATTTTTGTCCCTGCTCGCCCACACGTACTTGACCTGCTTCAAATGGCTCAATCATGCCATGCTCTTGTGCCATTTGGCGTATCCAGCGGTCGGATTTGATCGACATTTTGTTTCCTCAAATTTTAAATTTAGGCAGAATTATACTGTAATTTGCTACACATAGGCGAAAAAAAACGGCTTTCAAGTGAGAGCCGTTTTTTTTGGTGAGAAAATTAACTCATACGCAATTTATCAAAGGTCAATTTATCTTGGGCATCGACATCCACTTTGATGGTATCACCCGCCACAAACTCACCCGATAGCAATTTGACTGATAGCGGATTCTCGATTTCTTGCTGGATGGCGCGTTTTAGTGGTCTTGCACCATACACAGGGTCATAACCCACAGCGACCAATTGATTCATGGCTTCATCTGACAACACAATATTCATGTCACGCTCTTGAAGACGTTTGCGTAAGCGTGAGAGTTGAATATCTGCAATACCCGCCATTTGCTCTTGCCCAAGTGGATGGAATACTACGATTTCATCAATACGGTTGACAAATTCTGGGCGAAAATGCTGATTGACTGAATTCATCACTGCCGCTTTGATTTCTTCGTAGCTATCGCCTGCCATTTCTTGGATTTTATGCGAGCCAAGGTTTGAGGTCATGATAATGACGGTGTTTTTAAAGTCCACAACGCGACCTTGGCTGTCGGTCAAGCGACCATCGTCTAGCACTTGTAGTAGGATATTAAACACATCCGGATGCGCTTTTTCTACTTCATCAAACAATACCACACTGTAGGGTCGGCGGCGTACCGCTTCAGTCAACACCCCACCTTCTTCATAACCCACGTAGCCTGGGGGTGCGCCGACAAGACGGCTGACACTGTGTTTTTCCATAAATTCAGACATATCAATACGAATCATGGCGTTTTCATCATCAAACAAGAAACTTGCCAATGATTTGGTCAATTCAGTTTTACCCACCCCTGTCGGACCTAGGAACAAGAACGAACCACTGGGACGATTGGGGTCAGACAGCCCTGCACGACTACGGCGCACCGCATTGGCGACTGCTTGTACCGCTTCATCTTGACCGACTACACGCTCGTGCAGTTTTTCTTCCATGTGCAGCATTTTTTCACGTTCGCCTTGCATCATTTTGGTAACAGGAATGCCTGTTGCAGCAGCAACGACTTCAGCGATTTCGTTTTCGGTGACTTTGTTACGTAGCAGTTTGACGCTTGGCGCTTCCCCTGCTTGCTCTTTTTGCTCAGCCAAGTCAGAGTCTTTAATACGTTTTTCCAGTTGTGGAATGGTTTCGTATTGCAGTTTTGACATGGTCTCGTAGTCACCTTCACGCTGGGCTTTTTCATAGGCGATACGTGCTTTATCAAGCTCGTCTTTGAGCTGCTGGCTACCTTTAACGAGGGCTTTTTCTGCTTGCCAAATTTCATTTAAATCTGCGTATTCTTTTTCAAGCTCGCTGATTTGGGTGTCGAGCAGTTTTAGCTGTGATTTCGCGCCTTCGTCATCTTCATGCTTTAAGGTTTCACGTTGCATTTTAAGCTGAATCAAACGGCTGTCTAATTTACCCAAGGCTTCTGGTTTACTATCAAGTTCCATTTTTAGACGGCTAGCCGCTTCATCCACCAAGTCAATGGCTTTGTCAGGTAGCATACGGTCGGTGATGTAACGGTTACTCATCCGCGCGGCGGCAATAATCGCACTGTCTTGGATATCAACCCCATGATGCAGTTCATAACGCTCTTTTAGACCACGCAAAATGGCAATGGTATCTTCCACGGTAGGCTCATCAACCAATACTTTTTGAAAACGACGCTCAAGGGCGGCATCTTTTTCGATATATTGGCGGTATTCATCAAGGGTAGTCGCACCCACGCAGTGAAGCTCACCACGCGCTAACGCAGGTTTGAGCATATTACCTGCATCCATCGCGCCATCGGCTTTACCCGCACCGACCATGGTATGAATTTCATCAATGAATAAAATGACTTGCCCTTCGCTTTTTGCTAGGTCGTTCAGTACCGCTTTTAGGCGTTCTTCAAACTCACCACGGAATTTTGCCCCCGCAATCAGTGCGCCCAAATCAAGCGATAATACGCGTTTGTTGCGCAAGCCTTCTGGCACGTCACCATTTACGATTTTTTGTGCCAATCCTTCGACAATGGCCGTTTTACCTACCCCCGGCTCACCAATGAGCACAGGGTTGTTTTTGGTACGGCGTGACAACACTTGAATGGTACGGCGGATTTCGTCATCACGCCCAATCACGGGGTCAAGTTTGCCCGATTCGGCACGTGCGGTTAAATCGATGGTATATTTGTTTAAGGCATCACGTTGGTCTTCGCTATTTTGTGTATCCACTTTATCACCCCCACGAATAAAATTAATGACTTGTCTTAGTTTTGGCTCATTGACCCCTGCTTTTGTGAGCAGTTTTGCGGTATCGCCCGTCTCTGCTAGGGCAACCAGCACCCAGTCAGTAGATAAGAACTGATCGCCCGCTTTTTGCGCGTGGCGCTCGGCTAGATTTAAAATCTTAACCGTATTTGGGCTGAGATTGACATCACCTGTGGGTGTACCAATCACCGCTTGGTTGTTGAGCGATTGTTGTACTTCGGTTTTTAACTGGCTTAAGTTTGCGCCTGCCTGTTCATACACATTGGCATTACTCGGTTCATTGAGTAGCACTGACAATAAATGAATCGGCTCAATCGCGGTATGATCACGAGTGACAGCGAGCGTTTGTGCCTGCTGAACCGCGTTTTGTAAGGCATTAGTAAATTTATCAAATTGCATTATTATTTTTCCTTTTAGCTTTGAACTAATTAGCTTTGAACTAAAATTGATATGGTGTTTTGATAAATCGTTTCAATATCCACCTTTAAATTTTTTTAATTGTCAATGTTTTTTTTGATGATTGATGATGGCTGTATTTTCAATTATCACTTGGGTCAATAGCTTGCAAAATTTATCGTGTTACCTATTAAAAATTGTCAATAAAAATGTCAATAAAGTCATGGATAACCAAAGCTTGGCTTATCGTATAACTTCCAAAGGGATATACCTAATCAGTTTTACTGGCTGAATTTTCGGTGTTGGCTGATATGCGTTTACTTTATTAGCAAATTAGTAGCGTAGTAGCACCTTGATTTTTTATCAGCCGCCTTGACCGTTATTTTTTAGAAAACTTACGCGAACTAAAGTTTAAGCCATAGCTAAAAATTCATACTAAAATTTTATGGACAATTATTAAAATTATATAATATTTTCAATGGTTTATTTTAGGATTGCTTACATTACATTAACCTATCTACTACATGAATAGACAACAACCATGCATGGCGCATGTTACTCTGCAAAACGTCAAATGATAACGCCCCATAAAATATTAGTTCAGTGGCGCTGCTTTATTTGGTCAAATAACAGTCAAAAAACAATAACAGCAAAACAACAACTAGGAGTTATACCCATGCGCGCATTAACCTACCATGGTGCCAAAGATGTTCGAGTCGACAATGTTCCCGACCCACAGTTACAAGCCAAAGATGATATTATCTTAAAAGTTACCGCTACCGCCATTTGTGGTTCGGACTTACATCTATACCGTGGCAAAATCCCTGCAACTGAAGAAGGCGATATTTTTGGTCATGAATTTATGGGGGTTGTCGAAGAAGTGGGCGCCGATGTCACAGCGGTAAAAAAAGGCGATCGCGTGGTGATACCATTTGTAATTGCCTGTGGTAGCTGCTTTTTTTGTCAAAATGATTTAATGGCAGCCTGTGAGACCACCAATGAGGGTCCAGGCGCGGCGATGAACAAAAAGCTTATTCCGCCACCTTCGGCATTGTTCGGTTTTAGCCATTTATATGGCGGTGTGCCGGGTGGACAAGCGGAATATGTTCGCGTACCAAAAGCCAATTTTGGTCCTTTTAAAGTCCCAGGTTCATTGCCTGATGAGAAAGTGTTATTCTTATCGGATATTTTGCCGACTGCATGGCAGGCGGTGACGAATGCCAATGTTACCAAAGGTTCGACTTTGGCTATCTATGGTGCAGGACCTGTGGGCTTGTTATCAGCTGCCTGTGCTAAAATGTTAGGCGCTGCACAAATATTTATCGTTGACCACAATGACTATCGCCTGCAATACGCACAAGATACGTATGGCGCAATTCCTGTCAATTTTGACAAAGTTGATGCCGCAGAAGCCATTATTGAGCAAACTGCGGGGCATCGTGGTGTCGATGCAGTGATTGATGCCGTCGGTTTTGAATCAAAAGGTAGCATAGTTGAAACGGTATTAACGACGCTCAAACTTGAAGGCTCAAGTGGCGCGGCGTTACGTCAGTGTATGGCAGCGGTACGCCGTGGTGGTACAGTCAGTATTCCTGGGGTGTATGCAGGTCCGATTCATGGTTTCTTGATGGGTGATGCGTTTGACAAAGGATTAACCTTTAAAATGGGTCAAACCCATGTACATAAATACTTGCCACAGCTGCTTGAACATATTGAAAATGGGGATTTATCACCTGAAGCGATTATTACCCATCGTATGAATCTATCGGATGCGGCAAAAGGCTATGAAATCTTTGAAAAACGTGAAGAAGAGTGTCGAAAAGTGATTTTGACACCGTAATTTTACCTTGTCATGGATTTAGCATGATTAATTTAGAATGATAAAATGATAAAAATATAAGATGAGTGTTAGTCACCTTCATACCATTATTAATCATTCAGTCACTAGCCCCTCACAACTTTTAGCTAATAATTTAGCTAAAGTTGTTCAAGGAGTTGGTGATTTTTTGCTATTGTTAGATATTGATGGGACGCTTAGTGAATTTCACCCCGATCCCCAGAAAAGTTTTATCAGCAATGATAATTTAGCAATTTTAGCGCAGTTACAAAATCATTTACCTATTTGGCTAGTGACAGGGCGATCGGTTGCTGATGCTAGACGTTTGACAGCGCCGTTAAAACTGCCGGTGATTGGTAGTCATGGTTTGCAATGTGATACTCTAATTGATGGCTATTCTTTGGTGGACATCGATTTAGCACAGCTACAACAAATTAATCAAAGCGTCATTAACGCTACTGGTAATCATCCACACTGGCGCATTGAGCAAAAACCTTTTGGTGTGGCACTGCATTTTCGTGAGCATCCCGAACTTGCCGCTAGCGCTTTAACCATCATGCAAGCTATTGGGCATGATTTTAATGATTGGCAACTTAAAGCGGGCAAATGTGTGTATGAGCTATTGCCGCAAGGTGTCGATAAAGGCAGTGCCATTAACCATGTCTTAAACCACTATCACCCTCATTGCCGTCCGATATTTATCGGCGATGATGTGACTGATGAAGCAGGATTTATTGCCGTACAAAGTTATGGCGATACATCAAATAAGAAAGGTAGTGATATCAAAGGAATTGGTGTAAAAGTCGGTTGTGAGCCCACCCATGCTCATTATTATGTGAGCGACGTCTCAGCCGTTACCGCATTACTTCAAGGATTATTGACCCTATGTCAAAGTTGATTGTGTTATCGAATCGGGTTAATTTACCTAGTAAACAGTCACCTAAAGCCGTAGCAGGAGGGTTGGCAGTAGCGCTTCAAGAAGCCCTTGCCAAAGATGGCGGTATTTGGGTCGGTTGGAACGGTCAAGTAGTGACAAATATCAGCGATATGCCCGATACTGTCAATCAATTTGCGACTAAGCAGCATGACAAAGTCACCTATGTCACGACGGCTTTTTCACCCATACAATATGAAAAGTATTATTGTGGTTACGCCAATAATCGACTTTGGGCGGGGATGCATGACCGCACGGATTTGATTGTATCAAGTAGTGAAGATTTTAGCGTTTATCAAGCTGTCAATCGTATGTTTGCCAAACAGCTACAGCAAATTGCTCAGCCTGACGATATGATTTGGATACAAGATTATCATTTTTTTGCGGTAGCAAGGCATTGCCGCGACTTAGGCATGAAACAGCGCATTGGCTTTTTTTTGCATATTCCATTTCCCCAGTTATGGGTGTGGGATTTTTTGACCTATGGTCAAACGTTAATCCATCAATTACTCGATTATGATGTGGTTGGATTACAAACCCAACAAGACGCTCAAAATTGTGTCGCGGTGATTGAGCAGCTACTCCCCCACGCCATCCAATTTACTCAAACAAATGCGCGTACACTGATTACCCATGGCAATCACACCACCTTAATACAAGCCTATCCGATTGGTATCAATCCTGTTTATATTCATAAGCTTGCCAAACAACCGCTGTCAGACCAAGCTGTGTTAAAAAATCTCACTTCAACCATCACCACGATTTTAGCGGTGGAACGACTGGATTACACCAAAGGCATTCCCGAACGCTTACAAGCTTTTGCCGCCTTTTTGCAGCGTTATCCGCAATATCTTGAACAGATTCAGCTGTATCAAATTGCTTGCCCGTCCCGTCTTGACATACAGACCTATCAACAGTTACGACAACAAGTGCACACCCTAGTTGAGCAAATTAATAGCCAATTTGCTACTCCCAGTTGGCAACCGATTATCTATCAAGAAGACCCAGTCAGTCATGACAATTTAATGCCTTTATTTAGGCAATGCCAAATTTGTTGGGTTAACTCGCTAAAAGATGGCATGAATTTGGTGGCAAAAGAATATATTGCTGCCCAAGATGAACAAAACGCAGGGATTTTGATTTTGTCTAAAAATGCGGGGGCAGCGCACCAACTTCAGCAAGCTATCTTGGTCGACCCTACGAACAACGACAGCATGATAGAGGGCTTATACCAAGCATTGACCATGACCAAACAACAACGGGAACAACGTCACCAATCGCTACTAAAGAGCATCTATGAAACCGATATTGACACGTGGCGAGCGCATTTTTTGGCAGATTTAACCCACATGGACAAAACCAAATAAGTCAATAAAACAGATAATAAAATAGACAACAAAACAGCCAATGAGAAACTTATAATGACACTAGTGTTGGATTATGCTTTACCTACCGACTACCACCAATCGGACTTGGGCAAATTAATCACCGCTATTTTGCAAGACTTTCGCAGAACGGTTGATACATCACCTAAACTAAGCGATGCTGCTTATGTCACACAATTAAAGCAAACTTTGTCGCAGTTGGTGCTTTTGTCCGCTCAAATTGCCTTGCCTGCTGACGGTCGTACTTTACAGCGCTGGCAAGTATTGGCACAGGTTGCGGCTTGTGATTTGAACTTGGTCAAATTTTTTGAGTCGCATCTTGATGCATTGGCGATTCTGGCAGAATTGGGCGTGGACGACATCGCTGAAGGCCTATGGGCAGTATGGGCAGCAGAAGGCGGTGATGACCCACTGCGTTTTGATGGCGAAAAATGCACGGGACAAAAACTGTGGTGTTCGGGTGCGACATTTGTCGATCATGGCTTGGTTAGTTTCCGAGATGCCCATAATAACGCCCAATTGCTGATGTTAGCCATGAACCAACCGCAAGTGACCATTGATGACAGCGGTTGGTATGCGGTAGGTATGCCCTACACGGCGACAGCCACGCTCCATCTAAAAGGCGCTAACGCCACCCAAGTCATATCAAATGCGATTGCTAAAGGAAGTAGCCCTTATCTCGACCGCCCAGGATTTTGGCAGGGTGCAGCAGGGGTAGCGGCTTGTTGGTATGGCGCGGCAGCCCAGTTGTCACAGTTTTTATTGGATAGTTATCAGCAAAAACCCCAAGCCTTTAAAGCACTTTATCTTGGCGAAGTGTCGCAAGCACTCAGTGTCACCCAAGCGTACTTTTATCAAGTTGCGCAATTAATCGATAGTGAACCTAGCCAAAGTCATGCACTCGCCATCCGTATCTTAAGAGCACAAGTGGAGACTACCGCCATGCTAGTGCTTGAAAAAGTTGGTAAAGCGTTGGGCGCAACGCCTTATTGTAAAAACGCCCATTTCGCACGGCTGTCGGCAGATTTATCGGTATTTATCCGTCAAACCCATGGCGCATTTGACAGTGAAGCGATTGGCAAATTGACTGCCGAACAGCTTGGCGATTCACAGGGGGCATTATGGCAACTGTAGATTCTAAGCCATCCCCATTGCATCCGATTGTGGGTGACCGTTTAATTGCAGGCGACGGCACATCTGCACAAGACTGGCAAGCGTGGCAAGGGTTGGACAGTCTCACCAGACTCGATATATCGACCCATTTTCCCGCCCATCGGCGTGTGTGTATTTTTGCGCCGCACCCAGATGATGAGATTTTGGGCTGCGGTGGGCTGCTGCAAGCGTTGGTGGCTCAAGGCAATCAAATATTGATTGTTAGTGTCACCCAAGGCGAGAAAAGCCACCCCAACTCAGCGCTGTATCCGACCGACAAACTGGCAAAAATCCGAGCACTTGAAAGCCAACTTGCGCTTGAAACGCTCGATAGCAGTTTGGATTTGCCCAATGTGTCGATGGCGAGCTTAAATTTTCCTGATGGCGAAGTTTTTGGGCGACAAGCGGATTTTTTTGACAAGTTAACATCGCTGATTCAGCCCGCTGATATTTTAATCACCCCATTTGCGTACGATGGTCATCCCGACCATGAAGGCACTGGGCAAGTGGTACAGCGTTTTGCCCATGAATTTAAAAGTCGCTTAAATTTAACCTGCTATCAAGTGCTGATTTGGGCATGGCATTGGGCAAAGCCTGGCGATAGCCGTATTCCTTGGCACAAGGCATGGCGATTTGATCTAAGCGAATTGCAGGCTCGGCGAAAAAGTTATGCCATGCGCTGTTTTAGCAGTCAAATCTATGCTGACCCAACAACGGGAACAGCGCCTATTTTGTCAGATACTACATTAACCAGGCTTAGCCAACCGTTTGAGGTATATCTTCATGACTGATGTGTCAGCGTATTTTGCCCAAATTTATGCCGATAGTAGCGACCCCTGGCAATATGAAAAACGCTGGTATGAAGTACGAAAACGCGCGATTTGCTTGTCATTGTTGCCCTACCCGCATTTTGCCAAGGCGATTGAACTGGGCTGTAGCAATGGTGTATTTAGTGAGCAGTTAGCCCAGCGCTGCGATTATTTGAGGTGTGTGGATGGGCAACTTGAGGCAGTCAAACTTGCCAGTGAGCGTCTGCAGAACCAGGCGCATGTGCAAGTTGTGCAAGGCTTGATACCGCAGGATTTGCCCAGTGAGCGATTTGATTTGATTGTAGTCAGTGAGATTTTATACTACTTGGCGCCTGACGCACTGGCCGAAGTCATCGCTTGGCTCAACACTACATTGACCGACAATGGCGTGATTTTAGCCTGTCATTGGCGCTATCCGATTGACGGGTTTCAACTGACAGGCGAAACAGTCCACGACTGTTTGCAACAACAGCTGCACTACCTTCAGCAAAGCCATGTAATTGACCAAGATTTTTTGTTGACCATTTGGCAAGCCAATCACCAAAGCCTTGCCAAGCAAGAAAATCTAGTAGAATAACTGAGAAAAACGTCATGCCAAATACTACCACCCCACAGCGGCGACCCAAAAAAATCGGCATAGTCATCCCTGCTCATAATGAAGCTGATAGTATTAGCGCGTGTTTGGATGCGATAAAACAGGCGATTGCTCAGCTATCAAGCGACATAGCGGTACAAACGGTGGTCGTGCTAGATAGCTGTGATGATGATACCTTATCAAAAGTACAAAACGCCCACGTAGACTGGCTGTGCTGTGAGTTTCGCTGTGTGGGTAAAGTCAGGGATTTGGGCGTGCGCTACTTGATTGAACAGGGGGCTGATTGGATTGCTTGCACCGATGCCGATAGTATGGTGGAAGCTGATTGGTTAATGGCACAAATCAAACACCTAAAAGCCGAACCCACAGCTATGATATGTGGCGTAGTGAGCATCGATTGTTGGGATGCGTTGTCAGAGAGTACCAAACAACAATACCTCGCCCATTATCAAGATTGTATGAATCATCGCCATATTCATGGGGCAAATTTGAGCTTTGCCAGTCAAGATTATTTGACGGTGGGTGGTTTTGATGAATTAACTTGCCATGAAGATGTGGGTTTGGTGAAAAAATTTGAGCAAGCCAATTTACCCATTATTTGGAGTAATTTGGTACGTGTGGTGACTAGCAGTCGCCTTGATGCGCGCGCTGAGGAAGGATTTGCCCATTTTTTAAGGGGTTTAGAGAATCAGCCTTTGGTTTAAATAAAGGTAAAAAGTTGGGTTTAACACAGTTCACTTACAAAACTATTGTGATATTCCTTGCTATCTGTCGGTATTACTATATACTGGACAACAGCTAGAAAGCAGTCAGAAGTTTCAATCGCATTACATTAAGTCTATTCTAAGTTCGTTTCCATTACGCTTGTGTCCTAGATTTTAAGTCAATCGTGTATCAAAACTGCCGCAATTCTTTCATACCGAATAGAATCGTGTTGTGGCTTAGTTCCAGCTTTAGGGTCAGATGACCACTTTTAAAATCTATCTAATCAAGGACAATCCTATGTCAAATACTGTAAACGGCACCGTAAAATGGTTTAACGAATCAAAAGGCTTTGGCTTTATCGAACAAGACAATGGCGGCAAAGACGTTTTCGCACATTATAGCCAAATCGCAAGCTCAGGTTTCAAAACCTTAGCGGAAGGTCAACGCGTATCTTTCGTTGTGACCCAAGGTCAAAAAGGCGACCAAGCTAGCAATATCGTTGCTATCTAAGGTTAGCTAAGCCTACTATCGTAAATGGTCTGATATCGTGACTGCGTGAATAACGCTGCATTGATTGATTAACCATTTGCATAGATATCAAAAAAGCGCTTATTTTATTATAAGCGCTTTTTTTGTGTTTTGTGCTCACCCAACTCTTTGACTGACTCGGCTGACAATGTGTGGGCTGCTGTGTGCGGTTAAAAAAGGTTATTGTGCATCCACTTTACGTTTTTTTTGTAGTTTGCGCTGTAGTGTGCGCCGGTGCATTTTTAGTATCCTCGCCGCTTCACTGATATTGCCTTGGCATTCCTCTAATACTTGGTGGATGTATTCCCATTCGTGATGTTCAAGTGATAAACGTTCATCTGTTGCACTACTTAGTGACTTTGTAGGGGCTGCTACAATATCCAATACTTTATAGATTTCATCCAGACTACAAGGCTTAGGCAAATAATGATACGCGCCCATTTTGACCGCACTGACGGCGGTAGCAATGCTGGCATAGCCAGTAAGCATTAAAATTTTGGCGTTGGGCGTAATAGCGAGTAATGGCTTAATCAGATGAATGCCGTTGTCATCACCGATGTTGAGATCCAATATAATAAACTTGGGTAACTGCTTCTTTGCCAGTTGTAGCGCGCTATCGGCATTGCTGGCCGTCAATACCTGATTGCCCTGCTTTTCCAACGACTTTTTTAAAATACGGCAAAACACCTCATCATCATCAATGATAAGCCATGTCTCTGCTAACAGGGGTGGGTGTTGCAAACTAGTCTCCTACAACAAACTGGCGGGGGCATGAATTACTGGTAACGTTATCTTCACGCACGTACCTGAATCATTTAACCTTTTTTGCAGGGGTGAATTTTGCTTATTGGTCAGCTCAAGGTGTCCGCCAACATATTCTATAACTGTTTTGGCAATCGTCAAGCCAAGCCCTAAGCCATGATCAGATTCGATGGCGGTTTGGTGTTGAATACGCTGTACCATGCTACTTTCGATACCCTGCCCGTTGTCTTCAATAATCATCACCACGTTTTGAGCAAGCTGTACATTAATAGCAAGCCTTGTGGCTTGTGCCTGCATGGCATTATTGAGCATATTCATCATAATAGAATACAGCTGTTCTTCACTCAACGGGACAGCGATCGGTTGTGGTGGTACATTGAGTGCTACTTCAACATGGGGGTTGATAAATTGCCAATCATTGACGACTTTGGGCAGTAGCGTTGGTAAATTTGATGACGTTACCCATGCCAATGGCTCAGATTGCACTGGTGGTAGGGCATTGGATTGGATGTGGGATTTGAGCTTGTGCAGCGATTGGCGGCAGACGTCGATTTGTGACTGTAACAGTTTTATGTCATCCAATAACTCATCGTCTTCATCTAATTGCTGGGCAATGTCATCGCTCAGTAATTGCATCGATGCAATCGGCGTGCTCATCTCATGGGCGATATTGGCAGCCAGACTACTGATGGCAAGCAACCGACGTTGTTGGTGAATGGCTTGCTGCGCTTGCTCAAGCGCCTGATAGCTGCGGCTCATCGCTTGTTTAAAATAAACCGTTAAGGCAGTTAACATGATGGCCGCAAAAATAAAAACCCCAAACATACCCAGTAAATGGAGTTTTTGACCCACCGCATGATCATGGTGGCTAAGGATCAGTGGCACATAACAATACCATAACAGCGTATACAGCCCAACTGACAGCACCGACAAGCTGATGATGTGCACGGTGCGCATCACCATAGACGCCACAGCAATCACCGTCAAAAATAAGGTAATCAACGGATTGGCGGCCCCACCTGAATAATAAATAAAGGCTGACCACGCCAGTAAATCCCCGATAAACCCCGCCAATGTGACCCAAGAGTGTTGTGGGTTAAATTGTCGAATAGCCATTAGGCGTTTAGTTAGCTCAACGCTGACCCCATACATAATGGTAATCGTGAGCAGATGATTGATTTGCTGTTTGGCAACGCCCCATTGGTCGGCACAAATCATGGCGGCGACCATAATAACTAACCAAGTATAGCGAGCAATCATGGGGGCTTTTGCGACGTTCTTGATGGCTTGATGCATGGGCAAACTTTTGACGAACCATAAAACAAGATTTTAGCATGAAGCAGCCGCACTTTGAGCGAATTAACGTGTCAAAAGTGAATCAATGGCTAGTCAATACTATGATAACCACAAATACACCAAAAATTTTCTCTTTAAACCCTATGGATGATGGCATAATTTTTTTAATGTTAATTTTTAAAACTTTAAAGTGTGCTTATTTGCTGATTCAATTACAATCAGATAAAGGCTCACTTTATGTTTGTAATTAAAAATTTATTTGAGTGCCCACTCACAGCTATCTTTGATGCTTTACAAATAGATGAGAAATGTACCATGGTCAATTTTCCTCAAAGTGCTAAGAATTTAACCGCTACCCTATTAATCAGCAGCCTGCTGTTGCTAGGTTGTCAAAAAATGAATGCCAAAGAAAACGCTGGCTCTGCGCGTGCTGCTAGCAAATCAGATGTATTGCCGACTGATACGTTAGCGACCTTACAAGGTTTGAGCCAGATCAATCCCAAATTAGGCAAAATGGGTCGTCATGTGATTGACCCCAATAAACCAACTGTGGTGAAATTTTGGGCAAGCTGGTGCCCGCTGTGTTTGGCAACGCTCCAAGAAAGCGACGCATGGGCAAAGCAGTATCCCAATATGAATGTCGTCAGCGTGGTCAGTCCAGGTCATTTGAGTGAAAAATCCCCCCAAGATTTTCAAACTTGGTACACAGTGCTTGCCAAAGACTATGCTAACCTACCGGTGCTTATGGATAACAATGGCAAGCTGATTAAACAATTTGGCGTGCAAGTCTATCCAAGTTTTGCGATTTTGGATAAACAAGGCAATTTATTAAAACTGGTCAAAGGCAATCTTACCTCAACACAAATCCAAGCCTTATCAGACAATGCTAGCAACGACTTTGCAGAACTCAAAGCCATGAATGAAGCAAAAAACCCGCCTAGTCAGACTGCCCAAGCTGATGAGCTGGCTAATAAACAAGCTAGCAAGCAAGCCGCTAGCATCAAAGCCTTAGTACCGATTAACCGTAACGGTGTGTATTATCAAGCAGATGGTAAAACCCCGATTCGCACGCGTACTATCTATCTGGCGGGTGGCTGTTTTTGGGGGCTAGAAGCCTATATGGAGCGCGTGGATGGCGTGGTCGATGCGATATCAGGTTATGCCAATGGCAATAGCGCGAACCCGAGCTATGAGCAGGTAATAGCAGGCTCAGGGCACGCAGAAACCGTCAAAGTTATCTATGATATCGATAAAACCAATCTTGCAACCCTCTTGGCGTACTATGTGCGAGTGATTGACCCGACCAGTCTCAACAAACAAGGCAATGACCGCGGGGCGCAATACCGCACCGGTATTTATTATACCGATGCCAATGATAAGCCAATCATTGATAAAACCCTTGCCGATTTGGCAAAAAAATATCCGCAAAAAATTGTGGTAGAAAATAAACCCTTGGCGAATTTTTATGACGCAGAAAATTATCACCAAGATTATCTGAGCAAAAATCCCAATGGCTACTGCCATATTGATATTAGCCTTGCCAATCAAAAAATCCCCGTTATCAAATCTTTAGCGCCTGCCACGACAGTCACCGAGGCACTCAATCCTACCCGCTATCAAAGCTACGATAAAAATGTAAAAAGTCGGTTGACCCAAGCGCAGTATGACGTCACCCAAAACGCAGCTACAGAGCGCGCCTTTAGCCATCAATACGACCATTTACTTGCTAAAGGTTTATATGTGGATATCGTCAGTGGCGAACCGTTGTTTTTATCTACGGATAAATATGATTCGGGGTGCGGCTGGCCGAGTTTTACCAAACCCATTAGCGCAAACGTCATTACCACTTCAACCGATAGCAGTTTTAACATGACACGAACGGAAGTGCGCTCGCGGGTCGCCAACTCACATTTGGGGCATGTGTTTGATGATGGTCCCAAGGATAAAGGCGGATTACGCTACTGTATCAATGGCGATGCGCTACAATTTATCGCTTTGGCAGACATGCAAGCGGCAGGCTATGGCGCACTTATGCCATTGGTCAAATAAGCAGCACTTTGACTGGTAACGGTATTAAAAACGCTTTGACGAACCATCAGCTGCCAAAGCGTTTTTGATTATGCTAAGAGATTAAAATTTTTAAATATGCGCTTATAAAAATTTGGTCATCACCCTGAGCGGCAATATTTTCATACCAATCCCAATCGGTAGCCAAGGCCATGCCGGGACAAAGGCTTCATCCACTTTGGCTTCAATTGCTTCGACAATCGCTTCGACGCCCTCTTCTTCTGTACTTTCAAACGGCAAATATTTGGCACCGATATTAAGCTCAGTACGGATATAACCGGGATAAATGGTGGTGACAGTAATCGGACGTTTTTCCTGCATCATATCAGCGCGAATGCCTTCGGCTAAATTTGCCAGTCCCGCTTTGGCAGCCGCATAGGTAGTGAGATGACGGGGCAAACCGCGCACCGCTGACATACTTGAGATGACCACCAACTGACCGCTGTTTTGCTGGCGAAAAATCTTCATCGCCGCCTCACACTGGGCAATCGCTGCGATAAAATTGACTTCCGCGGTATGGCGATTGGTCTCAAAGCGTCCATGACCAATGACGCGGCTATCGCCCACCCCTGCATTGACGATAATTTTATCAATGGTTTTCCCTTGGGTTTTGCAGTCACTCACAAAGCTATCAAATACCGTAAAAATCTGATTATAATCGGTGACATCCAAAGTTTTGACAGAGACTTTGACAGGGTACTTGCTTTCAATGTCTTGCTTTAACGCATTTAATCGCTCTTCTCGTCTGGCGCAAATTGCCAAATCATAGCCTAGATAAGCAAATCGGCGTGCCATCATCGCGCCAATCCCTGAGCTGGCACCGGTAATCAATACGGTTTTGCCTTGACCGATACCTTGTAGCTCTGCTAATGAGCGGCGATTGACCAGTTTTTTCATCACAAATTGGCCGTATTTATCAATTTTTTGTAGCGCGTTTTCAAGTTTTTTCATCGTTTGCTTGCCTGTACCACTCAGTTATCGTAACAATAAAGAAAATTCATAAAAGAGATGGTGATTTTATCATTTCGACCCTTGTCTAGCCTACTGCAAATATCATTATAGGCGTTAAATACATAAGATAAACAAGGATGGCGATAGGGTTAATGATGACTGATACCCTTTAGCCTTTCATACTCATTATTTTTTATAACAGCCTTCTACTCGGTGATGTCAAATCTGTCGCCAAAGGCAAATATACAGGCTGGCAATGCGCTATATTAGGACGCCCTATATCAAGACACCCAATGTGAAGACAATAAAAAACCCAAATCAGCGCAAGGTCTCATTTGGGTTTTTTAGAAATTTTTGGGTTATGCCAAACCATTGACCCATGTCAGTGGGGCGTTTTTCATCCAATCACTCATCAGTGTCCACGGTTGTTCAGGGACACATGCTTCATCAGGCTCGCCTTCAATCGCGATTGCCAATGCTTTCGTGCCGATCTCTTCACTCACTTCAAAGGGTAACGGTTTAGCGCCTTCGTTAATCTCAGTGCGTATGTACCCTGGATAAATCGTTGACACTTTAATCGGTAACTTAGAGAGCAGCATATCGGCGCGAATCCCTTCAGCAAGCTGTGCAATCGCTGATTTACTTGCTGCGTATACTGACATATGTTTTGGCAGACCACGGAACGCCGACATACTTGAGATAACCACCAAATGACCGCTATTTTGGGCGCGAAAAATTTCCATTGCCGCTTCACACTGGGCAAGACCTGAGATAAAATTGATTTCGGCAGTTTTGCGATTAATATCAAAATTACCCTTGCCAATGCGGCGTCCCTCACCGACCCCTGCATTGATGATGATACGATCAAGCTTGCCAAACTCTTGGGCAAATTCATGAAACACTTTAAAAACCTGCGTATAATCAGTCACATCGAGTGCCTTAACACTGACTTTAATCGTCGGATTATCCGCTAATAGGTTGGCTCTGAGTTGTTCTAGGCGTTCGGTGCGTCGCGCACAAATTGCCAAATTATAGCCCATGCGAGCAAAATGGGTCGCCATGCCTGCCCCCAGGCCTGAGCTTGCGCCAGTAATCAAGATAGTTTTACCCTTGCCCACTTGGTTATCTGTAAAAGGGGATAAGTCAGTGTTCGGGGGTGTCATTGTGGTTTGAACTTGCTGCAGTAATTCCGGTAGTGTTTGCATTATTTTTTCCTTAATTATTTATTAAATTTTTTTAAACGTTAAACTGGTAAGCTAAACCTTAGCGCCAAGTCACCATCTGCTCACCTTGTTGGTACAAATAGCTAAATTCATTAAAGGTCTGTAAAAAAACACCTTGGTCACTCACGCGAAATTGGTGAACACTGGCGTTGGCGATATGCCAGTTCAAATCAAAAGCTTGCACATCCGACAGCTTCATCACTTGCTGCATGATACTGGCAATCACGCCACCTGAAGTAAATACCATCGCGTGTTCATGCTCACCAGTTTGGGCAATTAAACGCTCAAAACCGTTCCAAGTGCGCTGCAAAAAGTGTTGCCAACTTTCATCATAATCACTGTCGTATTGACCGCTTTGCCAACGGCTCATGGCTTGGGTAAAAATCTCAGTAAAGCTAATTTCAGGGTGTGTTTGACTGGACAAATACGCCATAAAACTGGCTTTATCCGCAAATGGCAATCCAGCTTTATAAAGAATTTGCTCATGATTAAACTCATTAAAACCCTCTTCTTCACCCAACAATAGCGGCATGGTCAAACTGGGATTTGCTATGTTTTGCATATGGTGAGTGATTTCGGTTAGTTCAATGCCTTCACGGGTGACATAATAATGGCTCAAAAAATGCTTGAGACTGTCCTTTTGGCGCGCCATGCTGCCTGACATCAGCGCGTGCACTTGCCGACCTGACTGGCGAAAACTATCACCAAGCCATTGGGTCTGAGCGATACCTTTTGGGGACAGTTGGTCATAATTGTCTGCGCCAAATGACGCTTGCCCATGACGGACAAGGCTGATGAGTTTCATGAAAATCCCTATGATTTATTGTTATTTTTTTCGATAAGTTCGACGCATCGCTCGTGCAAGGCATTGACAATCACGCCAAAATCTTTGAACGCCGGGTTGTCGGTCTGCCCATGATAATAACGGTAATAAATCTGCTGCGCAATCGCTGCCAAGCGAAACACCCCAAACACTTCGTAAAAGCGCCAGTTGTCCACTTTCAGCCCCGTTTTTTGCAGGTAGTACTCGACCACTTCGGCACGGGTCATCATGCCTGGCAGATTGGTCGGCTGACGGCGCGTAGCTTTCATCACCGCATTGTCATCGGCTTGAATCCAGTAAGCTAACGCACAGCCCAAATCCATTAAAGGGTCGCCTATCGTTGCCATTTCCCAATCGAGCACGCCAATGATGTTGGTTGGATTGTTTGGGTCCAAAATCACATTGTCAAAACGCCAGTCATTATGAATCACGCTAGTTTTGACATCTTTTGGGATGTTGGCTTTTAACCACTGGCGCACATCGGCGAAATCAGGCACATCAGGCGTGCGGGCTTGCTCATAGCGTTTATCCCAGCCCATGACTTGACGCTCGCAGTAGCCTTCGCCTTTGCCAAGTGCCACCAAATCAGGGTTTTGGGTATAATCGACCTTGTGTAAATCTATCAGTGCATCGACCGCCTGCCGGCATAGCTCGCTGACTTGCTGTTCGCTTAACGTCAACGCTTTGGGCAAATTGGCGCGGGGAATAATGCCTTCGATGCGATCCATGACATAAAAATCGCAACCAATCACGCGGTCATCGGTACACAGGGCGACCATATTGGGGACGCGTGGGTATTGTGATTGCAGCGCTTTTTGAACTTTGTACTCACGCACCATATCATGGGCGGATTTGGCTTTGGTACCTTTGGGTGGGCGGCGTAAAATCAAATCACGGTTGGCATATTTTAGGCGGTATGTCCAGTTGGATGCGCCCCCTGAAAATTGGGTGACTTCTGGCTGACCTTGCAAAGCGATGCCTTGGCTCATTAAATACTCGGTGACCGCGTCGCTGTCAATCTCTTCGCCTTTGCGTACTGGGTTCGCAGTATCAAGCATAATTTCATCCTTGTTTTTTATCTTGTTTTTTAACTTGTATTTTTAACTAGGTCAAATAGCAAAACGACGTAACTCAACATTACGCCTATTTTGTTAGCTAGCTATCTTTTTTGTTAACTAGCTATTAGCTATCTAGTAGTTATTTGGTCGTCGCTTGTTGGCGTTTTTTCACTTCCAGTTTGGCAATCATGCCTTTATGCACTTCGTCAGGTCCATCGGCAAGGCGTAGGCTGCGGGCTTGGTTAAAGAACATCGGCAACAGCGTATCTTGGCTCACACCCATCCCCCCATGCAGCTGAATCGCCATATCGACGACTTCTTGGAGTACCGTTGGGGCGACCACTTTAATGGCTGAGATTTCGGTCAACGCCGCTTTGGTGCCAAGTTTATCCATTTTATAGGCAGCATACAGGGTTAATAGACGCGCTTGGTCAATTTTGACACGGGCGTCAGCGATACGTTCACGGTTGCCCCCTAAATCAAGCAGCGGTTTGCCAAATGCACTACGGCTTAGACCCCGATCGATGGCAAGTTCCAGCGATTTTTCTGCCGCGCCAATACAACGCATACAGTGGTGAATCCGACCCGGTCCTAAGCGCCCTTGTGCAATAGCAAATCCCTCGCCTGCCCCGCCGATGACGTTGCTAAGCGGCACACGCACGTTGTCAAAAAGCATTTCGCCATGTCCATGCGGTGCATCATAATCATTAAACACTTTGAGCATACGTTCAATCTTGACGCCTTTGGCATCTATAGGTACCAGTACCATGGTGTGCTGATGGTGGCGATCTTTGCTCTCATCTGGGGTGTGTGCCATAAAAATAATAAGTTTAGCGTTTGGATCGCCCAAACCTGATGACCACCATTTGCGACCGTTGAGCACAATTTCATCGCCTTCGACAATCGCTGTGGCTTGCATATTGGTGGCATCACTACTGGCCACTGCAGGCTCTGTCATGCCAAACACGGAGCGAATCTCGCCTGCCAATAACGGCGTTAACCATTGCTGTTTTTGGGCGTCGTTACCGTAGCGCCAAATCAATTCCATATTGCCACTATCTGGGGCATTACAGTTAAACACATGGGGGGCAATAAGACTTCTGCCAGACAACTCAGCAATATGGGCGTATTCTTGCACGCTTAATCCTTGACCCAGTTGCTGGTCTGGCAAAAACATATTCCATAAATTTTGCGCACGGGCTTTGGTTTTTAATTCTTCAAGTTTGGCAGGCCATTGCCAAGTCGTCCAATCGCCTGTGGGATTAAGCTTATGCGCCGCTTGCCAAAATTCTGCTTCAATCGGTTCGATTTCGGTTTGAATAAATGCTTTGGTACGGGCGATGTAATCTTTTGCTTTATCGCTAAGTTGGAATTCCATTGGGCATTGTCCTTTATTGGCTAAAACAATCATTGAATCAGCTTAACGGATTTATTATCATGAATAAAATGATTTTAATTAGTAGAATACTATGAATGACATTCATATAACTGAGGTATATTAGGCAAATTATTAATCAAACAACCGCCCTCTATTTGTACGGTATTATCCAAATGTTGCATAAAAATCCGTTAAAGCAGCTTGACTTAAATTTGCTTAGGCTATTTATTTATATTTTTGAGCTTAAAAATCTTACCCATACCGCAGAAGCTTTGCATTTAAGCCAATCGGCGATTAGCCATGCGTTAGGTCGTCTTCGTCAGGCGCTCGGAGACGAACTTTTTTATCGGGAAAAAGGTGAGCTGCACCCCACGCTGTATGCCAAACGGCTTTATCCCACCGTCAAACAAAGCTTTGAAAATCTCGAACAAATATTTCAAACTAACCATTTATTGAGCGAGGGCAAACTTGGCGAGATGGCGCAGCAGAGCTTTGCCACGTTGACGATTGCCATGCACGATGAAATTGAATTGATTGTGTTTAACAAATTGGTCAGCCAAATTCATCAAGTCCTGCCCAATTGCCAAATCACCAGTAGCCGGCTCAATCGCTCAGCGCTTGCGCATGAACTAAAAGTTGGAAAGCTGGATTTTGCCATTGATGTGGCGCGGGTGGTGGATAGTGAGATTATGCATCAACCCTTGTTGCGAGATGAGTTTGTGCTGGTGTTGTATGCGCCAAATTTTGCGGCTGAATTGGCGAATCAACCGACTATCACCCAAGCCCAGTATTTTGCCAGTCAACATATAACTGTGTCATCACGGCGACTAGGTCTGTCGATTGAAGATAGTTTATTGTCCAAAGCAGGTTGGCAGCGGCAGAGTAAAATCCGTTGCCAACATTATGCCACTGCTTTTCAATTGCTAAAACAGGATAAGTTATTGCTCACCTTGCCGCGCCAGTTAGCCACCACATTTTTGCCACCCGCCCAAGGCTGGCAGATTTTGGATTTGCCAATTGAGTTAACTCATATCGAGTTACACGGGTATTGGCACCAACAACAACAGGTTGACCCGCTGTATGGGTGGCTAAGACAGCAGATTTTTAGTGCGTTTTATTAGCTCGTTGCGCTTATTGATTATTTATAGGCTATTGATGATTTATTCAGACAATAGCTGCTCAATACGGCCAGCGTGGCGCTCTTGCTGTTTAGCCAGTGTCAAACGATTGGCGATGATGATTGATTTTAACTCCGCTAATGCCACGTCGAAATTGTCATTAATCACCACATAATCAAAATTCACGTATTGCGACATTTCATTGACCGAACCGGCAAGACGTCTTTCAATCACCTCTTGACTGTCTTGTCCGCGATTGGAAAGCCGCTGGCGCAGCGATTGGCGGTCGGGCGGTAGGATAAAAATGGTCGTGGCATCGGGACGCAATTTTTGCACTTGCAGCGCGCCCTGCCAGTCGATTTCTAAGATGACATCTAAGCCATTGCTCAGCATAAATTCCACTGTGGACTGGGCCGTGCCATAGTAGTTTTCAAACACCTCGGCATGCTCCAAAAACTCACCTTGCTTAATCATATCAGCAAATATCTCACGGCTGACAAAATGATAATGCTGCCCATCAATCTCACCAGGACGTGGCTTGCGAGTCGAATGCGAGATACTAACCGCCAAGTCATTGGTCGTTGCAATCAGCTGTTTGACCAGCGATGTTTTGCCAGTACCGCTTGCTGCGGTGATGATAAATAATGAGCCTTTGGTCATGACGTATCCTTAGGGGTTTGATGAAGTAAGTAGTAGCCATTTTCGAATCGGCTATTTTAGCAATTTTTGCTAACAATTTCTGCGTAATTTAGCCTTTCAATACCGATTCGCTGATTTTTTACGTTTAACATATTTTGCGTGTATGAACTCATGGTAAACTAGCCACATGAATCATCAATGACTGAAGAACTGCGTTATGAAAATTTTACTCGCCAATCCCCGTGGTTTTTGTGCTGGGGTCGATAGAGCCATCGAAATCGTTAATGTCTGCCTTGAGCGCTTTGAACCGCCTATTTATGTGCGCCATGAAGTGGTCCACAACAAGTTTGTGGTGGAAGACCTGGCCAATCGCGGTGCGGTATTTGTCGAAGAGTTGGATGAAGTGCCCGATGGGGCGATTGTGATTTTTTCAGCGCATGGCGTCTCTAAAGCCGTGGAAGATGAAGCCGAACGCCGTGATTTGACCGTGTTTGATGCCACTTGCCCACTGGTTACCAAAGTCCATATCGAAGTCAATAAATTTGCCAAAACAGGCGTAGACGCGGTGTTGATTGGTCATGCCGGTCATCCAGAGGTAGAAGGCACGATGGGGCGCTTCGATCCACAATACGGTGGGCGTATTCACTTAATTGAAGATGTGGTGGATGTTGCCAATCTTGACCTACCGACGGATACTGATTTGGCATTTGTCACCCAAACCACCCTATCGATGGATGACACCGCAGAAGTGATTGATGCGCTAAAAAATAAATTCCCCAAAATCCATGCGCCTCGTAAAGATGATATTTGTTATGCCACCCAAAATCGTCAAGATGCGGTCAAGGAGCTTGCAGCGCGTTGTCAAGTGGTGCTAGTGGTCGGCTCACCCAACTCATCCAATTCCAATCGCTTGCGTGAACTCGCGGAGCGCTTGGGCGCCAAAGCGCATTTGATTGATAATGCAGGCGAAATGCAAAAAGACTGGTTTGCAGGCGTGGATACGGTAGGCGTGACTGCGGGTGCATCCGCGCCTGAGGTATTGATTCAAGAGGTATTAGATACCTTACAATCCTGGGGCGGCGAAAAACCTGAAGAATTATCAGGTATTTTGGAAAACGTGACCTTTAGCTTGCCCAAAGCGTTACGCTCACCCCAACTGTCTAATTCTAGTGAATCCAAGATTTAAAAGAGATATAGTATCGGATAGATAGCAAGTAAAGCCGGGTATAAGTCTACTCGGCTTTTTATTGGTCATTTAATTATTGAATATTTAAACACTGCTTGCATCATTGTTTTCATTATTTAAAAATTAAAAAATTGTGCCGCTTATGCTTGAAATAGTTTTGCATTCACCCTAACTATGACAACGAACCATCATAAATTGGGTTAATTATTTTTATTCTTATTTTAGGAGTTACTTACTATGGCAGATTCAAACAAACCTGAGCCAAAAAAACATAGCTTTGAAGCTGAAGTCGCGCAACTATTACATCTAGTCACCCACTCGCTTTATTCAAATGCGGATATCTTTGTGCGTGAGCTGGTTTCAAATGCGTCTGATGCCTGTGACAAGTTGCGCTTTGAAGGCAATCAAAACGACGCGCTGTATGAAGGTGACAGTGAACTACGCATTCGCATTGATATTGATAAAGATGCCAAAACCATCAGCTTTATTGACAATGGTATCGGTATGAACGAAGCCGATGCCGTAGAGCATTTGGGGACTATTGCCAAATCAGGCACCAAAGCTTTCTTAGAAAAATTATCTGATGCGCAAAAACAAGACGGCAATTTGATTGGTCAATTTGGGGTGGGTTTTTATTCAGGTTTTATCGTAGCGGACACCATCACGGTGGAATCTCGTAAAGCAGGTGAGCCTGCCAGCCAAGGCGTACGCTGGGTTTCAGACGGCACCGGTGAATTCACCACCGAAACCATCGAAAAGCCTACCCGTGGCACGACAGTGATGTTACATGTTACCGATGAACACAGCGAATACCTTGACCGCCACAAAATCAAATCTTTAGTCAATAAATACTCTGACCATATCAGCTTGCCAATCCAAATGCGCAAAGAAGTTTGGCAAGAAGAAGAACTCACTGACGCGCAAAAAACTGCTAATTCAGAAGCAGGGGGCGAAGCTGCCAAAGGTGAGATGCCCCAAGGTCAAATGATAACCACCGATGAATGGGAAACCATCAACCAAGCCAATGCCCTATGGACGCGCTCACCTTCAGAAATTGAAGATGAAGAGTATCAAGAATTTTATAAAAATCTTACCTATGACTATGATGAGCCGCTAACTTGGACGCACAACCGTGTCGAAGGACGTCTACAATATACCCAGCTGCTATATATCCCTAAAAAAGCGCCGTTTGACCTGTACCAACGTGAGCAAAAACACGGTCTAAAACTGTACGTCAAACGTGTATTTATCATGGATGATGCCGAGCAGTTATTGCCGATGTATCTGCGTTTTGTCAAAGGGGTGATTGATACCGCTGATTTACCGCTTAATGTCAGCCGTGAAATCCTGCAAGAGTCTCGCGATGTCAAATCTATCCGCGATGGTAACGCCCGCCGTATATTGACCGTGCTAGCTAGCCTAGCCAATAGCGATGAACCTGAAAAGCAAGAAAAATATAAACAGTTTTATGCTGAATTTGGCAACGTCTTAAAAGAAGGCTTGGGTGAAGACCAAAGCAATATGGATAAAATTGCCAAATTATTGCGCTATGCCACTACCACTGATGACAATGTGGTCACCAGCTTTGACGACTATAAAGGTCGTATGAAAGACGGTCAGAAGGCGATTTATTATCTAACCGCTGAAAACCTTGCCGCCGCCAAAGCCAGTCCGCAACTTGAAGTGTTCAAGAAAAAAGGCATTGAAGTCATCTTGATGACCAACCCGGTTGATGAATGGGCAATGAACTTTATGTTTGAATACGATGGCACACCGCTACAAAACATCGCCAAAGGCGCGGTAGACTTGGGCGATTTGACCGATGAAGCCGAGAAGGAAGAAGCCAAAAAAGCGGAAGAAACCTTCAAGCCTGTGGTAGAAAAACTCAAAGGCGTGTTAGGTAGCCGTGCTAAAGACATACGAGTATCCAACCGCCTTGTCGATAGCCCTGCTTTGCTAGTGACTGCAGATGGTGAGCTATCACCACAGATGATTCAAATGCTCAAACAGATGGGGCAACCTGTGCCAGAGAGCAAACCAATTTTGGAAGTCAATCCAAACCATCCGCTCATTCAAAAATTGGAAAGCGCGGAGCAGTTCGATGACCTTGCGCAAGTGATTTTTGACCAAGCATTACTTGCTGAAGGCGGTCAGCTTGAAGACCCAGCCGCTTATCTCAAACGCGTCAATGCGTTGTTGATGAAGTAAGTTATTTTGCTGGCTTCAAAATAAAACCGATAAATGAAAGCTGATAAATAAAAACCGAAGCCTAGGCTGTTGCTTAGGCTTCGGTTTTTTTGAAAACCACCGCCATCGCATCGTCTAGTGGTTGTAAACACAACGATTTTATCAGCGCTCGGCAAGCATACACTGTTTGGGGATTTGCTTGCGATTGAGTGAGGTGATACAGCCCCAACTACCATCGACTTTACTATCACCAATGCGGTACATGGTCAGCGTTTGACCATTGAGCCAGCGATTGGGAAACGGCACGCCTCGTACTGTCGCTTGGATCATGCAATGACTGTCAGTTGGAATACTTTCTGCTTGGGTCAGCACTTTTAGCACCACTTTTTGGTTATCTGTGCTTAGCGGTGTATTGACAGGACATTGACCGGTGGCTTTGTAGATGGCATCGACTCGTCCCTGTGCGCTTTCTACGATATCAAGCACCTCAAACAGCGTGGCATTGGCTTTTTGTTTGGCATAAATCGGCAAAAACTGCACTTGTATTACAAACAAAGAAAACGCATAAAACCCAAACGCCAGCGCCAAACCCACCAAACTTACCCCGCCGTGCCTGCGGATATGAGCCAGCTGTTTTTCCTCATCCCGCGGATACATTTCAATCGCATCGGCGATTTCACGGCGCGCCATCCGATAATAATAAGCATCGCTCCAACGTGCCACCATCACCGACCAAAACAGCCATATCGCAAGCCCAATGCCAATACGTAGCGGCATACGAATTGCTTCATCAAGATTGCGTATCAATAAATATTCTATCGCCACCAAAATGATGGTGACATTAAGCTGAATAAATGACCATCCCGCCACTGAATAGACAATGCTATCTAAGAATCGCTTACGGTATAACAGCCAAGGAAACGTCATCAAAAACCCTGCCCAATGCCACTTAGCCGTCAATCGTCTTGCCTGATCAAACTGGGCAAAACGCTTGAGATAATACGCCTGCGAGCGATTGCCGATAAAGGCTTTGTCATACATCAGGCGCTGTTTATCAGTTAGCTGTGGCTGCCAAAATGGCGGCGGTGATGTTTTTTCAAGAAATAACATGGCGATTAGGGATTATCCATTGGTTGTTTTCACTTGTTGAGGTTTTCACTTTTTGGGGTTTTCACTTATAATAGCCGAATTTTATCACAACTACCCTTTATCACACCAACTACGATTTTTGCAAATGATGACACCCCAACATACCCAAACTTCTGAGACAGTCGATGCGGCTAAACCCGATGCCCAATACCTTTCTCCCAATCTCTCCACTACCCCACAACCGAGTGATGAAAACCTTGATTCATCCCCGCACTATCGCGCCATTCAAACTTTTATGAAACGCAAAACCCATGTGGGCAAAAAGGCAGAAGCTGGGTTACAGTCAGACTTTGCCCATTTTTTTGTCCAGCCCAATTTGGATGCAATACAAGCAATGGATATCGGTGGCATAACCAATTTGCGTGAGCTATTTTCAAACCCTGATGCGCCTTTGACAGTTGAAATTGGCTTCGGTATGGGCACAAGCTTGGTGGAAATGGCAAAAAATGACCCGACACGAAACTTTGTCGGCATTGAAGTGCATGAGGCAGGACTGGGTAATTGTGCATTTTTGGCAGGGGAACTGGGTCTAAATAACCTCAAACTCATCAGTGGCGATGCCATTGCCCTGATGCAGCAATTACCAGCGGAGCATATTGACACGCTGCAGTTGTATTTTCCTGACCCTTGGCAAAAAAAGCGCCATTATAAACGCCGTTTTGTCAGTGCTGATCGTATGCGGGTGGTGGAACGGGTGCTTAAAAATGGCGGCATATTTCATGCTGCTACAGATTGGGAACATTATGCCCACTGGATGATTGAAGTCATGGATAGTTTAACCGCGTTTGCAAATGTCGAAGGCAAAAACAGCGAAGGTATAGGTAACTTTTTGCCGCGTCCCGATTTTCGCCCACTGACTAAATTTGAAAAACGTGGTATGGAGGAAGGTCGCGCTATTTACGATATTATGTATCGCAAAGTCTAGCGCGTTGACAATTTTATGCCATAAACAGGATAATCAAAGCGATTATCCTTTTTTTATGCCTAAAATTTTTCTACAATGTGACTTTTCGTTATTAGATGGTATCTATCAGGATGTCGATTAGCGTGTGATGCCACGTAAAATCTCTATGACTGCTATCAATTTTTAGTGGTTTTATTACCTTGAATCGGGATGACCTTAGGAGTGATGGGATGACACCCGTTTATATTACATTTACGTTGTATTTGATTTTGGTATTGGGCATCGGGTTTGCGGCATATTTTGCCACGCGTAACTTTGATGACTATATTTTGGGTGGCCGTAGTCTAGGCAGTTTTGTGACCGCGATGTCGGCGGGTGCTTCAGATATGTCAGGATGGCTGCTGATGGGGTTACCTGGGGCGATTTATGTATCAGGGTTGAGTGAATCTTGGATTGCAATTGGCTTGGTGATTGGTGCGTATTTTAATTGGCTTTTGGTGGCGGGTCGACTGCGGGTGCATACTGAGTTTAATAACAATGCGCTAACTTTGCCTGAATACTTTCACCACCGCTTTGGCGCCAACAATAAATTAATTAAAATTGCTTCGGCGGCGATTATTTTGTTTTTCTTTACCATTTATTGCGCCTCAGGCATTGTTGCAGGTGCGCGGCTATTTGAAAGCTTGTTTGAAATTGACTATGCCACGGCTATGTGGCTAGGGGCATTTGCCACCATTATCTATACCTTTATTGGGGGATTTCTGGCAGTAAGCTGGACGGATACTATTCAAGCAAGCTTAATGATTTTTGCGCTGGTATTCGCACCCATCATGGTTTATTTAAACTTAGGCGGTATGGATGAAATTCATGCGGCGGTCAGTATGGCGGCACAGGCAAATAACAAAAACTACGGTAACTTGCTGTTTGGTACGTCATTCGTCGGTATCATCAGTGCGGCTGCTTGGGGCTTGGGTTATTTTGGTCAGCCGCATATTTTGGCGCGTTTTATGGCGGCAAATTCGGTAAAATCACTCAATAATGCCCGCCGTATCGGTATGACTTGGATGATTTTATGCCTAGCAGGCGCGGTGGCGGTCGGTTATTTTGGGCTTGCCTACATGACGGTGCATCCTGAGCAAACTGCCATTTTAAAAGATAACAACGAGCGTATCTTTATCGGTTTGGCACAATTGTTATTTAATCCTTGGATTGTCGGTGTGGTATTGTCGGCTATTTTGGCGGCGGTCATGAGTACCCTCAGCTGTCAATTATTGGTATGCTCAAGCGCGATTACAGAAGATTTTTATAAAGGGTTTATTCGCCCTACTGCCACGCAAAAAGAGCTGGTTTGGATTGGTCGATTCATGGTGCTTTTGGTTTCAGCAATTGCCATTGTCATCGCCCAAAACCCAGATAGCAAAGTATTAGGATTGGTCTCTTATGCTTGGGCAGGTTTTGGCGCGGCGTTTGGTCCTGTGGTGTTGATGTCGTTATTTTGGCGACGTATGACTGGCACAGGTGCGTTGGCGGGCATGCTCGTAGGCGCGTTGACGGTCATCGCTTGGAAACCATTAACCGGTAGTAGTCTTTATGAAATCGTACCAGGCTTTATTTTAGGCATGATTGCCATATATGTGGTGTCGCTATTAACGCCCGCATCTGACAAAGTCATGGCACGTTTTGATGATGCCAATAAAGCCTATAACGCTGCTCGTTAATATTGAATAACAATTTAAATAGTAATTTAAATGACAAAAGGGTGATACAGCTATCGCCCTTTTTTTGTTTTTTCTTTTTCGTTATTTTTTTATCGTCAAATGACAAACAACCAAATGACAAACAACAAAAAAACCAAACATCAAAATGCTTGGCTTAGCAAAATACGGGACTTGTCAAAATAGCGTGCGTTGAGTTATTTGCAAATGGTGGCGATGAAGAGACTTGAACTCTTGACCTCACGATTATGAGTCGTGCGCTCTAACCAGCTGAGCTACATCGCCATGTTTGGCAAATTTGCAAGATTTAGGCAGAATTTTGAAAGTATTTCTTGCCTGTCATGGGGTGCATATTATGCGTATTTAACCCTATGTCGTCAAGCATTTTGTCACATTTTTTTTCATTTTCTCAAAATTTAATTTTTTGCCCGTTATGGCTGAGCATTGCCTGACTGTTGGCTTCAAAATCACTTGAAATGACAAAAACCCGTGAACGTCACTTGAATTTTTGCATATATTTACCATAATAGTATCAACGTGCCAAAATATTATATTGGTTACTGTCATACTCCCCTAATCTCTCAACATTATGATTTATCACAACTATAAAAACCCATAAAAGGAAGCACTCTTGAGCGATACCATCAGCAGAACGGTCGATTTATCATCTCTAAAAGCCCACCAACTCAAAACCCTATTGGGCGAATACAATAACCACATTAAGTACCTTGAACATCGCCTGTCAGTGCACATTCACCAGCGCAAAACTGATTTTGTGATTTCAGGTGAGCTTGATTCAGTCACACGTGCTGAGCGTATTTTGGTACAGCTTGCCGATGAAGCACAAAGCAACGACGTCATCTCGCCAGAAGATTTGCACCTGCTCGTGCAAACGAGTTTTAGCCGTGAGCAAGATTTAGCGCTAGAAAATGATGCCGCTAGCGAAAATGGCAGCGAGCGCGCAGATAGCACTGAATTTACCCCGATTAGTTTGAGAACCCGTAAAGGAAAAATCATCCCACGTGGTTACAACCAACAGCAATATGTCAAAAAAATCTTGCTCTCTGATGTCTCGTTTGGCGTAGGCCCTGCAGGGACGGGTAAGACTTACTTGGCGGTGGCTTGTGCGGTGGACATGCTAGAGCGCAATGAGATTGAGCGTATTTTGCTTGTACGCCCTGCGGTAGAAGCAGGGGAAAAACTGGGCTTTTTACCGGGGGATTTGACCCAAAAAATCGACCCTTATTTACGCCCACTTTATGACGCTTTATATGAAATGCTAGGGTTTGAAAAAGTGGCAAAACTGATTGAAAAACAAGTCATTGAAGTAGCCCCTCTCGCCTACATGCGCGGTCGTACCTTAAACAACTCGTTTGTGATTTTGGATGAAGCACAAAACACCACCCCTGAGCAGATGAAAATGTTCTTGACTCGTTTGGGCTTTGGCTCCCGTGCGGTCATCACGGGCGATATGTCACAGGTGGACTTACCTCGCGGCACCAATTCAGGCTTGCGTCATTCGCTAGAAATCTTGGCGAATATTGAAGAAATTCATGTGACGCGGTTTGATAGCAAAGATGTGGTACGCCATCAATTGGTTCAAAAAATCGTGCAAGCCTACGATAAATACGATGAAGCGCAAGAAGCGATTAAAGAAGCCAAAAAGCAATCGCGCCTACTTGAACAAAGCCAAGCACAGTCACAAGCCGCAAGTTCGGCTATCGGGGTAACGGATAACAATGCACCGGTTGATAAAGCTCCGATTGATAACGCACCCATTGATATAGGTATCGTGGAGTAACTTATGTCATCAACTTTGCCAACCCAAATTGATTTAACAGATGATTTAGTAGGCGCTTTGCCGCAAGCGCCAATGAGTCAAGTGATAATTAGCTTTGCTGAAAGCTTAATTGCGCTGCCAAATTTTGGCGAACTTGAAGCCTTGTACCAACAAGACAAGATTGTCGCTATTTTGCAGCAAGTGCTGCAGTATTTTGAAACCCATCAAGACACCACCGAAATACCTAGTCAACTGGGTGAATTTATCTTCCAAAAAACCGTTGAATTAGAAATTTATGTCACGGAGTCTGTGGAAGCTCGCGCTATCAATTTGGATGCGCGTGGCAAAGACTACGCCACCAATATTTTATCCTATGCCAGTGAATTGCCTGAAGCTGTGCTAGACTTGTTGCCCGCATTGCCGCTAGGTGAACTAGTGATTTGCCATGCGGTGGTGGTCAGTCAAGCCGCTGAGCAAGGCAAGACCATTGAGCAGCATCTGACCCACTTGCTGGTGCATGGTATGCTACATTTGCTGGGTTTTGACCATGAACTTGGGCAAGCTGAGCAAGATGAAATGGAAGCGATTGAAATCGCTGTCCTTGATAAGTTATCCGTTGCCAATCCTTATGAGTAAAATTTCAATTGAGTAAATCTATCACCAAATCAGGTATTGGCATCATCTACGCGGGCGGCACTTTTGGCAGTTATGGCAAACCGCTTGCCAGCTTAGATGCTGATATTTTCTTACCTGTGTTATCACAGATCTTACAGACCCATTTTGCCACTTACCCAAACCATGCACACGACCCTGTGGATTGGCGGATACTGGATAATGATATCATTAAAGACAGTAGCCAGTTAACGCCTGCCGATTTTGCGCATTTTTATCAATTGATACTACAGGCCATTGCGCAAGGGCTTCGCCAATTTGTGGTGCTAACAGGCACGGATACGCTCAGCTACCTCGCGGCTTTTTTGGCAGAGTGTTTTGCTGGTAGTCATATCAGTATTGTGGTGACAGGGGCAATGAGACCTTTGCTTGATAGCAATGTGTTAACCGATTACCTTATCGACGCGCAGAGCGATGCCACGCAGAATTTATTTGATGCTTGCAAACTAGCCCGTCATGGTGAGCCTGGGGTGCGGGTGTGTTTTTCTGGTGAAGATTGGCCTGCGCAAACGGTGCAAAAAATTCATAGCCATGATTTAATGGCGTTTGTGGGGCACCACCGTGCTGGTTATCCCGCCAATAGCTATACCTCAAAAATCACCCAGGCTCAGCATCAACTTTGGCTAGAAGATCGGTTTAGTCAATTGCCGCAAGTCTTTGACAGCTTGTCCCATGCCAACATTGCCACACTCTATTTGACGCCCGTAGATACGCATTTGCTCGCCACTCGCTTGGATAATTTATTGGCTGAAAAACCTGATGCCATCATTATTTTGGCATTTGGTGCAGGCAATGTGCCGTATGCCGAATCCATCAAAACCCAATTATTACAGGCGAAAAAACAAGGCTGTCTGGTTGCAGCAACCACCCAATGCGCGTATGGCGGCGTCAGCCAAGCGTATGAAGCGGGGGCATGGCTGGCTCAGTGTGAGGTTTTGATGACGGGGCGGTTGACCTTACCTGCAATATTTGCGCGTCTGCTTTGGTTGATTGGCAGTTATGATACCCCTGCTCGCCGCCGTCAGCGCTGGGCGCATTGTCTAAAAGATACCCACACCGTCGCCTAATAACTGATTAGTTGTTATACTAGGCTTTTTATCGTATGTTTTGGCAAAATTGGCTTTTTTATGACTGTAAATACTTATGCGATCAGCATCGAATTTATTGGTACTCGCTATCGCGGCTGGCAACGCCAACAAGAAGTTGATAGTATTCAGCAGCATGTTGAAGCAGCGTTATCAAAGATAGCCAATGAACCCATAGAAGTCATCGCTGCGGGTCGTACTGATGCCGGCGTCCATGCGTCAAATATGATTGCCCATTTTCAAACCAGTGCCACACGTCAGCCTTATAATTGGCTGCGTGCCGCAAATTCTCTGCTACCTGATGATATCGCAGTGCGCTGGATACAAGTGATGCCTGCTGAGTTTCATGCGCGCTTTTCTGCGATTGCTCGACGCTACCGCTATATTACCCTCAACCACCCCTTTCGACCTGCGATACTCAATCAGCAAATTACCCATGAATATGCCCCGCTTAATGTCCAACTGATGCAGCAGGCAGCGACCTATCTGGAAGGCACTCATGATTTTACCAGTTTTCGTGCCGCTTCCTGCCAATCTAACCAGCCTGTCCGCCATGTCCATTTTGCCAAATTAATTCAGCATGGTGAGCTGTTGGTACTGGATATCCAAGCCGATGGTTTTTTGCATCACATGGTGCGAAATATTATGGGTACGTTATTTGAAATTGGGCGCGGTGAACAGCCAGTCGCATGGATTGAAGCATTGCTACTGAGCAAAAATCGGTCACTTGCCGCAGCGACGGCTTCTGCCGATGGGCTGTACTTTATCAACGCGCTGTATCCACCCCAATTCCAATCACTGTTACCGGCAACAAGGCTATCCCCTATTTGGCTAAATTTGCCTGAATAATATGAATTTTCGCCTACAACTTTCAGCTATTTTTTTTCAATTGATTGATTTAGGGCTTAAAAGTTGCGATAACACACGCATCAGCGTATAATCTGCATTTATAAATTTGACTCATAGATATAGGTATTATGGCAAAAAAAGACGATGTAATTGAATTTGAAGGCGAAGTGGTCGATACTTTACCTAACACATTATTTAAAGTGCGTTTAGAAAATGGGCATGAAATTATTGCGCACATTTCTGGAAAAATGCGTAAAAACTATATTCGTATCTTAACAGGCGATAAAGTTAAAGTTGAAATGACACCTTACGACTTATCGAAAGGACGTATTACTTACCGCGGTCGATAGTTGTTTAGCTAGATATAGTCAGTAAAAAGAGGGTGTTAACTCATTGGGTTAACACCCTCTTTTTTTCGTGACTGCTCAGGTCAATAAATTCTTACAAAAATGTGATTCTACGGTTGTCAATTGTTAAAATTTTGATTATTCTTTACCTAACCAAAGGAAGGTATTACGTCAATTCTAATTTATTGATAAGTTTTTATTAAATTAGCTGTTAGACGTGATGATTAAAATCAAACAGGGAGCTTCACATGTCATTTAAAATTTCTTCTCTTGCGCTAGCCGTTGCTACGCTTTCTACTGTTTCTATCGCAAACGCCGCTGGTCTAGACCGCTCTACCCAACCAAGCTGGGCTTTTACCGAGCAAGGTACTTTTGCCTATGTTGAGCACATTACTATTGATCCAACAATCGAAGGTAAAGATAACGCAAAGGTTGCGACGACTGACGCAAATTTTACCGCTGGTCGCAATGTCCCTGACATGGCCGACGATTACCAGTTTTTAAATTTTGGCGCAAAAGCCGATGTCAATGACACCATCAGCGTAGGGGCATTTTTTGACCAGCCTTGGGGCGCAGATGTTGAGTTTTCTGGCGATAACAACTTTGTTGGCACGCCAACTGCGGTTATTGGTGGTATCTATGCTCAGGCAGCAGCAGGATTGCAAAATGCAGGTATTGCACTGCCTGTTACCAATGCTACAGAACTACAAACCGCTATCTCAACCATCCAAAATCAAGTTAATGCAGGGCAAGCGCAATTAGAGGCAGCAAATACTCAATTAGCGAGAGCTCAAGCCGCTTTGGCTGCTAACCCTGCATTAGCACCTGTTTTAACACCACAAATTACTGCACTTCAACAAGGGATTGCTGCAGGTACTACCCAAGTTGCGGCTGGCACACAAGCAGTTAAGACTTTATCTACCGCACAAGCGGCTTCACAAAATTTATCTAACGTCACAGGTGCAACCAACGTTTCTATCAGCAGCCAAAATTTCACAGGACTGTTGGGAGTAAAACTGGGTGAAAAGAAAAATATTCAAATTTATGGTGGTCCTACGATTCAGCGTTTAGAAGGTGATGTTCACTTACGTGGTAACGCTTATAAAACTGCCTCTGGGTATGATGCAAATATTACGCGTGATACGGCTTATGGCTGGATGGCTGGGATTGCTTATTTAAAACCTGAAATTGCCCTTAAAGCCGCGTTAACCTATCGCTCTGAAATCGACCACGATGTCACTATGACGGAAAATCTTCCTGCACTTGGTGCAGCGGGTGTGGGCACCAATGAGATTACTATCACCACGCCAAAATCTGTTAACTTAGATTTCCAAACAGGTATCAATCCAACAACCCTTTTAACCGCAAAAGCACGTTGGGTACCTTGGAGCGATTTTGCGATTAAACCAAAAATCTATGGTAGCGCAAGCGGTTTAAATTTAGTTTCTTATGACGATGACGCTTGGACTGCTGAAGTCGGTCTAGGTAAAAAACTATCGCCACAATTAGCTATTTCGGGCGCTGTGGGTTATGACTCAGGTGCAGGCAATCCCATCACTTCTCTAGGACCTGTGGAAGGTAACTGGAATGTGGGCTTGGGAGCAAAATACAATTTGACACCTGAATGGGCTATCTCAGGCGGCGTTAAATACTTAATGTTTGGTGATGCCAAAGCAAAACTACCCGATGGTAGCATTGTTGGCGATTTCCAAGACAATGATGGCTGGGTATACGGCGTACGTTTATCCTACCAAAAGAAATAAGCTAAGTTTCAATAACATGAAAGCCAATCTGTTCATCAGGTTGGCTTTTTTATGTGTCTAGTTAATCAATATTGACACAGTAAGCCATTAATGATCATTACATAGATGCCGCTTCAACAACATATTGTAGGGTTTAATTTGCAAGATTGGTTAGGGCTATCGTGAGATTACCAATGCTTGGTGCCGTGACGCCATTGGCTTTTCTTGGGTAAAGTTTGGCTTTTTGCACTTGTTGGCAAATAAATTTATCTACCTCTTGATCACCCGATGTTTGAGTAATTCTGCATTTTTCCACGCCACCTTGGGCATTGACATTGAGTTTTACTTGTAGGCTTGATAGCTGTTTTAGTGTCACAATACGGGACAAATTGGGTGGTAACTGCGTATTAGGTTTTTTCTGCCAACTTGCATCCGCATTGCCAAAGGTGATGGGTGTTGCTGATTTTGGTGACGAATTAATAGCTGGGCTAACGGGCCGATTTGGCGTTTTTTGTATTTGAGGACGCATTGAATCTTCAGATGATTTAGCACGCTCATCGTGAGTTATAGGTTTTAAAGCATTATCGGCATTGGTATGGCTTTGGTTGGTAGTAGCTGAATTGATAGTAGCTGATTTGGGTTGAGCAAGAGATTGGCTATTATTTGAATTTATTTTGCGTTCTATTTGCGTCCCTTGCTGTTGTTCATAGTTGGCGTTATTTTCACGCACGTTCATTAATGGCTCGCTAGGAATATCTTGTGATTTTTTTTGAGATTGAGTTTGGCTTTGACTTTGACTTGCTGTAGATAACGAAGTTTTAGGTTGACTGGCTTTTTTTTGGTTAGTCGAATTATCTATCGTTGGACTGAATTCGATTGGCTTGTGGCTACTATTTTTTGCTGGATGATTCACCAGTTTAGCGGGTGTAGGGTTTGGTGTTGATAACGATTTTTCCTTAATATCAGCCGCTTGTGTGTTATCGCTAAGATAAGGTTGTATGGCAGGGTCTACATGATGGATAACCACAGGCGGTTGTGAATAGTAGGTCTGTGAGGGGTGTTGAGGCTTTAGCTGGATAAAGCTAATTTCAAGCGGCTGTATGGTTTGCGGTTTAATCTTTAATTGAGTTTGGTACTGAAAAAATAGATACAGCAGCAGCCCATGTAACGCAGTAACGATTCCGACCACCACTACCCTAATATATAGTTTTGACGATTTGTTATTGGATGATGGGGTAGATAGCATAACAGGGAAATCGCTTGATGCACGCTTTAATGATGGGAGATGACATTGCAATCTTAATATAATTGTGCCATAAATCAAATAGTTAGTTTGCTATTTGATTTTGGGTACACCTGTCATTAATGAGTTTTTAGCGTTATTTTTTTAATTTGCTGCTACGGCTATTACCTTGACAACGCTTTGAGCAATAAATGACATTCACCCAATCTTTTTCCCATTTTTTTCGCCAGGTAAATGGACGCTGACACACTGGGCAGATTTTGCTCGGTAAATCAGATTTTTTAACGGTTTTATTAGAATTTTTCATTATCCCTTTCTATAGATTTACTTAATCGCTGGCTATTTAAGGCGCTTACATCTATTAGCTATTATCTAGTTTAGTTTAGTTGACTTTTTATGTGGGTCATTGCACATTTTTGCAACGGGATAACTGGCTTTTACCGTTATGATGGCGCAATAAACCTGAAAAAATGTCTTGGGAAGCCAAGCCTTTGTTGACATAATACCCTAACGATAAACTGTTGTATTGGGGTAAAGATAATGAGCAGCAAAACGAACTTGATGTGGTTTCGCCAAGATTTGCGCACCTTTGACAATACCGCTTTTGCGGCCTGCTGTGAGCATGCACAGCAAAACCATGCTGGCGTCATCGCCGTGGTTTATTTGACACCCAAGCAATGGCAATCACACCGCAAATCGCTGTGGCAAATTGACTTGATACTGCGGCAAATCCGCGCACTTGAGCAGAGTTTATCTCAGTTAAATATTGGTATTATCATCAGAGTGGTGGATGATTTTGCCTTGCAGGCGACGAATGTGCTTGAGCTTTGCCAGCAGCTTTTTATTAGCCATTTATTTGCCAATCTGGAGTACCCAGTTAATGAAGTTGCCCGCGATCAGTATATCGCCCAGCAGGCGCAGTCGTTAGGCATAGTTACCCAATGGTTTGATGATAGTCAAGTGGTTGCCCCTCAGCGTATCGTCACGGACAAAGGTATGCCGTACAAAGTCTTTACCCCTTTTTACAAGCGTTGGCTTGCGATGATTGAAACTGGCGGTTTAACCCTATCGCCCACCCCTGCTGCCATGGCTATAAATACCACACAACTTGCCAAAGACAGCCGCAATACCAATACCAATACCAATACCAATACCAATGACTATATAACGATTGATGCATTTTATCGCGCTTATCTTACCCCCACCGCTGCACTTGATAAACAACTCAATCACGTGAGTGAGTTAGCACAATTGTTATACCCTGCCGGTGAAGCGGCTGCCCAATCACGACTGGATGATTTTTTAAAAAAACATATCGCTGATTACAATACCGCCAGAGACGTGCCCGCTTTGAATAATCACTTAGGTGCGACCAGTCGTTTATCGCACTATTTGGCCATCGGTATGCTATCGCCAAGATTATGCTATCTCAAAGCCAGACAAAAGCTGAACAGTCAACAAGGACTGGGAAGCGAGAAAGACATTATGCGCTGGATTAGCGAGCTGGCTTGGCGCGATTTTTATTATGATGTTATGGTTAACCGTCCAGATATCGTTAAAGGCAAGGCGTTTTTGACCCCACTCGATGAATCTGTGGCTTGGCGTTATGACCTAGCCGACTTTGAAAGCTGGTATCAAGGTAAGACCGGCGTGCCGCTGGTGGATGCAGCGATGCGCTGTCTCAATGCTACAGGTTTTATGCACAATCGGCTGCGTATGGTCGTGGCGATGTATCTGAGCAAAAACCTACTGATCGATTGGCGTTGGGGTGAGGCGTATTTTATGCAGCATTTGGTAGATGGTGATTTTGCCAGTAATAATGGCGGATGGCAATGGTCAGCTTCCGTCGGTACCGATGCCCAGCCTTATTTTCGGGTGATGAATCCATTTAGTCAGGCGGCAGCGCATGATCCTGACGCCAGCTATATTCAACACTGGGTACCCGAGCTTGCAACAGTGCCAGCTAACATCATCAACGCTGAGCAAAAACTCCAAACCTATCTAAAACAACATCCTCATATCGCCTATCCAAAGCTTGACACCCCAACAAAAGTCTCACGGGCGATGGCGATTGAGGCGTTTAAAAAACCAGTTGAGTAAGCATTAGCGTTAATCAATTGATCATATTAAGGGTTTGCAAGGTACACTATTTAAACGCTCGCTAAAAACCGTGTTGTGTAATTGCTGATATAAATTATGACTAAATACAATTCTCCTTCATCTAGGGTCATAAAAAAAACCACGTTAAGGTGTTAACGTGGTTTTCTTAAAGCCTCAATAAGCCTCAATGACTAATTAGGTAACGCATAGGCAACCATGTAGTCACCCATCTTGGTGCCAAACGAGCCATGCCCGCCTGCCATGATGACCACATACTGTTTGCCATTAATCTCATAAGTCATTGGCGTGGCTTGCCCACCAGCCGGCAAACGTGCTTCCCAGAGTTTGTCGCCGTTGCTGACATTAAAGGCACGGATATAATTATCTTGGGTCGCCGCGACAAACATCACATTTCCCGCTGTCGAAATCGAACCACCCAGTCCAGGTACACCGATTTTTAATGGCGGTAACTGCATCAGTTTTGGCAAGCTATCACGGATAGTACCGATACGTTTTTTCCACACGATTTGATGCGTGGTCAAGTCTACCCCTGCCACATAGCCCCAGCCAGGTTGTTTACAAGGTAATCCGACAGGTGATAAGAAAGGTTTGATTTCAACACCATAAGGCGCACCATACATAGGCTGGACGCCTTGTTCAGTGCCTGCACCTTTTTCTTTTTGTGGACGGTTAGGATCTTGTGGAATCAAAGTACTGACAAAGGGGAGCGCTAATGGATTCATCACCGCGACTTGGCGATCAGGATTGACTGAAATACCGCCCCATTCAAATACCCCTAAATTGCCTGGGAAAACCAAAGTACCGTTTTCTGACGGTGGCGTATAGATACCCTCATAATTGAGTGATTTAAAATACGCACGGCAATATAGCTGGTCAAACATGGTCGCGCCCCACATATCTTTATCCTGTAGCGGATTTGGTGGCGCAAGGTTTAACTCAGAAAATGGCTGAGTGGCAGAGTATTTTTCACCTTTGGTTTGGTTACCGCGTTTGACCGTTTGCGGTACGGCACGTTCTGTCACCGGTACCACAGGTTTACCAGTACGGCGGTCAAGGACAAACACATTGCCCGTTTTGGTGGTGACATAGACCACCGGCGTGGTTTTGCCCGTTTGATCGGTCAATTCTGCAATGGTCGGCTGCGAGGGTACGTCCATATCCCACAAGTCATGATGCGTGGTCTGGAAGCTCCACAGCACTTTACCTGTGGTGCCATTGAGCGCAACAACCGAGTTGGCAAAACGCTCTTGTAGTCGGTCACGATTACCACCCCAAATATCTGGCGTCCCAACACCAACAGGCACATATACGACGTCGGCTTGACTATCATACGCAAGCGGCGCCCATGCATTTGGCGAGTTGTGTACAAATTTTTGCCCAGGTGCTGGGATGGCGTTGGGGTCTTCTGCGCCTGTGTCAAATACCCACATTAGTTTACCCGTATTAACATCATAGCCACGGATAACGCCCGAAGGCTCTTTGGTAGAGAGGTTGTCAGTCACAGACCCACCGATGACAATCGTCGTCCCTGTCACTACAGGCGGTGACGTTGGGTTGTAGCCACCGGGATATGGGTATGGCATATCTTGTTGCAGATTGACTTCACCATTGGTACCAAAATCGCTACAACGTTGACCCGTATCGGCATTGACAGCGACGAGGCGACCATCATTGACTGGCAAAATAATTTTACGCGGGCAAAGCGCCGATTTGGTTTGGCGCGCTTGCAAACTGGCAGCATTTTTACTGACATTGGCGTCATCGTGATACGACACCCCACGGCAGGTCAAATGTTGGAAGGTTTTATCTGATTTGAGTTTCGGATCAAACCGCCATTTTTGTTTACCTGTGGCAGGGTCAAGCGCAATCAAAAACTGATGCGCTGTACAAAAATATAAGGTATTGTTGACTTTAAGCGGGGTGACTTGGTTGGTGGTTTCCCCAGAATCATTGGCAGTTTTAAAGTCGCCAGTACGAAACGTCCATGCTTCTTTAAGATTTTTGACATTGCTATCATTAATTTGGGTCAAAGGTGAATAGCGTGTACCTTCAGGCGTACGCCCATAATCGGTCCAATCGCTAGGAGCAATGCCTGCTAGTGGTTTTGGCGTAGGCTGCGCACGGGTGATGGTACCTTTAATCTCTTGGGGGTCATGAAAAGCGGCATAACCCATCAACGCAAAAATTGACAGAATGACTAAGCCCAAGCCATGTCGAACCGGAGTTATCCAAGTATGATCAAATAACGTTGCTTTAGGCGTTGATAATGGAGTTGTCTGGTTAATTGGCTGATGAGATTTAACATAGCGGGTGATATGTGGCAACCATAGCCAAATCCCCATAAAGGTTAAAATATCCAGTCTAGGTGCGAGCGCCCAAAAATCGCTGCCCACTTCCCATAGCGACCATACTGCTGTCACAACCAATAAGGCAGCAAACAGCCACAGCGCCAATGCAGCGCGTTTTTTAAGTAACACCGCCGTGGCTAATATCCAAAGACCGGCTACCAAGTAGTACCACGAGCCGCCCAAACTAATGAGATAAATCCCGCCAAACAATAATACAAAGCCTATAATGGCAAAAATCGCCATGGTGATATAGGGTGGTTTTACCGTATTGAGTGTTGACGAGGGTATATTTTGATGATTGCTTATTGTCATATCACCCTCCTTATTTTCCCGTGATTATAGATTGGGCTATTCACTCTTTAATGCTACAGACTTGTAGCGTAATGTTGGTAATTGGTAATTTAACCTTTCTGATAAATAATTACTTGTTTTATACCTACAAAATTTATTAATTCGTTGCATAAATTATTTTTTGACTATCAACTTTTATTGAATGTGCAAAGATGCTAACAAAATTAATCTTCATTAACCTCAAAAATACACAGCATCACTAGGTTTTCTGAATCTATGTTAGGGAATTTTGACATCGCTAATACCAAATCTCAGCGCTGCTAAAAAACGGTTAGACACTTTACTAGCCGTTTTTTATTCAAGGAAAAACCTAAAATGAATAAAATTCATCATTTTTAAATTTTAATTCGTTTTTATTCATCTTCATTTTAGCGTATAACTGTCTTTGTACTTTTAGCAGTGACGATTTTTAGTAATCGTAGGGTGCTAAAAGAAAATTTTTTGCACTACTGTTACGGAGATTATATACATGACTTTACCGATTGATTGTCATATCAAAACCATTGCATTTGATGAAAACTACCAACCCGCCAAAGATACTAGGCTGACTACCAACTTTGCCAATCTGGCACGGGGTGAACACCGCCAGCAAAACTTACGCAATACCCTGCAAATGATTAACCGTCGATTTAATGACTTGGCACATTGGGACAATGTGACTGGCGACCGCTATCAGGTCGAGCTTGAGATTGTGTCTGCCAATCTTGAGATAGCGGGCACGGGAGATAGCTTTCCGGCTATTGAGATTTTAAAAACCGTTATCTTTGACACCCAGACCCAGCAGCGAATCGATGGCATCGTGGGTAACAGTTTTTCTTCCTATGTGCGCGATTATGACTTTAGTGTATGGCTGTTGGCGCATAACAAAAACCAGCCATCGTTTAGCGTGCCTGAGCGGTTTGGGGATTTGCATGGTAAGTTGTTTGATTATGTGCTGAACTCGCCTGCCTATCGTGAGCAATTTAACAAACCCCCGGTGATTTGTCTCAGTGTATCGACCACCAAGACTTATACCCAAACCGCCAATTGTCATCCGATTTTGGGCACTGAATATGTACAAGACGCGTATTCGCTGACAGATGAGTACTTTAGCAAAATGGGGTTATCGGTGCGTTATTTTATGCCGCCAAAATCAGTAGCGCCTTTTGCATTTTATTTTAAAGGTGATTTGCTCAATGACTACACCAACCTTGAGCTTATCAGCTCGATTAGCACGATGGAAACGTTCCAAAAAATTTATCGTCCTGAGATTTATAACGCCAATACTGTGGCAGGTCAAAGTTATCAGCCCAGTTTAAATCATGAGGATTATTCACTGACCAAAATCGAGTATGACCGTGAAGAACGTAGCCAGCTGGCGATTCAACAAGGTCAATACACAGAAACCCACTTTATCAAACCCTATCAAACCTTATTACAAAACTGGTTAAATTCCCAAGTAGCTTAATAAGTCGCTTAAGCAGTTTTGCTGACGCCAAACAATTAAAGAGAAAACAATGACTACACTTTTTCCAACATCAACGGCAGGTAGCCTGCCTAAACCAAGCTGGCTTGCCGAACCTGAACAACTTTGGTCACCTTGGAAGCTGACAGACAGTGCCCTTGTCCAAGGCAAACAAGACGCATTATTGGTATCATTGCAGCAGCAACTAGCGGCAGGCATTGATATTGTGAGTGATGGCGAGCAGACCCGCCAACATTTTGTCACCACCTTTATTGAGCATCTAGATGGGGTTGATTTTGCCAATCGCGCTACAGTAAAAATTCGCAATCGCTATGAAGCCAGTGTGCCGACTGTGGTGGGTGCAGTGTCGCGCCCACAGTCGGTATTTGCTGAGGACGCCAAGTTTTTACGTCAGCACACAGACAAACCTATCAAATGGGCGCTACCTGGACCCATGACCATGATTGATACCTTAAGTGACCAATACTACGGCAGCCGTGAAAAGCTGGCTTGGGAATTTGCCACCCTACTCAACCAGGAAGCCAAAGAACTCGAGGCGGCAGGGGTTGATATTATTCAATTTGATGAGCCTGCCTTTAATGTATTTTTTGATGAAGTTAATGATTGGGGCATTGCGGCGCTCGAACGTGCTATCGAAGGGTTGAAATGTGACACTGCCGTCCATATCTGTTATGGTTATGGTATCAAAGCCAATACCGATTGGAAACAAACCTTGGGCAGTGAATGGCGACAGTATGAAGCCATCTTCCCCAAACTACAACAATCGGCGATTGATATGGTGTCGCTAGAATGTCAAAATTCGCGCGTACCGATGGAACTTATTGAATTGATTCGTGGCAAAAAAGTGATGGTGGGCGCGATTGATGTGGCGACGCATCAGATAGAAACGCCTGAGCAAGTGGCAGAGACGCTGCATAAAACCTTGCAGTTTGTGGATGCTAAAAATTTGTACCCTTGTACCAATTGCGGGATGGCGCCGCTACCCCGTCATGTAGCACAAGCCAAGCTGTCTGCCTTAGCACAAGGCGCCAAGCTCATCCGAAATGACTATTTAGCCACGCATCAATTGGACGACCTAATAATTTAAAAAGTACTTTGGAAAACACAATGGTTGACGTTACTGATTTTAGAAATGCCATGTCGATGTTATCGGCTGCGGTCAATGTGGTCACTACCGATGGCCCTGCGGGTCGTCATGGCTTTACTGCATCGGCGGTGTGCAGTGTAACCGATACCCCACCGACCTTGCTTGTATGTATGAATACCGCCTCACGCTCGTATGAATATTTCGTGCAAAACAAGGTATTGGCGGTGAATGTGCTGGCTGATCATCACGCACCATTATCTGCGGTTTTTGCATCAAAACTCGAAGCGCAAGCGCGCTTTGAGCATGGCACATGGCATACCTTGATGACCCAATCACCGATTTTGGACAATGCGTTGGCGAGCTTTGATTGCCAAATCGAGCAAATCCAAGAAGTCGGCACACACGGGATTTTTATTTGTCGTATCGAAGCCATACAACAAGGCAAAGACCAGACAGGCTTGGTGTATTTTAACCGTGAATACCATGCCGTCAATAAAATTAAAGTCGAAACGCCCAACCAACCATAATGCCAAACACTGAGTCAGATTTTGTACAATCCAAGCGAATTAATGCTAAAGTAGTCACTCATATCGATAGTTACAGAATTTAGGATGGGTGATGGCGATTATTAAGTCTTTGCTGGACACGGATTTATACAAATTTACCATGCTACAAGTGGTGCTACACAAGTTTCCACAGACGCATAGCGTATATGCGTTTCGCTGTCGCAACCTTGAAGACACCGCCTATCCCCTATCAACGCTACTCGATGAAGTCAATGCCGAACTCGATGCGCTTTGTGAATTGCGTTTTACAGCTGATGAGTTGCAATATCTTCGTGGTCTGCGCTTTATCAAAAGTGACTTTGTTGATTATCTTGAATTATTTCAACTCAAACGCCGTTTTATCAGAGCGACCCTTGATGCTGAAGGTCGGTTAGACATTCGTATTGAAGGCCCGATGATTCAGGCAATGATGTTTGAAATCTTTGTGTTGGCGATTGTCAATGAACTGTATTTTAGTCACCTTGATCAGCAATCGGCTTGGCAAGTCGGTGAACAACGGCTAAACGATAAAATCATACTGTTACAAGACTATCGTCGCCAAATGGCGGATTATGACGTTCCGTTTTTGCTATCAGATTTTGGTACGCGTCGACGTTATAGTGTTGCTTGGCAAGAGCAAGTGATTGAGCGATTGATGGCAGTGCCGGAAATATTTCGCGGTACTAGCAATGTATATTTTGCCAAACAGTTTGGTATCACCCCGATTGGCACAATGGCACATGAATTTCTGCAAGCCTTTCAGGCGCTCGATGTGCGCTTGCGTAATTTCCAAAAAGCGGCACTCGAAGCTTGGGTTCAAGAATATCGAGGTGACTTAGGTATTGCGTTGACTGACGTGGTCGGGATGGACGCTTTTTTGCGCGATTTTGACTTGTATTTTGCCAAGCTATTTGATGGGCTGCGTCATGACAGTGGCGACCCGTATGAATGGGGCGAAAAAGCCTACGCGCACTACCAACAACTCAAAATCAACCCAAAAACCAAAATGTTAAATTTTAGCGATGGGCTGACGTTGCAGAAGGCATGGGCGTTGTACTTGCATTTTAACGACCGTTTCCAACTTGGGTTTGGTATCGGGACTCACTTGACCAATGATATGGGGCAAACACCGCTCAACATCGTCCTTAAACTGGTGGAATGTAACGGGCAATCGGTTGCCAAAATATCTGACAGCCCGGGCAAAACTATGACCGATAACGATACCTTTTTGGCATACCTGCGCCAAGTATTTGATATTGCTGAGTAAAAGTTCTAAAGCGCTAATTGCAAAAACCAATAAGCTAAATCACCACATTCAATCTTACGCCCAATCATGGCAATGTATGCCATGAATTTGGACGATTTAACTATTATTGCACATCAATACACCAATACTTGGTAGTCACATAATCTTCAATCCCATACTTTGAGCCTTCACGACCGAAACCGGATTGTTTCACACCGCCGAATGGTGCAACTTCGGTTGATAACAGCCCGGTGTTTTGGGCGACCATACCGTATTCGAGTCCTTCACACACTTTCCACGAGCGCGCAACGCTTTGGGTATAGAAATACGCTGCCAGTCCATAAATCGTATTATTGGCATGAGCAATCACCTCATCATCGGTATCAAAAGTAAACACGGGTGCAATCGGACCAAAAATCTCTTGAGTAGCAATGTCCATATCATCGGTGATACCCGTAATAACGGTCGGCTCAAAGCTTAAATCTGACGCGCTGTGTTTCTTTCCACCGGTGACCACGGTCGCGCCTTTATTTACCGCATCTTCAAGTAAATGTTGCACTTTATCTATGGCGTCTTTATTAATTAGTGGACCGACTTCCACACCATCTGTCATGCCGTTACCGACTTTTAGTGCTTCGACTTTTTGTTTAAAAATGGCTAAAAATTTGTCTTTAATACTTGCTTGCACATAGACGCGGTTTGCACAGACACAGGTTTGTCCGGCATTACGATATTTGGAAGCGATAAGACCGCTTGCTGCTTTTTCTAAGTCGGCATCATCAAAGACGATAAAGGGCGCATTGCCGCCAAGCTCCATCGAGAGTTTTTTAACCGTGGACGCGCATTGTGACATCAGCACGCGACCAACTTCGGTAGAGCCAGTGAATGACAATTTGTGGATACGTTCATCTTGGGTGAGCACTTCACCAATCACTGAGGATTTACCGGTGACGATTTGTAGCAAGCCTGCAGGTAAGCCTGCTCGTACCGCTAGTTCCCCTAGCGCCAGTGCGGTCAAGGGTGTTTCAGTGGCAGGTTTGACAATTATGCTGCAGCCAGCGGCTAAGGCAGGGGCCACTTTACGTGTAATCATGGCGGCGGGGAAATTCCAAGGGGTAATCGCCGCACATACGCCAATCGGTTGTTTTAACACCACGTAGCGTAGGTCTTTGTTGGTGGTGGGGATGACATCGCCATAGATGCGTTTGCCTTCTTCGGCAAACCAGCGGATAAAGCTATTGGCATAGCCGATTTCACCACGCGATTCGGTGATGGGCTTGCCTTGCTCAGCGGTCATGATGGTCGCTAAGTCTTCTTTATTTTGGTCGATTAAATCCGCCCAGTTGTTTAAAATAGCGGCACGCTCGTTGGCGGTTTTTTGTGCCCAGTCTATTTGTGCTTTGTGGGCGATGGCGACGGCGTCAACGACTTGGGATTTTTCTAGACTCGGTATATTGGCAATCACTTGGTTGTCAAATGGATTGGTGACATCAATGGTAGTACGATCCGTCGCATCTACCCATTGGTTATCAATGAGGGATTGGGTTTGCAGTAATGAGGGGTCTTTGATTGGTAGCATCAGGATGTCCTGTTCGTTATGTTGTTATGAGGATATTGAGAACTTTTTTATGATAAGCGAGTCAATGCCGTTTATTATAAGCGGATAGCAGCTACCTGCAATAGCGTCATTATGTTGCAGCAGCTGTCTATGAAGTAAAAATTTCAGCAAAGATTGGACAGCAAATGGCATAAATAATTGGATAAAATGCAAACCGAGTCGGTTACGTCAACTCGGTTGTGATTCTCTGATCGCATTTGAGGCTACTGGCTCAGCAGCGGTATGCATCGGATTGCGTTAGGCGCTATAATTTACCGCTACTTTAAAGTTTGTCTTGAAAATTTTTATTAGAAATTTTTCTCAGCGCGCTGTTGGCAAATGCCGCTGCATAAAATCATTGACCTTGTTAAAGGTGGGATAAAACGACTGTAACGGTGTTGCCAGACCAATTACGACGCCTGCATGAGTGGCAGGGACTTGCACCCGTTCCACGTTGCCGCCTGTTTGAGTCAGCGCTTTTTGTAAGCTATCAGCATTTTGTGGGTAGACAAGCATATCTTTATTACCTGTCACCAACAAATGCGGGGGTGCATCTTGACGGATATGATACACAGGCATCACTTGCTGGCGGGTGCTATTGGCTGGAAAGGCAACTTTGGTAGTACCGGTACGAAAATCATAATCATAGGGCCCTGCTAGTCCAATCACGCCTAATATTGCCTTGTTGGGAATGCCGGTGGTTTTCCAAAAACGGTTATCATCCACCGCAGATACCACGTTAAACGCCCCTGCCGAATGCCCCATGACAAACAGCTGATTAGGATTGCCGCCATATTGAGCGATATTGCGATACACCCACCCCATGGCGCTGGCTGTATCGAGCACATAATCTGGGAATACGTTTGCCGGGGCTAAGCGATAATCCACCACCACTGTGGTATAGCCTGACTTGGCAAACTGCTTACCGACAAAGCCATAGGTTTGGCGTTTGCCATGTTGCCAGCTGCCCCCGTATACAAATATCAACACAGGGTGACGCTGACCGTCTGCAGGGGTATAAATATCGAGTTGTTGGCGAGTATCTGTGCCATAGGCAATGTTTTTGACGGTTTTAATACCATTTGATACCGTGCTAGTGCTATCAGCTTTTGCGGCGATTGGTGCGTTTTTTGTCGCCATGGCCTGACAGCCTGTCAAACTTAACCCCACAAGGGCTATAACCGCAGCAGCTCCAAGTTTGTATTTATTTGAGCGGACGGTGGCGGATGACGGGTGTTTTGTAGCGTGGGTCGATGAATTCGGCATAGCTTTCTCTTTTTAAAGTCAGGACGTTTTTAAGTCAGTAAGTTAAATTTGAAATGATTAAATATTTATGTAAGAAAATGGCTTTTTGTTAAGTATAATCGCTTATAAGCGTTAATCAAATGCCCGCTGTAGTGAATTGGTAACAGCGGTAACCTTATGTTGGATATCGTTATGTGTGATGCTATTTATTATTTAACCTACACCAGTAAAATCACCTTACTGGGCGCGATTAATCCGTTTACTTTCAAAACTATCGAGCAGATTTCTAGGCAAAACAATAACGCCCAACACATCACGGGATTTTTGCTATTCAAAAATGGGCATTTTTTTCAATATTTGGAAGGGGATAAGGCATTGGTCAATCACCTGTACCAAAATTTACTTAAAGATTATCGCCATAAAAAGTTAAAAATAATTACTGAGGGTCATCGAGAGCAGCCGCGGTTCAAAAAATGGGATATGTACTGTCTTGACATTGATAAGGATGTGAATAATTTATCCATTAGCCGACTATTTCAAGCATTTACTCCCACCGATTGGCAGTCATCGGAGGTGAACGAGCTAATCACAGATATGCAAACACAGCATCATAAAAATAATTAAATTTTTTACCCTAAAAAGATTTATAAACTTTAATTTATTTTTGTATGAATTAAGGGTTATACTTTAGTTTAGACAGATGATGCTAAATTAATCATAACATTAAAAAATTATTATGCTACACTCAAAGTAACATATAAAGAGTATGGCTGAGGAGTTCTACGATGATGTCTCCCCCTACTTATTACCTGACTTATACCAGTTCGCTTACTTGGTCAGCCGCTTTAAAGCCCAGCACATTTACCCAAATTTATCAAAGTGCCAGAGATAATAATCAAAAAACCGGCATCATGGGTTTTATCCTATTCAAAGATGGTCGCTTTCTGCATTTTATGGAAGGTAGTGAAATGTATATAGCGAATTTGTACCTCGCTATCACCCATGATAAACGCCACCATAAAATTCATCTTATCCATCAAGGTACGACCCATTCTAAACGCTTTAAGCAATGCGATATGCTATGTGTGACACCCGGCATATCCCATACAACCCCAGTGATTAGCGAGCTGTTAGCACAGTTTGAAACCTACCAATGGCAGACCGAACAGGTCGAGCAATTACTCAATGACATGGTCGCATTCTATGAGCGCGATGATGCTGATATTGCCCCCTACCAGGTCAAAACAGGAAGCTATATCGGCGCCATCATCAAACACCATGTCAAAAAATACGTTTTTTTCACGCTTACTGTCATCACGGTGCCATGGTTGGTGATATTTATGTTGTTAATTGAGCTGTAGATTTTTGCCAATCTGATAGTAAAAAAGGCTAACCATCAGACGTTGCGCAAGTTAACGATGCGCTTTTTAAACTCAATTGTTTCGACGTCTTTATTGGGTATTTGGTAGTCGTCACTGTCGGTTTATACCCTATCGCGTTAATCAATAGTTGCTATTAATAGTTGCTTTTTAAGAACAATAAACTGATGAAAAACATAGCTAATATCAGCAGTTGAATGATTAAATATTTTTTATTCTGCTCCATAAAGCGGCGATAAACCACCGAGAAAAAACTGCCTGTTTGGGGGGTCATGGCAAGCAAATGGTTTTTTGCCATTAGTGACATCACTTCATGTACGTGAGCTTGGCTCCAATGATAAATATCAAAGTCGTAAACCATATCTGGAAGATTAAGCAGTTCGAGGGTTTGGGTTTTTTCATCCATGTTATAACAATTCATCAGCCATTGCTGATAATAGCGTTTTTCTAGCTGTCCCTGGTCTAACACCACTATCTCTTTATGTCGTCGGTCTTGCTTTATCGTGTTAAATAATTGTTCACATACCGCTTTTTGACCTTCAATATACTGCAAAAATTTGCCATCCTTAAACAATAAAAACCCCGTAATATGATGGTGTTGATTGTTGGACTGCGCTTGCTCGCGAATATCAATGAATAAATTATGGTCAAAAATTTGGGTCAAATTTATTTTACTGGCGTAGACATAATACTGAATTTGATGATTCATGACATTTTCCGAAAATTTGTGAGGGAAGCCAGTGGCAATAAATTTTCATCGTTTAAAAAAAGCTTAACCTTATAAAACCTAGAATTGGTCTCATAAAATTAAGCTACAATACAGCATCAAGCGCAGTGCTAAACTCTCTAAAATGGACCTGAAAATAAAATGAACTTGAAACTTGCCATTTACCATCTTTAGGTCTGCATAAAAATTGTACTATGATACTGTCAATCCGTAGTAGTTTATATCAATGGCATTCTACATAAATTTTTCAACCAAAGATACGTCAAACTTGGCTTTGGTAATCTTGTTTGCCTGCGCCAAAGCAACATCTGCATCAGTAGGCCCCGCCCATTGACACGCTTGCTGATAAAATAACGATAAGATAGTTCTAAATCCTGCTGTATCTGCATCGGTCAACGACATTGTCAACGCACTTTGTTTATCGCCACCAAAAAACTGATCAAAAAAGTGAATCATGGTTAAGGTTAAAGCCTGATTAGTTTCTGCCTTGCGAGCTAATAGCCCAAAACCACGGGATTTTGATGAATTATGATGCTGATGAATCGTCTGCTTGACACTGTCTAAAATTTGGCTGCCCAATAATGGTGAAAATTGCGCCATAAAACTATCAATCAGTAACTCAAAGGCGGCTATTTGGCTAGATATTGGGTCAGGTTTTTGGTTAGAGATAGCTAATTGACTGGATGATGGGTGAGTTACTGGCCTATTTTGCCCCAAATCAGGGATATCATGGGTCATTGGTTGGGGGTTGACTGCACCCATTTGATAATCACTCAGCGCTTTCATCAAACTTCGACGGATATTTGAGCGATATTCTTTGGTTGCGTTGTCTTGCGTAATTTCATGGACAAAACGCTGGATTTGGTAAGGCGTAATATCGGCATAATCTTTATGAAAAATGTCCATGGCTTTACGTATATCAGCATCTTTTAAAAACGGTGTTAACGCAGATTTGATAGTAGATTCTTTGTTCATGACGGTGCCAAATATTTAAAGTTAATAAAATTACAATTGACGCAAATGACTGTGGTGGGTCGGGTACCTGTGACGACAAAGCATACAGGCACCGCAAAAATTTAAAACTAGTGCCGCTCAGTTAGCGTTTGCTGACTAAATAAGCTATCTTGGAATTCAGGGTAAGCCCCTTCGGCATGTTCGGTAAAGTCAAGCCCGCGTTGCTCATGCTGTGCAAGTACGCGAAGACCGATGGTTTTTTCAATCACAAAATACACCACCATACCCAGTCCAAATGACCAGACAAACATTGCCCCGATGCCCATCAGCTGTACGATGATACGATGGGTGCTGAATAAATCACCTTCATAAAATAGCCCTGCAGCCAGCGTACCCCACACACCGCCGCCCACATGCACGGCAACGGCATACACCGCATCATCCATTTGAACATTATCCAACAAACGCTTCACCGCCAAATACGCCAAACATGCACCCACACCGGTAACAATCGCATACACAGGCGACATGGTCGCACAGCCTGCGGTAATGGCGACCAACCCTGCAAGGCTGATATTGACCGTATCACTCAATAAAATTGCTTTACGCATCACCCCTGAAATCACCAGATAAGCCGTCACCGCACTCACCCCTGCTAGGTGGGTATTTAGCATGATTTTGCCCAAATTGCCTGAGCTGGTCAGTGTAGAACCTGCGTTAAATCCAAACCACGCTAACCATAGGATAAAGCCACCCAATGTGACAAGCGTGAGATTATGACCGGCAATCAAACGCGGCGTGCCATCAGGGGCAAAGCGACCAATACGCGGTCCAAGGACGATAATACCCGCGAGCGCTAACCACCCACCGACAGAGTGCACCACCGAAGAGCCTGCAAAATCAATAAATCCAAGCTCGGTGAGCCAGCCTTGACCGCCATAATAGCCACCCCATGCCCAACTTGCTACGACTGGATAAATCAGTCCGCAAGTCATCAACGTACCAATCAGATACCCTGAAAATTTAATGCGTTCCGCCATCGCACCACTGGCAATGGTGGCGGCGGTGGAAGCAAACATCATCTGAAAAAACAAATGTGCCCATTGCATATTGCTAAGCTGCTCTGGTAAAAACTCGCTTTGACCCACGTAACCTGTGGGGTTGTTGCCTGCCATCAAACCATAGCCCAAGATATAAAAAATTAATCCGCCAATCGCCATATCGGTGTAGTTTTTCATCAACACATTCACCGTATTTTTACTACGCACTGAGCCTGATTCAATGAGCGCAAAGCCCGCCTGCATAAAGAACACCAGCAAACCGCCAATAACCACCCACATCACATTTTGGTAGTCATATAGCTGCTCATTGGTGGGCGTCGCAGCGTACACCGAGGAATGTTGATAAAAAACCATCACGGATAATAGCCATTTATAGACTTTCTTAAGCCGTTTACTGGTATGCCGTTGAACCGTATTGTTTAACTTTCTCATGAAAATTTTGCCCTTATGCCCTCGATAAAAAATTATCGCTCAAGTATTAATCAATTTTGACAAAACAGGGAATGCAAATTGTGTACCAAATGAGAAAATAATTAAAAAATAGAGGGTTTTGAAACCGCATAAAAAAGCGCTTTAAGCCATGGTGACTTAAAGCGCTAATGGTTGAGATTGATAGCTATAAGGACTCGTTATCTGAAGTGTTGCCTGTTTTATGGATATCTTCAGTGGGATTGCCTTCTGTCACCGTACCATCATTGGTGGGATTATCGTCCTGCGCTTTTGGATTAAAGGCTTTATTACGCGCATCGGCATTTTCAAGCCACAGCGCGTTTAAAATCGCCAATAATACCGCAAACCCCAATCCTAATATCCACGCAAAATACCACATTGTGTTCTCCTATTAAGTTGCCTTGATTTGGGTCAGTAAAGTGAATGCTCTTGCTCTCGAACATAAGCCTTGGTCACTTTACCGCGCATCACGTTATATGCCCAGCTGGTGTACCCTACAATCATCGGTAATAACACCACCACGACAACCAACATAATCATCAAGGTGAGATGACTCGATACACTGTCCCAAACCGTCAAGCTTGAACGTGGGTCGCTAGAAGATGGCATGATAAACGGAAACAGCGCCACCCCTGCCGTCATAATCACACTAAGCACAGCAATACTGGAGGCGATAAATGCAGTCAAGGTTTTACGCGCTTTTAGCAATATTGCCGTGACAAGCGGCATGATGACACCAAGTACAGGGAATGCCCATGCCAGCGGATACTGATGATAATTTGCCATCCATGCGCCCGCTTGACGCGTCACCTCTTTATTGAGCACATTTGGTAAGGCTTGGGGGTCAATGGAGCTGGTGATATGATAGCCGTCAATCGATTGTATCCATACCCCTGCCAATACAAACAACACCGCCATCACCATACTACTGATAGCAGCGTAGTTAATGGTACGATTTTGCACCTCATCAAGGGTGCGATGCGCCAAATATGCTCCCCCTTGCATAATCAACATAGACGCACTGATTAAGCCACACAGTACGGCAAATGGATTAAGCAATGCCCAAAATGAGCCTGTGTAAGTCGATACCAAATGGTTATTAAAACTAAAAGGCACGCCTAAAAACAAGTTACCAAATGCCACGCCAAACACCACAGCCGGGATAAATGAACCGACAAACAACCCCCAGTCCCACGCTTTGCGCCAGGTTGGATTGTGTATCATACTGCGATATTTAAACCCCACCGGGCGGAAAAACAACGCCCACAATACTGCCATCAACGCCCAATAAAAACCGCTAAAAGCAGTGGCATACACCATCGGCCATGCCGCAAAAATCGCGCCACCTGCCGTGATAAACCATACTTGGTTACCTTCCCAGTGCGGACCAATGGTATTGATAATCACCCGGCGCTCTTCATCATCTTTGCCGACAAAAGGCAGTAACGAACACACGCCCATATCATGCCCATCCATGATAGCAAACCCAATGAGCAGCGCACCTACCAATAACCACCAAATAATCTTGAGTGTTTCATAATCAAACAACATGATTCACCTCGGCTGTATCTTGGGGCAAATTTAATGAAGGACTCACGTGCACCTTGTGAGTATCTTCGCCATAGTATTTGCCTGTACCTAGACTCGCAGGTCCTTTACGGGCATATTTCACCATCAAGTACATTTCAATCATCAGCAGCACCGTATAAAAACCAACAAATCCCGCCAGCGAGGCATAGACATTCGCCACGCTAATGTTGGAGGTTGAAAAATACGTTGGCAACATGCCATAAATCGTCCAAGGTTGACGCCCATACTCGGCAACAAACCAACCAAATTCAGCAGCAAGCCAAGGCGCAGGCAGCATCAATAATGCCCAGCGTAATAGCCAAGGTTTTTGAATAAAGTTATCTTTGACACTTGACCAAAGACTAATAGTAAACAATGCCAACAATAAAAAGCCCAAACCTACCATGGCACGAAATGACCAAAACATCGGGACAATAGGTGGAATGGTGGCATCGGTGGCTTGTTTAATCATTGCCGGCGTGGCTTTGCTGACATCAGGCGAATAGCGTTTGAGCAATAACCCAAAGCCCAAGTCTTTTTTTACCTTTTCAAATTCAGCCACTGTCACAGGATTTGGGGTTGAACCTGGGGGCGCACTGCGTAATTGATCCAGTAGTACCACCGCTTTTTGACCATTGATGATACGTTTTTCATTGATGATTTTGATGTCATGGATACCCAAAATCGGGGTATCTAGTGAGCGCGTCCCAATCAAACCCATCACATACGGAATTTGCACTGCCCAGTTGTTTTTTTGCTCGGCTTGGTTGATATCTGCAATCAAATTAAAACTGGCAGGCGCAGGCTCGGTTTCCCACATCGCCTCTATCGCCGCCATTTTGGTTTGCTGTGCCAAGCCAATGGAATAACCCGACTCATCACCCAGTACGATGGTGCTACAAATCGACGCAAAACCAAATGCCGCCGCGACTTGAAAGCTGCGTTTGGCAAATTCGACATCGCGTTTTTTGAGCAGATACCACGCTGAGATGGCAAGCACAAAGGTCGCTCCCACCGTATAGCCGGCAGAGACGGTATGCACGAATTTGTTTTGCGCCTCAGGGTTAAATAATACTGCCGCAAAATCGGTCATTTCCATGCGCATGGTTTGGTAACTAAACTCTGCGCCAACTGGATTTTGCATCCACCCATTGGCGATCAAAATCCACAACGCAGATAGATTGGTACCCAATGCCATCAACATAGTCACCAGTAAATGCTGTCCGCGTGACAGTCTATCCCAACCAAAGAAAAACAGTCCGACCATGGTGGATTCTAAAAAAAACGCCATCAAGCCTTCAATGGCAAGCGGCGCCCCAAAAACATCACCGACATATTGTGAGTAATACGCCCAGTTGGTACCAAACTGGAATTCCATGGTGATACCTGTGGTGACACCCAAGGCAAAGTTGATGCCAAATAGTTTGCCCCAAAAACGCGTCATGTCTTTCCACACTTCTTTGCCTGTCATCACGTACATGGATTCCATGATGACCAGCAGCCACACCATGCCCAGTGTGAGTGGTACAAATAAAAAATGATATAACGCCGTGACTGCAAATTGCAGACGGGAGATATCGACGAGATGTTCTGTTATCATGTTGACTCCTTGGTTTGACAACCAATTCAGATGTCAATTACCCTTATGCGAGGTTAAAAAAGGGTAATGTTTTTATTTACAAACATTATATAAATCTATAAATTATTTGTCATGCGGCATAATGTCGCACCTGACTACAAAATACTATGATGAATATTGCGCTGCTGCTACCATCTTCTCATACCCTGTAAAAGATGGTGATAGTTGAATGAGCGATAGTTTATGGGTCTCTTGAGGGTAGTATTTTAAAGTGGGCTCGTTCATCTCTTTACTTATTTAATTGTATTTTATATGGCTTTTTATATGCCTTTATCAAGGTTTTATCAACCTTCATCGGTGGGCACGGTGTTTACACTTTTTTGTCTCATTGTCTTGATGAGCATGATTTGTCGTACCTAACCCGTGCTTGATACGCTATGATATGTCCATTGATTTTGTCACTACTTTTAACCAACCATGTCTGAAACTTCTGCTGTCAACCAAACCCTTCGTCAGTATGCCGCTATGGCAAAGCGACCGATTTATATGGCATGGGGACTGTCAGTTGTGTCCACGCTGGTATTGATCGTGCAGTCTTGGCTGATTGCGGTCATCTTTGCAGATTGGTTAACGCAAATCGTCCCTCACCGCCCTACCACTGACGTATTTTTTGATTATTTGCCGTGGCTGATGGGATGTCTGTTGCTACGTCCTTTACTACACTTTTGCAAAGACCAGCTGGCGTTAGAGGCGGGGCTACAAGTAGCCAGCATCCTACGAAAAACGCTAGTTGAAAAACTGGCACAAGTAGGTGCAGCGCGCGACCAGTATGGCAGTGATGGCGGGCTTGCCAGTATGGCAATTGAGCAATGTGACGCCTTAACGGGCTATGTCAGCCGTTTTTATCTGCAACGACTGATTGTGGTGACCACGCCTATAATGCTATTAGTTGCCGCAGCCACCCAAAGCTGGATAGCGACGCTGATTTTACTGCTGACCGCACCCCTAGTCCCTGTGTTTATGGTATTAATTGGTCATGCCACCGCCCGTAAAAGTCGGCAACAATTTGCCGCGATGGCACAGCTGAGCGGGCGATTTTTGGATTGGTTGCGTGGCACGGCGACACTGCAACGGTTGGATGCTGTCGGGCACGCGAGTCAAGACATCGATGCCTCAGCCGAAGCCTACCGTATGCGCACCATGTCGGTACTCAAAATTGCGTTTTTAAACACCGCAGCGCTAGAACTATTAGCCGCGCTGTCGATTGCGCTACTTGCCGTGTATTTGGGTTTTGGTTTAATCGGTATTTTACCTTGGCAAAAAAACACGGTGCCTGTGCCTTACCAGTCGGCGCTATTTTTACTGCTATTGGCACCTGAATTTTATGCCCCGCTACGTCAGTTGGGCGCGGATTATCATGTCAAAGCGCAAGCCGAAGGTGCGATTGCTGAATTATCACCGTTGTTAGCGTTTGAGTCAGCCGAAAAAACAAAAGCTAACCCCTTTATATTAACTGCGCCCCCTGCCATTGACGCGGATAAGATTTGGGTCAATCATCAGCAGCGCACACGGCTCGCGCCGTTAAGTTTTGCTATTGCCGCAGGGGAACGGTTAGCGATTGTCGGTCAAAGTGGCAGCGGCAAATCCACGCTATTGCAAATTTTTTTGGGTTTTTGTGCCTATCAAGGCGATATCTTTATTGATAACCAAAATTTTAACACCATCAATTCCACGCAATTTCGCCACCAAATCGCCTATTTATCACAGCAAACGATGCTACTGCCGATGAGTATCGCCGATAATTTACGCCTGCCAAACCCAACCGCCAGTGATGACAAATTATGGCAAATTCTTGCGCAAGTGGGTTTAAAACCTTTGATAAAGGCACTACCAAATCAGCTAGATACTCAGTTGGGTGAACGTGGTAGCGGCTTGTCGGGCGGGCAGCAGCGGCGATTGGCAATAGCCCAGTTACTCTTACAAGACGCGCAGCTTTGGCTACTCGATGAACCCACTGAGCATTTAGATAGTGATACCGCAGCCGAGATTAATGGGTTATTACAACAAGTGACTAGGGGGAAAACCGTGCTATGGGTGACGCACGATGCCACAAACCTGCCTTGGCTGGATCGGCAAATAAGCCTTGATATTGCACCTACTTTGGCAAAGGCGTAACGGTATGACAGCCTCTAACAAAGAACATAATAGTGAAAATAAACTTGCTAGTGAAAATAGGCTTATTAGTCAAAATAGTCTTGTCAAAACTCACCCACAAAAAAAAGCAAACAGTCATCAAACCTTTCGTTTAACCCAGCTGTTTAGCACGCAGCTAGATAAATGGCTCATTGCTGCCTGTTTAGGCATAATGACTGCGTTATCCGTGATTGGGCTATTGATGACGTCGGGATGGTTTATTTCTGCGGCAGCAATGGCGGGGATGGTGGCGCTGGGCTCACACAGTTTTAACTATCTGGTACCGGCAGCGATTATCCGTGTGATGGCGATGGTACGTACCGCAGGACGCTATAGTGAAATGATGGTGTCCCATCATGCGGTGTTTGGTTTGTTGCAGCGGCTGCGAGTGCGGTTTTTTAACCAGTTTTCACGCCTGCCACTGGCAAATTTATCAAGTACCCTACAATCTACCCATGCCATGCACCGTTTAACCCATGATATTGAGGTACTCAATGAGTTGCCACTGCGCGTGGTATCACCTTGGCTAGTCGCGACAACCGCTAGCTTGCTAGTAGCCACCTTACTTTATCAGTATGAGGTTAACCCCGTCCTGATTGCCATATTTTTAATCGCGGGTTTGATATTACCTGCCTTGCTGACATGGATCAGTATCAAGCACGCCCGCGCTCATCAGGCATTGGCAGAGTCTAGGCGTGTCAGTTTGCTCAATCCGCTATCCGCCCTTACCCATTTATTGATTTGGCAGCGCTGGCAATCCGAATTGACTGCTTTTAACAGCGTTGACCCTCAACATACGCATCAGCAAAAGCGTATCCAGCGCGCCCAGTCATTGGTCATGCTGATCATGCAGTGGCTGATTGCAGCGGTTTTAGTCGGCTTGTTAGTGGGTTTTTATCACACGCCCCTTGTCATCAGTGTGCCGATGTTGCTTGCGCTATTCCTCGGCATCATGGGCATGACTGACTTGCTAGCGCCGTTAGTCACCCATTCGCTAGCTCTTGGCAATAGTTTGGCAGCAAAACATCAACTCAATGAATTACTCAATCCTTCACTGAAACCTAGCCATCATTTAACGCCTGATTTAACCCATCATTTAAACCATGATTTAGCCCCTTTATCCATTGATGTTGCGCGCCTAGATGCACCACTCACACTCACCATCAATCAGCTAGCTGGCAAAATGCCGCAGGCGATTGTTGGTTTCAAAGCTATCAGCTTGACTGCCACCCAAGGCATCCCTGTATTGATTACTGGGCGCTCGGGCGCGGGAAAATCAACACTGTTACAAGTGCTAGCCCATGAACTAGCACCACAACAAGGCAGCATCGAGCTCAATGGGATGGATTGGCTAGCGTTACACGATACGCCCGCGCTCACAGGTTATCTGGGGCAACAGATTGATATTTTTGACCAGACTTTGGCGACAAATCTAAGATTGGGCAGCACCGATGCCAGTGATGAACAGCTTTGGCAAGTGCTGGACAGCGTTGGACTCAAAGACTGGGCGCGCAGTCAGCCGTTACAATTACAGACGCCGCTAGGGGAATACGGGCAAGCTATTTCCGGTGGGCAAGCCAGACGTATTGCCTTGGCACGGCTATTACTCACCCCCAAGAAAATCTTGCTGCTTGATGAGCCGTTTGCGGGACTTGATAAAAAAAGCCGTGAAGCACTGTGGCAAATGCTGGTAAAACATCAGCAGCAAGGCATTTTAATCATTGTCACCCACCATCTTTGGCAAACTGAGTGTCCAATTAATATCGTGCAATTACCTGAGCCTGGTGTTTTTATTTAACCTGTAGGGGTCAGGTTTGATTTGACAGGCAAAAAAATTGATAAAAACATTTTTGAACATTGCTGCAGGCGCTTATCTAAAGCAAATTTTTTATCCGATTGCTATAACCTACCTAGCCTGATTCTGCGTTATCGCTAAGTTTCTGCTGTCTTAATTTTTGTATGATAGTATTATCCAATCAAGGGTTATCAACAACTATATTAACAACCGCAGGAAAACCTATGAACTTAGCAAAATTTAACCCCTCATTTTTAGCCACTGGGCTTAGTGTAGCCTTGCTTAGTGTCGTTACAGGTGTGACAGTCACCGCCTGTGCGAGTACCTCAGCGGCACCACAAGCGCAAAACATGCAAAAGCGCCATCCAGCCAATGCCAAGAACTTTGAGCAACGCTTACAAGCCATGCAGGCCAACGCCCAAGCAGCCGCCAATGCCAGCATCAGTGCCTCTCAAGCAGTTGCCTTGGTACAAAAACAAACCGCAAACACACGCATCGTTGGCGTACGCTATCATGACAGTAGCAACCGACCCAACCCAAACCCTGCCCGTACCGGCAACAACCCCAATGACAACATCGTCGGCTACCGTGTCATGACCCTTAATGCGAATGGTCAACCACAACTATATATCGTCAATGCGTCTAATGGTCAAGTGACCCAAGCAACTATGCCATCACGCCCATCACGCCCAGCGCGTCCGCAACAAACTAATAACCCCAATAACATGGGCAACCCCAACAATCAACCACCTGCGCCGCCTGCCACCAATATCAGCCTAGAACGCGCCATGCAATTGGCAGCGAACCAAGTGGGTGGTGAAGCCATTGGTGCCCATTTGGGTGGGGATAAAGGGGGTAAAATGGGTCATGGTCCTCGTGGCGGTCACCGCCGCCCTAACAGAGACCCACAAACGGGCAATACAGGCATGCCGCCTGCACCAAACCCTGCTCAAAATCAACCACCTAGAACTCCAAGCTATCAGATTGATGTGGTAAAAGGTCAAGAAGTCTATCATGTCAAAGTTGATGCCCAAACAGGTGCCGTGAGCGATGTCAAATCACTCAACGACTTCAAACGTCTTGCGCCTACTCAGCCATAATTGAGTGCCAAATGGCAACCTTGCCTATGAGCAACACCGTCATTCTTAAAATGGCGGTTTTTTGTGTTATAGTCTATTTATTGAACAGTATTCGTGTATAAAGGTAACCCAATGAGAGTATTACTCGTCGAAGATGACGTATTCATTGCCGACAGTCTGATTGATAGTCTAGAAGAAGAAGCGTATGCGGTAGACTGGGCAAAAGATGGACGAGAAGCGATTTTGACCCTCAAAGTCGAAGCGTATGACGTGATTTTGCTGGATTTGGGCTTGCCAGAAATTGACGGAATGAGCGTGTTAGAGACGCTTCGCAGTGCCAAAATCGATACACCTGTACTGGTGCTGACCGCCCGAGACCAAATCAAAGACCGCGTGAAAGGGCTGGATGCTGGGGCAGATGACTATATGACTAAGCCGTTTGCGATGAGTGAATTACTCGCTCGTATGCGTGTGTTGGTGCGCCGCTCACAAGGCAATAGCCACAACACCCTACAAGTCGGCGACTTAACCCTTGATATCAATGCCAAACGCCTCAAACGTGACGGCATAGAAATCGATATTACCGCCAAAGAATACATGCTGCTCACCACTTTTATGACCGCGCCCGATAAAGTGTTTTCAAAAAGTGAATTGGAAAATTCTATCTACAATTGGGAAGCTGGGATAGAGAGCAATGCCATTGAATTTTTAATCTATGGACTGCGCAAAAAAATTGGTCAAAAACGGATTAAAAACATCCGTGGTTTAGGCTGGTATATCAGTGCCGAATCCCAAGACTAACAAAAAGCAATAGGAAAAAGGCTCAAAAATATCCAGACAATCACCGCCAGATAGCCGCGAAAATGACCATGACTACCCCTATAAAAACCGCCCTATCCTTGCAAAAACCGTTGCCAAAATCACTACAAAAACAATTGCTGGTTTGGATACTTGGCACGTTACTATCGATTGGCATTTTGGTACAGATTGCGGTATTTTGCTATACCTATCAAGAGTTTAATACCTCACAAGAAACCAATCTTAGCTATCTTGCTGAGCTGGTTAGCTCGCGCTCAACCCTGCGACTTCCTCCCCGTGACCTGAAGCCTAATAGGCGGCTATCAAACCCAGATAATGATTTTGCACCGCATGACTTGCCACCGCCTAGACCCCCTATACCAGCTATGATAGCTTCTGCCCCTAGCAGTAGCACGCCGCCTACTGTTTTCTCGCCCAATGATGAAAGCAACGTACTACAGTATCAAGGCGTTAAAGACGGTGTGCAAGTTGATATTTTCCCTGCCCGTTTTGGCAAAATTGACACCAATTTTATTGAGCCAATGGCTCACCCGCAATTGATTAACACCCCTATCGGTTTTAGTGAATTAACCCTTGATGGTGAAATCTGGAAAGTCTTTCGTAAAGACACCCCAAGGCGGGTGATTTTTGTGCGTCAACCTGTCGAATGGCAGAAAAAAATTGCCCTAAAATCGGCTTGGCAATCCATTATTCCAATTTTACTAACGACCCTATTGCTGCTTGCACTATTGCCTTGGGTATTAAAGCGCGTATTGCGTCCGATCCAGTCATTAGCTAAGCAAATGGCAAAACGTCACGGTCAAGATCTTAGCTTGATCGAGCTACCCACTGACAGCCAACATCGCTCAATTCTGCCCAGCGAGCTCATGCCCTTGGTCATTGAAATCAATGCGTTGTTACAACGGGTTGACACGCATATCCAAAACCAAAATCGCTTTATCGCCGATGCCGCACATGAGTTACGCTCGCCATTGACCGCAATCTCACTGCAAGTACAACAACTGCAAAAATACAGTCAAGATGCGGCGATGTATAGCGACCCTGCAAGGCAAGCCAAATTCAAACAAAACATTCATAAGCTCGCTGTGAGAGTGGAACACAATCAACATTTGGTGGAACAGCTACTCACCCTTGCCCGTATGGACGCCCAGCAATCACAGCTGACCGAGCGCACCAACACGCCCACCGATTTAATCGCAGTGCTACGAGAAGCCATCAAACTGCTATTTCCGATTGCCGATAGCAAAGACCAAACCCTATCGATTGACAACCATCTCACCGCGCTCGGTACGTCAGCGACGCAGGTCAGTGTAGATGAAACCGCCTTGTTTATCCTCCTCAAAAATTTACTGCAAAATGCGATTTTATATACCCCAACCACAGGCAATATCGCGGTTGTCATTGACCAGCTGACTATCGAAGACTTAACACAGACATCAAGCAGCACCGATTCGACCCATGCCACTTATGCCACCCATAACAATTTAGCCAACGCATTGACCCCGACCCCTGTGTTGGTGAACAACGCTAGCAACGCACTTAATCATCGCGCAAAACGACTCATCGTCCAAGTTGCCGATACCGGCATTGGCATTGATGCAGCCCATTATCAAGACGTCTTTCAACCCTTTTACCGCGTCAATCAAAATGCGTCGAGCGCGTCACTAGTACAAGGACAAACAAGTAGCACACAAACCCATAGCGATACTGCCAAAAAATCTTTTTCTACCAAAGACACAAGCGCCCATTCAGGTTTCACGGTGATTGGCGGTACGGGATTGGGTTTATCGATTGTTTATCAAATTTGTCAACAAGCCAATATCGATATTTATCTCAGTCCTACGCAAGTGGTTGACAACAACGCCCAAACCCCTGCCACCACCCAAGGCTTAACCGTAACCTTGGTGTTTTAGCGTGCCTCAAAAATAACGTAATTTTGTCAAATCATCGCTACTTTTTTTAAATCATTGTTCAATCTAGTTTTCTCAAACGCGTAATTGCGGTATAAAGTACAACAACTATGCTTGGGTAAAACGGAAGTCAACTTTACGATGTTTGATTTTATATTGAAAAAAAATAAAAAAAATGCGCTAGACTCAATGCATGACAAGCCATCGGGTGTGTTTAATAAACTGGTATTTTATAGCGGTTTATTCGCTGTATTGCTTGCGGTCATTGAGACAGGGTTTGATTTTAAAGTTTGGTTACATGGCGTGGCTTCGACGTTTTATTTAATCGTGCTTGGGCTTAATTTTATTGAATTATTGAGTCAATATGTGCAAAAAGGTATACGCTCAAAGCTTGTGCTAACGTTTGATTTGTGCATTGCTTTATTAGTTATTGCGCTATTGGTGACACATTTTTTTGCCGATAATAGTTCTTTTTTATACAAATTCTTGTTTGAAAAATCGCTGATAAAAATTGCGTTGTTGGTTTCTTTTATTCGTCAGTTATTGGTGATGGAATTTAGCTTTAAGATAGTCGTTGCGCACCCTGCCCAGTTATTTATTTTAAGTTTTTTATTGCTTATTTTGCTCGGCACGTTTTTGCTGATGATGCCAAATGCCACTTATGGTCATATTGCGTTTGTTGATGCTTTATTTACTGCCACGAGTGCGGTGTGTATCACAGGTCTGGCGGTAAAAGATACAGGCGCTTTTTTTACGCCATTGGGTCAAATCATTATCATGTGTTTGTTTCAATTGGGCGGCTTAGGGATTTTAACTTTTGCCACTTATTTTAGCTATTTTTTTCGAGGACGCATCAGTTATCAGACACAGCTACAGATTGGGCATGTGACCTCAGCCAATCGTATGAGTGATGTGCTAAAGACGCTCAAAGTAATTTTTGCGGTCACGTTTGCAGTGGAGTCCGTGGCAGCCATAGCGATTTATCTCAGTATGCTTGATGTCCCTATGAGTATCCATCGCCGCATCTTTTTTTCGGTTTTTCATGCCATCTCTGCATTTTGTAATGCAGGTTTTTCAACGATGAGTGATAGCTTATATGAGTTACAAGTGCGCTTTAATTATCCGTTACAAATGGTTGTGGCGGTGACGTTTTTGTTTGGGGGGTTGGGGTTTGCGATAGTTGCCAATGTCGTGGAATATTTGCGCCATCAGGTGATGCGCCTGTTGTTTCCTAACCGCTCACGATATGGTGCCAAGCCGTGGTTACTAAGTATCAATAGTCGCATTAGTCTAGTGACGACATTGTCCTTGCTAGTGCTTGCCTTTGTCAGTGTGCTTGTATTTGAGTGGCAAGGTACTTTAACTGAGCATACCAGTGTCGTAGGCAAACTTGTGACAGGGTTTTTTGTGGCAGCTTCACCGCGTTCATCAGGAATCAACGTGGTAGACATGGCACAGCTAGCGCCACCGACTGTGATGCTTACCATTGCGTTGATGTGGGTCGGGGCATCCCCAAACTCTACAGGCGGTGGCATCAAAACCACGACTTTTGCGGTCGCTGTGCTCAATATTGTGTCACTGGCACGCGGCTATTCACGTATCGAAGTATTTCGTCGTGAAATTGCGGATATCTCAGTGAAGCGGGCATTTGCGATTATATGTTTATCAGTAATTATCATTGCGTTTGGTTGTACGTTAATACGCTGGGCAGAGCCCAATATGAGTATGACAGAAGTGTTATTTGAAAGTGTTTCTGCTTACACTACCACGGGTTTAAGCTTAGGTATCACCCCGCATTTAAGTGCGTTTAGCAAATCTGTCCTGATTGGGCTGATGTTTTGTGGACGGGTTGGGGCGTTGACCATCTTAATTGCCTTGTTAAATCGCCCAAGGCATCAAAGCTATCGCTATCCCAGCGAAGAGATTATTATCACCTAAAGATAAATTGATAAGGTATAGATATGAAATACATCATCGTCGGTCTAGGCAATTTTGGCTCATCACTCGCCACCAAACTCACCAGTCAAGGGCATGAGGTCATTGGTATTGATATCGATATGGATAAAGTTGAGCGCTACAAAGAATCCATTTCGCACACGATTTGTATCGATTCTACCAGCGAAAACGCCGTCTCAGGATTACCCATCGCCCAAACAGATGTTGTGCTCATTACCATTGGCGAAGACCAAGGGCAAAACGTGATGGTCACTGCCCTATTCAAAAATCTTAATGCCAAATATATCATTAGCCGAGCGATTAACCCACTGCATGAAAAAGTGCTACAAGCATTGGGGGTTGATGATATCATCCAGCCCGAAAACGAGGCGGCAACGCACTGGGCAAAGAAACTCTCGCTCAATGGCTTAATTGATTCGTTTGAACTTGATAACGATTATAGTATTGTTCAAATACAGACACCGCCTACATTTTACGGTAAAACAGTTCACGCGCTTGATTTAATCAATCAGTTTAATGTGATGCTGTTAACCACCATTTCATTTCACCAAAACCAATTTGGCTTTGGTCGAAATCAAACTAAATCCAAAATCGATGGCATTGTGCATCCAGATTTTGTCATTGAGCCTGATACGGTTTTAGTATTATTTGGGGAAACCAATGACTTAAGACGACTGTTCAAGTATATGCACGCCTCCCAGAATAGTTGACAATACTCCATCAAAGCATTTAGTCGTTGTGGCTAATTTTTTGATTTTCGCTAGGCTTCTTGTGTTTTAACAACGGCTTGCGACCTTGCAAGCCGTCAGCCAAAATTTTTGGTCACAAAATGGCCACGTTCTGGTCACAAGCGTTTGGTCACGTTAGTTTTATTTAAATATAAAAATAGATGTCTTTTCAACTTAACAATCAAAATCAATTTTCTTAATCACATCAAGAGAGAAATACGTAAAACAATATATTTTTTAAAATCAATAATTTAGTACAAAATTTAAGCCAAAAAAAACCTCAAATCAGGGGAGATTTGAGGCATAAAACTTTAAAAATTTTGTTTTTAAATCCACTAAAATAAGTGGCGCAGCGGACGGGACTCGAACCCGCGACCCCCGGCGTGACAGGCCGGTATTCTAACCAACTGAACTACCACTGCACGGTAGCTGGTGACGATGACCCAAACTTGTCAAATTGGTGGGTCGTGACGGATTCGAACCGCCGACATTCTGCGTGTAAGGCAGACGCTCTACCAACTGAGCTAACGACCCTGATAGGCAATCTATAAACCAATCAAGTTGCTTCAATATCATCGAAGTGACGCGTATTATATAGACTTGTCATGGATTGTCAACTAGTTATTTAAAGATTTTTTCGATATCTTTTTGCAAGCTTGGCAGCGCTTTTTTTAATTCGCTTGTATCACCTATCAGGGTCGGCATCATCACCTGCACAAACTCACTGGAAACTTGCGATTGTTTACTTAAAATGCGTTGTCCCATTGGGGTCTCATAAAATTGGTTGAGGGCATCGACTTCAGCTTGGGTATAAGTCTTTTTGGCAATCGCTTGATAAGCTTGTTGCAGTTGCTGTTTAGAGATGGGTTGGTCTAATTGCTGTCCCAAGACGGTGCTATATTTGACAAAGATATTTTTAAGTTGTTTTTGCGCATGACGGCTAAAAATGCCCGCGTTTTCATCCGTAGGCAATTCTTGGGGTATCCCTTTCATCATACTGGCCGCTTGCTGACGTTGGGCAAGCATTTCATCAATCATTTTATCGATATGTAGCACCTTGATAAGCTTGTCAAGCGATGCATCCGTGGGCTGGGTTTGCAATTCATTGATAGTCGTAACTGGTGTTTGAGCAATAACTGGGTTGTTCTGAATGATTAATTCCGCGTAAGCAGGATGAACCAGCATAGTCATGCTAGTTGATGTCAATAAGGCTAGCCAGGCTAATTTTTTAGCATTTAATGAGCCTAATGGATTTAACGGTGTGTTGAGTTTTTTAGAGGAATATTGATGACGCATTCTTTTGCCTATTTGATATCACATTGGGAAATATTGTTACTTTGAAAACGCAATGCTTTACGCATCTGTGCAGCTTTTTGGCGACATTCTTGCAAACTATCTTTGATTTCAAGGGGTGGCACACGGGTTGGCTTGCCATGTTGATCCACCGCGACCATGGTAAAATAACAACTGTTGGTATGGCGTATCGTACGGTTTTGGATATTTTCTGCTTGCACTCGAATACCCACTTCCATCGAAGTTTTACCCACATAATTGACGCTTGCCAAAAAGGTGACCAACTCCCCTACATGAATCGGCTCACGAAAAATTACTTGATCCACCGATAGCGTCACCACGTAACCACCACTATAGCGACTGGCACAAGCATAAGCCACTTGGTCAAGCATCTTTAATAAATCGCCGCCATGCACATTGCCGGTGAAATTTGCCAAATCAGGCGTCATCAGCACAGACATGGTAAGTTCATTTTGTAAAGGGGCAACTTGCAAATTTTGGTTTGATTCAATGGCGTTGGGCACAATGACGATCCTTCTTAATTCATATAACAACTATCATAAAAAATTATTAACCTCGGCAGCCTAGCTGTGAATTAACATAGCTTTAAATCAACGCGGCTTTGAATCAATGCTGTGAATTAACTTGACCCATACCGTGATGCCTTAATCGCTAAAGTAGCAAATTCGCCTTATCATCACAATAGCCAATCAGTAACTGACTGATTACTAGCCATAATCTGGTTAAATAATAAAACCGTTGAGCCATAGAATGGTTTAGAAATAAAAAAATCCAAAGATTTTTTGATATAGGGCTTGACAGTCACGGTTAATTTGCTAAAATACGCACCACTTAAACGCTGCGATGTTTTTTGCAGGTTTAACAAAAAATTCTACCGCTTATTCTCCAATAGCTCAGTCGGTAGAGCAATGGACTGTTAATCCATGTGTCCCTGGTTCGAGCCCAGGTTGGAGAGCCATATTAAGAAGACCTTTAACAACACTTGTTAAAGGTCTTTTTTTATTTGGCATTTTTTATCTATCGTTATTGCTATAAAGCATTTTGCATCATGAATTTTATTGATATTTTTTGCTAAAAAGTGCTTGACTCATTTTTTAAATCTCAGTAATATACGCACCACTTGATTATCTGTTCTCCAATAGCTCAGTCGGTAGAGCAATGGACTGTTAATCCATGTGTCCCTGGTTCGAGCCCAGGTTGGAGAGCCAATCAAGCCAAATTCTGTTGTATATTTTGAACCCGTTCCCTTGTGAATGGGTTTTTTTATGAGCAAAGTTTAGCAATTTGCTGCTTGCTATTTAATACGCTTTTGTTTGATACCCTATTATCTAACTTGCTAAAGTACTTAAGGTACTATTGATAAGATACTACTTATGACACTGTCGTTTTCCCCTACCCAATCTCAATTTTTGACCCTACAACAAGCGATTAATAAAGACCGCATCACCCAGCTAGTGAGCGATCATCAGCAAGGTAAGCTGTCGTCAGATGATAAATCTTACTATGAAAACTTAATCACCCAATTTATCGAGTTAATCAAGCTGCCTGATAGCGCGCATTTAGCCATGCAGCTTTTACCAGCATTCAAAATTACCGTGCCAGCCTTGCTTGATGGCATGGCTTATCGCGCCGTGGCTGATAAAAATCCGAAAGCGTGCGTGTTTGCCGCATATATGATTGACCAATCGCTGTTGCAGCGCGATATGACGCCCCTGTTCAATGTGATTATTGAATTCGGTACGCCTGAGCTATGGGTTGAATTGGTAAAAAAAGTAAATAATGCCCCTGCCGATCGCATCGTTGAGAAGGTTTATCAATGCGACAAATCGGTACAGGCCTATTGGGAACAACAAATTTTGTAAAGAAAATTGGCTTGATGGTCGCATCCAGCGTTAAGCTAATGCAACATTTGACTAAGATTTTTGTAGGAATTTTACGTTTGCCTTGCTTGTTTATCGCCAATGAAATAATTACACTAGGTTAAAGATATCTAATTGCGCTAAATTTTCCGTCTAATTGATAATTTGGTTATATCTAGCTTGATTGCTAAAAATTGATCACACGCGAGGCATGCAAATGATTACTAAAATCAAAAAAAATCAACAAGTCATGGTTCCTATCCATATCAAAATCACTGAAGAAATGCGGGATTTGTTGACCCAAGTCGCCAAAAGCCATGGGTTTCCACGTATACAAGGCTTGATTCGCTTATATATTCGCCGTGGACTCGATGCCGAGAATGTTGGCTACTCACTCGCCAAAGACAGCCGTTTTATCGAAAAGCTGAAGCGTCAAGGGGTGTCAGACGAGGTGATTTTTGAAGCGATTGAGGAGACAGCCAATGAGCCAGAAGCCAAAATAACTGATACGGCAAAATCTTAGGCATTTTTAGCTCCATAAAAAAACCCAAAACGCAAATGTTTTGGGTTTTTTACGATTCATCAACGCTTTTATAGGCTTATCTTTTCTAGGCTTATACGCTTATACAGTGGGATGATGCTCAATAGGCGGTAATGGCTGACCATTGAGCGCTGCGTCCAAACGCTGTTTGTCTAACGCATTTTCCCAACGTGACACGACAATCGTCGCACAGGCATTACCGGTTAAGTTGGTCAATGCACGGCACTCTGACATAAAGCGGTCAATCCCTAAGATAAGCGCCATCCCTTCGATTGGCACAGTTGGCACCACCGCCAAAGTCGCTGCCAAGGTGATAAAACCAGCGCCCGTGATACCTGCTGCGCCTTTTGAGCTTAACATTGCGACCAATAATAAAGTAATTTCTTGGGTCAACGTCAAATCAATATTACAGGCTTGCGCGATGAATAACGCTGCCATGGTCATATAGATGTTGGTACCATCTAGGTTAAATGAATACCCTGTTGGAATCACCAAACCGACCACTGATTTTTCGCAGCCTGCGCGTTCAAGTTTTTGCATCAAGGTTGGTAGTGCCGCTTCTGATGAACTGGTGCCTAACACCAATAGCAATTCATCTTTAATGTATTTAATCATCTTGATAATTGAAAAGCCGTTGTAACGTGCCACAACACCGAGTATCACCAGCACAAATAGCAATGAAGTGATATAAAAACAGGCTATCAAAAAGGCTAAGTTGCCCAGTGAGTGCACGCCATACTTACCAATGGTAAATGCCATCGCACCAAACGCACCAATCGGCGCAGCTTTCATCAAGATTTCAACCGCCTTAAACACAGGCGCAGATAACTCTTGAAAGAAGTTTAACACGGGACGAGCACGATCACCCACGGATGCTAACGAAACACCAAACAGCACTGAAACAAATAACACTTGCAGGATATTCCCTTCTGTCAGTGGACTTACCATGGTTTCCGGAATGATATTCATCAAAAAACCGGTAATGGTACTATCGTGCGCTTTGCTAACATACTCAGACACTTTAGCCGCATCTTTCCCTGTTGCCAGTGTGGCTGGATCGATATTGAGACCCGCGCCAGGTTGCAACACATTGGCAACCACAAGACCGATGATCAATGCCAAGGTTGAAAAGGTAATGAAATACAGCATCGCTTTACCAGCAACACGACCGACTCGCTTCATATTGCTCATACCAGCAATACCCGTTACCACTGTCAAGAAAATAACGGGGGCGATAATCATTTTAACCAATTTAATAAATGCATCACCCAGTGGTTTCATTGCCTCGCCCACTTCTGGGGCAAAGACGCCAAGCAAAATACCCAGTACAATGGCGATAATCACTTGTACATACAGAATTTGGTACCATTTACGAGGTTTGGGGGGTTCCACGAGCGTCGTGGTATCGATAGGTATCATGACAGATACACTCCTTTATCTGACGAACCCTAAAACTGGGATAAGGTTACATTTGCGATAAAAATTGTGTAACAAATTTAGCCAAATAGTCGCACAACCTTTAGAATTTTATCAACAATCGTTAGAAAATCTAATGGATTGCAGTGCTGCGTATATTAACAATGTGATAACGTATCAGCAAGGTAATTTTCAACATTATTGTTAAGCAGCAATGGGTCATATAGAGGCACTAAAACAATCCGTTGTATCAATATTTTTAGACGCAGGATTGATGGGTTTTTTAAGCGTTTTTCGCTTCAATATTTTGCTTAACATCAGTGCAAAGTATGAAGCGCAGTTATTAAGCCAAGGTGTTCAGCATAATTATCTAACTTTCTATTTAACTTTCTTTTCATAATATTTTTTGCATTAACATAAAATAATGCTTGCATTGTTATTTCACTTGTATATAATAGCCACCACAATTTGGAAGCTTGGCAGAGCGGTTGAATGCACCGGTCTTGAAAACCGGCAAGGGTGCGAGCCCTTCGAGAGTTCGAATCTCTCAGCTTCCGCCATATTAAAAAAACCCCTGACTTAATTAAGTTTTGGGGTTTTTTATTGCCTAAGATTTATCCTTATGAATATCATTCTTTTACCGCAAAATACCTTATCGACCGCTATTATTGATGATAAAGCGAGCGTGATGCACTTAAAACAGGTGCTTAAAGTGACATTGGGCGATACGGTGAAAGTCGGTATCAAAAATGGTCATTTAGGTACAGCCGTTGTGAGCAATATCCACGATTCAAGTATCGAATTATCCCAAATCCACTGTACTATTGCGCCACCTGTCAAACTTCCACTGACTGTTATTTTGGCAATCCCCCGCCCCAAGGTATTGCGTCGTCTATTTTTGGACATGACGGCGATGGGCGCCCAGCATATTATCTTGGTTAATAGTTACCGTAGTGAAAAGAGCTACTGGCAAACCCCTTTTTTAACTCAACTCGATAACTATATCCATGAAGGCTTACAACAAGCCTGCGATACCGTAAGCCCGACCGTGAGCCTCAAAAAACGCTTAAAACCCTTTGTTGAAGATGAACTACCTGCTTTAATTGCAGGCAAACAGGCGATTTTGGCACATCCTTATGCCAATGAGCAGTTTACCCAAGTATGGGATAACACATTACCACATGTGTTGGTGATTGGCGCGGAAGGGGGCTGGATCGATTATGAAGTCGAATTATTCAAAACTGCTGGCTGCCAAGTGGCGCATATTGGCAATCGCATCTTACGCACTGAGAATGCCGTGAGTGTACTCTGCGGTCATGCACTGTTAACTAGCCAATAAAAAAGCCCTTAAAAATTGCCCTATATTGTTGTCAGATAACCTGCTATCGCCAAAGTTAAGCGGATGCAGGTCTGAAAAAATCATTACAACATCATAACAATTTTGTCTTGGGATTGATTTTGCATAAAGGTGTATGATATTTCCTGCTTCATGTCATAACGATAAAATTAAATAATATTGCATAACTAGATAACATGACTGGATAATATAACGAGATAAAAAGGAAAGCTCATGAAAGCGAGTGATATCTTAGATAACGCGACGTTTATGCCTTTTACTGCCCCACCTTGTTCGAATGGTCCTTACGAATTTTTTGACCGCGAATACTTTATCATCACCTACCGCACAGATCCCGAAAAACTGCGCGCTATTGTACCTGAGCCACTCCAAATCACTGATGACGCGCAGGTGAGTTACGAATTTATCCGTATGCCCAACAGCACAGGTTTTGGCAACTATACCGAATCGGGACAAGTGATTGAAGTGATTGATGCCGAAGGTCGTCATGCCAATTATACCCATTGTATGTTTTTAGATGACTTTGGACCTACCGCGGGCGGGCGTGAACTGTGGGGCTTTCCAAAAAAAATGGCGTCACCTGTGTTAACTGTCGACAACACCGACACCCTACTTGGCACACTCGACTATGGTAGTGTGCGCGTAGCCACAGGCACTATGGCATATAAATATGATGAGCTGGACAAAGCCACTGTCAAAGCCAATATGGAAAAAACGCCCAATTATTTGTTAAAACTCATTCCCCATGTTGATGGCACGCCGCGTATTTGCGAGTTGGTGCGCTATTATTTGACCGATGTAGAAGTTAAAGCAGCCTATACAGGACCTGCTACCTTACAGTTATTTGACCATGTGATGGCACCCGTGTCAAAATTACCTGTGCTAGAAATCGTTAAAACCTCTCATATTATTGCTAATCTCACCCTGGCGTTGGGAGAAGTAGCAGTAGATTACATTGCCGATGCGCAAGCCCGTGCCGATAGTAACTTTCAATAATTAAAACTGAACTAATAAAACCACTTTGTCATAAAAACTTAAGGAGAGAAATATGGCTACTCAACTCACTACTGATTTAACCGGTAAAGTCGCACTCGTCACTGGCTCTGCAAGTGGTATCGGTCGCGATATCGCAGAAACCTATGCCAAAGCAGGCGCTGCGGTAGGCATTGCAGATATCAACCCAGATGCAGCGCAAGCAACCGTGGATGCAATCAAAGCCGCAGGCGGCAAAGCAGTTGCCATTGCAATGGATGTGACCAATGAAGACGCGGTAAATGCTGGCGTGGATAAACTGGTACAAGAATTTGGGGACATTGATATTTTGGTATCCAATGCCGGTATCCAAATCATCAATCCCATCGACCAATTTAGCTACGCTGATTGGAAAAAGATGATTGCCATTCATCTAGACGGTGCTTTTTTGACTACCAAAGCGGCACTTAAATACATGTATCAAAATGATAAAGTAGGTACCGTCATTTATATGGGCTCAGTCCACTCGCATGAAGCATCAGCCCTAAAAGCGCCGTACGTCTCCGCCAAACACGCGCTATTAGGTTTAGCCCGCGTATTGGCTAAAGAGGGTGCATCTCACAACGTGCGCTCATACGTGGTATGCCCAGGCTTTGTCAAAACTCCACTGGTTGAAAAACAAATCCCAGAACAAGCCAAAGAAAAAGGCATTTCTGAAGAAGAAGTGGTAAAAAACGTGATGCTTGGTCAAACCGTTGACGGTGAATTTACCACAACCGATGATATCGCTCAATTAACCTTATTTTTAACGGCTTTCCCAACCAATGCGATGACAGGTCAATCATTTATCGCAAGTCACGGCTGGTTTATGAAATAGCTGAATGCTGTCCTATAAAACCAAAGTAAAAGAAAATCTGAAGTACAAAAATAAATTACAAAACTGACTAATAAAAAAGGATTAGCGTGGCTAGTCCTTTTTTTTGCGTTTGCAATCTATATAAATGGTTAATGCATGGGTTACAGATCGTCAATGAGCTTTCGACCATCACTCGCCACAGGTTCATGGTCAATTTTTTGAATCTCTGATTTTATAAGCTGTTCCTTATTATCAGCGATACATTGCATGATCATGGCAAGTTGTTGCTTGGTCGCATCTTGATATTTTTCTGCTAAAATTTGCCCGACGTGACCCGCGGTTTGAGCGGCTTTTGGGTTGGCAAGCCAGTGAGCCAGTTGCTGCGTTAATTCATCACTACCATTGACTTGCACCAATGCACCGGCTTGTTTTAACTGATCCACAATCAGTTGGCAAGATTGGGTATATTGCCCCATAATAATCGGCTTGCCGACAATGGCTGCTTCTATTGGATTATGCCCCCCGATATTGACCAAAGACCCACCGACAATGGCAATGTCTGAGAGAGCATACCACACGCCAAGCTCACCCATACTATCTGCCAAATAAACGCTCTCATTTTTGGCAGGTTCGCCATCTTGACTACGCCGAATCACCGGCAAATTTTTGGAACCAATCAATTTGGCGACATCATCAAAACGCTCGGGGTGACGTGGCACGATAATGAGTAGCGGATGAAGGTTGGCATACTGGGCTTTCACGGTTAAAAAACTGTCTAAAATTGCCAATTCTTCGCCTTCATGGCTGCTGGCTGCCAAAATCACGGCGCGATCTGACAAGTTCCAACTTTGTTTTAACTTTTCGGCACGGCTTAGCATCAACGGGTTGGTTTTACTAGACCATTTAAGCGAGCTAGCAATGCGGATTTTGTCACTGGTAGCGCCCAATTGGCGAAAGCGTTTGGCAGAATCGCTGTCTTGGGCGATGATAAGGCTTAAATTCTCCATCATACTTTGGCTAAGCTTGGCAGCTTTTTGATATCCCTTAAAAGATTTTTCAGACAAGCGCCCATTGACCAAAATCGTGGCAATTTGACGATTGTTGAGTTCAGCAAGCGTGGTGCCCCACAATTCAGTCTCGATAAATAGCGCGGCGACGGGTTGGACATGGGTTAAAAATTTATCAATCACCGCTTTGCTATCGACCGGTACAAAACTATGGTACACCTTGCCTGCTGCTATCTCAGGCGCAAACAGCTGCTCGACGCGGTTATAGCCTGTATGAGTGGTATTGGTCACCCACAACGCGTAGCCTTGCGCGAGCAAATCTCTTAAAATCGGTTCGGCAGTATTGGTTTCACCGAGGGACACCGCATGACACCAAATTATCGGCTGGCGGGTGTGAATCTCAGGAAACACTTGACCGAAGCGTTGCTGCTTTTCATCAGGCAAGGTGGTTTTGCTCGCAAGTTTTAGTTGGTATAGTGGCCTTAACAGCGACATGGCGAGACGATAGTATAACGGTGTGGCTTGCATAACGACTCTTAAAACAACTTAATAAAAAAATGCCGTCATTGTAAAAAACGAGGGCTAAAATAGCAATAAAAAAACCCTACTTTGTGGGTAGGGTCTTTGAACTTAGACGTTCGCAAAATTCAAGGCGAATAATTAGGCTTGTTCTGTCCAGCGTTTTTGTGATTCTTTAATCACCGCTTTGGCTTCATCGATGTCGCCCCAGCTTTCAACTTTGGTTGTGCCCGCTTTTTTCAAATCTTTATAGTGATTAAAATGGAACTCGATTTGCTTAATCAGTTGCTGTGGTAAATCTGCTAGGGTATTGATAGCGTTACCGTTGTTGCGGTCATCGGCAGGTACTACCACCACTTTATCATCCACTTCACCATCATCCACGAATTTCATCACGCCAATGACTTTGGCTTCGATAAAGATGCCTGTTGGTAATGGCGTGTCAGTGATGATCAGTGCGTCTAATTCATCGCCATCTTCATCAAGGGTTTGTGGGATAAAACCATAGTTGGTAGGTTTGGCAAATAATTGTGGCTCTACGCGGTCAAGTTGCATCACGCCAAGTTTACGGTTCCATTCGATTTTGTTGTTTGAACCCGCTGGAATTTCGATAACCACGTTAATCACGCCGCCATCAACATCACCCGCATCAAGAATTTGGTTAAAATCTGCCATGAGTTTTTCCTTTTTGTTAGTAAAATTGTTTACAAAACTGCTTGTAAAAAAGTAGCCTAAAAGTGGGTTGATTATAGCAAAGTCTGTTGGCTTTCTCTATTTTTTCCCATCGCAACTTCTAGGAGATTATGAATATGCATAGGCAAGTTTGGAATTAAAAAAATTGGTCGTTTAACATCCTGTGTCAATTTAAATCCACTTACTTTTCAATAAACTTGGCTTTGTCTTTAAACATACATTCATCAAACACCGGGCATTTGCCACATTCTGGACTTCTAGCTTTACAAGTATAACGCCCATGCAAAATCAAATAATGGTGCGCGTCCAATATATAGGCCTGTGGTATTCGAGCGATGAGTTTATCTTCCACTTCTCGCACATTTTTACCCGTTGCCAAGCCTGTGCGATTGCCGACACGAAAAATATGGGTATCCACTGCCATAGTGGGCTGTCCAAAGGCGGTGTTAAGCACCACATTGGCAGTTTTTCGCCCTACCCCTGCCAGGCTTTCAAGCTCGTGACGGGTTTGCGGTACTTCGCTAGCAAATTTATCCACCAAGTCTTGGCAGCATTTCATCACATTTTTGGCTTTGCTATTATATAGCCCAATGGTTTTGATATAACTTTTTAGCCCTGCTTCACCCAAATCCAAAATTGCTTGCGGGGTATTGGCAACGGCATACAATTTACGGGTAGCCAGATTGACACTGACATCGGTGGCTTGTGCCGACAGTATGACTGCGATCAACAATTCAAAGTTGCTCTGATATTCCAGTTCCGTCTCTGGTTTTTCAATGGCTGCGGCTAGTTTTTGGAAAAAAGGCAACACGTTTTTATTGGGCATGCGCCGTGAGGGCGGCGTCTCTGCGGTTTTGGGCACTTGTATTTTTGGTTTGATGTTGGCAACCATTATGCACTCTTTAAGTTATGGCAGTGTCGCAAGTTGCTGCTGCAAGGCTTGCACCAAGGCTTGTTTATTGTCATCTGCGCGTACGGCAAGTTGTTTTTCTAATTTTTTGATTTGGGTGCGTAGTTTTGCCGCTTCAATAGCGTTTTTAGCCGCTGCTGCATCGATATCGACTTTGATATCATTGAGTTTGGCTTGTACCATACTGACCACAGGTTTGGCATTGGTATTGTCATTGACTTGGCGTTCGATACGGTCAAGGTGGGCGTAATAGCGCGCGCGTAATCCGTCTTGCTCGGTTTGCCTTGTAGCGTCATCCATCAACCGTGCGAAGGGCACCAGCTCGATGCAGTCCACTGGACAGGGTGGCAAACACAGCTCACAACCTGTGCATAGGTCGGTAAAAATGGTATGCATACGCTTGCCTGAGCCAATAATGGCATCGACAGGACACGCAGGGATACATTTGGTACAGCCAATGCAATCTTCTTCTCGAATGATAGCTCGCATTTCCATCGGACGATTGGTAGCGGGATCGGTTTGCCATTTTGAGGCTTCAGCTGTCAGTGGGATACGCGCAAGCAACTTGCCGATTTGGTCAGTAACTGATTGTCCACCGGGCACGCATTGGTTATGCGATTCGCCCAGTGTGACAATCGAGGTGGCATACGGCAGACAGCCTTCAGGATGACCGCATAGCCCGCATTGGGTTTGCGGCAGGACTTGGTCGATTTGTTGTATTAATCGTTTATGCTCGATACTTAGGCTATTTAGGTTTAAATTATTAAATAGATTGGGTACCTTGAAAACAGGTTGGCTATCAGACATGGCTCAATTTTTATTCACTATAATCATCAGTGTGTATTTTAGCATAGCGCATACCTATTTCGCCTATAACCTATCAAGACAAATGATGAAAACAAGTCACTTAATCAATCTGTTTAAGATTGGTAATGCTGTTTGACCCATTCGATCAGTTGGTAAGCAATCGTGCCTTTTGGCGGAATGATAGGGCCGTTTTCATCTAAGCTATCTATATCAAAAAATTGGGCATCCATCAGCTCATCGTTATCTATGGTGATATCGCCACTTTGGTAATCTGCAATAAAGCCTACCATTAAATTGCTGGGAAAAGGCCACGGTTGGCTGCCAAAATAGCGCAAATTGCTGACAGATAACCCCACCTCTTCCATCACTTCACGATGCAAGCATTGCTCTAAGCTCTCACCGACTTCCACAAAACCTGCCAGCACGGTATACATTTTGCTATCTGTCGCCCGTAGATGATGCGCCAACAAAATCTGCGGTTTATCCGCGGTGGTTTTGATGATGGCGGTGATGATACAAGGCTGTACTCTGGGATATTGGTGATAATGGCAGCTGGGGCAAACGGTGGCATTTTCAATGGGGTGTAACTCCGTGGGCGTACCGCAGCGGCTACAAAATTGATGATCTTGACGCCAGCGTAACAACTGCATGGCTTTGGCTAATTGGCTGGTTTGTAGCGCAGCAAGGCTGCCAATCAGATGTCGAAAGCGCAAAAACTCAATCTGTCCTGTAATTTCTTCTGGCAATTGCGATAAATCAATATCCTGATAGGCAATGGCATAAATACTGTTGCCTGCCTCATCGGTGTCCACTTTAACTGCCTGAGCGGGCACGTCCTCACAACGATAAAAAAAAGGAAGTCCGCCTATACAAGCGAACTTATCGTTATCACAAATAAGCAAATAATGGTGTAATGCGGTCATATTGGTTACCAAATTACCCTAAGCCACAAGCATGTGTTGTAAGCTGCGATAGCCGACATACATTGCATGGTTGCCTGCGGGTTTGTTCGTTTCAAGACTTTCTAGATAATAATCGGCTGACATCACAATATCGGCAATTTTAGCAAGCACATGCTCTGACAACTCGCGACCCTGTTGCTCGATTAAGTTTTGTAGCACTGTGGCACCGCGTTTGAGCAGTTGGCTTTGTCGAGGTAAGTTTAAAAATAAGCAAGCACCCGAGATAGCGCGCATAATATTAGGCACAGGCGTGATATGTAAAATATCTTTGTCGGTGTCATTTAAATAATCATTGAGCGCAGTTTCAATGGTGGCAATAGCGGTACGGCTTTCTTGGACGAGCGTGTTGTGAGCCGTTTCGATTTGATGTAGCGAAATAGTCTGGTTGTACACCGGCAATGTCACCGCACCTGGGGTATGTGATTTTGCTAGGTTAATCGCCGCATTTTCTGCCATCATTAAAGTGCCAAGCAAGCCATCAAAATCATCAGGCGTTGGCTGCGTCCAAGTTTTTACTTTGCCAATTTGTTGAGTCAGCGCTGTACTAACCTCATTTAAATTTAAGGTTTTAAACACGCTACTTAAATCATGCAAATGCTGCGCCATGGTATCAATCTCATCTGTGCTTGAGTTGAGATTATCTTGACGGGCATAACTGTCACTGGCAGATTTAATCAAATCAATTTCTTGCTGGATGAGCTGGTTAAGCGTACTGGTCACTTCACGGTCAGGTCCAAATAGGAAGCCGCGCATGGTTTTTAACTGGGTTTCGTCTAAGGTATTGGCCGAGAATTTGCGCTGAACTTGCAAGGCAAGCTGGCTATCTCTTGAACTGGCAAATTGTACCAAATCCGCAAAGCGAGAATCATTGACAGGTAGATAGTCATTAAATTGTTGTTCAACAAAAATGAGCGCCCGCTTTTGCAGGTTACTAAGCGGTAACACCCCTGCCAAGTCTGATACAGCCGCATCAGCAGCATGCCAAAACAAACTATCGGTACGTTTTGAAACCATTTCACACGCAGATTGCATGGCTTTGATTTTTTCTAGCTCTTTAGGCGATAATTGATTGCTTTGTGCGGTGAGTGCTACGCTTAGACCTGCGCGATAAGCTTCCACCAGTTTTTTTGGGTCAATGCCGAGTGATTTTAACGGTTGGTAATTTTGTTCTGGATTAGCAATGACGATACTGCTGTTTTTGTTGGCAGTTAAGTCTGATAGCTGCAGTGCTGGCTTATGCAAATCGCTGTGAAGTTGATTGATAATCGGCAACAACAGCGAAGGTTCAATGGTTTCTTTAAGTAATACAAACTCGATATAACGCGCCAACGTCATGATACCTTCTGACACATCCATCATCATGTCATTATTGGGTTGGTCGCGCTCGTCATAGAGTTTTTGCAGTCCTGCCGATAGACTATTGGCAAGTTCATAACCTTCCTCTAATTGAATCAACCGCAATACTTTTGCCAATTGCGCCAAGGTATCCACGGAATCAAGCAGCAAAGGCGCTTGACTACTGTCGTCATTAAACTCACTTAAATGCATCTCGGCATCATGTAGCGTCACGGCAAGTTCAGGTCTTAACAAATGCAATGAAGGCAAATCAAAATTGGTGACCGTTAGTTTTTGTGAGTTAGGACTTGGCAGACTCATGTTTTTTTATCCAAAATGATTTTAGGGTGATAAAGGTAAAATGACAGCTACGCTTATTGCTGATTATTGTAAGACGTCCCTATGCCAGTGTCTATGTCAAAGTGTTAATACCCGCACAATAATTACACTTTATCATGAAATTTTGCCTATCAAAAAAATGCTTTTACAAAATTTAATGAGGCATTGTTTATTGTTAAACACTCGCCCAATTCTCAGCTAGCTGTGGGTTGTTATCTTTTAAGGCATTAAGCCATTCAAGATGCGCCTGCTCAGCATCACTACTTGCCAAAAAGCGCTTGATAGTCGTGCTAAAACGCTGATGCTCAGTTGCGCCGCCGACACCGCCGCCGACATCATCATCAATCGCCAACGCAACCTGACCGCCAGTCATCGCCAGATACACTTCTGCTAAAATCTCGGCATCGAGTAACGCCCCGTGGAAGGTACGGTCTTGTTTGCCGACATTGAGACGTTTAACCAGCGCATCCAACGTATTACGCTGCCCTGCGAACATGCGTTTGGCGATGGCAAGGCTGTCTGTCACGGTGACGGTTTGGTTGATATCGGGGAAGCCAAGTCGCGCAAACTCAGCTTGCAAAAAGCTCATGTCAAACCCTGCATTATGCGCGATGAGTTCTCCGCCTTGTAAAAAATCATAAATCGCTTCACCAACTTGCTCAAATACGGGCATATCATTTAAAAACGCATTGTGAATGCCATGAACCCGAATGACTTCCTCACCCATCTCAATTTTTGGGTTGATATAGACATGCAGTTTTTCACCGGTAAAACGTCGATTAATCATCTCAACAATACCGACCTCAATGATACGATCACCATTTTGTGCTTCAAACCCTGTGGTCTCAGTATCGAGAATCAGCTGGCGATTGGCAGTCCCTTTGTGTTTGGCGATGGGCAGTAAAGGTATAAAGGTTGGGTTGGGCTGACTGGTAATACCGTTAAACACGGGACGTTGAGCAATTAAGCTGTCATCTTGTGCGACAAATTGCCCTTGTGGGTTGGTGAACACCGCAAAATGTGGGTTAGCACTGGTTGGCAAGTGAGTTGACTGTCCCCCTAACGATGATTGAGTTGATACATCGACACTTTGAATAGGGCTGGTTTGAGCCTTGCTTGTGTGAGTAGTGCTTGGGGCGGGTTCACCGTCAAGTGCCTGCAAAAAGATATCCCCCATTATCTCACTGTCGGCAAACACCATGTCTTGCGCGTCATCAAAAGACGCATCGCTAAAATCGCGGGTTAACGCTGAGTGATTGAGGACTGGGTTGTTATCGGTTGACATTGGGTTCATGGTCGGGTCTTTTTTTTTACTATCAAAATCAGGGTTTTTATCACTAAAATCCGATTTTACATCGTTAAAATCAGTGGTAGGATTAGGTGGATTTTTAATCACTTTGTTAAAACTTTTGGGCAGTTGGTCAATGCCTTGGTTTGCAAGCTTATCGGCATATTCATTGCCATCATGACCGGCATGTCCTTTGACCCATTGCCAGTCAATTTGTCGCTGCTCACACAGCTTATCAAGCCGCTGCCATAATTCCACATTTTTGACATTTTTCCAATGTTTCTTTTTCCACCCTGCCAGCCATTCGCTGATGCCTTTGATGACATAGCTAGAGTCTGACCAAATTTGAATCGGTAACGCTTTTGGGCTATTTTCCAGTGCCGCAATCGCACCCATCAGCTCCATGCGGTTGTTGGTGGTATGCGCCTCACCCCCGCAAATATCAATTTGATCACCCGTCGGTAAAATCACCACAGCACCAAAGCCCCCTTTACCAGGATTGCCACGGCAGGCACCATCAGTGTAAGCAAGGGTTCGACCCACAAGGGGCGTTAAGGCATGATTTGACATAGATAACAACCCATATGAAACAGCAAAACAATCAAAAAAACAGCCCTCAGTATAAGAAAAAAAAGCATAAAAAGCCATGCCAAAACGTCTATAATAACCGCTTATCGTTGCTATCTTTTGGTTGTAAAGGACGTCTATGCAAAAAAAATCTCGTGCGCTCGTGTCACCTGTGTTGACCAAGGTGGGTATGGCTATGCTCTGTGCGCTAAGCCTAAATTTGGCGGCTTGTAACAAGCCCCAATCCCCTGCAACGACTAGCAGCGATGGCGCAAAACCGTCGCCAGCACTATCACAACCTGCCGCTAGCGATGATGTGTTTGTGGGCTGTTACACAGTCAGCCATACAGAACCTGCCCAAATCAAAATCATCAAAAATGGTGACAACTATGCCATGCAAATGCGCGAGTTTAACGACCCCAGCAAAAACTGGGACAAGCCTGAAGCCATGCAAGTCATCGCCACTGACAGCCCAGATATACAAAAATACTTTGACATCAAAGCCGATGAACATCAATACTTAGAAAAAGTCATCGCCCGTCCCGACCGCGTGTTTGTGCTCGCCAAAATCACCGATAGTTTTGCAAGCCTAAACCCGCAATTTGACAGCCCGTATCTGGGTTATATCTACAAAGGTAGTAATACGGTCTATAAAGTGGCATGCGAGCAAACCACCAAACTTTAATCACCTGAGTCGCTGCTTGACTTGATAAACTTGGTTTGCTGCTTGATTTGATGCTTGAGTTAATACATCCCATCCAAATTTCACCCTCAAACGATTGATAGAGAATAAGCGATGAATTTTTTTGCATGGTTAGTGCTAGGCTTGGTGGCATACGCTAGTGGCTTTAGTATCCGTCATTTTCGGTACAAAGGCACAACCCTCCCAAATGATAAAAAATGGCAATACACGGCGATTTTTTTTGTGCTCGCGCTCGTGGTCTTTGCGCTATTGAATTTATATGTTATGCACAAAGCTGCGCTTGATATGATGTTTGTGTTGGTATCGAGTTTGGTGGCAACAGGGGTTTTTTACTATGGTATCTCGGCAGATACCAACAACAAGATGAATATACCTGATTAAACATACCCGATTAGTTGAACCATGATTTTTTGTAAGTCTATGAATTTGTTTGGATAATAAAATGTCTCAAAAAATGGCGAATACTCACGCCCCCATGACTACCACCCACTTGGCTGGCTTGACGCGGCGTCGACTGCTAAAAACAGGGATAGCGCTATCGGCAGCGACGGTAACGGGTGCAAAAGCAGATTTGACCATTGGCGGGCAAATGATTAGCCAACCTTCACAGCGCTATGGGTCAAACAATGATGCTGATAACATGGCTTTTGGCGACCCAGGCGCAACGCCCAATGACAATACGCCCATGGAAACAATGCCCATCAATCCCCAATGGCCCCAATGGGACTTTGCGACCATCAAAGCCAATTGTGAAGCCCTCAAAGGTCGCGGCGTCCACCTCCATTTGGTGGCGCCATCGGGATTTGGTAGTGATGAACAGCGTAACTTACTGGCGATTCACCGACTCACCCAAGCGGGATTTTATATCGACAATCCCGAAGTGATTAGTCGCCGTTATTTGCGTTTTGCAGGTTCAGACAGCGAGCGCTTGGGCGATATTACCGCGTTACTTAATCGACCTGTACACCAATTGCCCAAGGTATTACTCGGCGTGCGTGGCGGCTATGGCGCGATGCGTTTACTCAACAAACTAAGTGATCAGCAGTGGCGAATGCTGACGCAAAAACTCAAAGAGCGCGGCACACTGCTGATGGGATTTAGTGATTTTACTGCGTTGCAACTTGCTATGTACGCCAAAGGTCATCTTCCCTATATGGCCGGGGCAATGCTCAGTAGTGACTTTGGCAAAACAGAGGTGAATACCGATACCATCCAAAGTTTTATCAACCTTTGTACCCAAAACCAGCTACGTATCCAAGTGCCAGAAACTCAGCTTTATCGTGACACTGCGCGTCCTTTGGCTAAGCCGATAAAAGGCATCTTATGGGGCGGTAATCTTAGTGTGTTATCTGCAATGGTGGGCACACCGTATATGCCAACTGTCGACAATGGGATTTTATTTTTGGAAGATACCGGTGAGCAGCCTTACCGTATCGAGCGCATGCTACAAACCTTGGTGTTATCAGGCATTGTGGCAAAACAGCAAGCGATTGTGCTGGGCAAATTTAATTTTAGCGGTATCAGTGATGCTTACAATGGCGATTACACCTTTGATACCGTCATCCGTACTATTCAACAAACCACAGGGCGACCTATCTACACCGATTTTCCCTTTGGACATGTGGCAAGACGCATTAATTTTCCGTTAGGCGTTCCTGTCACGCTTGACAATGTGGGTAGTGGTTATCAAGTAACTTTTAACCAGTTTTATCATCTTAAAACCGATATAAACTTTGCTAATTTGGATTTAACTAAATTGTTGGTCTAAATTATTTTCGTCAGATTGATTGCATGCTTACTTGAAAAATTACTTGAAACACTACTTTCAAAGCTACTTGCAAGATTAATTGTTAGACAAACGTAAAATTTTAACCGCGCCACTGGCGACCAAGGCAAAGACCAAGAGCCCAATCATCAGATCGGGATAGCGCGACTGGGTAAACCACGTTAACACCCCAGTCAAGATGACACCTAAGTTGACAATCACATCATTGGACGTGAATATCATACTGGCTTGCATATGTACGTCTTTACTTCTACTTTTCTGAAGTAGATATAGACATAAAGCATTACCGAGTAACGCCAACATCGAGATACCTATCATCATCGCAAAATTTGGTATCGTCTCTGCACCTAAAAATCGACGCACCACTTCCATCAATCCCGCTACAGCAAGCAGTAACTGCAACACACCTGCGACCTTAGCAGTCAGCTGTTTGGTTTGCAGCGAATGCCCCACGGCAAACAACGCTAACCCATACACGAAGCTATCGGCAAGCATATCTAGACTATCAGCGACCAATCCCATCGAGCCGCTTAGCCAACCACTCACGGATTCTATGATAAAGAACAGCAAGTTAATAGCAAGCACTTGCCATAACAATTTGCTTTGTTGGTGATCGTTGCTAGTTTTGCTATTGGCTGCATCAGTCACTTGGGTGAGTTCCGAGCCAATGATAGAACTGTCAATATTTAGCGGCTGTAGTTGCTTCAATATCACTGCAGCATCGCATTCGTGAATTACTGTCATCTGACGATTGGCAATATCAAAGGCTAGCGAGTGAATTCGGGTATTGGGCGCTAATGCCATCCGAATCATTTGCTCTTCAGATGGGCAATCCATTTTAGCAATTTTAAATAGCGTTTTTTGCATAACTCATCTAATTGAAGACATGGTTAATTGGGGCTTATATTATTTTAAAACCTGTTTGAATTTTAACATGAAAACAGGCTTGTAATTTCTCAAATACGCTCACATTGACTATCAGATTTCAATTTAGAAAATCCGATTGTTATCATGCGTTTTGGCAAATTTGGCGATATTGGCTTCGATATTTTTAGCGATATTGAGATAATAGTCGGCAAATTCATCGCCTGCGCCTTGATTGGCAATGACGGACGGCTCTCCTTTATCGGCTTGCTCGCGGATGCCTTTTGCCAGTGGTAATTGCCCCAGTAGCGGCACTTGATACTGTGCTGCCATTTTATCCCCGCCGCCTTCGCCAAAAATTGCTTCGGTATGCCCACAGCTGCTACAAGTATGCAGCGCCATATTTTCTACCACGCCGAGCACAGGGATATGGGTTTTGCGGAACATCTCAATGCCTTTTTGCGCATCTAGCAAGGCGATATGCTGCGGAGTGGTCACAATCACCGCACCGGTCACAGGAATACGTTGGGCAAGCGTCAACTGGATATCCCCCGTCCCAGGTGGCATATCAATCACCAAATAATCAAGATTTGGCCAGTTGGTTTGGTTGTAAAGTTGCATCAGTGCGCCTGTGGCTTTGGCACCGCGCCAAGCAATCGGGGTAGTGTCATCGCTCAATAAGCTACCGATGGATAGCATCGGCATACCTTGCGCGGCAATCGGTACAAATTGCTCATGCTCGAGCTGCGGCTGCTGACCTGCCACGCCAAGCATACTTGGAATACTCGGGCCATAGATATCGGCATCCAACACGCCCACGCGTTTACCCAGTTTTTGCAGCGCCAATGCGATATTCACTGTCGTCGTCGATTTGCCGACGCCGCCTTTACCCGAAGCCACCACAATAATATGCTCGATACGTGGATGGGGTGTTAATTCTGCTTGGGTGGTGGCTTTTTTGGCAATCGCAGGTTCATGGGTATCTGTGACTAATTTGTCACTTTGTGGCGTGACCTGAGTGACAGGTGGCATGGCATTGGGGGTTTTGGGTAAGGTTGAGCCACTGCCTTTGGTCGTAGGTTTTGGCGCAGTACTGCTGTCAAATAAGGTAATATTCATATTCACTTCACTGACCCCATGAATATGCAGCTTTTGGCTCAAATCATGATGGATTTGTTCAGGATTGCAGTCATCGGGCAAGCGCAAATCCAATGTCAGACTATTACCTTGCTGTTTAATCCCTTTGACATAGTGGCGAATTGGCTGGTTATTGACGTGATATTCATCAAATAATTGATTAAGCGTGGATTCATCCACTGTAGCCACGGTTTTTGGTTTGATAAAGTTGAACATGATAGTTGCTTACCCCAATGTTGTTATTTTAACGATTTTAACCACTGTTAAGTGGGGTTTATTGCCAATTTTCACAGAGACTGATTGAACATATCTGTGTGAAAAGTAATTTTTCTTGTTTGATTGATGCCCATTGGTTGGGAAATGATGCGATTTAAGCTATCATACAGCAATAATAACGTTTTTTTAAACAAATCAATAACAGGTGTATTGTGAGAAAAATTTTAGTTACTAGCGCCCTACCCTATGCCAATGGTCCGATTCATTTGGGGCATTTGGTTGAGTACATCCAGACCGATATTTGGGTACGTGCTATGAAATCACTGGGTCATCAAGTGACGTATGTGTGTGCCGATGATGCCCATGGCACAGCGATTATGCTCAAAGCAGAAGCCAACGGTGTCACCCCTGAAGAGCAAATTGCCGATGTCAAAGCCTCCCATGAAAAAGATTTTGCGGGATTTTTGGTTGATTTTGACAACTATTACTCAACCCATAGCCCTGAAAATGAGCATTACTCTCAGCTGATTTATAATCGCTTGTATGAAAACGGTCATATCTCGCACAAAGCAGTTGAACAGCTGTATGACCCAGAAAAAGGCTTGTTTTTGGCAGACCGTTTTGTCAAAGGCGAATGCCCAAAATGCGCTGCAAAAGACCAATACGGCGACAATTGCGAAGTCTGCGGCACCACTTACAATGCCACCGAACTCAAAAATCCCTACTCAACGCTTTCAGGTGCAACGCCTGTTTTAAAATCATCCATCCATTATTTCTTTAATCTGCCAAACTTTAGCGAGTTTTTGCAAAATTGGACGCGTAAAGAAGGTCGCCTGCAAACCTCTATCGCCAACAAATTACAAGAATGGTTTGATGCAGGTCTTGCCAATTGGGATATTAGCCGCGATGCGCCGTATTTTGGCTTTAAAATCCCAAACACCCCAGCCAGTGAACCAGACAAGTATTTTTATGTGTGGCTGGATGCGCCTGTCGGTTATATGGCAAGTTTCAAAAACTTGTGTGACCAACAAGGTGCGAATTTAGGCTTAAATTTTGATGAGTATTGGTCAAAAGAAAATCATAACAACACCGAAGTTTATCACTTTATCGGTAAAGATATTGTATATTTCCACGCCCTGTTTTGGCCGGCTATGCTTGAAGGCGCAGGATTTAGAACCCCCACTGCCATCAACGCGCATGGCTTCTTGACCGTCAATGGCGAGAAAATGAGTAAATCTCGCGGCACTTTTATCAAAGCCGATACCTACTTGCAAAACCTTGACCCTGAATACTTGCGTTACTACTTTGCTAGCAAATTATCAGCCAGTGTCGAAGATATCAATCTTGACCTCGAAGACTTCATGCAAAAAGTCAATTCAGACTTGGTGGGTAAGGTCGTCAATATCGCCAGCCGCTGCGCAGGATTTATCCATAAAAATCATGGTAGTAAACTGGCACTAACAATCAGCGAGCCTGCTTTGGTGCAACAAATCATTGATGCGGGCGAAGACATCGCTGCCGCTTATGAAGCGCGCGAATTTAGCAAAGCCATGCGTCTGATTATGGCGTGTGCAGACAAAGCCAATGAGTACATCGATGACAAAAAACCGTGGGCACTCAACAAAATCGAAGGTCAACAAGCCGAAGTACAAGCGGTGTGTACCGTCGCGCTTAATATCTTCCGTCAATTGGTGGTTTATCTTGCCCCTGTATTGCCATTGATGTGTGAAAAAGCACGAATCTTTCTCAATGTTGACAGCCTAGATTTTGATAGCCGTCATGCGTTATTGGTCGGGCATACCATCAACGCCTTTACCCCATTGATGCAGCGTGTTGACAAAGATAAAGTTGCTGCGATGGTGGACGCCTCAAAAGAAGATTTAAACAAGCAGCCTGCTATCGCCAATCAAGCCGCAACTGGACAATCTGGCGCGAGCAAAACCAAAGCCGCCGCTAGCGAACAACCCACTGATGCTACGGCATTAATTGGTATCGATGACTTCGCCAAAGTCACGATGACCGTAGCAAAAGTGCTAGCCTGCAATAACGTGGAAGGTGCAGATAAATTGCTGCAATTTACCCTAGATGTGGGTGAGACAGATGCGCAGGGCAATATGAAAACGCGCAATGTGTTTAGCGGTATCGCTAAATTTTATAACCCTGAACAATTAGTGGGCAAAACTGTGGTCTGCGTCACCAACCTTGCGCCACGAAAAATGAAGTTTGGTATTTCTGAAGGTATGATTTTATCGGCTGAAAAAGCCGGTCAATTGACAGTGGTTACTTTAGATGACCATATCCCTGCAGGTGCGACCCTTGCTTAATGGGCTTAACTGGGGTTAATAGCCATAATTTGAAACATTTTTGTCAAAATATGAAAAAACCGCTGATAATCATCAGCGGTTTTTTTATTAAGCTATCCTAAATATCAAAAAATCTATATTGTCGTAAGATTAGCGTTCGCCTTTACTCACGCTGATGCGAACGGATATAGATTTTCGATTGGCTCTAACTGGATTAGCTGCCTTATTATATTGGCAATAATGGGGTGCTTCAGCCGAAGGTAGAATAGCACCAACTACTAATACGCCTGCCATCAAGTTTGATGAGTTCATATAGCCTCCTTGTTGAGTTAGTGTACGATGATTCCATCTGTGAATCATTTACCTTTACTAAGCACAGACATGTTTAACTTAATCAACGCTGCAACGAATCGTTTAAAAAAGATAAATAATGCTGCGAGTAGAAGTTCTATTCTAAAAGATATCGAAAGATTTTCCTACCATTTTATTATGACAATTTCATGAAATATTCAATAATATTTATACTTTATGTTTCAATTGAATACTTTATGTAATTAAGCATAATCATATGGTGGTATTCATAACAGGTTTTGTTAATAACTGAAGTTACGCAGCCCTTTAAAAAAGCGCTATCATAACAAAAAAAGC